>CAVPLC010000046.1:0-90981 GCA_963705835.1 uncultured Actinomycetes bacterium
TCCAACGATTCGCGCCGACAACCGGCCGTACCCACGGTCGGTGATAGCCGGCACGAACGCTTGAGCCTGTCGACACCTGGCGGGATTGCGCGGTCGAACCCGCGATGTTATGCGATTTCTGTGGAACGGAAACGGAACACTGCCGGCACCGCGCCGGCCATAGACGCGCTTCTCGAGGGGCTGAACCCGGCGCAGCGCAGCGCTGCTATCTATGGTATCGAGGCAGAGCAAGGGCCGCCGCCGCTGTTGATCGCTGCGGGGGCCGGCACCGGCAAAACCAAGACGCTGGCGCACCGGGTGGCGCGGCTGATCCTCGGAGGCGCTGATCCGCGTCGTTTGTTGCTGTTGACCTTTACCCGCCGCGCCGCGCTCGAAATGACCCGCCGCGCGCAACAGATCCTCGTTGCGAGCCAACGTGGTCGAGCAGCCGGCGGTGCCGAGGCCGCGCTGCTGCCCTGGTCGGGCACATTTCATTCGATCGGCAACCGGCTGTTGCGCCGGCACGCCGCCACCCTCTCGCTGGATCCAGCCTTCACTGTGCTCGACCGCGCCGACAGTGCCGATCTGATGGACTTGGTCCGCAGCGATCTCGGCCTCGCCCGCACCCGCTCCCGGTTCCCAAAGAAGGGCACGTGTTTGGCGATCTATTCCTACAGCGTCAATGCCGGCTGTCCGCTTGAGGAGACGCTGGTCGAGTCGTTCCCGTGGTGCGACGAGTGGGAAGCCGAGCTGAAACGCCTCTTTGCTGCTTATGTCGCCGCCAAACAACGTGACAACGTGCTCGATTACGACGATCTGCTGCTGTATTGGCACGAGGCCGTGCAAATGCCCGGCATCGCCGCGCAGATGCGGGCGGATTTCGACCACATCCTGGTTGACGAGTATCAGGACACGAACCGGCTGCAAGCCGCGATCCTTCGCGCGCTGGCGCCCGATGGCGCAGGGCTCACCGTGGTCGGCGACGACGCCCAGTCGATCTATGCCTTTCGTGCCGCGACGGTGCGGAACATTCTCGATTTTCCCGATCAGTTCTCACCGCGAGCGGCGGTAATTTCGCTCGAGCACAACTATCGTTCGATCCAACCTATTCTCGACGCTGCCAACGCGGTCATCGCCCAGGCCCGAGAAGGTTTCTCCAAGACGCTGACCTCGTCAAAGTTGTCTGCCGAGCTACCTCACCTGGTGACCGTCGAGGACGAAATGGCGCAGGCAGTCTATGTCGCCGACCAGGTCTTGGAGCACCGCGAGGCCGGGATCGATTTGCGCCACCAGGCCGTCTTGTTCCGTACCTCGCACCATAGCGGGCGGCTGGAGATCGAGCTGGCGGGCCGCAACATCCCGTTCGTCAAATATGGCGGGCTCAAATTTATCGAGGCGGCACACGTCAAGGACCTGCTGGCGATCCTGCGCTGGGCGGAGAACCCGCGGGACGCCCTCGCCGGTTTTCGCGTTCTGCAATTGCTGCCGGGGATCGGGCCGGCCAGCGCAAAGAAGGCGATGACGCATCTCGGCGAGCACCGGTTCGACCTGGGCGAGCTTGCTGGTTTCGCACCCCCGGATGCGGCGGCTCTGTCCTGGCCGGGCTTCTGCCGCATGCTGCGGCGTCTACGCGATGCCGCGACTGCCTGGACTGGGCAGGTTGGCCTAGTACGAGCGTGGTATCAGCCGCATCTTGAGCGGCTCTACGATTACGCACCCTCACGCGCCGGAGACCTCGACCAGCTCGAACAGATCGCCATGGGCTACCCAAACCGCGAACGCTTTCTCTCCGAAGTGACGCTCGACCCGCCCGACGCGGTCGGCGCCGAAGCCGGCCGCCCTGGGCTCGACGAGGATTATCTGATCCTGTCGACGATCCATTCTGCCAAGGGTCAGGAATGGGAAGCGGTCTACGTGTTGAATCTGGTCGATGGCTGCATCCCCTCGGATATGGCCGCCGGCAATTCGGCGCAGATCGAGGAAGAGCGCCGTCTGCTTTATGTCGCCATGACCCGTGCCAAGCAGCATCTCCATCTGGTTCAGCCGCTGCGGTTCTTCCGCACCCACCAGCACCGCTTCGGCAGCGGCTACACGATCGCCCCACGCTCCCGGTTCCTGCCCGACGACATCCTGCCGCTGTTCACTCGGCGCGCCGCAGCAACTCCCGAAGCTGTTGCCGACACGCTGGCGCCGCAGCCGGTGGTCGGTGTTGATATCGGAGCCCGGCTGCGCGGCATGTGGGGCTATAGCGGAGCGCGGCACCTCGTGAACAGCCCGCCACAGGCCCAACTGGAATCGGCGACCCGGGAGGTTCTGGCAGGCCTTGTCGAGCGCGTCACCTTCCACAACGCCGAAAACGGCTTTTGCGTTCTGCGCATCAAGGCGCGCGGCCACCGCGAATTGATCACCGTCATCGGCCACGCCGCGGTGATCGCCGCCGGCGAGTGGGTCACAGCGTCGGGCGAATGGGTCAACGACCGAACCCATGGCCAGCAGTTCAAGTCGCGCTTCATGCGCACCTCGGCGCCGACGTCCATCGAGGGCATCGAGAAATATCTCGGTTCCGGGATGATCCGCGGCATCGGCCCGGCCTACGCCAAGAAGATGGTCAAGGCGTTCGGCGAGAAGGTGTTCGATGTGATCGAGGCAGAGCCCAATCGCCTACGCGAGGTGACCGGCATCGGCCCGATGCGGGCCAAGCGCATCATCGGCGCCTGGGCCGAGCAGAAGATCGTGCGGGAGATCATGGTCTTCCTGCACAGCCATGGCGTGGGCACCGCACGCGCGGTCCGCATCTTCAAGACCTACGGCGCCGATGCCGTGCAGGTCATGACCGAGAACCCCTACCGTCTCGCGCGCGATATCCGCGGCATCGGCTTCAAGACCGCGGACGCTATCGCGATGAGGCTCGGCATCGAGAAGACGGCGGTGATCCGCGTGCGCGCCGGGATTTCGTACGCTCTCACCGAGGCGATGGACGAGGGACATTGCGGATTGCCCGCCGAGGAACTGACGCCCTTGGCCGTCGAGTTGCTCGAGGTCCCCGGGGAGTTGATCCAGACTGCGCTGGATCTCGAACTGGCCGAGAGAACGGTCATCGCCGACACGGTCAGCGAAACCGCCTGCATATTCCTCGCGGGCCTCTACCGGGCCGAGCAGGTCATTGCCGAGCGGATACTGCGCCTGGCCAATGGAAAACTGCCCTGGCCCTGCATCGACTCGGAGAAGGCACTGCCGTGGATCGAGCAGAAGACCGGTTTGTCGTTGGCCGAAAGTCAGGTCGCCGCGATCCGATTGGCCCTTTTGTCGAAGGTGCTCGTCATTACCGGCGGCCCCGGGGTAGGCAAGACGACCATCGTCAACTCGATCTTGCGCATCCTCGCCGCTAAGGGCGTGAGCCTGTTGCTGTGTGCCCCGACGGGCCGTGCCGCCAAGCGCATGACCGAAGCCACCGGGTTCGAGGCCAAGACCATTCACCGGCTGCTCGAGGTGGACCCGAAAGGCGGCGGCTTCAAACGGAACACCGACAACTGGCTCGAATGCGATTTGCTGGTCGTCGACGAGACCTCCATGGTCGACGTTCTGCTGATGCAGGCGCTGATGAGGGCCGTCCCCGACCATGCCGCGTTGCTGATCGTCGGCGACATCGACCAGCTCCCCTCCGTCGGGCCGGGTCAGGTCCTGGCCGACGTCATCGCTTCCGGCGCGGTGCCGGTCGTGCGCTTGACGGAGGTCTTTCGCCAGGCCGCCCACAGCCGGATCATCACCAGCGCGCACCAGATCAACCGGGGCTCCATTCCCGACCTCTCCAGGCCCGAGGGCGACAGCGACTTCTATTTTGTGCAAGCGGACGATCCCGAAACCGCCGTGCCGCGGATTGTCGAATTGGTGAAGACACGCATCCCTCAGCGCTTCGGCCTCGATCCCGTCCGTGACGTTCAGGTGCTGTGCCCGATGAACCGCGGTGGCGTCGGAGCCCGCTCGCTGAACATCGAACTTCAGGCGGCGCTGAACCCCGCCGGCGAGCGCAAGGTCGAGCGCTTCGGTTGGACCTTCGCCCCCGGCGACAAGATCATGCAGATTGAGAACGACTACGACAAAGACGTCTACAACGGCGACATCGGCTACATCGACGATGTCGATCCCGACGGAGGCGAACTCATCGCCAGTTTCGACGGCCGCACTGTCACCTACGGCTTCGGCGAACTCGACACGCTGGTACCGGCCTACGCCGCGACGATCCACAAGAGCCAAGGCTCCGAATACCCTGCCGTCGTAATCCCGGTTTTGACTCAGCACTACGCGATGCTGCAGCGGAACCTGCTCTACACCGGCGTGACCCGAGGGAAGCGGCTGGTCGTGCTGGTCGGCCAGAAGAAGGCAGTCGCGATTGCTGTACGCAACGTCTCGGGGCGGCGCCGATGGTCGAAACTGAACGAATGGCTGGCAGCACCCGCAGGGAGGCCAAACAATGCCAGCTGGTTTGTAGACTTTTCACGCAGCACATGCAGTTGCCAAGGCCGATCACGGGTGCGCCGGGGGTGTGTGCGAAGCTTGGCACAATGCCGAATGCGGATACCACCAGCGCGGCGGCCGTGAACGCGCGTAGACCCCGACACATTCCCCAACTCCTCCCTTTGCAGCCTACGCTCGGCGGCCCGCTTTTTCGGGCTCTTGCGCAAAGCGTGCGGTGACAGCTTATCACCATCATTCTAGCGGCCCAAGGCGATGGATGGTGTTCTCAGAGACATCAACAAGGCGACGAAATTCACAACTATGGTTAATACAACCCTTGTCGGGAAATTGCATTTGAATCGGATTGGGTTTTGTTATTCTCTCGAAAAGGGAGAATTGCAGAATGGTTAACTATCAGACAATAGCAGCATTAGTTAACCAGATCCCGGTGGATACATGGGATGTGCTACGAGAGATAAAGCAGCGCCGTCCTGCCATGATGCTTTCGGAATTAATTGATTGCAGGAGACGAACGCTGCAACAACAGGAGCCTCCGGAACCACGATCAGCAACAAACCAAACTACATGAGACACACCCCGTTGTGACCTCACGCCGATACCGCGTGCCGAAAGAGGTCGCCACAGCCGCCGCTCGGGGCGAGAAGATGACCACGGCGGCGGCATGAGATTTGCCGATCGATCAGGCGCGGAACGAGAGGTCAGAGGGCCGTCGCTAAGGCTCCGTTGGGAGACTTGGTCGGCCAGAGGAACCGTTTCGCGGCTGCACCGAACCGAGCGGTCGCCGCGCGATTTGCACCGAGGGCTTTTTGCACGGGTCATCGCGCGCGCTCCGGTTGCCTCACTGACTCCGGCCAAGCCGCAGCGACCACGATGATGGCAATTGTTCATTCATCCGCTGATATCCAAACTGCCGTGGCTCCGCACATTATGAACCGCTCCAGCGTCACGCCGCTGTTAGGGCCTGCGCTGCGGCATGAGGTAGGCCACTGCCGTGATAAAACGGGGATGAGGAGCGGTTCGGTTCCCGACCCGCCCAGAAGATTGCAGAGAGGGAACACAACCGCTTCCTATATCGACCATTGCTCGCCGAACGAGCACTCGGCGAGGTCGAGCTCGATCCTGATCGTGGCGTTGCGGCCGCGCTGCGCCCGGCTGCGCGGCCCGCGGGTGGCGGCACCGCCGGCCGCCCCGCCCAGGAACTGCTCGAGCAGGTCGCTCAGCGGCGAGAACCCGGGCCCGAACGGCCCGGCCCCCGGGCCGGCCCCGGCCGTGGCGAACGGGTCGACGCCCATGTCGTACATCCGGCGCTTGTCGGTATCCGACAGCACCTCGTAGGCCTGGGTGATCTCCTTGAACCGCTCCTGGGTCTCGGGATCGGGATTCACGTCCGGGTGAAGCTCGCGGGCCAGCCGCCGGTAGGCCCGCTTGACCTCATCCTGCGTCGCGTCCCGGCGGATCTTCAGCAGGGAGTAGTAGTCCGCCGCCACTAGGACTCCATCAGAATCTGGCCGACGTAACGTGCCACCGCGCGCACCGCGCCCATCGTTCCCGGGTAGTCCATCCGGGTCGGCCCGAGCACGCCGAGCTTGGCCAGGGGCTGAGCCTGGCTGCCGTACCAGGTGGACACCACGGACGTGGCCTGCAGGCCCGCGACCGGGTTCTCCGAGCCGATCCGCACGGTCAGGATCGACGGCTCGGTCGTCTCCCCGAGGAGATGCATCAGCACCACCTGTTCTTCCAGGGCCTCGAGCACTTCTCGCAGCCCCTTGCTGAAGTCCTGCGCGGCCAGGTTCGCGGCACCGCCGATGACGATCTTCTCCTCGTTGCGCTCGATCAGGCTGGCCAGCAGGACCGAGAACACGGCGTTTGCGTTCGCCCGCTCCTCGGCGGGGATCCGCTCGGACAGATCGGTGACCATCGCGGCCGCGTCGGCCAGCTTATGCCCGCCCAGGCACGCGTTCAGCACGGCGCGCACATGGGACACCGAGCCGTCTTCCCAGGCGTCGGGCAGATCGACGGTGCACTGCTCGACCCGGCCCGTGTCGGTGATCAGGACGAGCAGCAGCTTCTGCGGGGCGAGCGGGACCAGCTCGATGTGGCGGATCGCCGACCTGGTCAGCGACGGGTACTGCACCACGGCCACCTGGCGGGTCAGCTGGACCAGCAGCCGGACCGTCCGGGTCACGACGTCATCGAGGCTGAACGCGCCGGCCAGGAAGGTCTCGATGGCGCGCCGTTCGGCCCCGGACAGCGGCTTGACGCTGGACAGCCGGTCGACGAACAGCCGGTAGCCCTTGTCGGTGGGGATCCGGCCGGCGCTGGTGTGCGGCTGGGCGATGAAGCCCTGCTCCTCGAGGACCGCCATGTCGTTGCGGATGGTCGCCGGGGACACGTCGAAGTGGTGCCGGTCGACCAGTGACTTGGATCCGACCGGTTCGGTGGTGGACACGTAGTCTTCGACGATCGCCCGGAGCACCGTCAGCTTCCGCTCGTCAAGCACGCGTTCACCTCCCTGGCACTCAAAACCCCCGAGTGCTAAGTCTATGGCGTCCAGCAAGTTCCTGGCGCGTTCCCGGCGTGTCGGCGGCGGCCGGGGCGGGGGGCGCTCCGCTACGCTTCCGGGTGACGTGCGCCCTCAGCTGAGGAGATACCCCCGTGCGGAGCAGGCAATACGACTCTGACGTGCTGGCGGCCGCGCCGCGGCGCCTTGCTGGCGGCCGGCGTGAGGTGCCGGAGGTAGAGGCCGAGCGCGGCCTGGTCGTGGAGGACTGCGAGGGCCGGTTCTGCGGCGCCGTGGTCGGTTACGAGAAGGGCGCGGTGACGCTCGAGGACCGGCACGGCAAGCGGCGGGTGTTCCCGCTGACGCCCGCGGCCTTCCTGCTGGACGGCCAGCCGGTCACGCTCGTGCCGCCCGCCCCGGGCCGGCGCTCTGGCTGCGGGCCGACCGGGCGGACGGCTTCCGGTTCGGTGGCGCCGCCGGTCGGACGGGCCAAGGTGGCGCGGGCGAGCCGGATCTACGTGGAGGGCAAGCACGACGCCGAGCTCGTGGAGAAGATCTGGGGCGACGACCTGCGCGACGTCGGCGTCGTGGTGGAGTACCTGGAGGGCGTCGACGACCTGCCCGCCATCGTGGCGAGCTTCTCCCCCGCGCCGGGCCGCCGGCTCGGCGTGCTGGTGGACCACCTGGTGCAAGGCTCCAAGGAGACCCGGATCGTGGCCGGCGTGCGCTCACCTCACGTGCTGGTCGTGGGGCACCCGTTCGTGGACATCTGGGCCGCGGTCCGGCCGTCCGCGGTCGGCATCGCCCGCTGGCCGGACGTGCCGCGCGGGCAGCCGTGGAAGGAAGGCGTGCTGCGCGCCATCGGCTGGCCGGCGCAGGTCCCGGCCGCGTGGCAGCGCATCTTGCGTTCGGTCACGAGCTTCGCTGACCTGGAGCCCGAGCTGCTGGGCCGGGTCGAGGAGCTAATCGATTTCGTCACCGCGCCGGGCAGCGAATAGCGTGACGGCAGCAGCCGAGCACACGCGAGGACCGATGAGGAGCAAGCCGGCGCGACCTAGGGCCGACCCGCAGGTCGCCAGCAGCCGGGCTGAGGACGGTCTGGAGGCGGCTGCGCTGGCTGGCGCTGGGCAGGCCGGCGAGGGCGAGATGACGTTCGCGACGTTCGGCTACCTGGGCGCGATCTTCCTCGGTCCGGTCATCCCGCTGGTCATCTACCTGGCCGGCGGCCGGAAGTGGCCGTTCCTGCGGTACCACGCGGCGCGGGCGGTGAACCTGTCGATCACCGGGCTGCTGTACGCGCTGTGCTGCCTGATCCTGGGTGGCCTGCTCCTGCTGGACAGCCTCACCGTGGCCCTGGTCGTGGCGGTGCCGATCGGCTTGTGGTGCTGGCTGTCCGTGCTGAAGTACCTGATCCGCGGGATCAGCGCGGCGAACCGCGGCGAGCAGTACGAGGTGCCGGGCTGGATCTGCGCGCAGGTCATCCGCTGATTACGGCTTCGCAGGTCAATCGGTGAGCTTGCGGGTCACGGTGTCGGCGAGCAGGCGGCCGCGGGTGGTGAGCACGACCCGGCCGCGGGCGTAAGCCTCCGCGCTGGCCAGCCCTTCGGCCACGACGGCAGGCACGTTCGCCTGGCCGGCCGGGCCGAGCACCGCGACCGGGCACCCCTCGGCCAGGCGGACCAGCAGCATGACCCGCTCGAGCTGCCGCTCGGCCTCGGCCAGCACCTCCCTGGCCTGGCCGGGGCTGACCCCCGCGCCGATCCGGTCCCCGTAGGCGGCCGGATGCCGCACGTTCCACCAGCGGGTCCCGCCGACGTGGCTGTGTGCCCCCGGCCCGATCCCCCACCAGTCGCCGCCGGTCCAGTACAGCATGTTGTGCGCGCACCTGGAGGCCGGGCCTGCCGCCCAGTTGGAGATCTCGTACCAGCCCAGGCCCGCGGCGGTGAGCACCTCGTCGGCCACGAGGTAGCGGTCGGCCAGCACGTCGTCGTCCGGCGCGGCCAGCTCACCGCGCCGCACGCGGGCCGCCAGCCGCGTCCCCGCCTCCACGGTGAGCGCGTACGCGGAGATGTGATCGGGCCCGGCGGCGACGGCGGCGTCCAGCGAGTGCCGCCAGTCCGCCTCGGTCTCCCCCGGCGTCCCGTAGATCAGGTCCAGGCTGACGTGGTCGAACCCGGCCGCGCGCGCCCACGCGGCGCAGCGCGCCGGACGCCCTGGCTGGTGCGCCCGGTCCAGGACGGCGAGCACGCCGGGCACCACGCTTTGCATTCCGAACGAAACCCGGTTCACGCCCTGGGCCCGCAGCTCGCTCAGGGTGGCCGCGTCGACGCTTTCCGGGTTGGCCTCGGCGGTCACTTCGGCCCCCGGGGCCAGGCCGAACCGGGCGTCGATGGCCCGCAGGATGGCGCCGAACGCGGCCGGGGGCATCAGGGTCGGGGTGCCGCCGCCGAAGAACACCGTGCTGACCGGGATGTCGGCCTGGCCCAGCACGGAGCGGGCGAAGGCGATCTCGGCGATCGCCAGGCCGGGGTAGGTGTCCAGCGACACCCTGGCGTGGCCGGCCGGTCCCCCGCCGAGTTCGGCGGCGGTGTAGGTGTTGAAGTCGCAGTACCCGCAGCGGGTGGTGCAGAACGGCACGTGCACGTAGATCCCGAACGGCCGGCCGCCCAGCCCGGCCAGCGCGCGGTCCGGCAGCGTGCCATCGGCGGGGACGGGTTCGCCGTCGGGGAGGGCACCGGGCATGCCGTCACGCTACCTCGATATGAGGGATGCCAGATTGTCCTGGTGCGCGCTTAGACTGGAAGGAGTCGCGGGACGATAACAGTCGGGTCGCGTTCACGGGAGGCATTGGTGGCAGACAACCAGTCGCAGTGGCCGGCCCAGTACCCGCGGTACAGTCCGCCGGACGGCTCGGTCCCCCCGAACGGCCCGCAGGTCCCGGCGACTGGCTACCAGGTACCGCCTGCCGGTTATCAGGGGCCGGCTCACCCCTACCAGGCGCCGCCCGGCTATCCGGCCGGTTACCAGGTCCGGATGCATCCCTCCATGCGCGCGGCCACGGCGGACCGCGAGCGTGCCGTCGACGTGCTCAAGGCGGGCTTCGCCGAGGGCCGACTCACCCAGGACGAGTACAACGACCGGATGGGACGGGCCTACGCCTCCCGCACGTACGGCGAACTGGCGGCGCTGACGGCCGACTTGCCGGCCGGCCCGCTGCCGGTCTGGCCGGCCGCCGCCTACCAGCAGCCGACCGGGACCAACTCGATGGCCATCGCGTCGCTCGCGCTGGGCGTGGCCGAGTTCTTCACCGTCGGGCTGACCGCCGTCCCGGCGGTCATCTGCGGTCACGTCGCCCGGCGCCAGATGCGCGAGACGGCGGAGCACGGTGAAGGGCTGGCCACCGGCGGGCTGGTGCTCGGCTACATGGCGATCATCTTCTGGTCGGTGATCCTGGCGGGCTTGCTGGTGTTCTCGGTCGCGCACACCGGCGGCGGCCCGGTTTCCACCCCCGGCGGCTGAGCCATCCTCAGCTTCCGCTGTAAAGGCTCTGAGCTGCGGATACACGCTGGCTGAGGTCTTGTCGGGGTTAAGGTAACTACTCCTGAACGTCTGAAGTCAACCCGCCGGAAGGCGATTCTGACCCCGATATGATCGTGGGGTCGACAGCAGCTCCTGTGCGTGCGGGCGGTCACCCACGGGGAACAGTGAGGAGCAGGACCATGTCCGCGTACTACGCAACACCCGGGGACGTACCGTCGGTAGCCACGGAGCAGGAACAGCTCGCTCCGGTGCTGGTCGCGTTCGCGGGTCCGGCGACGCAGGCCAGGCTCACCGTCGCGTTCCGGATTATCCTGGCCATCCCGCAGTTCATCGTGGTGTGGGCGCTGACCATCGCCGCCGAGGTGCTCGTGATCATCGGCTGGTTCGCCGCCTTGTTCACCGGCCGGCTCCCGGGCTTCGTGGCCGACTTCCTTTCCGGTTTCCTGCGCTGGCAGACCCGGGTGTTCGGGTACGCCATTCTGCTCACCGACGTGTACCCGCCGTTCAGCCTGGAGGACGCGGATTACCCGATCCGGGTCGCGGTGCGGCCGGGGCGGCTGAACCGGCTCGCGGTGCTGTTCAGGATCTTCTTGCTGCTTCCCGCGGGGGTCGTCCAGGCCGTGGTGGCCTACGGCGCGTTCACCATCGTGCAGTTCGTGAGCTGGCTGATCGTGCTGATCTCGGGGCAGATGCCCGACGCGCTGTACCAGGCCCTGGCTGCTGCGCTGCGGTACCAGACGAGGGTCTCGGGGTTCATGTTCATGCTGACGAGCACGTACCCGGGCGGGCTGTACGGGGATCCCGCGATGGCCGGGGCGCCCGGGTTCGAGGCGGGGTACGGGGCGCCCGGGGCTCCTGGGTATGCGGTGCAGCCGGAGGGTGGGGCGCAGCCGGAGGCCGGGACGCTACCTGAGGGCGGGACGCAGCCGGAGGCCGGGACGCTAGCTGAGGGCGGGACGCAGCCGGAGGGCGAGCCGGGCGCACAGGCCGGGTTCGGCGCGCAGGCGGGGCCCGGAGATCAGGGCGGATCCGGGACGCAGCCGATATACAGCGACCAGCCGGAGTCCGGACAGCAGCCGGGGTATGCGCAGCCGGGGTACGAGGCGCAGCCGGGGTACGGGGCTTACGAGGGCCAGCCGGGGTACGGCGCGTACGCGGGGCAGCCGGGATACGCCGGGCAGCCGGGGTACGAGGCGTACGCGGGTCAGCCGGGGTCGGGCATACGCGGGTCAGCCGGGGTACGAGGCGTACGCGGGTCAGCCGGGGTATGCGGGTCAGCCGGGGTATGCGGGGGTGCCTGGGGGCGTGTACGGGGCGTCCGCGGCGATGGCGCCGTGGCTGCTCATCCTGTCCGCGGCCGCCAAGCGGCTGATCACCATGTTCATCGTGCTCGGCGTGCTGTTCGCGGCCGGAGGGAGCGTGTTCCAAATCGCCGTCACCAGCAACGTCGTCACCGCGGCCGAGGCCAGCCGCCAGGTGCAGACGGACGTCACCCCGGTCAGCACCGCGATCAACAACTACTCGACGAACGCGAACGCGTGCGGCAACAGCCTGCCCTGCGTCACCGCGCTGGACCGCCGGGTCGCCGCCACCCTCAACACGTTCGCATCCCAGGTCCGCGGCATCGCGATGCCGAACGCACAGGCCAGCACGGCGGCCTCCACTCTCGCCACGTCGGTCACGCACGTGGCGAACATATTCTCCAGCCTGGCCGCGGCCACCTCGCCCAACCAGTACGTGAACATCGCCAACGCTTCCGGTCTGCAGCAGGCCGTTGACCAGATGAATCAGGACTACATCAACCTCGGGAACACGCTGACCAACTCCTGACCGGCCGCCGCGCCGTAACAACATTGGCACTTCTGAGCGGCCCGGAACGTCTTACACTCAAGGAAGGCGTCCCCGGGAGGGTCACGTGGCATACGGTCCAGCTCAGGCATACCCGCCGCAGCCTGGCGTGCCCGAAGGCTCCGGAGCTCTGGTGCCCGCGATCAACCCCGCCTGGCTGGCGGCCAGCGCGGATCGCGAGCGGGCCGTGGGCGTGCTGCGCGCGGGGTTCGCCGAGGGGCGGCTCAGCCAGGACGAGCTCGACGACCGGGTGGCGCAGGCCTACGCGGCGCGCACCTACGGGCAGTTGTGGGCGCTGACCGCGGACCTGCCGGCCGGGGCGCTGCCGTATCCGCAGTTCATGCCCGCAGTGCCGTACTCTCAGGGGCCGGACGCGATGATGCCCCCCGGCGCCGCGCCGGAGGTCAACTGGCGGTCCGCGGCCACCCTGGTCATCACGGCCCTGGTCATCTTCACGCTGGCCGCGATGATCACCGCCCTGGTCACCGCGCATACCCAGACGGTGGTCATCACGCCGTTCCAGCACGTGAACCTGGCCCCTTACATCACGTACCAAACCGGGCCCCAGGGCTAGGCCGGACGCACGCAGGCCGTACCGTTCGGAAAAAAGGTCTTTGGGTTTTACCGCGGTTTACGGTCTCCCGGCTGGGTGGACAGGGCGGCCACGAAGGCCTCCTGCGGGACGTCGACCCGGCCGATGGTCTTCATCCGCTTCTTGCCTTCCTTCTGCCTCTCCAGCAGCTTGCGCTTGCGCGTGATGTCGCCGCCGTAGCACTTGGCCAGCACGTCCTTGCGCAGCGCGCGGATGTTCTCCCTGGCGATGATCCGGGCGCCGACGGCCGCCTGGATCGGCACCTCGAACTGCTGGCGCGGGATCAGTTCCTTCAGCTTGGCCGTCATGGCCAGGCCGTACTCGCGGGCCTCGTCGGCGTGCACGATCTGGCTGAACGCGTCGACCGGCTGGCCCTGCAGCAGGATGTCCACCTTGACCAGGTCGGCCTGCTGCTCCCCGTCGGGTTCGTAGTCGAGCGACGCGTAGCCGCGGGTCCTGGACTTGAGCTGGTCGAAGAAGTCGAAGATGATCTCCGCCAGCGGCAGCGTGTAGCGGATCTCGACCCGGTCCGCGGACAGGTAGTCCATGCCGATCAGGGCACCGCGCCTGGACTGGCAGAGTTCCATGATCGTTCCGATGTAGTCGGCGGGAGAGATGACCGTGGCGCGCACGACGGGCTCGTATACACGGTCGATCTTGCCCTTGCCCGGTTCTGAGCCGCCCGGGAAGTCGCTGGGGTTGGTCACCCTGATCTCCTGGCCGGTATCCATCACGACGCGGTACACCGCGTTCGGGCTCGTCGAGATGAGCGACAGGTCGAACTCGCGCTCCAGCCGCTCGCGGACGATCTCCATGTGCAGCAGGCCGAGGAACCCGCAGCGGAAGCCGAACCCGAGCGCGGTGCTCGTCTCGGGCTCGTAGACCAGCGCCGCGTCGTTCAGCCGCAGCTTGTCCAGGGCGTCGCGGAGGTCGGGGTAGTCGTCGCCGTCCACGCGGGTACAGGCCGGAGAAGACCATGGGCTTGGGGTGGTCGTAGCCGGCCAGCGGCTCCTTGGCGGGGTGCGCGGAGCTGGTCACGGTGTCGCCGACCCGGGCCTGGCGGACGTCCTTGACCCCGGTGATCAGGTAGCCGACCTCGCCGGCGGCCAGGCCCTCGGACGGCGTGGGCTCCGGCGAGATGACCCCCACCTCGAGGGTCTCGTGCGCCGCGCCGGTGGACATCATCAGGGAGCGCTCTCTGCGTGACAGGCGGCCGTCGACGACCCGGACGTAGGTGACCACGCCGCGGTAGGTGTCGTAGATCGAGTCGAAGATCAGCGCGCGTGCCGGGGCGTCCGGGTTGCCCCGCGGGGCCGGGACCAGGCGGACGATCTCGTGCAGCAGGTGCTCGACGCCCTCACCGGTCTTGGCGCTGACCCTCAGGACCTCGCTGGGATCGACGCCGATGATGCCGGCGAGTTCGGCGGCGTAGCGGTCGGGCTGGGCGGCGGGCAGGTCGATCTTGTTCAGTACCGGGATGATCTTGAGGTCGGCGTCCAGGGCCAGGTACAGGTTGGCCAGCGTCTGCGCCTCGATGCCCTGCGCGGCGTCCACCAGCAGCACCGCGCCTTCGCAGGCGGCCAGGCTGCGGGAGACCTCGTAGCTGAAGTCGACGTGGCCGGGGGTGTCGATGAGGTTGAGGACGTGGCCGTTCCAGGGGAGCCGGACGGCCTGGCTCTTGATCGTGATGCCGCGCTCGCGCTCGATGTCCATCCGGTCCAGGTACTGCGCGCGCATCTGGCGTCCCTCGACCACGCCGGTGAGCTGGAGCATCCGGTCGGCCAGGGTCGACTTGCCGTGATCGATGTGAGCGATGATGCAGAAGTTCCTGATCACGGCCTGGTCGGTATGGGCAGGGGCAGGGCTGGTAGGGCTGGTTGGTGACACGCACGTCCGTTTCGGGTATGCTCGCTTGCTCGCTTGCTCGCTTAGCTCGCGGCCTGGGTGTTCCATGATCCCATGCCCGGCGGGGCGCCCCGGCCTGGCCGGCTGGGGCTGGCGGGCGTGCGGGCGCTGCGGGCTTGCGGCTCTCGGTTTGAGTGTAGGGCTTCGGCTCGGATAAGCTTCCTCGTCGCGTCACTCACCCACTTTGAAGGACTCCCACGCGTGGCCAACATAAAGTCTCAGATCAAGCGCAACAAGCAGAACGAGAAGGCGCGCCAGCGGAACAAGGCCGTCAAGTCCTCGCTGCGCACGTCCGTCCGCAAGTTCCGCGAGGCCGCCGACGGCGGGGACGCGGAGGCGGCCGAGACCGCGCTGCGCGCCGCCTGCCGCCAGCTCGACAAGGCCGCGAGCAAGGGCGTGATCCACATGAACCAGGCCGCGAACCGCAAGTCCGCCATCGCCAAGCGCTACGCCGAGCTCCAGCAGGCCTAACCCGTTTTCCCTTCCCGGGGAGGCTTTTGGCCGCGGAGGGCGGGCGGCTGCGGGGCGCGCGGCTACGTGGCGCGGGCGGCTACTATGCGGCGGATGGCGCGTTCTAGGGCGTAGGCGGCGCTGGTGGCCTCGCCTTTGACTTGGGCGTCGGCTTCGGCTACGGCGTGCAGGGCGCGGGCGATGCCGTCTTGGTCCCAGCCGCGTAGCTGCTGGCGGACGCGGTCGATCTTCCAGGGCGGGGCGCCGACCTCGGCGGCGAGGGCGGCGGCGTTCTTGTTGCGGGGCGCGGTCGCGACGCGGCCGAGCAGGCGGACCCCCTGGGCGAGCGCGCTGCAGATCAGCACGGGCGAGACGCCGATGGCCAGGGCCCAGCGGAGCTGCTCCAGAGACTGCGCGAGGTGCCCCTCCACGGCGCGGTCGGCCACGGTGAACCCGGTGGCCTCGGCGCGGCCTCGGTAGTACGTGGCCACCACGGCCTCGTCCACGCGGTCGGTTCCGGGGTCGGCGTCGGCGGCGAGCTGGTCGCAGGCGGCGGCGAGCTCACGCAGGTCCGAGCCGACCGCGTCCAGCAGCGCGCGGGCAGCCGCATCGTCGGCACGCTTGCCCGCCCGGCGGAACTCGCCGCGCACGAAATCCAGGCGCTCGGCGAACCTGGTGACCTTCGGGTATTCGATCACCCGCGCTCCGGCGGCCTTGACGCTGGCCAGCAGCTCCTTTCCCTTCGCGCCGCCCGCATGGATCAAGATGAGGGACACGTCTGGCGCCGGGTGGGCCGCGTAGGTGACCAGTTCGGCGGCCACCTCCTTGGCCGTGTTCTGCGCGGACCGCAGCACCAGCACGCAGCCGCCGCCGAACAGCGACGGCGAGGTCAGCGCGTCCAGCTCGCCCGGGCCGAGCGTGGCCGCGTCGAGGTCGTGGACGTCCCCGGGCTGCCCTGCAGCCTGGCTGGCGGTCACCAGGTTTCTTACCGCGCGGTCGATGAGGAACTCCTCCTCGCCCACGATGATCGTGACCGGGGCGACCTCGACGGCAGGGGGGTGTACGGCCATGACGGCAGCATGCCACGCCGGCGGTCTCGGTGCCGAACCGACGCCGAAGCCGCTACGTAGAGACCGGCTCGCCGCCGAGCCAGACGCGGCGAGGGACCAGGCCGAACGACCAGACGAACGCGCCCTCGTGGTCGGCCTCCCACAGCACCATGTCGGCGAGCCTGCCGCGCACCATCGCGCCGCGGTCGGGCGCGCGCAGCGCGTGCGCGCCGCCGATCGTCGCCGCGCGGAGCGCCTCGTCCACGCTCATCCCGAAGTAGGAGATGGCCAGCGAGATGACCAGCGCCATCGAGGTGATCCCGTTGCGGCCCGGGGTGTGATTGGAGCCGAGCGCGACGGCGACGCCCTTGTCGAGCAGGCCCCTGACGGGCGGCCTGGCGTTGTTCTGCAGGGCGGTGCCGGGGCACACCACGGCGGCCACGCCGGCCCGCGCGAGCGCGGCCACGTCCTCGTCGGTGGCCTCGTGCAGCATGTCGGCGGACGCGCAGCCCATCTCGGCGGCCAGCAGCGCGGCGCCGGTGCGCGAGTCGCCGCAGGCGTGGACCCGCGGCAGCAGGCCCGACCGGCGGCCCGCGGACAGGATCCAGCGGGCCTCGTCCTCGGAGAACCCGTCTTCCTCGCAGTACACGTCCACGCTGTCCGCGCCGACCGCGGCGGCGTCCGCGCACCACGAGCCCACCGCGTCGATGTAGTCCGTGCGCCGGCCGAAGAACTCCG
The DNA here is from genome assembly GCA_963705835.1 of uncultured Actinomycetes bacterium. GTDB lineage: Bacteria > Actinomycetota > Actinomycetes > Streptosporangiales > Streptosporangiaceae > Palsa-504. The sequence goes on from CAVPLC010000046.1 coordinate 17,078, forward strand.
GCGGGACCGCGTGCGCGGCCAGGAACGTCACGTGCACCCGCGGCATGCCGGGCTCGCCCTCGAGCCCGCGGAGCATGCGGACGTCGGCCAGCTCGCCGTCCCTGGTCAGGTGGTAGCCGGTCTTGGCCTCGATGGTGGTCGTCCCCGACCGCAGCCAGCGGCCCATCCGCTCCCGCACCCCGTTGCACAAGGTCCACGGGTCGGTGCCGCGGGTGACGGTGACCGTCGAGGACACGCCGCCGCCGGCCTGGTTGATCTCACGGGGCGAGGAGCCGTTGGAGCGCATGGCCAGCTCGGCCCAGCGGTTCCCGGCGTACACCGGGTGGGTGTGCGCGTCGATCAGCCCGGGAGTGACCAGGCCGCCGCCCAGGTTCTCGACGTGATCCACGTCCACGATGTCGTCGACGATGCCCGGGATGCGCCGGGGAAGCTCGGCGGCGGGCCCGACCCAGGCGATCCGCTCGTCGCTGGTCACGATCGCGGCGTTGGACAGAATCTCGGATCCCGTCCACAGGCGGCCGATGTTGGTCAGCAGGCGTACAGTCACCGGCGATCCCCCCCGGGACCGGTGATCTCATACGCCATGAGCGATCACCTGCCATGCCTCGCGCGCGCCGGGGACACCGGCGGGCACTGGACGAGCTTGGCTTGCGCACACACGATGGGCGAGGGTGCTGGTTACGCCGGGCCGTGCGGGTGCGGTCACCAACATATCGATCCAGACACGCTATTGCACCGCCGCCATCGCAGACAAGCCTTTCGGAAAAATGCAGAACCCTTTCGGCGGTTCGCGTTTCGGCATCCTTAGTCAACGCCGAAAAACTCGCCAAACGTGACCACTATCACGTTCCACTGGACAGTATCGTCTACGGCACGGCCGGCGCCAGCGCCACCGCTTCCAGCTGCGCGGCCAGGGCCGGCGGCACCCGCGCATCGAGCAGCGTGCCGTCGGGAACGTGCTCGGTGTGCAGCACCTCGCCGTCGGCGTGCGCCCGCGCCACCAGGTCAGCGCGCCGGTACGGGACGATGACCCTGACCTGCGTGTCCAGCCGCGGCAGCGCGGCCTCGATCGCGTCGCGCAGCGGCGGCCAGGCCCGCGCCGGTGGTGGCCGACACGCTCACGCTGCCCGGCTCGCGCGCCCGCAGCGCCTGCAGCACGACCGGATCGGCCGCGTCGATCTTGTTGACCACGACGAGCTCGGGCACGTGCGCCGCGCCGATCTCGGCCAGCACGCCGCGGACCGCGGCGATCTGCGCCTCCGGCTCAGCGTCCGACCCGTCCACCACGTGCACGATGAGGTCGGCCTCGGCCGTCTCCTCCAGCGTGGACCGGAACGCGTCGACCAGCTGGTGCGGCAGGTGCCGGACGAACCCGACGGTGTCGGTCAGCGTGTAGGCGCGCCCGGACGGCGTCTCGGCCCGGCGCACCGCGGGGTCGAGGGTGGCGAACAGCGCGTCCTCCACCAGCACCCCGGCCCCGGTGAGCGCGTTGAGCAGGCTCGACTTGCCCGCGTTGGTGTACCCGGCGATCACCACGGACGGCACCTCGCGGCGCCGACGGCGGCCGCGCTGGACCTTCCGCCCGGTCGACAGGCCGGCGATGTCCTTCTGCAGCCTGGTGATGCGCGCCCGCAGCCGCCGGCGGTCGGTCTCCAGCTTGGTCTCGCCCGGGCCGCGGGTCCCGATCCCGCCGCCGCCGGCTACCCGGCCGCCGGCCTGGCGGGACAGCGACTCGCCCCAGCCGCGCAGCCTGGGCAGCATGTACTGCAGCTGGGCCAGTTCCACCTGGACCTTGCCCTCGCGGCTGCGGGCGTGCTGGGCGAAGATGTCCAGGATGAGCGCGGTCCGGTCGATGACCTTGACCTGCACCACGCCCTCCAGGCGGCGCAGCTGGCTCGGGGTGAGCTCGCCGTCGCAGATCACGGTGTCGGCGCCGGCCGCCGCCACGATGCCCGCCAGCTCGCGCGCCTTGCCCGAGCCGACGTAGGTCGCGGCGTCGACCCGGCCGCGGCGCTGGATCAGGCCGTCGAGGACCTCCGAGCCGGCCGTCTCGGCCAGCCTGCTCAGCTCGCGCAGCGAGTTCTCCGCGCTGGCCAGGCTGCCCTCGGCCCACACCCCGATCAGCACGACCCGCTCCAGCCGCAGCGCGCGGTACTCGACCTCGCTGACGTCCTGCAGTTCGGTGGACAGCCCCGCCACCCGTCGCAGCGCATGCCGCTCTTCCAGGTCCATGTCCCCGGTCAGGTCCGCCGGGCTTTGGGGTTCCGGCTGCTCGCTAAAGATCGTGCTCATTGTCCTCCGACATCTGTGGTGTGCTCGTCCCCCGATGGTGCCACGCGCCGCGCGTGATTTCATTTCATTAACGTCCGGGCCGCTCAATATCTGCCCCGCTGCTCAAGGTCTCGACCTTCTGGCAACGCGGGAATCAGAAATGTCGGTCCTGCCTGGCATGGTGTCCGGCATGAGGATCTGGAGGCATCATGGGAACCATGACCATCGCAGAGGCCTGGCCGCAGCACGGCGAAGGGTTCACCATCGGCGACCTCGACCGGATGCCCGACGACGGGCACCGGTACGAGCTGCTTGACGGGACCCTGATCGTGAGCCCTGCGCCCGGCATGCCCCATCAGCGGGTCGTGGCCGTGCTGATAGTACTTCTCGAACTTGCCTGTCCCGAAGACATGGTGGTCTTCCCGAACGTAAACGTGCGCCTGGACATGGCAACGGCGCTGGAGCCAGACGTGGTTGTGGCGTGCCCCACTGATGGCGGCGCCGCCAGGCTGGTCGGCCCGCCGCTGCTGGTTGCGGAGGTCTTGTCGCCGGACTCGACGTTGCGGGACCTGAACTTGAAGAAGGCCGCCTACGAGCGGTACGGCGTTCCGTCCTACTGGGTGGTGGACCCGGACCTTGACCGGCCCGCCCTGCGGGTGTTCGAGCTATCCGGCGGCGCCTACTGCGAGGTCGCGCACGTGATCGGCGATCAGGCGTTCGACGCGCAGCGGCCGTTTGCCGTGCAAGTCATTCCGAGCCGCCTCGTGGCGAAGTTGCGCCCGGCCTGAGTAGGGCCCCGGCATCGGCCAGCGAGATCGGGTCGATCACCTCGCGTCCGGGCGGCCAGCACGCGCAGCACCTCGTGCGGCTGGGCGGTCCCCATCAGGGCGCGAGGCGGCTCAGGACGGCGGGCAGGTCGCCGTCGTGCACGACGGTGAGGCGGTGCGTGGCGCGGGTGATCGCGACGTACAGGTCGTGGCCGCCCGCCGGGGACTGGGACAGGATCCCGGCCGGGTCGACCAGCACCACCCGGTCGAACTCCAGGCCCTTGGCCTGGCCCACGGTGAGCAGCGCGACCGGCGAGTCGAGCACCTCGGCCCGGTCGCCGGGCACCGCCTCGGGCAGGGCCCCGGCCAGGCCGGCGATCCGGGTGTTCGGCGCGATGACCGCGAGCCGGCCTGCATCGCCCATCTCGCCGGACTCCGCGGCCACGACCGAGGGCACGCGCTCCAGCCCGCGCACGGCGCGCGGCGGGACGCCCTCCTCGCGGACCGACTCGGGAGGCTGCTCGCCGGGGGCGACCGAGGCCAGCACGTCGGCGGCCACGGCCATGATCTCGGCCGGGGTGCGGTAGTTCACGGTCAGCATTTCCTCGCGCCAGCGGCCGCGGACGTACGGGTCGAGCACCTGCGCCCAGGAGCGGGCGCCGGCCGCGCTCCCCCGCTGGGCCACGTCGCCGACCACGGTCATCGACCGGGTGGGGATGCGCCGCATGACCATCCGCCAGGCCATCGCGGACAGCTCCTGCGCCTCGTCCACGATCACGTGGCCGTAGGCCCAGGAAGGGTCGGCCCAGGCGCGTTCGGCGGTGGTGAGCTGCTGGCCGGGATCTCGGTTCCAGTCCGCGAGCGTGGCGGCGTCCACGAGGTCGACGTCTCCCTGGCCGGCCAGGCCGGTGATCTCGAGTACCTCCTGGGCGTACCGCTCCTCGGCCCGCCGTTCCCGCGCCAGGGCCCGGCGCCGCCGCTTGTCCGCCGAGTCGTCGCTGCCGAGCAGCTGCGCGGCCTCGTCCAGCAGGGGGACGTCCGCCACGGTCCACGCGTCCGGGGCGTCCGGACGCAGCACCACGGACCGTTCGGAATCAGAAAAAGACGGAGCGGCGCGGCGGAGGGCACCTTCCTCGGCCAGCAGCCCGGCCACCAGCCGTTGCGGGGTCAGGAACGGCCACAGGGCGTCGACGGCGGCCCGGACCGGTGCCTCGTCCCACAGCCGGGCGCGGGTGTAGGGCAGGTCCTGGGGGTCCAGGGGGCGGCCGAGGGCCCGCGCTTCGGCCGCGGCCAGCGCGCCGAGCATCTCGGTGACGAACAGCTTGCGGGCCACGTTGTGCGGCTTGCGCAGGCCGCGGGCCCGGTCGCGGGCGCGCACGCACAGGTCGCGGGGCACGGTCATCTGGACGTCGTCCGCGGTGACCACCAGGTCGCCGGGCGGGATCTGCTGGCGGTTGCGGACCGCGCGGCGCAGCACCTCGGCCATCTTCGGGTCGCCCTTGACCACGGCGGCGTCGGGATCGTCGTCGGGCGCGGCCGTGACGCCTGGGAACAGCTCGCCGATCGAGCTGAGCACCACGTCGGTCTCGCCCAGGGACGGCAGGACCTGGCTGATGTAACGCAGGAACGTGGCGTTCGGCCCGATGACCAGGACGCCGCGGCGCTCGAGGGTGCGGCGGTAGGTGTACAGCAGGTACGCGGCGCGGTGCAGGGCGGCGACGGTCTTGCCGGTGCCGGGGCCGCCCTGGACGACCAGGGCGCCCTGCAGGCCGGCGCGGATCACGCGGTCCTGTTCGGCCTGGATGGTGGCGACCACGTCGGTCATCCGGCCGGTGCGCCCGGCGGTGATGCTGGCGATCAGCATGGCCTCGCCGGACAGCGTCCGCCGCTCCGGCTCGGACAGCCGGTCCAGGTCGAAGACCTCGTCGTCCACGCCGGTGACGATGCGGTTCCTGGTGTAGATGTGGCGGCGGCGGATGAGGCCGTTCGGCTCCTTGGGGGTGGCGGCGTAGAACGGGTGCGCGGCGGGCGCGCGCCAGTCGATGAGCCGGGGCTCGTGCTCGTCGTCGCGCAGCCCGATCCGGCCGATGTACAGCGTGCTCGGGATGTCGTCGCCGTTGGCGTTCTGGCTCTCGTCGCCGTCGGTGCGGCCGAAGACCAGGCCGTGCTCGACCGCGTTGAGCTGGGCCAGCCGGCGGCTCTGCTCGGTCGCCGTGAAATCCCGCTCGACGCGCGCCTGGAACGTCCCGCCCGCGGCGCCGCTGCCGAGGGTCACCGCGAGCGCCTGCGCGGTCCGGTCGCGGGCCTCGTCCAGCAGGCGGTAGAGCATATCGACGTAGGCTTGCTCGGCGTCGATGGCACCCGCGGGACCAGCGCGTACGGAATTAGACTGACGAGACGTCATGTTTTATGATATACTTTCTTCGATATGTGCTGACGGGGTTAGCGTCGATTGCCGGGTAAGGCTAGTTTAGCAGCTATCGCAGTATCTGGTCCTGCTGAGCTGCGGCGCGAGGTCAGGATTCGCCCATCTTGTGATATCGCGGCGGGATTATCCGTATGGTAGCCGCGGCCCGCGGAAAGGCGTCGTCGCGTGCGGGTGTTTTCTTTCCCCGGCGAATAGGCCCGCCATTGTTGACCGTGGTACGTCGCCCGCCCGGGGGGTCGCCGGGCGGTGCTGCCTAGGATATAGGGCACGGGTTTCAAGGGTCCGGGAGGAGCTTGCGACATGGCGGGAACCGAGCGCGTGCAGGTCACCGGGCCGTCCGGTGAGCGCTACGACGAGATCCTCACGCCGCAGGCCATCGAGCTGATCGCGGCCCTGCACGCCGAACTCGGCCCGCGCCGGTCCGAGCTGCTCGCGGCGCGGCGCCGCCGCCAGGTGGAGCTGTCCCGCGGCGCCATGCTCGACTTCCTGCCCGAGACCGCGCACGTCCGCGAGGACCCGGCCTGGCGGGTCGCTGCGCCCGCGCCCGGGCTGGTCGACCGCCGGGTCGAGATCACCGGCCCGACCGAGAAGAAGATGACGATCAACGCGCTGAACTCGGGCGCCAACGTGTGGCTGGCCGACTTCGAGGACGCCAACACGCCGCTGTGGGACAACATGATCACCGGCCAGCTCAACCTGAAGGACGCGCTGGACCGGACGATCGACTTCCGCTCGCCCGAGGGCAAGGAGTACGCGCTGCGGCCCGATGCCGAGCTGGCCACGATCGTGGTCCGGCCGCGCGGCTGGCACCTGGACGAGAAGCACATCCTCGTCGACGGGGTGCGGGCCTCAGGCAGCCTGGTCGACTTCGCGCTGTACATGGCGACCTGCGCGCGGCGCCAGCTGGACAAGGGCAAGGGGCCCTACTTCTACCTGGCCAAGAACGAGAGCCACCTCGAGGCGCGGCTGTGGAACGACGCGTTCAACCTGGCGCAGGACGCGCTGGGCATCCCGCGCGGCACGATCCGCGCCACGGTGCTGATCGAGACGATCCCGGCGGCGTTCGAGATGGACGAGATCCTCTACGAGCTGCGGGACCATTCGGCGGGGCTGAACGCGGGCCGCTGGGACTACCTGTTCAGCGTGATCAAGAAGTTCCGGACGCGGGGACGTGAGTTCGTTCTGCCCGAGCGGAACTCGGTGACGATGACCGCGCCGTTCATGCGGGCCTACACCGAACTGCTGGTGCGCACCTGCCACGGGCGCGGCGCGCACGCGATCGGCGGCATGGCCGCGTTCATCCCGAGCCGGCGCGACCCGGAGGTCAACGCCAAGGCGCTGGCCAAGGTCAGGGAGGACAAGACCCGCGAGTCTGGCGACGGGTTCGACGGTTCCTGGGTGGCGCACCCGGACCTGGTGCCGGTGTGCAAGGAGGTCTTCGACGGCGTGCTGGGGTCGAACCCGAACCAGCTCGGCAAGACGCGCGACGACGTTAGCGTCTCGGCGGAGGACCTGCTCGCGGTGAGCAAGACGCCAGGGGTGATCACCGAGGCCGGGCTGCGCAACAACATCAGCGTCGCGCTGCAGTACCTGGCCGCCTGGCTGGGCGGCAACGGCGCGGTCGCCATCTTCAACCTGATGGAGGACGCGGCCACGGCGGAGATCTCCCGGTCCCAGGACATGGCAGTGGATCCACAACGACGTCGCGCTGGACGACGGGCCGGTCGTGACCAGGGAACTGGTCGAGCGGCTCATCGACGAGGAGCTGAGCAAGATCCGCTCGGCGGCGCCCGGGGAGTTCGACGCGGAGCGGTACGGCCAGGCCGTCGCGCTGTTCACCGAGGTGGCGCTGGCCGACGCCTTCGCCGAGTTCCTCACCATCCCCGCCTACGAGCGAATGCCCTGAGGGGAAAGGGGGACAATCAGGGCATGGCGATGACGACCATCGAAGGGCTCGTGCCGCGGATGCGGGAGATCTGCGGCGCGGCCAACGTCATCACCGATCCGCTGGAGCTGCGGACCTACGAGTGCGACGGGCTCACCTCGCACCGGTCGGTGCCCGCGCTGGCCGTGCTGCCGGGCGCGGCCTCCGAGGTGGCTTCGATCGTGGCTTTGTGCGCGGCGGCCGGCGTGCCCTTCGTGGCCCGCGGCAGCGGCACGGGGCTGTCCGGCGGCGCGCTGCCGCGCGAGGACGGCGTGCTCATCGTGATGTCGCGGATGCGTTCGGTCATCGAGGTGGACCCGGTGAGCCGGCGGGCCGTCGTGGAGCCGGGCGTCACGAACCTGTCGGTGAGCAAGGCGGCGGCGCCGTTCGGGCTGTTCTACGCGCCCGACCCGTCCAGCCAGGTCGTCTGCTCGGTGGGCGGCAACGTGGCCGAGAACTCCGGCGGCGCGCACTGCCTCAAGCACGGGTTCACCGTGCACCACGTGACCGGCCTGCAGATCGTCACGCCCGCGGGCGAGCTGACCTGGCTCGGCGACGGGACCGGGATCTGTTCCGGCTATGACTTGCTGGGCGCGTTCACCGGGTCGGAGGGCACGCTCGGCATCGTGACCAAGATCGTGGTCAAGCTGATGCCGCTGCCGCAGGTCGTGCACACGCTGCTGGCCGCGTACGCCACCACCAGCGAGGGCGGCCGGGCGGTGTCCGACATCATCGGGGCCGGCATCGTGCCCGCGGCCATCGAGATGATGGACGCGCTGTCCATCGAGGCCGCCGAGGCCGCGGTGCAGTGCAACTACCCGGCGGGCGCGGGCGCGGTGCTGATCGTGGAGCTGGACGGGCCCGCGGCCGAGGTCGAGGCGGAACTCTCCACCGTCCTTGGTATCTGCGAGAAGGCCGGCGCGACCGAGATACGCGCGGCCGACGACCCGGCCGAGCGCGCCGTGATCTGGGCCGGGCGCAAGTCGGCGTTCGCCGCGGTGGGCCGGATCAGCCCGTCGTTCATCGTGCAGGACGGGGTGGTGCCGCGGACCTCGCTGGGGGCCGTGCTGGCCCGCATCGCCGCGCTGTCGGCTTCCTCCGGGATTCGCGTGGCGAACGTGTTCCACGCGGGCGACGGGAACCTGCACCCGCTGGTGCTCTACGACGACGCGGTGCCGGGCCAGGAGGCCGCGGCCGAGGAGGTGTCCGGGGCGATCCTGGACGCGTGCCTGGAGCAGGGCGGCTCGATCACCGGCGAGCACGGCGTCGGCGTGGACAAATCGCGATATATGCCAAAGATGTTCGGCGCGGATGACCTGGACACCATGCAGCTGGTCAGGTGCGCGTTCGACCCGGCGAGCCTGTGCAACCCCGGCAAGGTCTTCCCCACGCCCCGGCTGTGCGGCGAGGTGCCGGGCCGCCGGCGTGCTCCCCATCCCGCCGTAGCGGCCGGGCAGGCGGAGATCTTTTAGATGGATACCGAACGGGCAGTGGTACCCGCGGTCCGGGACGCGCTCGCGGCCGCGTGCCCTTCGCTGCGGCCGGGCGCCGCGCCCTCCGATGCCGTGGCCGCAGTGACGCCGTCGCTGGTCGCCACGCCGGCCAGCACCGAGGAGGCGGCGGCGCTGCTGCGCGCCGCGGCGGCGCACGGGCTGACCGTGGTGCCGCGGGGGGCCGGGACCGGGCTTGGCTGGGGCGCGCCGCCCGCCTCGGCCGACCTGGTCGTGGACATGAGCCTGATGGACCAGGTCCTCGAGCACGCGGCCGGTGACCTGGTGGCGCGGATCCAGGCGGGCGCGTCCATCGGAAAGGTGGCCTCGGTGCTGGCCGCCGCCGGGCAGCAGCTCGCGCTGGACGCCCCGGCCGACGCCACCGTGGGCGGGGTGGTGGCCACCGGCACGGCCGGGCCGCGCCGCTTCCGCTACGGGGCCCCGCGCGACCTGCTGATCGGGATCACGGTGGTGCGCGCGGACGGGGTCATCGCCCACGCGGGCGGCAAGGTGGTCAAGAACGTGGCCGGCTACGACCTGGGCAAGCTGTTCGCCGGGTCGGCCGGGACGCTGGGCCTGATCACCGAGGTGACGTTCCGGCTGCATCCGCTGCCGGCCGCGGTGGCGTGGGTCACCGGGGACTTCGGGCCTGCCGATGTGGCGGGGGCGGCCTCGGCGGTAGCGGCCGCGGCCGGTTCCGCGCTGGTGCCGTCGGCGGTGGAGCTGGAGTGGTCGGGCGGCCAGCCGCAGGGCCCGCGGCTGCTCCGGGTCGGCGTCCTGCTCGAGGGCACGCCGTCGGGAGTGACCGACCGGGCCGGGCAGATGTCGGAGCTGCTCTCCTCGGCGGGCGCGAGGCCGACCATAGCTGTGTCCGAGGTGCCGTTCCGCTGGTGGGAGACGGTGCCCGAGGCCGGAGCGCCGAGCACGGTGGTCCGGGTCACCTTCTGGGTGCGCCGGCTCGGTGAGGTGCTCGACGCGCTGGCCGCGGCGGGCGCTGGCGCGGGCGTGCGGCCGACGGTCAGCGGCCCGGCGGGCGCGGGCATGCTGTACGCGTGCCTTGATCCTGGCGTCTCGCCGGAGGCGGCGGCTCTTTTCGTGCGGACGCTGCGTGATGGGCTGTTCGGGGGGTCCGCCGAACCCAGGGGCAGCGTGGTGGTGCTGGCCGCGCCGCCTCCGGTGATGGCGGCCGGCGGGGCGTACGAGGTTGTTGGGACGGTGCCGGGCGCGGCCCTGATGCGCGCGGTCAAGGACCAGTTCGATCCGGATCACCGGATGTTCCCCGGGCGCCTGGCGGGCTTGACGGGGGGCGGCTGATGCAGGACGCCGAACACCTGCGCGGCGTGATCAAGGACTGCGTGCACTGCGGGTTCTGCCTGCCCGCCTGCCCGACCTACCAGCTGTGGGCGGAGGAGATGGACTCCCCGCGCGGCCGGATCCACCTGGTGAGCCAGGTCCTGGACGGCGCCGAGCTGACTGCGGCGGCGGCCGAGCACTTCGATCGCTGCCTGGGCTGCATGGCGTGCATGACGGCCTGCCCGTCCGGCGTGCAGTACGACCAGCTCATCGAGGCGGCCCGGGTCTGGACCGAGCAGGCCCGGCCGGTGCTGGAAGCCGAGTCCGACGGCAAGCGGACGGTGCGGGACCGGGCCGCGCGGGCGGCCATCTTCTCGTTGTTCCCGTACCCGCGGCGGCTGCGGGCGATGACCGGGCCGCTGCGCGCGGCGCAGCGCACCGGGCTGAACCGCCGGCTGGCCCGCAGTTCGCTGCCGGGCCGGCTGTCCCCCGTGCTCGGCGCGGCGGTACGGCTCGCCCCGCAGAGCCTGGCTTCGCCGGCCGCCGGGCGCAGGCTGCCCGAACGCGTGCAGGCCCGCGGGCCGCGGCGCGCGGTGGTCGGCATGCTCACCGGGTGCGTGCAGTCGGTGTTCTTCCCGCAGGTCAACGCGGCCACGGCCCGGGTGCTCGCGCTGGAGGGCTGCGACGTGGTCATCCCGCGCGGCCAGGGCTGCTGCGGCGCGCTGTCCTTGCACTCCGGCCGGGAGGCCGAGGCGGTGACGTTCGCCCAGCGCACGATCGCCACGTTCGAGCAAGCCGGGGTGGACGTTGTGGTGGTCAACTCGGCGGGCTGCGGCTCGGCGATGAAGGAGTACGAGCGGCTGCTGGGCGGTTCGGAGTGGACCGGCCGGGCGGCCGCGATGAGCGGCCGGGTGCGGGATCTGTCGGAGTTCCTGGCCGAGCTCGGGCCGGCCGCCGAACGGCACCCGCTGCCGGTCACCGCGGCCTACCACGACGCCTGCCACCTGGGGCACGCCCAGCGGATCACCAGGCAGCCGCGCGAGCTGCTGCGCGCGATCCCCGGGCTGAACCTGGTGGAGCTGCCGGACGCGGGGACCTGCTGCGGCTCGGCCGGCGTGTACAACCTGCTGCAGCCCGAGGCGGCCGGGGAACTGGGCGCGCGCAAGGCGCAGGCGGTGCTGGACGCGGGCGCGCCGCTGCTCGTCTCGGCCAACCCGGGCTGCTCGCTGCAGATCGCGGCGGCGCTGGCCGACCGCGGCGAGCAGGTCGCGGTGGCCCACGTCGCCGAGATCCTGGACGCCTCGCTGCGCGGCCTGCCGCCCCCGGGCTGATGGGCCCGCTGGCCCAGCTTCCGGAGAACCAGCCTCCGGAGAACCAGCCGGGCCAGCTGACAGTTTCGTGGGCCGCGAACGGAAGCTGGACGAGCTGAAGGGGCTCCTGGACCGCGGCCGGCTGCTGACGCTGACCGGCCGCCCCGTGCTCGGTTACCTGCGGCGGCTGTCCGGGAGCGCGCGGGCCCTGGTCACAGCGGACGCCGGGTGAGATCATGGGATCGTGGGCGGTGATACGGACAACCCGGCGCCAGCAGTTCCGCGCGGCCTGGGGGGCCGCCGCAGACGCGGTGAACGAGTGGACACGGCGGATATCAGCCGCCACACACGAGGCGCTGGACAAGATCGAGCCGGCAGTCCGCGCCGCGGTCGAGGCCGGGCGCGCGGCGATGACCGGGGAGTGGCGCGACTGCCGCTGCCGGTGCGAGCAGGCGCACCCGGACGACAAGGGCGTGTGCGACGGCCGAGCGGTCATGACCCGTCGGCTCGGCGGGACGGACGTGTCGCTGTGCGCGCCGTGCGCGGTGGCGCAGGGCGTCGCGGAGATGTCGGACTAAGCCTGCGGGGTGCCGCGCTGGTCGCAGATCTGGCGCTGGAACGGGCAATCGTCGGGATCAGTGGGGTCCCTGCGGGCCAAGCAGGCCGAGCGGGCTCGGCGCGGTGAACTCGATGCTGAGGACGGTCTGGCCGTCGGGGAGCGCTACGGGTCCGGTACTGGCGGAATTAGCCGGGGCGGGAGCCTCGCCCAGGTCAGAAACTATTGACCGGACGTATGCCGAGCTGGTCATGTGAGCTACCTGATCGCTCTCGGCCAGATAGGCAATACGGAGTGGCATATCCGCGTCGCCGCCCGGGCCGATATTCCCGAACCGCACGATGTCAATGGGCTCGGCCGTCTCCAGGGCGGCGATCGCCAGCAGCAGCCGCGAGTCCACCTGGCCGGCGGCCAGCTGTTTCGCGGCCGTCACAGAGACCGTGATGCGATTTCCTTGCAGCAAAGCGGCCCCGGCGTCCTTCCGTTCGGTCAGGTCCGCGGCAAGCGCGGCCCGGTAAGCTGCGGCTCCGTGGATTGCGATCACCCGGATGGTGATCTCGGCTTCCCCTGAGCCGAAGGTCGCGAGGACTGCCGGTGCCCATTCGGTGTCGAGGCTGCTGCCGAACAAGGCACGGACGGCGGCCGTCTCGACGACTATGGCGGAGGTCCGGGGATAGGGTGACGCCGTCCCGAGTATCCGCAGATTGCGTGCGGGAAACCGCGCTGACGTGAGCGCGGCACACATCGTCCGGTCACAGGAAACGACAGCAGTGTGGCTGACCTGCCGGACGACCCACGCTGCGGCCAGGCCGCGCGCCGCAAGCTCCTGGCGCTCCAGCGCGGGGTTGTTCGGTGCGGCACTCCCGGCGTCGCCACGGCCCGCCGGGTTGGCGGCATAAGCGGTCATCGCGGCGGCGGCCAGCGACCCGGCGGCTACGACAACCAGCGCCGAGGTGACCATGCGAGCCAGGCTGAGGCGCCCTCGCGCTGGCTTCTCGAGCGCGTTCACCCGCGGTCTTTCCGGCCGTCCTGGCGGCTCCGGCGAGGCCGGCGGCTCCCGCGGGGCGGCCGGCCCCGACCGGCGCGCGGCCGGTGCCGGCTGGTGGTTGGCCGACACCTTTGCGGGCTTGGGCTTGACGGCTGGTTCGGGTGTGATCGGCGCGGCCCGCTCGACGAGACGTTCGGGCTCAACCGGAGGCTCTGGCTCGGCCGCGTGCTCCTCGTCCTGGTCAGCGGCCTGCCCGCGTTCGGCCCTGACCGCCGCCTGCATGCGCCGCAGCACTTCCTCTGACAGCGGGGAGCGCGCTGACAGAGCCGACGCTGACCCGGCCGCGCCTCGTGCCCGCCGGGGCAGCTCCGAGTCGCGACCCTCATCTGCCATGCTGTCGACCCCCCTGAGCGGTACCCACACGGGACGATGCAGACCACACCGGGTATAGCGGAGCACAGGATCGGCTGCTATTCAAGTAAAACTACGAATTGTAACGGCAACTATGCAGAAATCTGGCTGAGAACGGCGCCAGCCGCTCGGCGGGCTTCAATGTCGGCGGTGAGCGAGCCGGAGGACCGCGCGGCCCGGCCCCCCACATGCTGACCGAGCCCGGCATGGGCTATCGCTACCAGCCGCGAACAAGAGTGCAGACCCCGATGCCCGGCGGACAGCTATAGTGGACCGCCGGAGAGCGGATATTTCGGTATGTAAATGGTCAGGAATCCGGGACTGCCCGCAGGATGTTCTACTCAGGATATATGGCTGTTAACGATCATGAACTTCGCGAACGGCCGTTCATGGCGCGGGCTTTGATCTCGCCGACGCTTCGGGAGCAGGCATGAAGCCCCTGACCGCGGACGACCCGCGGTTGCTCGGCGAGTACCGGCTGCACGGACGGCTCGGCGAGGGTGGCATGGGGCGGGTCTACTTCGGGCTGTCGCGCGCGGGCAGGGCCGTGGCGATCAAGGTGGTCCAGCCCAAGCTGGCCGACGACGCCGATTTCTTGCGCCGCTTCCGGCAGGAAGTGGCCTCGGCGCGGGCGGTCAGCGGGATCTACACCGCCCCGGTCGTCGCGACCGGCCTGGACGACGACCCGCCGTGGCTGGCCACCGCGTACGTACCGGGCCCGTCATTGGCCCAGGTGATCCACGAGCGGGGAGCCCTCCCCGAGTCCGCGCTGAGGCCGCTGCTGGCCGGCCTGGTCGAAGCATTGCAGGCCATCCACGGGTGCGGGGTGGTCCACCGCGACCTCAAGCCGGCCAACGTGCTGCTCGCGGCCGACGGGCCGCGGGTGATCGACTTCGGCATCTCCCGGGTCGGTGAGAGCAGCACCACGACCGCCACCGGGGCGGTGTTGGGCACACCCGGTTACATGTCGCCCGAGCAAGCCGAAGGCAGGCCGGCCGACCGGGCAAGCGACGTGTTCGCGCTCGGCTGCGTGATCGTGTACGCCGCCACTGGCATGCCCCCGTTCGGCGAGGGAACCGCGGCTAGCGTCCTGTACAGGGTGGTGCATGCCGAGCCCAGGCTGGACGGGCTGCCGCCGTGGCTGCGGGGACTGGTCGCGAGGTGCCTGGCCAAGGACCCGGCGCTGCGGCCGACGCCGCAGGCGCTCGCGGCGGCGATCCCGCCGGGAGAGCAGGGGAGATGGCCGCTGGCCATGTCATTCTGGCCGAAGCCGGTCGCCGACCTGATCGGTGCGTATCAGCCCGGGCTCCAAGCGCAGGCAAGTGAGGGCGCGGCACCGGATGAGGACGCTTCGACGACGTACGGGATGAGCGCGAGCGCCGGACGGCCACCGGACGGGCGAGGTTATCGCGATGCGCGGGACGAACCAGGCCGGCGCGGCGGCAATGATACCCATACCGGCGTCCGGGACCAGGACTCGCCGGGGAGGGGGTCTGATCCCATCGGCGGCGGGACGGAAGGGCCTGGTTACCAGCCGCCAGGCCAGGGCGCCGGACACCGTGCCCGACGACAATCGGCGACGCCGGAGAGCGTGGTCAACTCGGTCAGGCTGATGTACGCCGGCGCCGCGTACGCGGTAGTCTTCGCCATCTGCGCCGTACTAACCATCGATGGCGCCAGAAACCCGTTCGCTTCGATCACCCCGAGGAGCGAGGTGGTCGTGGCGGGCGCCACTTGCGCTATCCAGGTTGCGGTGTGGCTGTGGCTAGCCCGCGCCTGCCGGAGGGGGAGGAACTGGGCCCGGATAGCCGGTACCGTGGCGTTCGCCCTGTTCACCCTCGTCATCCCCTTGCTCCTCATCAGGTACCGGCACTATGCGGCCGGCCTGAGCGGGATCGCGCTGATCCTCGTCACCTGGCTCATCGCGGCCGGGTCTGTGCGTTTGCTCTGGCAGCGCCAGTCCAGCGCGTTCTTCCGGGCAGGGGACAGGAACGGCCGGTAGCGGCGGTGCGCTAAGGGCGTCGCGGAGATGTCGGACTAGAACTGCGGGGTGCCGCGCTGGTCGCGGATCTGGCGCTTGATCCGGGCCAGCATCGCGGCCATGCCGCGCAGCCGCAGCGGGCTGACCAGGTCCTGCAGGCCGAGCTGACCGGTGAACTCGGCGGGCGTGGCCAGCACCTCGTCCGCGGGCAGCCCGTCCAGCCCGGCGTGCAGGATGGCCGCGAAGCCCCGGGTGGTCGGGGCCTCCTGCGGCGCGTCGAAGAACAGGCGCACGGTCGAGTCGGGTTCGACCTCCACGGCCAGGAACAGCGGCGTCTGGCACTCCGGCACGGGCTCGAGCAGGTCGCGGTGGTCGGCGTAGCGGCCCGGCAGGGGCGGCAGCTCCCGGGAGAACTCCAGCAGCAGCTGCAGCCGGTCCCTGTCCGGCATGGCGTTGAAGTCGTCGGCGATCTCCTGCAGCCGGGGATTCAGCGCGGCGCCGCTTACGGGCTGTGGCGTCACGGGCTGGTCCCGCGGGTGATCGGGACCCGGACGCTGTTCCCCCACTCGGTCCACGAGCCGTCGTAGTTGCGCACGTGCGGGTAGCCCAGCAGGTGATGGAGCACGAACCAGGTGTGGCTTGACCGCTCGCCGATGCGGCAGTACACCACCACGTCGTCGTCCGGACTCAGCCCGGCCTCGCCCTGGTAGATCGCCTCGAGCTCGGCGCGGGTGCGGAAGGTGGCGTCCTCGGCGGCGGCCCGCGCCCAGGGGACGCTCTTGGCGCCGGGGATGTGCCCGCCGCGCAGCGCGCCCTCCTGCGGGTAGTCGGGCATGTGCAGCAGCTCCCCGCTGTACTCGCCGGGCGAGCGCACGTCGATCATCGGCTGGCCCAGGTGAGCCAGGACCTGGTCCTTGAAGGCGCGGATGTGCTGGTCGTCGCGCTCGACGACCGGGTACTCCACCGGCTCCGGCTTCGGGGTGTCGGTGCTGAGCGGGCGCCCCTCGGCGATCCACTTGGCCCGGCCGCCGTCCATCAGGCGCACGTCGGGATGCCCGAACAGCGAGCACACCCACAGTGCGTACGCCGCCCACCAGTTGTTCTTGTCGCCGTAGAGCACCAGCGTGGTGTCCCGGGTGATGCCCTTGCTCGACATCAGCCGGGCAAAGCCGGCGCCGTCGACGTAGTCACGGGTGACCGGGTCGTTGAGCTCCGTGTGCCAGTCCAGCTTGACCGCGCCGGGGACGTGACCGGTCTCGTACAGCAGCACGTCCTCGTCCGACTCGGCCACGACCAGGCCGGGGTCGTCAAGATGCGCGGCTACCCACTCGGTGGTCACGATCCTTTCCGGATGAGCGTAATCACCGAACTTAGCCGCCGAATCGTATGCCAGCGCCACGGTCAGCCTCACCTTCCGCTCGAGTCCAGATCTCCACCACGCAAATCTAACGCTGCGGCCCCGCGCCGCCTTCCCCCGGCCGGCCTATCCGGGACGCGGACGGCCGGCCTCTCCCGGACCGTTGAAGGAGAGGCCGGCCCTTACCGGCGGGTGGGTTAGCTACCGGTGCTGGTACTCCCCTGCGCGCCCGGCCTGGCCTGCCCGTTCTTCATGTTCGGGCAGTTGTGGGTGGCCTTGGGCGTGGCGGACGCGGACGGAGTCGCCGCCGTGCTCGCTGACCCGGTGTTCGCCGCGGTCTTCTCGGACGTCGAGGACGAGGTCGTCGACGACGTGGTCGACGCCGATGTGGACGAGTGGCTGGTCGCGGCGCTGGCGACAGCCATGCTGCCGCCGAACCCCACGCCGAGCGCACCCGCCCCGACCGCAGTGCCGATGATGATCTTTCCTACTCTGGATCTCACGTGTCCGCCTCCTCGCGGTTCGGTGTTGGTCCTGGACTCAGGACACCCACGCTGGCTGCGGCGGTACTGGAGCGATGCTCTGTCCGGCGTATGAAATCCGGTTCAGAGTGAGGGCAGAGTGACGGTGAAGACCGATTGGGACTGCTGGGACGTGATCAGCCCGATACCGGTCACCGCGGTGCGGCCCGGGGCCAGCGCGGTCAGCTGGTAGCTGCCGCCCGCCTGCGCACCGGTCAGGCCGGTAACCTGTGATGGCGTCCAGACCGTCCCGTTGGCCGAGGTCCAGACCGCGACCTGGCGCTGTCCCGCGGCGCCGAACTGGCCGGTGGCGGTGAAGCCGCCGGGCCGGCGGTCAGCGCGGTGAACGCGGTGTCCGGCCCGGGCGAGCTGAACGGCACCTGGTGCCAGGTGGTGCCCCCGTCGACCGACAGCTCCGCGAACGGCACGTCGCCGGCCGGCATGATCTCCTGGCCCAGGGCCGCGACCCGGTTCCCGCTGATCGCGATCTGCTGCAGCACGGCCGAGGGCACCCCGGCCGGAAGCGGCAGCACGATCGTGGTCCAGCTGCGGCCGTCGGTGGTGGTCCACACGGCCGGCTTGCCGTTGTGCGATCCGGCCGACACGAAGCCGTGCGCGTCCGCGGCCACCGCGACCACCTGGCTCGAGCCGCTCGCGTCGTTCACGTCATGCGCGCGCGTCCAGAAGGTCAGGTTCGGCGACCACCACACGTCGGCCACGCACGCGCCGCTCGGGGCGACCAGCTTGCCGACGATGACGTACCCGACCGGGCCCGCGGTGGCCGCCAGTGCCTCGACGCCGGCCAGGTCAGCGGTGATCGAGCCCGGACCCGCGTCGGACCGCCAGTTCGTGCCGTCCGCCGAGGTCAGCACCACCGGGCCGGGCGTCCCGACCGCGAGCCAGCCGGCCGACCCGTCGGTCACGCCGGTCAGCGCGGTCAGGCCCGGTCCAGCCGAGACCTGGGAGAGGGAGGAGACCAGGGCCCAGGAACCACCCGATGCCTTGCGCCACACCGCCGGGTAGCCGTCCGCGCTGCCCACCGCGATCTGCTGACCGCCGGCCACGGCCAGGCCGTTGACCGCCAGTTCCGGGACGATGGCGCCGGGGATCGAGGCCAGCGGGACCGGCCGTACGTTCCCGGCCGTGTTGGCCTCGAGGAACACCGGCTGCTGGCTGACCTTGCTGCCGTTGGCGGACCCGACCGCGACGATCGTGCTGGCCGGGCCGACGGTGGCGCCCACCACCTGTTCGTTCGTCGCGGCGCCGAGCGATCCCGTCGGCTGCCAGGCCGTCCCCGTGCCGGGGGCGACGTAGGCCACGATCTGCCCGGCCGCGCTGGTCCCGGCGGCGACGAAGCCGTAGTCACTGCCCTTGACCAGGGTCGGGCTCCAGCCGTCCGGCGCGCCGATGGTGCCCGAGTACTGCCAGTCGCGTCCGTTCGGAGAAAAATATGAAATTCCGATGTCGGTGCCGCTCGCCGAACGGCCGGGCCTGACCGCGATCAGCCCGGATGCGTCGGACCCGAGGCCGGCGATGGAGTTCCCGGCGCCGTGGTCGGCCGGGATCGTCACCCGGGTCCACGCCGAGCCGCCGTTCGTGCTCAGCCACACCGCCGAGTACGTGGTGCCGTTCCCGGCCACCGTGCCGCCGATCAGCGTGTCGGTGCCCCGGAAGGTGGCGAAGTAAATGCTCTGCACGGTCTCGCCGGGCCCCGCGAGCCCGAGCTGCGCGGCGGTCATCCGCTGCCAGGTGAGCCCGTCGCGGGAGGTCCAGACCACCGCCTGGGTGCCGCCGCCGGGGGCCGTGCCCTGGCCCGCGGCCAGGAAGCCCTGGGCCGTCCTGGTCAGCACCCATATCCCGTCGTGAGCCAGCTGCGGGGTGACGCCGTGGGTGGCCGCCAGCGTCCAGGTCAGGCCGTCCGGGCTGGTCCACAGGGCCTGCGGGCCCTCGGCCAGCCAGCCGCCTGGGCCGCCGGCCACCCGCTCCGCCGTGTATCCAAGCGGCGGCTGGCCGCCGCCCGGCGTGCGGACCGGGGCCAGCCGCCAGCTGGCGCCGCCGTTGGCGGACACGAAGAACTGCTGCCGGGTGACGCCGTCGCTGGTCTGCGAGCCGATGGTCACGATCGTGTTGCCCGAGGCGACGATGCGGCCGATGGTCTGGAACACGCCGCGGGACTGCTGCCCGGGATACATGCCGATGGTGAGCGGCGACTGCGCGCCGGCGCCGCGGTTCTGCTGATGGCTGCCCTGCTGGTTCGCCGTGAGCTGGCCGAACTTCGGGCCGTGACCGGTCAGCATGGCGAGCGCGAGGACGGCCACCGCGACGAGCACGACCACCGGGACCGCGATGGTCGCGGTGCGCCTGGCGCCACGGCTGCGGCGGGGGTTCGGGCGGCGGCGGCCGGGGCGTTCTGGGTCCAGGAGCAAGGTGTCACGTCCGGTGACCCGGCCGGGGGGCGCGAACGGAGGGATCTCGTCGTAGGCACGGTTCCACAGCGGGGCCGGGTGGCCGGCGGGACGCCAGGAGTCCTCGTCGGGTTCGACGTCCAGGTCTAGGTCGGGGTCGAAGTCGGGGTCCGGGTCTGGGCCCGTCCCGGGGTCTAGGTCCGGCTCGGCGTACACCGGGGCGCTGAGCGGGACCTGCAGCGGGCCGGTCCAGGCGTCACGGGGTGCGGTCCAGGCGTCGCCGGACGCGGTCCAGGAGTCACGGGGCGCGGTCCAGGCTTCACGGGGCGCGGCCCAGGCGTCAGCGGGCGCGGTCCAGGCGTCAGCGGGCGGCTCCAGCGGGAGGGATCCCGGCCTGACGGGCTGCCTTTGCTGCTCCCATTGCTCTTCCCATTGCTGCTCCCTTTGCCGGGGGCGCAGCGGGGGCGCGGGCTGTGGGGGCGCGGGCCGGGGCGGCGGAACGGGGTACGGCGAGCGGGCAGGCTGCGGCGGGTAGCGGGGCGGGGCGGGCTGGCGTTGCGAAGCGGGCTGGTGCGTGCCCTGCGGTGCGCCGGCGCCCTGCGGTGGGCGGACGCTCGGGGCGGGGCGGGGCTGCCACGGGATGTCGGAGTCGCGCCACAGGCGGTTCGAGGCCTGCCACGGGGACACGTCGACCGGCGCGCGCCGGGAACCAGGGCCCGGACGCGCGGGCTGGAAGCCTGGGCCGCCCGCCCGGCCGCGCAGCGCGCGGGTCGCGCCGACCACTGGCTCGGCGGGAAGGGCGCCAGGCCGGGGATCGGCGGGGCGGGGACCGGCGTGGGGCGCTGCGCGGTTCCCGTTGCCGTTGCTCGGTGTGATGGTGCCGCGTTCGGCCGGCGGCGGAGGCGATCCGGGCGTCGCAGGCGTCCCGGGCGTCGCAGGCGTCCCGGGCCAGAACGCGCCTGGTTGCCGACGCGGCAGGGGCGCGTCTGCGACCTCGTCGTCCTGGGCGGGTCCGGAGGCGTCGGGCCGGGGCTGGACAGGCGGGCGTTGCTCGGGCGGGGGCTGAGGGTGGGTGGCGGGGCCTGGGACGCGGGCTCGGCGGGTTGCTCCGTGAGCGGCGCGGCCAGCTCGGAGTCGTCGTGGTCCGGGGACTGGCCGGGCTCCAGCGCGGAGGCGGCGAACCACTCGCCGGTGAGGCTGCCGTCGCCGTCGTCGCTTCCGGGGGCTGGTGGCCGAGCCGGTGGCGGGGTCGGCCACGGCGACCTGCGCGGAGGCCTCGGCGGGCCGCCGTTACCCGGCGTGCGCAGGAACCATCCCGCGGGGGCGCTACGCCGGGCCATACGTCCTCTTCGGCCGGGGGTTCCTCATCGGAGGGCCCGGCGGGGGCGCTCGCCTGGGCCTGGGCTGACCCGGCGGAACGATCGGGAGCGATCAGGCCCTGGGGAACGGACCACGGTGGCACGATCCGGTCCGGCCAGGGCCGTTCGGAGTCGCCCGCAAGCTGCGGCTCTTCAGCGGCCACGGGGTCCTGGTAACGATTCTCACTCGTTCGATCGCTCTGAGTATCCATCGTAGGCCCCAGTTCAGCCATGTCTCGGGCGAGATGTCATAGTCCTCGCCGATCTCTACTACTTCGTACGGGTCATCCCGGGTTCGATGTTACCCATTGAGAGCGAGAGTGTACAGAGGGCTATTTTTTGGATCTGCCGGGATCATTGCCGCGCCCGGGCCTAGTGCATCAACCCGGCGTAATAGGACACCGCCTACGACACTGGGAATGAAAACTATTCCGCCCCGACCAGCTCATGCCCTGGCCGCCGGGCCGAGGTGGCGCAGCTGTCGCTGGGACGCTACGAGTCAAGCAGCCCGAGCGGGCTCGGCGCGGTAAATTCGACCCGGAGCACCTTCTGGCCGCTCGGGAGTACCACGGTCTCGGTGCTCGCGGGACGGAGCTGCGCGCTTTCCGTGCCGAGCTCAACAATCATTGAGCGCACGTATGCGGAGCCGCCCGGGCGGGCAGCTTGATCATTCTCTGCCAGATCCGCATAACGGAACGGGATGTATGGGTCCTCGCCCGGGGCGACGTTCCCGAAGTCCAAGATGTCGATGGGCTGATCTGCGGCCAAGTCTGCGATCGTCAGCAGGAGCCGCGAGTCGACCTGGCCGGCCGTCAGCTGATTCCTGGCCGTAGCGGAGACCGCAACGTCCGGCACCTCGAGCAACGCGGCTGCGGATGTCTTGCGGGCCATCAGGTCCGTGCTGGCTGCCGCCTGGTACGCGGCGGCTCCTTGGGGCGCCATCACGCGGACGGTGATCTCCGCGTTCCCGGAGCCGAAGCTCGCGAGCACCGCCGGCGACCACGCGGCGCTGAGGCTGAAGCCGAATAGGGAACGAACGACTGCCGTCACGACCACTACGGCAGACGTCACGGGATAAGGCGCCGTCGGCCCGAGTACGAGCAGATTGCGAGAAGGAAACCCGTCCGCTGCGAGGGCGGTGCACATCTGCTGGTCACAAGACACGATGGCGCTATGGCTGACCTGCCGGGCGATCCAGCTTGCCGCCTGATCGCGCGATTCCAGCTCCAGACGCTGCAGGGCGGCTTCAGACTCGCGGCTACTGACCGACGAGGTCACGATGTACCCAACCACCGCGACTCCCAGCAACGCGGCGGCGATGACCGCCGAGACGGCCAGGCGAACCGTGACAAAGCGCCTGCGACCCGACCGCTTCCACAGGCTCCCCTGCGGTCGTGCCGACCGGGCCTGCACCGCGATGGCTGGCTTGTGGTCGGGTGGCACGCCGACGGCAGGCTGGGGCTTGGCGACCGGCTCGGGCTTGACGACCGGCTCGGGCTTGGCGGACTTGACGGAACGCTCGAGCTCAGGCTCGGCGGAACGCGCGGGCTTGATGGCGCGCTTCCGTTGGCCGTTGACCCCGTTGTCAGGTGGACTCAGTACCCTGCTGGCCGCGGGCCCCGATGCGGTCTCGCGCGGCGGCGGCACCGTCGTGTGCTCCTCGCCTTGTATTACCGCCCCCGCACGCTCGGCGTTCACCGCCGTCTGCATGCGCTGCCGCAATTCCTCCGATACCACACGTGGCGCTGACGAAGCGGGCCCGGCGCGGGCCACACCCCGCACACGCAGAGGCAGCTCCTGGCTGCGGTCCTCGTCTCCCATGTCGTCACCCCCTGAACGATGCGCATGCGAGACGATGCGAACCGCACCCTACAGCGCAGCACAGCTTCGACAACTATTTCAAGCGGGAATACGAATTGTGATCGTAAGTATGCAGATTTCGCCCGAGGACCCGGCGGCCGCGCGGATACCACGTCCATACGGCACGGCGAGGGAGTATGTCCAATTTTCACTGAAACCCCCTCCTTCGACGCAACGTGACGTTACCGTCTGGTTTGCGGTGTGCCTATCCCCGCGGGAACGTCGCGTTAAGTCGCATCGCCACCACAGCATGCGAGGAACCTGGGGGGTTCATGAAGGCGCCCCTAGTACATCTCTGATTACAGGCAGGTGCCACCTATGGACCACGGCCCCGTGACTCAGCAGCCAGTAGAGCGCCCCACCTCAGCCACGGCAACAGCGGAAGGGGCGGGTGCCTCGCACCGGGCACCATGGACGGCAACGCCACGGACGGCAAGGCTGCGTATCCCCACCGGCTGGCCGCTACTGACCGTGCTTGCCGTCCAGACGGTTCTTTCGCTCCGGCTCGTCGGGGCCGACACGGCGTTCGAGGACGAGGCCACGTACTTGTGGGCCGGGCACCTGGAATGGGCGCACGTGCTGCACGGCACTCCGCTGCCGCAGTTCCCGTCCTACTTCTCCGGGGCACCGGTCATTTACCCGCCGATCGGTGCGCTGGCCGACAGCGTCGGCGGCCTGACCGCGGCCCGGATCCTGTCCCTGGCCTTCATGCTGGGGGCAACCGTCGCGCTATGGGCCACCGCTGGGCGGCTGTTCGGGCGCCGGACCGCTTTCTTCGCCGCCGCGCTGTTCGCCGTCAGCGGCCCGACGCTACATCTGGGAGCGTTCGCCACCTACGACGCCATGTCGGTGTTCCTGGTCACGCTCGCAGCCTGGCTCGTTGTTCGCCCAGGCGAGCAGCGGGACGCAACCGTCTGGATGATCGCGGCTGGAGTCGCGCTGGCGCTGGCCGACGCCACTGCGTATACGTATGCCTTGTTCGACCTCGTCGTGCTGCTGCTCGCCCTGGTTACTGCGTTCCCGAAGCCGGGCGGCAGGTTCGCTGCCATGCGCCCACTGACTATCCTGGCCGTCGGGGGTGTGCTCGTCCTGGCGGCACTGCTGCTGGGCGGAAGCCGTTACTACCACGGGATCGAGCGGACAACGATATTCCGGACCGCCGGTTCGGACTCCCCGTTCACGGTCCTGGCCCAATCCTGGTCGTGGACCGGCGTCATCGTCATTACGGCCGTCTGCGGCGCCGTCTACGGCTGGGTCAGCCGGCCAGGACGCGCGCAGACCTGGCTGCTGACACTCCTGGCCGGTGCCGCCTTGCTCCTGCCGGCCGAGCAAGCGAGCCTGCGCACCACGGCCTCGCTGAACAAGCACGTGGATCTGGGCATCTGGTTCGCCGCCATCGCCGCGGGCTACGCGGTCGACAAGCTCATCGCGGCGGCACCCGCGGGGAACATGCGCGCCGTCACCCGGGGCGCCTGCGTGATCGCGCTTTGCTTCCCCGTCGTGCTCGGGGCAAGCCAGTCGCGGGCGTTCTCGACCAGCTGGCCTAACTCGACCGCTTTCACCGTGATACTCAGCCCGCTGGTGGATCACAGTACCGGGCGCCTGCTGGTCGAGGACCCGTCTCTCGCCGAGTACTACCTGCCTGCCGGGAGTCACTGGATGCGATGGTCCAGCACGCGGAACATCGTCCTGCCAACGGGGGCTCCCACCGGCGGCCCGAGCGATGCGGCAGGGATCGTCGGGGCCGGCAACGCGGGCACCTTCGCCATGTACATCCAGGAGGGCTATTTCTCTCTCGTCGCGCTGAACTTCGCCGACACGACGTCTCTGGACCAGAAGATCGCCGCCGACCTCAATCGCAACCCTCACTACCACAAAATCCAGGTTGTACCCTACGGCCCTGGCCCGGCCGGCCCGGCAGTGGGTGAATACGTGATCTGGCAATATGAGACGCAGCCGTGAGCGCACAGCGTGCGGCCTTTGCTGGAACCACCGCGAGACCGGTCACCGTCGCAGAAAGACGGCACCGGCAGCGTTGCCTGGTGCCCCCGCAGCCCCCGGATGACGACGAGAAATACTGCTACGTCCAGCGGAACCTGGTCTACCTGACCACCATCCTCGTCATTGGTTCCGGCTGCCTCATCGTCAGCCAGGTCACGTTCGAGGCCCACAACCCTGCGCTGTGGCCGTTTATGCTCTTCACCGCCACTTATGTCATCTACCAGGCGATCAGCCTGCCGGTGAACTTTACCGGCCCTGCGTTCGACCTGGCCGCTCACGAGGCGCGCATCCGGGCGTGGCGCCCGCTCTCGTACCCCAGCGTGGACATCCACCTGCCGATCTGCGGCGAGCCGGTCGAGGTGCTCCACAACACGTGGAAGGCCGTGGCCGACCTGGTCGCGGGCTACGACGGGGTCGCACGGCCTTACGTCCTCGACGACGGGCCGTCCGACGATGCCCGTTCGCTGGCCGAGTCCCTCGGCTTCGGCTACATCCGCCGTCCCGATCTGCGCGCCTACAAGAAGAGCGGCAACCTGCGGTACGCCTTCGCGCGGACCAGCGGCGAATACGTGGTCATCCTGGACGCCGACTTCGCGCCGCGTCCCGACTTCCTCGCTGAGACGCTCCCGTACCTGGATGACCCGGCGATCGCGATCGTCCAGACGCCCCAGTTCTTCCGCGTAAGCCCCAGGCAGACGTGGATCGAGAACTCAGCGGGCGCGATCCAGGAGGTGTTCTACAGGTCGATCCAGGTGGCCCGTGACCGGTTCGGCGCGGCGATCTGCGTCGGGACCTCGGCGGTCTACCGGCGGGCCGCGCTGGAGCCGCAGGGCGGCCCGACGCTGATCCCTTACGCCGAGGACGTGCATACCGGGCTCGACGTGCGCCGGGCCGGCTGGAAGATGGTCTACCTGCCGGTCGTGCTGTCGACCGGGATCTGCCCCGACAACCTTGACGCCTTCGTGCGCCAGCAGTACCGGTGGTGCACCGGGAACGCCGGCGTCGTGTTCTCGCGCCGGATGTGGTCGGTGCCGATGTCAATCCCCGCCCGGCTCACGTATATCTCCGGGTTCTTCTACTACGCCTACACCGCCCTGCTGACCTTCTTCGGACCCATCATCCCCGTCGTGATGCTCGCCTTCCTCCCCGGCCAGGTCCGGCTGCGGAATTTCGTCATCTTGTTCCCGGCTATGCTCACCGGGTTCGTCCTGTACCCGCTGTGGCACCGGAACGGCTATGGGCCTTCGGTCTGGTCCCTAGGGGTGGCCCGAGGCTGGGCGCACGTCTTCGCGATCTGGGACGGTGCACGGGGAAAGACGATGGGCTGGCATCCATCCCGGACACCGGGCAGTTCGCTGCGGCGGTTCCGGCTCGGGGTCGCCTGGTGGAGCGGCGGCATGGCCCTGCTGTGGCTGGCGCTGGCCATCTGGCGGACGGCGACGCCTGACTCCCTGCGGTTCGCGGTCCTGTTGTTCTTCGGTTTGCTCAACCTTGCCGTCGTCAGCCGCGTTATCTTCCCCGGAGGGAGGGCAACGTGAGGTCGCGCCTGATCTTGATCCTGGCCATCGCGATTGCGGTGGCAGCGGTCGCCGACGCGGGCGTCCGCCTCATAGGATCATCCCCATCATCCCGCCCGCCGGTGGCCCACGCCTCCCTGCCAGCCGAGCCGGCTGCCTACCTGGGCGTCTTTGAGCCAGGGGCGCCGCCCGGCTATGACACGATCGCGGGCTTCGCGAAGGCGGCCGAGAGGAAGCCGGACCTCCTCGGGTATTACACCGGCTGGCTGCAGCCGTTCGACACCTCATTCGCGCAGATGCTCCGCACGCACGGCATCACCCCATACGTGCAGATTGATCCGACGGACGCCTCGATCACAGCGATCGCCGCCGGTACCTACGACGACTATCTGCGTTCGTATGCCGACAGCGTCGGCGACTTCGGCCATGCCGTGGTCATCGGCTTCGGGCACGAGATGAACGCCCCTTGGTACTCGTGGGGCTACGGACACGTGCCGCCGTCGACGTTCGTCGCGGCCTGGCGGCACATCGTGACGCTGTTCCGCGCCGAGGGCGCCGACAACGTCACCTGGCTGTGGACGCTGCAATCGGACGAGAAGGGCACTGGGTCGGTCACCTCTTGGTGGCCCGGCGCGCAATACGTCACCTGGGTTGGCATCGACGGCTACTACTACGGTCCCTCCGACACCTTCGCCAGCGTGTTCGGCACAACCATCGACCAGGTCCGGGCGTTCACCAACAAGCCAGTGCTGCTGTCGGAGACGGCCGTCGGACCCGAGGCCGGCCAGTTCGCCAAGATCCAGGACCTGTTTCACGGGATGGCCGCGTACAAGACGCTCGGGCTCGTGTGGTTCGACAAGGACCAGCACAGCAGTATCGAGCACCAGGACTGGCGGATCGAAGACAACCCGGCGGCCAGGATCTCCTTCCGGCTGGGAGTGCTCAGAGAACTGGCGCCAAACCCTCCCGCTGGTTAGGCATGGATTCCCTCATTAGGAGCCGCACCCAAATCGGACAGACCTCGCACACTGGTATATCCGCCGCACTGTGCTCACTGTATTCTCCCGCCTCGCACACCCATCGGCCGACACCGTTCCTCCTTTGCCGGCTCATCCGGAAAAATCGGCGAACGGCACTCCCACGAGGGAAGTGGACTGTACCTTTTCGTAGGCAGTGTTCCCGTTTTTGGAGGGTTTAGCTACCGTACGTCAAGTAAGTAGTGCATTGAGTGAGCTGGGGGGTATCTGACGTGACCCTGGTATCGCCGTCGGCAGCTGGAGCCCAAAGCTGATCGGCAGTCGGCGTCTAGCGAAAGATGCCAGGCCGTTGAAACTGGCCGGGCGTCTTATTGACGGTGCGCTGCCAGAAGCCGCGTCTGCTCCCGGTGCTGTCGGGCAGGTCTATCACGCTCAAGCGCCGGTCTCGCGCCGTGCCTGGCGACCGCTCGGCCAGCGCCGCTCGGCAGCGTGGTGGCCCTTGCTCGCGGTCCTCGCCGTCCAGGTCGTGCTGTCACTGCGGCTGATCTGGTCCAATACAGCATTTCAGGACGAAGCCCTCTATTTGCGGGCTGGTCACTTGGAGTGGGCCAGATGGCTGCACCAAGCGCCGATCCCGAACTTTCCCGCGTATTTCTCCGGGGCGCCCGTCATCTACCCGCCACTCGGCGCTCTCGCGGACAGTATTGGAGGCCTTACCGCCGCGCGCATTCTCTCCCTGTGCTTCATGCTCGGAGTCACGAGCCTGCTGTGGGCCACGACAGCCCGGCTATACGGGCAGCGGGCTGCGCTCTTGGCGGCGGCATTGTTCGCTACCCTGGCGGGCACGCAGTTCCTGGGCGCCTTCGCGACCTTCGATGCGATGGCGTTGTTCCTGCTGGCGCTGGCCGCATGGCTAGGTGTCCGGTCTGCCGACTGCCAGTTCCGGGCCCGGACGGCTCTGCTCATAACTACCGGGGTTACGCTGGCCGCAGCTGATGCCGTGAAGTACGCGACTGCCTTGTTCACCCCGGTGGCGCTCGCTGTCGTGGCACTGGCGGTATGGCGGCAGCACGGAGGCAGCGCCTGGCTAGCGGCCCTGCTAGCGGTGCTGTGTTCCTGGCTCGTGCTGACCGTCACGGCCATCGTCGCCGGCGGCCGGGAATACTGGCTGGGCATCACCACCAGCACCCTGGCCCGCCCGCAGTCGGATGTCCCTGCGACGACCGTTCTCAAGAGCGCGTACGTGTGGACGAGCCTGATTCTCGTCCTCGCCGTCGTCGGCGCGGTGCTGGCCAGCCACAGCGAAGCGCGCGGGAAACTACTGTCCGGTGTCCTGACCGCCGCCGCGTTGCTGGTCCCGGCCGAGCAAGCCAGGCTCCATACCACGGTCAGCCTTCAGAAGCACGTGGTGTTCGGCGCCTGGTTCGCCGCGATCGCGGCGGGGTACGCGATGGCGCGCTTCAGCAGGGTCGACCCGGGCCTCGGTTGGGCACCGGTCATGGCAATCCCCATAGCCGCGTCCACGCTGTTCGGATCGATGGGACAGGCAGCCTCCCTGTATAAGGTCTGGCCAAACGCTGCTGGTGCCATTAGCGTTCTCCGCTCGGCGATCCATTCTCACCCGGGCTACTACCTGGCCGAAGACTACGATGTCGAGGCCTATTACCTGCGCGCTGAAGTTCGCTGGCAGCGATGGTCGGATACCTACTACTTCAGTTACCCGGGGGCACTTCCAGGACCATCCTCTTACGCGGCAGCGATCAACAGCCATTACTTCTCGTTCGTGATCCTCGACTTCGGGGACACTGCGATTGCCGACACCCAGATCACTGCTGATATGCGCCGTGCGGGAGGCTACTACGTCCTGGCGCACGCTGGCCGGTTCACCGTCTGGGCGTCACGGGTCCCGAC
This sequence comes from uncultured Actinomycetes bacterium, assembly GCA_963705835.1. Lineage (GTDB taxonomy): Bacteria > Actinomycetota > Actinomycetes > Streptosporangiales > Streptosporangiaceae > Palsa-504. Next base: position 46,404 of record CAVPLC010000046.1, read on the forward strand.
GCCGGTCCGGCCAGCCGGGAGGCACCTTGGCCGTTACTAAGCCTCCAGTCGCTGAGCGGCCGAAGGAGATTTACCTGCCACAGCCGCCTAATGACCAGGAAAAATACGGATACTTCGGCAAGCAGCGCCGCTGGGTGTTCGCCTGGCTGCTCATCGCGTCGGCCGGGGTCCTCTACGGGTACGTTCATGTGGCCGAGCGCGCCTGGCTTGTCGCCCCGGTTATGTGGCTGCTGCTCATGGTCATGGTGCCACCCGTCGTGGTCAATTTCTGGCTGCGAATCGGACGACCCAGACTGACCCTGGCGGAGCACGAGGCCACCGTGGCCAACTACAGCGAACATGGCGAGACGGTGGATGTCTTCCTGCCCAGCTGCGGGGAGCCGCTGGCGGTCCTGAACAACACTTTCCAGTACGTGAGCAACATGGACTGGAGCGGGCTCAAGACCGTCTACGTGCTCGATGATTCGGCCAGGGAGAAAGTGCGCGACCTTGCGGATGCGTACAACTTCCGGTACATCGTGCGCCCGGACCCGGGTTACATGAAGAAAGCCGGCAACCTTGCCCACGCTCTCGGCGTCAGCGCCGGAGACTTCATCGCGGTCATTGACGCGGATTTCGCGGTGCGCCGGGAGTTCCTCTACGAAACCATGCCCTACTTCGCCGATTCCAAGGTCGGCATTGTCCAGACAGCCCAGTACTTCGATGTCAGCAACCGATCGTTTTCCTACATCCAGCGGTATGCGGGGACGCTCCAGGAGATCTTCTTCCGGTTCATCCAGCCGGCCCGGGACCGCTACAAGGCCGCGATCTGCGCGGGCACGAACCTGGTTTACCGCCGCTCGGCTGTCGTGGCCGCAGGCGGCTTCGCGCGGGTGCCGATCGGCGAGGACGTCCACTCCGGGGTGAAGCTGGCGTGGGCCGGCTACGAGACCCGCTACCTGCCGCTCTGCCTGGCCAGGGGGGTGGCGCCTACCGACTTCCCGTCCCTGGCCAATCAGCAAGCCCGCTGGTGCCGATCCTCGATGATGCTGATGGTCGATAAGCATTTCGTGGAGGCGCCGTACACCTGGCAGCAGCGGGCCGCCTTCTGGGCCGCATTCCTTTACTACATGTCGTCGGCCGCATTGCTGCTCACCGGGCCATTCCCGACGCTGACGATGATCTGGTTCTATCCGGGGCACGTCTACCCGCATAACTACCTGCCGATCTTGCCGGCGCTTGCAGCGACCTTCTTCGTGTTCCCGGTGCTGAGCCGGGGCTGGCGGCCGACGATTTACCGGGTATGCATGATCAATGCCTGCTGTCACATGTACTCCGTGTGGTACGCGATCCGGGGACGTTTCGCTGAGTGGGTCCCGACCGGCGCCTCGCCCGACCGTGGTCAGGTTCCCATGGTGGTAAACCGGATCCTCTGCAGCTGGATCGTGATTGTTCAGATGCTGCTCTGGTCTGGCCTGGCACTGCGGGTGCACCAGTACGGCTGGCATCCGTACTGGGTGATAGAGATCCTGGCTGGCGTGCAGCTCTACATGCTGGCGCCGCTGCTAACTCCCAGCAAGGGCATTTGGAATCATGCCCGCGCGGAAGCCGAGGAGGCAACAGCGTGACATACCCATCCGATCACCAGGAGGAGCGCCCTCGCCTCATGATGCAATCGTTGCGAGATCGCCAAGAGAGCGATTCCATGGAGCATCGCGACGGTAACGGCAATAGGCAACGCCGGATTGTCACCGTCGGCGCGGCAATCATCGCTGTGGCTGCGATCGCGGTAGGCATCGCCCTCTACAACGACTCCGCCAGCCCTACCGGGCCGCTGCCGGTCAATCTGCCGTCCTCGTCCGCTTCTTACCTCGGGGTATATGCGGACGGTGTTCCTGACTCGTATGGCCAAGTGACGGCGTTCACGAACGCTACTGCCGCCACGCCAGATGTGGTTATGTACTATAGTGGATGGTTTGTTCCCTTTCCAACCAGTTTCGCCATAACGGTGGCCGATCACGGTGCAGCGCCGCTCGTACAGATGGATCCAGATAACATCAGCATCGCTGCTATAGCCTCCACACGATACGACGGATACCTGAGTTCTTATGCGGAGGCTGTCCGCGCCTACGGGCATCCGGTCATCCTGAGCTTCGGTCACGAGATGAACGGCGACTGGTCTTCCTGGGGCTACAGGCACACCTCTCCGGCGGTATTCGTGGCCGCATGGCAGCATATCGTTAACCTGTTCCGAGTGCTGGGCGCCCGGAACGTGACCTGGCTGTGGACAGTCAACATTATCAACGACGCGCGCAGCGGTAAGGTCAACGACAACCTGCGCCAGTGGTGGCCCGGCAGCTCGTATGTGACCTGGGTTGGGATCGACGGTTACTACCTGGAGCCAACCTGGCAATTCGCTCCCTTGTTCGGGCCGACCATCAATGCGGTGCATCAGCTGACCAGCGACCCGATCCTCGTCGCCGAGACCGGCGCGGTACCGGCCGCAGGCCAGCCAGCGAAGATCACCGACCTGTTCGCGGGCATTCGCTCTTATGGCCTGTTGGGGTTGGTGTGGTTCAACTCCACAAACTCCATCGGCCAGCAGTTCGTCATCAACACCCCCGCAGCAATCGCCGCGTTCCGCAAGGGCGCCAGTACGTACCACAGGCCTGGGTAACCGGGACTGAGGGTAAGGCGGAGAACGACAGGAGGAATTGAGGTTTGGCTGGCATCCAACGCTTGAGACGGCGGCTTGTGCTATGAACGATCGACTGCAGATCATATCATTGACTTCTGCCCGTCCCGAGGAAGTCAGCAGAACTGACCGAACGAGGCATTCGGTGCAGCATCATCCGGAGATTTCAGCAACTACGCATCCACTTGAGGATTCGGACTGTAGCTTTTCATACGTGGTATTCCTGCCGAGGATTATCGTTACGTCACGTAACGCCGCAAGTGCACTATGTGGGCAGTTGGGGAAGAGTCGCGGCGCCCTTCCGCATGCCCATGACAGCGGGCAGGTGCGACCTATGGACTACGGCGCAGCAACAGGGTGCGGAGGTATGTTCCTCCCACGCCGCATTCGACCAGGCCCCCTACTCAGAAAGACGAGCGAGAGACCCTGGGGACTGGGGCGAAAGGCACTGCAGCCGTACCACGTAGCGCCATCGAACTGCGAGCCGCGCTTGTGAACGCCGCTGAACAAACCTCACTGACACCGCCAATGAGCTTGGAGTCCACCACCGCTCGGCAATACTGGCAGGGATTCTGGCTGCTTAATCGACGACCTCGCAGTTCTCGGCAGCAGGGGCTTAGAGCGACTGAGCCTAAAGGCCGGTGGGGCAGCCGTCATGCGGCGAATCGGCTCCGCGTCGTAGGCTGCGTCATGCTCCTCATCGGTGCTGCGATAACGGTAGTTAACATCACGAGGTCTGAACCGGCTGCTAGCTCTATGCAACCGATGCGTTACCTCGGCGTGTATGAGCGGAGCTTTCCCAGCTCCTACGCCGGGGCGGCTGCGTTCACAACAACTACTGGGGTGCGGCCAGACATAGTAATGTTCTACAACTCATGGCTCGAGCCGTTCCAGACCAGCTTTGCCATAACTGTGGCCGAGCACGGTGCGACGCCGCTCGTGCAGATAAATCCGTTTGGCGCCAGTCTCGCTGCGATCGCATCTGGACAATACGACAGCTACCTGATTACCTACGCTGATACAGTTCGTGCCTATTCCCGCCCGGTCATTCTGAGCTTCGGCCATGAGATGAACGGCGACTGGTATCCCTGGGGTTACACGCACACATCCCCGGCGGTATTCGTAGCAGCATGGCGGCACATCGTCACAGTGTTCCGCAGATTGGCAGTTCGGAACGTGACCTGGCTGTGGACGGTAAACATCATCCAGTCCGGCAGCATTCCCTCGCCAGCCGAATGGTGGCCTGGCAGCTCGTATGTGACCTGGGTGGGGATTGACGGCTATTACTACCAGCCGTCCTGGACATTCGCTTCCTTGTTCGGGCCCACCATTACTATCGTACGCGAACTGACAAGCGATCCGATACTCATCGCCGAGACAGGCGCGGCGGCAGGTACAAGCCAGTCGGTCAAGGTCACTGACCTGTTTGCCGGTGTTCGTCTTTACGGACTGCTCGGGTTCGTATGGTTCGACGTCGAGGCAGACAAGGACTGGCGCCTCCGGAGCCCTATGGCATTCGCCGCGTTCAGCCAAGGCGCTAAGACATACTACAGGCCTGTGTCATGAAGGGTCGGCTGTCCGTGACCATGCGAGATACCGGAAACCTAGGTGTCACCCAGCAGCGCAAAACAGGACTAGTAAGGACATCTTATTTCTCGTTTAATGCCAGCGTACTACAGGTCCTGGAAAGTCTTTATCGAACAAGGAAACGTAAAACCCCAAATAGCCGCTTTCCTCGTCGAGCATCGCATCCGCGGCGAGGTTGCCGTTCATCAGGTTCCGCAAATGAATACTAGCTACTAGTCGCCCAGATCTACGTAGAAATCCTCTGAGAAAGAGAAGCGCTATTGTCCAAAAAGTTGCATCGCATGGTGAGATGGTCGGGGGTGGTTACCCTGATCGCCGTCATTGTGTTGGCCGCGGGCATAGGCCAGACAAGCCTCGGCCATACGCTTCTGGAAAAGGCTGGCCTGTTCGAGGAGCCGACGAGCTACACTTCTCTGGCCTTTCAGGACCCGCAGTCTCTGCCGGAGCAGCTGAGCTCGAAAAGAGCGACTGTTAGCATCTCGTTCGTGATTCACAACAGTGGCATTATCCCTCATGACTATCAATGGTCGGTGTTGCTCGTCCAGGGGCAGCGCAGCAGCCACGTGGCTGCAGGAAGTGTTCGTGTCGCGTCGGGACGCGCAGCGGCAATTACACAATCCGTGAGGGTGTCCTGTACGCGAGGACAGGTGCGAATCGTTGTGAGCCTGATGCGTCCAGCCGAGTATATCGATGCCCGGACTGCATGCGGTCGCCCAGGAGGTGAATTACACGAGCTGGTGTCATACGTTTAAGCTCCCTCGCACAGATACTAAGGAAACGCAATGCCCCCTGAAATTAGTGTGGTCATTTGCTCGCTCAACGGCGCAGCTGGTGTCGATCGCTGCATTCGCGCACTTGCTGCCCAAACAATCCGCTCCTCCCTCGAGTTGATTGTTGTCGATGACGGTTCGACCGACGCGACAAGCGACGTCGGCCGAGCGCACGCTGCGATAGTGGTCCGTCACGCCACGAACCTCGGATTGGCAGCAGCACGCCACTCGGGTGTAGCCGCAGCCACAGCTCCTGTTGTCGCGTTCCTTGATGACGATTGCGAGCCTGAGCCCCAGTGGGCGGAGCAACTGCTGGCCGGATATGAAGATGGTGTGATAGGGGTTGGCGGCCCAATCCTGCCTGCGGCGCGCAATGGCTTCATGCTGGGCTACCTTGAGCGACATAATCCACTGAGGCCACAAGAGTCAAATCTCGCTGTGAGCAACAGGCTTATCTATAGATTCAAGCTGTACATTCGGCGGCAATGGACACAGGCGGACGAATTGTCGCGTCGGGAAGCCTACTCTCTCGTAGGGGCAAACATGTCCTTTGTTCGCCGAGCGTTGATCGAGATTGGCCAATTCGACGAAAGGTTTCGCCTGGGTGGCGAGGATCAAGACCTGTGCATGCGTCTGATGCATTTGTTTCCATCCAGCCGACTCCTTTTCGTTCCAGGGGCCCGCGTGGTGCATCACTTCAAGTCCTCGATACGTGACACGCTACGCAGGAGCCGCGCCTACGGACGCGGGTCGGCAACGCTCTACCGCAAGTGGCCATCTGTGCCGCCTACCTTCTTCCCTGGGCCAGTGGTTGTCCTAGCACTCCTGCTGCTCTCTACACGCCGTCCCAAACTAGCAGTCGCTGCGACAGCTATACCTCATCTGCTCTACCCTCGAGGACTGGCTTATGCGATTACGAGCCGATCCGGCGCCAGTCTGCTCGACGCTTACATACAGCTCGCGCAAGAAACATGCGGGAACACTGGCTTCCTTGAGGGGCTGTGGCGGTTCCGTCATCTTGTTCCTGAAGAAAGCATCCAAGCAGCCAGCGGCGTCGAAAGCGGGAGATGAGCGCGATTGGTACAGTGACCGTGCAGCCAGTGGAGACGTCGCCACGAAGCGCCCGCCACGTGCCGCGCCATGCCGTTGCGCCCGTGCGCCCGCGGCTTATAGCTCATGTCGTGGCTTTGGCGCTGGTTGCCCTCCTTGTACCGCTTCACAGATGGTGGGCGGCGCAGCTGCTTCTGGTGCCGTTGTTGTTGATTATTCCGGGCGTACTCCTTCTTCAGGCCTTGCGGATTCCCGGCCACGTTGTGTCCTCATTCCCGGTGTATGTCCCGTGCGCATCGATCGTTGTACTGTTTGGTTCTGGCCTCGCGGTAGACATGATGGGCCCGTTGGTTGGCCTGACAGGACCTCTCAGAGCCGGGCCCTTGCTCATAGGTCTCGAAGTCACTTGCCTCGCGTTGCTTGCCGCATCAGTAACTGCCCCGTCGAATGTAGCGATAGAGTGGCGTTCCTTGTCACGACCCGCTCACCTTGCTTGGCCGTTTTTTCTCCCGCTGATAGCGGCGGGCGGCGCTCTCCGACTTAATAACGGCCATGCTAACAATGTTGCGCTGATCGCGGCCGCTGCCTTTGCTGCTCTACTCGTCACGACTGCGGTTTTTGCCTCACGGCTCGATGAAGCCCTGCTCGAGGTGATCCTCTACGCTGCCGGTCTTACGACGAGCTGGGCATATTCCATGCGTGGCGACAGCGTCTATGGATTCGACATAGCGACTGAGTACCAGAGGCTACACGAAACGATCGCTACAGGCGCGTGGCATGCCGCCCATCCTAACGACGCGTACGGAGCAATGCTTAGCGTCACGGTCATGCCCGCGGAACTGCACTTCCTGTCAGGCGTCTCTGGCCTGATGGTACTGAAGATTGTGTACCCGATGATCTACGCTCTTTTCCCGGTAGCAATTTTCGACCTTGCGCGCAGAATCCTGTCACGTCGCTGGTCCTTTGGGGCATCAGCCTTCACTATAGGCCAGTACGCCTTCACCGAGATTCCGACCGTCGCACGGCAGGAGATAGCCCTAGTGCTCTTTGTTGCGCTGGTGGCGGCAATGCTGGACACTCGGATACAGCGAAGTTCACGGTGGGCTCTAGTTGCCCTGCTTGGCCTAGGAATGGCTTTGTCGCATTACTCCACGACGTATGTTGCCATTACACTTATTGGACTCATGCTTCCGCTACAGTGGACCGCGTCCTGGTTCCGCGAGATCCCACGCATTACAGGCGCCGTAGCTGTCGCATTCATCGTAACCCTCGCGGCTGCCGTCATCTGGTACGTGCCCGTGACCCATTCGGACTCTCATTTGACGCAGGTCGTCCAGACAGTAGAGGCGCAAGGGCTCGACGTGCTTCCGAACCGACCACCCGGAGGCAGCCTGCTTGCTGCTTATCTACAGGGTAATACGCCGACACCAATCCCGGCTGGTCAATATGCGCAGCTCGTTCACGCCTCTTATCTGGTTAATAAGCCTTTCATCACACCGCTCCCCGATGCCAGTCTTTCTCAGTACACGCTTCGCAATTCTGCCGTGCCGAAGCCTCCGGTAAAATGGCGCCTCGGTTATGATGCGCTCAGCATAACTATGCTGATCGTTGAACAGCTTGCAAACGTGCTCGCCGTCCTTGGTGCGCTGTTGATGGTGTTGCGACGCAAGGCATCGGTCATCACCCGGCAAGTTGGGCTGCTGGCGCTCGGGACAACTTTGCTGCTCACGGTACTCCGGTTCAGCGGTACGTTGGCCGTCGCTTACGGTCAGGAACGGGCCGAGCTCCAGGGGCTGGTGTTGCTCGCTGTTTCCCTGTGCTGGACGATGCAAAGCCTCGCCGACGCGCGGAAGAAACTGCAGACTTGTGTTCTCGGGGTGACTACAGCCTGTCTAGCGGTGGTCCTGGTCAATACTACATACCTGATGGGCGCAGTGCTGGGTGGAGGGATGTCGGTCAACCTAGCGGACAGTGGCGCAGCCTTCGAGTATTTTTACATAACGGCACCTGAGCTCGCTTCTGCCCAGTGGCTCGGTAATGCCGTCCTGCCTGGACAGCTGGTTTACGCAGACGCATACGGCCAGCTCCCTGTGGCCACGGTGACCCAAATGCAACAAGGGCTGTTCCTCGATCTGACCCCGCTGACACTCAATCAGCACGCATGGGTGTATGCGAGCCGCACTAATGTCATCAACGGACGCGCCTTTGCTTTCTTTAATGATCATCGTGCAACTTATTTCTTTCCTGCTAACTTTCTCTCTGATAATTACGATCTCGTATACACAAATGGCTCTTCGGAGGTGTTCCATCGATGATCTCAATCGTGATCATTAGCAAAGATGAGGCGAGCCTCGATGACACCATAACTGATGTGGTGCGCCAGAGTAAGGACCTCAACGAATCATCTGAGATCCTCGTCGTCGACGCGTCCGATGGCAGACTTGATCATATTCGGCTGCGCCACGCTACCGAGATACTGTGGGTGCAGTTTCAGCAGCCGGTGGGAGTGCGTATCTCCATACCGCACCAGCGCAACACCGGCGTGCGGGCGGCCTGCGGCGAGATCATCGTATTCACTGACGCAGGTTGTCGGCCAGAACGGGGGTGGCTAGGACGCCTCGTGGCCCCCCTGCGGCAAGACGAGCACATCACGGCCGGCCTGACCCTTTCGAGCACGGGAAGCGGATTGTACGACCGCGGGGCACGGCAAGCCCTGGGGTCCCGCTACCTGGCGGAATGCTCCACAATTAACCTCGCTTTCCGGCGTGAGGTGTTCGACGCGATCGGCGGTTTCGACGAAGGGTTTGCCTACGGGTCCGACATCGACTTCACCTGGCGTCTTACGGACGCTGGCTACCAGATCCGCAGCGTCTCTGACGCCGTCGTGCGACACGACTGGGGCGGATTGCGACGCCAGCTACGCCGTTCCTATCTCTACGGCAAGGCGCGTATGCGGCTCTACAAAAAGCACCGTGCGAGGCTGAGACACGTGCTCCGCGACGACCCCGTAGTGGTCGTCTACCCGGTGTTTCTTCTGGGGCTGCCATTGACCCTGCTGTTCCCTTTCTACCCGGCGCTGCTGCTCATACCCGCTTGGCGCAATCGTTCCAATGGAGCGGTCAGGGTACTAGTAGACCACCTCACCTACGGGGTCGGTATACTCGCGGAACTGATCATGCGATGAGGATTCCGGTTCTTCCCCGCGACCCGAACCCCTATCAAAGACTGAGCGTTTTTTATCCTCATGTTGGCGAGTCTGTCACGGTGTGGGCTAGACGCGAGGATCGGCCGGATCACGCGCGAGCACGGCGACGTGGAGTTCTGGGTTGAGCGCATTCACGCCGAGCGGTCCAAGGCAGTGCTCGCAGGAGCTGGCGCCACGGCTCTGACGACGCAGCCGCCAGAGGAGGCCTGCGAGTTCACGTGGGACGACGTTCCATTCAGCACCGCTTACTTTGACCGGCAGCCAGACGGATCCTCCATTCAGCTCCTGGGGCGGTTCTCTGACTGGCTGTTCCCGCCAGGATCCTTCGGCGACGAGCCCGTGATGCTCGATGGCACGCCGGTACTGGCCATGAGCGTCTCCGGCATGCTCGCCATGAAGGAGCGTTCCCGCACCTGCGCAACGGCCGGTCATGGCGGCAGAAGGACATCGCCGATATCGAGATACTCCGGGCGCTGGCCTGCGGGGAAAAGACCGGTGCAGCCGATTTTGGAAATTCCCCAGTCTCGATCATCGGAATTCCCCAGTTGATCGCTGGGGCAGGGTGAGGTTGAGCTTATGTCCTGGGGGCCGGGCGCACCCCCGTTGTGAGTTTCTCGGCGCGGGCTCGGTGGGCGCGCATCCGGTAGCTTTCACCGTCGATGTTGAAGACGACACTGCGGTGCAGCAGGCGGTCGAGCATGGCGGCGGCGACCATGGGGTCGTCGAAGATCTTTCCCCAGGACCCGACGCCGAGGTTTGTCGTCAGCACGGTGGAGCTTTTCAGGTAACGCTGGGTGATGACCTGGAAGAGGGCGGCGGCGGCCTCGCTGGCCAGCGGCAGGTAGCCGACTTCATCGATGATCAGGAGGCGCGGGCCGGCGAAAAAGCGCATGGTGGTGGCCCATCGTCCTTCGAGCGCTGCCCGGTGGCAGCGGGCAGCGAGGTCGGCTGCGGTGGTGTAGTAGGTCCGGTAACCGGCCTGGATGGAGGCCCGGGCCAGGGCGACAGCGAGCATGGTCTTGCCGACGCCTGGCGGCCCGATGAACAAGACGTTGGTGGCGTCTTCGAGGAACCTGAGCGTGGCCAGCTCGCGGACCAGTTTCTTGTCGATGCCCGGCTGGGCGTCGAAGTCGAAATCCTCCAGGCGGAAGGGTGAGGGCAGCGAGGCGAACCGTTCCAGGCTCGCCCGGCGGCGGGCGTCGGTCGCGGTGACCTCCACGTCGAGGAGGCGCTCGAGGAAGGCCGTGTGGCCGAGGTTTTCCGCGGCGGCGTGCTCGAGGCAGGCGGGCAGGGCCTCGGCTGCGGCGGTCAGCCGCAGGTAGGCCAGGTGGCTGCGGGCCTGCTGGTAGAGCGAGGCGTCTTTCATGCTGTGCCTTCGATCAGGTCGGCGTAGTCCTGCAGGTCGACGGTGACGTCGCGGCCTTCGGTGCCGAGCAGCCGGGCCGCCTCGGCCAGGGCCCCGGGTCCCGGTGGCCGGTTGGCCTTGGTGTTGCAGGGCCGGGCCGTGGTGAAGGCGGACAGCACCACCTTCTCCAGCGCTGCCCGGTGCTCGCTGGTGCGGACGAGGGTTCCCCCGCCGGCTGGCGCGAGCCGGTGCGTGCCGAGGAGCGCCCCCGCGGCGGTGTGGACCTCGACCGTCGCAGAGGAGAGCCGGTGGCGCAGCGACACTGTCACCCCCGAAAGGCCGGGCGGCACCGAGTACCTGTTCCCCCGGAACGCGACGGTCGCGTCGGCGGCCACGATCCGCTCAACGCTGATCGTGGCCGGGAACGGCACTGGCGGCAGCGCGAGCAGCGGCTCAGCATCGGCCAGCTCGCCCACTGTTGTCCTGGCCCCCGCCGGGGTGCGGCGTTCCCGGGCATCACCCGGGCCGGCCAGGAACCTGTCCAGGGACAGCTGCGCCTCCTGAGGATCCCGCGCTGTCATCGGCTTCCACCAGCGTCCGGAGGTGAACCGCACCGCGGACTCCACGGAGCCCTTGCGGTTACCGCGCCGCGGCGGGCACGGCTCGACGACCGCCCCGTAATGCTTAGCCACCGGGGCGAAGCTCACCTGGACGTCCCGGGTGCCCGGCGTGATCACCGTGGCCAGCCGGTCGGTGCGCCAGATCCGCGCCGTGCCGCCGAGCCGGCGCATCACAGCGTCCATGGCCTCGATCAGATGGGCCTGGTCCATCGACTCAGCCAGCACTCCCCGGGTCCGGCTCGAATGCGGCAGCGTGCCGAGCAGCACATACGCGGTCCCGCCCCACGGCGCTTGCCGGCGCTCGAACCAGTCCCACTGGATCTCCTCACCCGCCGGGTGGCTGATCTCGATCGTGTCCCGGCCCTTCACTCCCGAGCACGCCTCGCAATGCGGCCGCAGCTGCCGCTGCCGGACCTGCCGTGCGAACGTCGGGTAACTCCGGTCATAACCCAACAGGACAACCTCATCGAACAGGGCCGTTGCCCACAGGTTGTGATCGTCGCCGAACCGTGCCCGGATGTAACCCTCGAAGGGAGCCAGCGGATCAGGCACGGCAGGCCGGCGGCGGCCGGGCGCCCGCTCGCCCGTCAGATAAGACCGGACAGTCTTACGGTCCCGTCCCAGATGGCGGGCTATGGCCGAGATCGACCAGCCCCGGTTCTTCAGCGCATGAGCTTCCACGTCTTCTCCTTGTGTGAGCATGTGGGCGAGGGGCCTCTTCGAGTTGGCTGGCTAGGTACCGCCAGCTTCGGGGAGGCCCCGCCGCACGGGGGGGACTTCAGCCCACCCGGGCTCACAACTGGGGAAGTTCAGTGATCACCTCTGGGGAGTTCCCGGCGATCGGCGACACCGGCGGCCACATCGGAGCGGCCTGAGCAGCGCAGACCGTCATGCGGACCAGGTATAGGGGATATACACGGTGGACGGTTCACTCCCTCTTCGCTCTTACCAGCAAGGGACAGCCGTCCCTTGCCATTCCCGGGACACGCAGATCACCCCGCACCCATAAGGTGTACGTGAACCACCGGCCGACCGCACGGTGAAATCCCAGCTCACAACCACAGACGGGTCACCAGCCCACTCAACTGGCCATCAGCGCTGAATAGCGGAGGCTAAGGCCGCTGAGGTCGCCACAGATACTCACACTTCCTCTCAACGGTCGTCGTAACAGGATCGCTAGAGTCGGGTGGTCCGGTCCTGGGCCCACTCGATCCGGGCTGACAGCAGCCGCTGCCTGGTTGAAACCAGCCAGGCCGCCGAGCGAACACCCAGATACGAGGCGAGCGACGTCCAGAGTGCGGGGTCTCGGACCATGGCCGTGAGCGGACTCCGAAGCCGATCGACGGCGAACCGATAGGCACGGCTGGGGAGGGGCTTTCTCCCGTCGGAGATGCGCCGGGCTTGAGTGCTTGCAGCAACATACTCCTGTGTTCCGGCGGCCACCCTGGCCTTGGCCCGCACAAGCGCCCGGACGGTCATTGGAGCTTCGATCTGAAACCTCGCGTCGGTAACCGATAGCCGCTCCTTCTCATCGAACAGCCCGCGGACGAACAGGTCGTCGTTGATGACCTCCGGGAAGGAGCCGAATCTGGAACGCCCCTGGACTGACAGCCCGTAGAACCCGCTTCCTATCGGGGAACAGATCATCCACGGGGTGCGCAGAAAGATCTCGTAGAAGCCTCGGACGATTCGAGGTCGGCCTTCGAGGGCCACGTGTATTTTCGGTGCCGCGGCCAGCGCCCGGCCGGACCGCAAGACCTCGATCACCGCGCGTACCGCTGGCAGATCGACGGCGATGTCGGCATCTAGGTACAGCCTCGGAAAGCAGTCGCCAGCCATCTTGTCGCCGTGATTGAGAGCGGCGATCTTCGACGCCTGCTCCAGACAGTGGGCCTGGGCTCCCAAGTATCGCGATGCAATATGGGCCGTGTTGTCCGTGCAGCCGTTGCATACGACGTGCACCTCGAACTCGCCCGTGCTCATAGCCGGGGCCAACGAGTCCAGAAGTCGGCCAATGACCCGTCCCTCGTTGTGGGCGGGGATAATGATAGATCCCGACGGGCTCATCTGGGGCAACGAACTGCTTCCCAGGCTATGCGGAAACAAGACTTCAGCCCCGGTTTATTCGCGAGCTTCCAACTTGTCTCGGCGGAATTCGGGCCGCGGAAGCCTATGAATTCGCAATCGCCCACAGCGAAGCCGAGGAAGTCGGTGACCGACAGATCGATGTAGATCCCACCGATATGGTTCACGATGCAGTAGCGGGCCAAGTCGGCCTTATAGGAGAATGGTCGGAGAGTATTGAAGGCCCTGAGCACGTCCAGCCCATAAACATCGCCGATCAGCGCTCGCGCGTCGTCGAGGAACCACATCCTGTACGGATCCCCTCCGGCACGGGAGCGGATTTCCTCTGCTGCAGGGGGCAGTGATGCGTCGCGATCATAGGTGAACATGATCTGGTGTACTGGTACGTTCATACGCGTGACCTGTCGGTGACGGAGGCCTGCCAGGCCCCGCATCATGGCATACGCTCCGGCGCTCGCGACACGCGACGCAACGCTCCGGGTAGGTGAGCATCGCGGAAGAGCCGAAACTCCTGAGCAGCGTGGTACCGCACGCGGTCGCTCTTGACCACGAGCGCCGCGGCCCGGGATCCACGCTCGAGTCTAGACACGTAACGACCCTGCCGAGTACCGGCCCAGTTCGAGTTAATGCACACGCCCAGGTACGACCTGCGGAGTGACTCGTGACTGAAGCCGGCGGCCACGAGCCTTCGGTACTCGCTTCGGGTATGAAAGATCCTGATGAAAGGCTCGATCCTCACCAGCCGTTCCGGACAGTGATTGACGAGAAAGAAGTTGTACCAGGCGAACTCGACCGGTGCGATGGTCATCAGGTCGAGCACAGAAAGACCCTCCGAGCAACACCAATCGCGGAAGTCATGCAACACCGAATCCTGGAATACCGTGTTGTTGAAGCAAGTAGCTGGTGACAGAGTTGGCACACCCAGACGATCAGCAATCAAATCGATTCTCTTCGCGCGAAACCCTGCAAATGGGGCCCAGGCTGGATCGGCTACCAGGTCCTTATCGTCTGCAAGGACGGTCAGGCCGGTGCCGTCGGGAGCGGTGAAGTTCTCCGTCGCGAAGTCACGTATGAAGTAAGTGTCGCTATCCACGATCACATAGTTCCGTGCCTCGGAAAGGCGGTGGACACTAAGCTTGACGAGCTGCTGAGTGATATATCCTGGAGCGAAACCCCAGATTTTTCGATCTATCCTCGGGATTCCGAAGTGGTCGTCTGGTAGCACTGAGACATCACTGAAGTGCCTGGAAAGCTCCTTGAATGCCGCCACATCAACGGCGGGTACCGATATGAAAACACCGATTCGATCACGATTATGCCTGGACACCGAATCGAGCAGACGGTGCACGAGGACCAGGTCCGGTCGGTGAGACTTGACGAAGATAGCAACGTCTTTCATTTCAGATTTACTCCTCTGCCTATCCGATCGGCCAGCGCCACGGGATCGGACACCGCGGACGCCAGCGGCGCCGCTTGGCCATGGCTGGCGCCCCAGATGACGTACGGGTATGCGCGGTGGCGCCCAGACTGACGTCGGCGTCGATGGTGGCGTCCTCGTCGGTGGGCAGTGACCGCTGGAGTTCCGAAACGCTGTAGCAAAGGCTCGCGGTATACCCAACCGTAGTAGATGAGGAATGCAGGCGCAGTCAGCAGCCCGCTCAATACGAGGCCGATGCCGCCAGCCGGCAGGCTGTTATGCAGGCTCCATTCGCACACTCCCGCCACGGCGATAGCAACCAGCGCAGGGACATAACTGATACAGCGGAAGAATGGTGTGATCTGTTTACCGATCTTCTTTCGGGCCAGATAGATGCAAACAACGAAGCTGATGACTTGACCGATAGCCGTACCGAGGGGGACTCCGATCACTCCTATGCTAAGAGCAAGCGGCACCGTGCACGCCACATTTACGGCCACGCCGATGCCGAGATACCACGACTCGATCTCAGGCATCCCGACCACCTTTACCGTCACATCGACTATCGCGTTGAGCAGTAGCGGAGCAGTGCCGATCACCAATAGGGCCGCCGTGGCGGCTGCGAGCTGAGAGCCGTGGCCGAGCCAGACGGGGATGCCGAACCAACCTACGAGCGCAGCAACCACTGGAAAGATTCCAAGAGCGGTGACCCATATGCGCTGGGTATCAGGGAATGATCGCAGAACACCCTGCTTGCCACTCTTTCCGTAGCTGCGGCCGATGTCTTGCAGGATCGGGTTCAACCCGTTGATCGGCATATTGGTAATCTGCTGACTGAAGCTCGCTCCGATGCTGTAGTAGGCCACATACCTGACAGGAAAAAGGAAGCCCACCAGCACGGCGTCCAGCTCGTAGTTGAAAGAGCTGGCGAGTGCCGCGATCTGGACCCGGCATCCGAAGCGGAGGATTTGGCGCACCTCCGAGGTCGGCAGCCAGCGCAAGCGTTTCAGCAATATGTAGCGGCGGCAGGCCCACACCGCGGTGATGAGAAGGATGGCTTCCCGCGCATAGGTGGCCCATATCAGGCACTGCACGCCCGAAGACGCGAAGGAGACCCCCACTGCAGTGGCGGCATACGCCACCACGGCCATGACCTGGGTGTAGTTGAGGAACGCCCAGCGATGATGTGCCATGACGAGCCGTTGGATCGGCGTACGAATGGCGGCGACGAGCAGCACCGGCATCAGGACCCTGATGAGTTGGACGGTCCCATGCGAATGACCGGCGAGACCGGACCCGAGCGCGAAGACTCCCACGACGGCTGGCGCGACGAGAATCATCGTGGTCGTAGCGGTACCGACGATGATCACCACCAAGATGAGCATCGTGAGGAGGAAACTGGTCGTGGCGGCAACGTCCCCTCGGCCCACGTAGACCGGGAAGTAGCGGTATCCCGTGGGAGCCAGCCCTCCATCCAGGTTGCTGAGTAGCCCTATGATCGAACTGACCAAGGCGAAGATGCCGTATTGCGTCGCCCCCAGGTGGTGGAGCAGGAAAGGAGTAAGACCGAGGCTTATCCCGACGACCAAGAACTGGCCGACTATGTTCCACCCGAGTCCGGCCAAAAGGCGCTTCGGCTGCATGGAGGATTCGGTGGCTGTCGCATCGGCGGAGGATGGGTCGGAGTGCCGCGTGTTGGTTAGCAGACTGGGCTCATGCTTGTTGATCTCAGCCATGGACATCCCTGGGACGCGTAGACGACCTGTCTGTCGGCCACGGCCGGCAGGATCCTGGCCTGGAATCTCTGCCAACATGGTCAAGCGCCTCGGCGCCATGTGGCGCATCACCCGGATGCACGTACGGTCGTTGGCTGAATAGTCGTTATCATCACCTTATCCTAGGCGGAATGCCAATGGCCGAGTCCGCCATTATGATAGCGCATGGCGCGAAACTGCGCAAGCGATATCGGCTATCTTCATAGACATCCCACAGAACATGACACAATTCGGCCCTGCCTGGTTCACAACTTGCCTCCTGTTTGCATCTTCGCCGTCGCGAGCAAGGATTGCCCCGTAGCCAACTACAGCTACACTGATTGAGGTGCAATAACAGCTGACCAGTCTGCTCGCTGACGGCAAGATCAAGGACCAAGAAGCAGCGCGGATCAGGTCATGGATGGCCGCACAGGTGAGCGCCGATAGTACCTGAAGTCCGCTGCATTCTCGCTGTGGGCACCCGCGATCGGCGCGTGGACCAAAATCTAGGCCCTCCTGTAGGTGCCATGACTCTAGCATTGCCATTGTCTCGCACCGGATCGGCTCAATGATTGGTGTCTCCTTCCGCGGAACGCAACAGATTATAGATAAAGAAGCTTACGGCTGACAGCGCGAAGCATATCTCCCCGAAGGTATCTTCGTGCGGCAACTTCGCGAAGTGCGTGAGCTGCAAGCGGAGTGTGTACGGGTGGACAAGCGCCACGAGCGCGATGTACACCCATCCGGCGAAGCCGTAAAGCGCGAGCGTCCGACTCGTTACCAACGCGATTCTGCGCTTCATTTTCCAGTTTCTCCTACTCTAGCATTGATCATTCATTTGGATCGGTTACAAGCCGAGGATGAGTGGGCCGAGCTCGTGTGCGAACTTTGGTCCTAATGCAGAAGCGGCATCCAGGTGCTTCCTGGTCGTTGGAATGTCGTCCACTCGATCTAGTACAGGCAATCATAAAGGAATGCCATACAGGCCAGTCCTCCCCTCAAGATTCGTTGTATGAATATGCAACTTGCGCGTATGGTCGATCCGCTACAGTTGACACGCTGTCGGCTCGAGTCAAGTCGGCGCTTGGAGAAGACCTTCCAGCAGTGACAGTGCGGTCCTGCTAACCGAGCATGACGTCTTAAATGCGGCAGCAATGACAGACAGTGTGCGAACATCACCCTTGGCGAAGAATGCCTCGCGCGTGCGCACCCGCAATCCGCACGCGTAATGACTACGTTACGTAGCTATGCAGTCGGCTTCTGGACAAGGGACTGGGCCGACATCACCTCAGGACTACGCCGGCCAGCCTTGCAACTACGCCAACGCTATTACGCCGCTTCATCTTACCACTTGGGAACGCCGGATACCATGGCGTCCTGCAAGCATGGCAGGCACGGTTCAGAAAGCAGTCACCTCAGCCTCCACAATGGTCTATACTGTGCCAGTATTGAGAGAAGATGATAACAGGGTTAGTGAGAAGTTTGATACGATTAAAATATACGAAGAAATGATATACAGCAAATGTTCGAGGATAATGCTAGCTTAGGAAGGCCAAGCCGTGTCCGAAGAGACCTTTGTCAGCTTCGTTGTAATTGCGTACAACGAAGCTGCCAACATCGCTCGCGCCCTTGCCGCAATCAGCGGACTCGAAGGCCTCGGCGAGCATGAAATCATTGTTGTGGATGATGGTTCACACGACAGCACCGCGCGGGTAGTCGAAGATATTGCCGTTCGGAACCCTCGCATACATCTTGTCAGACTCGCCGAAAACCGCGGCCGGGGTTATGCCAGAAGCATTGGAGTCGCAAAGGCGTGTGGTAGCCTGATTGCCCTGGTGGACGCCGATATCGTTCTTCCCGTCAACTGGCTTGTGCGCGCATGCGCTGCTCTAGTAGATCACGATGCAGTGGGCGGGATTGCTGTACCTGACGGAGATGTCGCATACATCTATAAACGCTTCAAGCTTGTACCGCGCATCGTGCGCGGTACGACAACTGTGACAGGAAATAATGGACTCTACCGTCGCGAAGTCTTCGACGTCGTAAGCTTCGATCCAAGATTGCGCGAGGGAGAGGACTCCGCTCTGAACCACGCCATGGACCGCCAAGGGCTATCGTCCATAACTGTCCCAGGACTTCTCGTTCACCATGAGGAGAGCAAGACGCTGACTACATCGTTGAAGTGGCTGTTCGAAACGGGCCAGGGTGCGACGCGCCAACTACTCACCTATCACGAAGTGCGACAGCCGGACCTTGCAGCCGGCGCGTTCGTTGGTGCAGCAGCATTGGGCCTGTTCGCCGCAATTCGTGAGCATCGACTCATTGGAGCAGCAATTCCGTCCAGTTTTGTGCTAGCTGCGAGCATCCAACACGTGAAAACTCGCTTCGAGACTACCCCGTCCCACTGGCCGAGAGTAGTGCCCGCCGTTGCCGTCGACAGCGCAATGCTCATGGCTTACTTTGCTGGCAGGCTTGTCGGTCTGACCGCACTATGGCGGCGCCCTAACTCGGCGCTCTCCCCCAACTCTAGAACACATGGGCGTCCTCGTCAGTCAAAAAAGAATTAGGCACGTTCATCCGACACGGGCACCTAGCGTGCTACATGCCGACCAACGGAGCAGGACTAAGGCTGGCTAGTGGATCCGAATCACGGTTACCTCATGGCCAGGGCATTGCTCACAGCATTCCGATGGAGCCGACGAAGGCCGTCCTGAACAACCGAGCTGAATCTTGTGAAGCCAGCTCCCTGCAGAAGGTTGAAAATCTCTTCCGGCGAAGAGCCGACCTTCCTGAGAGCCTCCGGGTTAATCTCAATCAGGACACTTTTAGTTTGCGTCAGCGTCCTTGCGGCACCTCGGAGAACGTGTGCTTCCCAGCCTTCGACGTCTATCTTTACAAGGGCTACAGCTCCCAAGCCACTCGTAATATCATCGAGCGTCGTCATTGGGACCTCTACCCGGCCATCCCACGCCCAACCGAGGGCAGTGACCCCGCCGCTATCTCCGCCAGCCTTGGCCAGACTAATCGTACCCTGTTGACTACCGAGAGCCGCTTCCACTACACGAACGTTCTTACAATTGTTTCGTGCCAGATTGCCTTTAAGTATTGCCATGTTCGGAGGGTATGGCTCGCAGGCGATGACCTGGCCTGCTTCACCGACGTGGCGGGCGGCCGCTGTCGTGAACCAGCCGATGTGCGCCCCCACGTCGATAAAGATGTCTCCGGAACTCAGCAACTCTCCTAGGAGGCGAGTCTCACGCGGCTCGAACAGACCGAGGTACATCGTGCGCTGGGTTCTGTCAGCGAGTTGGCATTGCAGGAGGCGTCCGTCCCTCAGAAGTGTCGTCGCGTTTCTCTGAGGCCTCGGTAGCCACCCATTTTGCCAGCCTAGAAGGAGCGGATAACCCACTAGCGGGGCGGTCGCCACCCGATGCAGAACGTGAAGGACGGCATGGCGTCGCTTCCCGTTACCTTTATGCAATCTCAAATCTATCCGGTTCACTGCAATTAGAGCCATTCATATCCGCAGTGCCGTTATTACCCGGTCGGCTATATCATCCCAGTTGTACTCGGCCAGCCACAGGTCGTCATCGCCTGAACCCTTGTTTGCCGGCGAGTCACGATTCGCAAGCATAAGCTTCACGGCGTCAGCGATTGCTGATGCGGTCGAGTCACAGATAACGCCATACGGGGATCGCGCGACAAGGTGCTGGGCAAGGTTGTCTGGAGCCGACGTCGTTACCACTGGGATCCCGCAGGCGAAAGCTTCGAGCACGGCGATCCCGAATCCTTCGCGAGCTGACGGAAGGACAAACACCTTTGCAGCCTTCACCAGATTGTAGACCTCTTTCTGCTCCCGAACGTCGTGTCGGAATTCCACTGCCTGCTCTATTCCCAATATTCGCGCATAACTACGGAGCTCTTCTCGCTCTGGCCCATCACCAATGACGCGACAAGTCACGAATACGCCATCCGTATGTAGGAACGCCACGGCGTCCAACAGCATGCTGATGCGTTTGTGAGGCATCAGTCGACTCACCACAACCAAGTCGGTGGTCAAGTGGTGGGGGTAGGAGTCACGAACAGCTTCGAGATCGATGCCGTTCGGCGCGATCGTAATCGATGCACGAGCGCCAAGGCGGGCGTAAAGCCTTTCTGCGGTATGCGATGAGGCAGCGATGATGTGGTCGGGAAGACGCATGGCTAGATACTCGACAAACCACGCGCCAAATCCGGCCCGTCCGAGATATTGACGCCAGTACGATCTACCCCAGACCTCGTGCCATGTGACCACAAACCGCTTGCGCTTTACGGTTGTCACCAATCGAAGCACGAGAATTTGCAAAAGTGGCATGTGGTCTGCTTCAAGTACGTCGAAACGCGATACCAGCAACCGCATGCAGGCGAGAGCGAAAAATGTCGCTTGCCTGAGTGATCTGCGATTCCGGGTATACATAGGGTGTAGCCGCGATATCCCATGAACGGTAACGGCCTCATCCTTGCGGACCCGCGGGCCGTCCCACCAGCGCATCGTATACACGTGAAGCTCAGCATGCTTGGCCAGCCGCTGAATCAGTTCATAATAGCGGATCTCCCTACCTCCGCAGCTGTAAGGGAAGATTGCATCGCTGACCAGAGCGACAACCGGATGATGGTTCTTTTTAGCAGGATTCTTCCGCCGTAGACCCGTTAGGAGAGCCGGAAATCCACGCACTCCAGAGAGTCGACCAAGCGGACCGCCAGAACCGAGTCACCTCGCCCATGCACGACGTTGCGACGGCCTTGTCCTCCGGGAGAGCCGGGAGATCCAGCGAACCTGTCTCGGTGAGTACATCGGAAGCCTTCGGGAGCCCACGCACGGCCAACCTTTCCCACCCCTCCCACCCCACTAAAGGCGCACGCTAGGCCAAACGCCCCAAACGGCGCGAACGAACACAATCGTCGTGTCGGTTCAGCCGCGTTCGGCTTGCCCCACACGGATGACGTCACAGCAGAAGGCAGGATTGCATGAATCCACCCATATCTGGGGCTAAATGGGGAAAAAGGAGATACCAACTTGGTACCTTTCAAGATCAACATGGACATACCCCCACGATGCAGGCTGCACAGCGATTGCGTCGGCACCCGGTGACCGCGTTGTCGACGGTCGAGACCTTTGCAACCGCGCAGTGACCCTGCGCGATGAAACGACCGGCCGCGCCTCACAGTGCCGACTTGGACACGCCGGGTTCACGAACGCAGTGTTGTACTATTCCCGGGACCAGCGACCGCTTCCCGGAGACAAGGCAGCATGAGATCTCGCCAAGTGATCCTCGTGGTCGTGGCGATCGCTGCGGCAGCTGTGGTCTTCACGGTAATTCGTCTCGCTTCTTCTGCCTCAGGTGGATCTCTGCCAGCTAATCCGGCCTCTTACCTCGGTGTCTACGAGACTGGGCCACCCGGTACTTACCAACGGGTCGCGGATTTCACGAGGGCGGTCGGCAAGCAGCCAAACCTCGTCGGGTATTACAGCGGCTGGGGGGAGCCCTTCCAGACCTCGTTCGCGGAGACGGTCCTCACCCATGCTGCGACCACGATCCTGCAGTGGGACCCGACCTCCGTCTCGGTCTCGATGATCGCGGCGGGCGGGGACGACCGGTACCTACGCTCGTTCGCCGTCAGCGTCCGCGACTTCGGCCATCCGCTCATTATCGGCTTCGGGCATGAGATGAACGCCAACTGGTATTCGTGGGGCTACGGACAGTCGCCGGCCTCGACGTTCGTGGCGGCGTGGCGGCACATCGTGACGCTGTTCCGCGACCAGGGCGCCGACAACGTCACCTGGCTGTGGACAATCCAGGCAGATGAGCCAGGTACCGGGACGATCGCCTCCTGGTGGCCCGGCGCGCAGTATGTCACCTGGGTCGGCATCGATGGCTACTACTACCGCCCTTCCGACACCTTCTTTAGCGTCTTCGGCAAAACCATTGCTCAGGTTCGGGCCCTCACCGATCGACCGGTGCTGCTGTCCGAGACCGCGGTGGGTCCCGAAGCTGGCCAGGCGGTTAAGATCCCAGGCCTGTTTGCCGGGATGAGCCAGTACGGCACCCTCGGCCTAGTCTGGTTCGACATAGCCCAAGACAACGGGATCTATCACCAGGATTGGCACATAGAGGACAACCCGGCGGCCAAAGCGGCATTCCGGCGCGGTGTGTCCGTCCTCACATTGTGGCACCCTTGACCCGAACAGGGTGCGCGGTTTCCCCTGGGTAGGGCCTGACGCGGCCCAGAGTGCGGGGTTGGTTCTGGTCTGAATTGACAAACGTGACCCCTCCAGGGGATCGGGATACTACCCTTTCGAAGGCGGTGTCCTATGGAGACATCGCAACGGCGTAACACTGTCAGTACAGTACGTGAACGCGAGGCAGACCGAGCATCCTTGGATGCCTGGATTGCAGATGGGTGCGGCTCATGCAGCGGAGCGCGACGGGATCGGCTGTCGCCGCGTTCCACAAGGGCGCCAGCACCTTCGCCAGGCCTGGGTCGTGAGCAGCCCGCCACGTCAGACCATGCCAGGAACCGGATGCCTCATCGAGGGGGGGAGCGTCTTGGTCTCGGTTCCATGGCGTGTGGCCGGATGGAACTATCGGGCTCTTGGTGTGGCACCCACACCGCCACCCTCGACACCTTTTGCCGCGAGGCGAAACGCCGAGGGTAGGGGATAAGGTGCTGCTCGCTAATACCGATCGCCCCGGGCGCCACCGGCAAGCGCCACCGCGCACGCTCCGCACCCCGGCTCGCCCGAACCAGGCAAGGCGGCGCGCGGTGATGGCTGTCACAAGCGCACTGGCGCTCGTCGTCTCTGCGTTCGTCGTTCTGGTCATCGTGAAGGCGAAACATGATGGCCCATCTCAAGTACAGACCGTTCTCCCAACTACTCCGGGGTCCTATCTCGGGGTGTACACGGCTGGGGTACCTAACTCATACGCGGAAGTAACGGCGTTTTCAAATTCCACCGGGGTCAAACCGGGACTGGTCCTCTACTACAGCGGGTGGCTGGAGCCGTTCCAGACCAGCTTCGCCACGACCGTGGCCGAGCACGGTGGGGTGCCGCTGGTTCAAATCAACCCGACTAACGTAAGCGTTGCCGCGATCGCAGCTGGGCAGTACGACGCTTACCTGACCTCCTACGCCAAGGCCGTCCGCGCCTATCGCCACCCGGTCATTCTGGGCTTCGGCCACGAGATGAACGGCACCTGGTTCTCGTGGGGGTACACGCACACATCCCCCGCGGCTTTCGTAGCCGCCTGGCGACACATCGTCACTCTCTTCCGTGCAAACGGAGCCTGGAACGTGACCTGGATGTGGACAGTCAACATCATCAAGACGAAGAATGGCCAGATTCCCAGCCCGGGTCCTTGGTGGCCCGGCCGCTCGTACGTGACCTGGGTAGGGATCGACGCCTACTACCTCCAGCCGTCCTGGCAGTTCGCTCCCATATTCGGGCCGACCATCGTTGCCGTACGCGAACTGACCGGCGATCCGATACTCATTGCCGAGACAAGCGCGACGCAGGCAGCCAACCAGTCAGAAAAGATCACCAACCTGTTCGTGGGCATCCGCACGTACAGGCTGCTCGGGTTTGTTTGGTTCAACGCCATCTCCGACTCGCGTGACTACCGCATCAGCGGCCCTGAAGCCATCGCCGCGTTGCGCCAAGGTGCCAAGACCTACAACAGGCCCGCCTCGTGACTAGCGGACTGCACGGCCGCGGGTTAGCGGGGGTTTGCCGGGTTCGGCCGGGTGGGTGTCTCCTGGCCTGGATCAGGCCATAGCCGATGGCCGGTCCGGCGGGTGCAGGAGCCGAGCACGCCGAGTGCGGGACCGCTGATCCCGATCAGGCCGGACGGGCACCCGGATCTCGCTTACCACTGGGAATGAAAACCATTCTCATGTAACATGCTCGATGTAATGGACCGGCTACGCACTGAAAGGATCCATCCTCGTGTCACTGACCGTCTCACCAGACCTGCTCGACCAGACTCGCCGCGGCGAGATCGACGACGAATCGTTCACCGCGTGCATCCGGGCGTCACTGCCTTACGCCTGGACGCTCATCAGCGACCTGACCGGGCAGCTGCATGCCACCGGAGCCGGCCTCGCCGACAACCTCGTGCCGCCGCCCGACGAGACGGCGCGGGGTCAGTTGCTGCGGATGATGGCCAGCGACGCCATGCGTGCCGCGGTGGAGCGCCATTTCGGCGTCCGGCTCGCATTCCAGAACTGCCACCGCGCCGCCGTGTTCCGGCCCGACGCTGTCGACGCCATCGCCGAGTTCACCAGCGCGCGCTCCCAGATCCTCAACCAGGGGCCTGGGCTGACCAACTGCTAGCAGGTTCCGTTCCGCCGTGGTCCGGCGCTGATAGGTCAGCAGGGCTCTGGCTGGCCGGGCCCGCGGCCGGTCTCCTGGGCCTGAATGAGGCCATAGCCGATGGCCTGGGCCGTTGTCAGCGCCCGGCCGCGGCGGGCGTCCTCGCGGATCTCGTCCACCTCGCGGCCGGTCACGTCGGCCAGCCGGAAGTACAGCGTGTCGAGCATGCGGGTCACCTGTTGCTCACGCGCGGTGAGCGCGGTCACGGTGCCGCCGAACTCCAGCCTCGGCTCGGTCAGCACGAAGGATGCGTTCGGGCGGCCGGTCCGGCGGGTGCAGGATACGAGCACGCCGAGCGCCGGGCCGCTGATCTCGCCGCTCGCGCAGCCGTGCACCGGAACCCGCAGGACGTCGAGGATGCCCATGACCGTGAGGGTGGCGGGCAGCTCGGCCTTCAGGTTCTGCAGCTCGACGCGGATCGGCTGGTCGCCCTCGGCGTCCAAGGTGAGCAGCTGAGCCGAGAGCCTGGCCGCTGCCTCGTCGTCCAGGATGCCCGAGGCCAGCACGATCCGCTGGGCGAGCAGCCGCTCGTACAGCTTGCTCTTCCAGTCGGCGTGCGGGTCCAGCCACACCCTGACCGGCGAGGCCGGCGCGAGCCCGGGCGGCGGAGCGGACGGCCAGCCCGGGGCGCCGGGCCAGCCGGGCACACCCGGTTGCCACGGCTCGCCTGGCCGGCCCGGCTCTGCGGGTCGCCACGGCTCGCCTGGCCGGCGCGGCTCCCCCGGCTGTGAGGGTCCCGGCGGTACGTGGGCGTGCACTGTTCCTCGTCGCACCGGTACGTGGGTCATTCGCTGGCTCCTTCCCCGGGTTCCCCGGAGCGGTCGAGTTTCCAGGTGATCTGGCCGCCGACGGCGGCCGCGTAGCGTTCGAGCGTGGAGGCGCGCACGTCCGCGGCACCGGACTCCAGCCGGGCCACTGCGGACTGGGAGGTTCCCATGCGCGCCGCGATCTCGGTCTGCGACAGTCCGGCTGCCTGCCGCTGCTCGGCTAGTTCGCGGACGAGCCGGCCGCGTTCGGCTGCCATCCGGGCCGCCTGCTCATCCGCGTGGCGGCGCAGGGCCATCTCGCGGAAGCCCGGCATGACCGGCAACTGGCTTCCGGGCTCGCTGTGGGTGGGCTCAGCATCTCCGGGGACCCCAGAGACCCCAGAGATCCCGGAGGTCCCGAGGATCAGGTTTCGCTCGCGCTCCATACCCTTAACGATATCTCATATTCGAGATAGCGGGTCGGCCCGTGCTCTGTGGGCGGGTTCCCACAGCGCAGCGGGCCCGCGCGGCTCAGCTATTCGGGCTGGCGGAGGCGCTACGCGAACTGGCAGGTGCGACCATCTGGCCGGCCAACGCCGCCGACTACGAACGCAGCCTCACCATGCTCCGCAGCCAGCCAGCCAGACCAGACCGGGCTGGACGAGGCGTGGGCGGAAGGACGGGCCCTGCCGGCGGCCCATACCGATGATCGGGTCAGGTACGTGTCATCGATCGCGCGTACATGGGTTCTTACGGGCCTCGTCGGGCTTGCGGCCTGCGTGTTGCTCCTGTC
The DNA here is from genome assembly GCA_963705835.1 of uncultured Actinomycetes bacterium. GTDB lineage: Bacteria > Actinomycetota > Actinomycetes > Streptosporangiales > Streptosporangiaceae > Palsa-504. The sequence goes on from CAVPLC010000046.1 coordinate 72,860, forward strand.
ATCCCCGGGGGGTTACCCGGCTCTTGCTGGGGGGCTGTGGCTGTGGAGCACTTTGGTGCGGTCGGGGTTCCAGGCGGTGGTGGTGCCGTCGGGGTTCAGGACCAGGGTCCAGCCCCACCGGTGGATGCACACCTGGTGGTGGAAGAAACACAGCAGCACGCAGCCTGTGACGCTGGTGGGGCCGCCGTCGGCCTTGTGCTTGACGTGGTGGACCTGGCAGGCTCGGGCGGGCTGGCGGCAGCCGCCGGCCCACTGGCAGTGCTGGTCCCGCAGGATGACCGCGTTGCGGATCGCGGCCGGGACGTTCTCGGAGTAGCCGATGTCCAGCGGCAGGCTCGGGCCGCCCAGGCGGGCGCCGAGCTGGCGGGTGCGCAGGAAGCTGGCTAGGCCGCCGGGGCCGGACAGGAGGTCGACGGCCTTGCCGATGATGGCTTTCTGCAGGGCCTCGCGGGCCGGGGACGCCGATGCGGGGGCATCGGCCGGGGCCACCTGGGCCGGCTGGTCCCGATCGGCGGCGTGGTCGAGGCGGTCGAGCTGGACGCACAGCTTGACCAGGCCGTCCAGGGCGGCGATGTCCACGTCGCCAGTGACGACGGGGGTGATGATCGGCGTCGCAGGTCACGGCGCGGGCGGCGGCCCCGTCCAGCCAGGCGGCGCCGTCGCCGCCGGCCACCGAAGCCGCGGCCCGGGCCCCGGCCCACCTGGCCTGCACCGCGGTGATCCATTCACCTTGCAGGACCGATCCGGCGTCCAGGGCGCGCAGCTCGGCGAGGGAAACGTGCGCCCAGGCTTTGACCGGCTGGCCGGCCCGCTCGGGGAGCAGGCCGCTGGCGGCCAGCCGCTGCATCGCCTCGTGCAGCGCATCATGGTAGCGCTGGCCTTGGGTGCGGGTGTCCTCCGCGCCCATCGGAGCGGACAGCGCGTCCAGTACCGCGGACATGACGGCCGTGCATTCTGGGGTCAGATCGGCGTTCAGGAGTCCGGCACCGTCGATGGTGGTCTCCAGGCGCAGCGAGCGGTCCTCGAAGCCCGGGTCGTCGTCGGTGGTGTCCTGCGGGGCGCGGGCCCGGATCTCGGCGGCCAGGCCGGCCAGGTCCCGCTCGCCGGCGCCGGCCCGGGCGGCGGCGATGCAGGATCTCGTCGGCGGCCTGGCGGCAGTCCCCGGGGAGCTTGTCGGTCCAACTGCACAGCTTGCGGCCCAGCGACTCGGACAGGATCGTGCCCTGGGCCAGCGCGGCGACCACCTGCGGGTGCGTGGTGACCCGGCGGGCCCAGCCGATGTGGCCCGCCGCCGCGCCCTTGCTGACCCCGGTCTTGTGGATCAGCCACGCGCGGGCCGAGTAAGCCGCGTCCGCCGAGTAGCCGTGCCCGGCGGTGAACGCGCCCAGGATCAGGGCCCGAGCCGCGGTGAGGACGGCCTCGATCTGCTCCAGGCCCTGCAGGCACTCGGCCTGCGCTTCGGCCGGCATCGCGATCGGGTCGACAGCGACCAGGGTGCCCAGCCAGGCCCGTGCGCCGGCCAGCGCCTGGGTTGGGCTGGCCGGTGTCGGCGTGGTGTCGGGCTGGCACATCTGGGGTCACCTCCTCTGATCACTTGTTCGAGTTTAACATTCCCTACTGACATTTTAAGGAAGCGACACGCCTTCGGGCGTGGCGAGGTCAGGCCGGCAGTAGACGCCTGCACGGGAATGCGATATATCTTGATGATGGTTGGCGGGCGGGCCCTGCGTTCAGGTTCCGCCGGTACGGGAGGAGCGCGCATGACGGAGGCCGGTGATCTCCTCGGGGTCGTGGCCAGGGCGGAAATGCGGTCGGGGTCCGGTGACTGGGCAGAGGCGGCAACGCTGTGGGCGCAGGTGACTGCGGGTAACCCGGTCAACGGAGATTACTGGGCTCGCCTGGCTGAGGCGCACTTTGCCGACAAGGAGTACGAGGCGGCGCGCCAGGCGTACGAGAAAGTGCTGGAACTCGGCATCCGGGCGGTGTACCAGCAGCAGTACCGAGAAGACCTGCCCGAGCTGATGCCGGGCGAGGTGGCGTACCGCATCGCGTGCTGCTCCGCCGCGCTCGGCCGGCGCGATGAGGCGATCGATGCCCTGGCCGTGGCGCTCGACCGGGGCTTCCGCGGGCTGGACCGGGCCAGGGACGAGGAGTACTGGAAGCCGTGGCATGACGATCAGCGGCTCCGGGACCTGCTCGGGCTCATCGACGTCGAGAGCATGACCAGAGACCAAGGCTGGCGCGCGGACCTGCGGCTGCTGGCCCGCGAGCTCAAGCGCCGGGCGTACGCGCCGTTCGCCCTCATCTCGGAAGAGGACTTCAACCGCCGCGTCGCTCGCCTTGACCACGACATCCCCGAGCTCACCGATGCCCAGATCCTGGTCGGCATGATGAAGCTGGTGCGCCACCTGGACGATGGCCACGCCGGTGTCACGCCGCCCGAAGCGAACACGGATCTTTGCCGGTTGCTCCCGGTAGATCTGTTCTGGTTCCCCGAGGGCTTGTTCGTCATCGCGGCCGGCCCAGGACACGAGCATCTGCTCGGAGCCAGGGTGGAGAAGATCGGCCGGCACACCATCGAGGAAGCCATCGCGGCTCTCGACCCGGTCATCGCCAGGGACAACGAGCAGCAGGTCACCCTCGTGACCCCCGTGTTGCTGCGGCGCACCGCGGTCCTGCACGGCCTGGGCGTCATCGACGACCCGGCCAGGGTGACCCTCACGATCCGCGCGGCTGACGGGACGAGCGGTGAGGCAACGCTGCCCGCCGAGCCGGGTGAACGCACGTGGGACCGCTATCCGCCCGGCTGGACCGCGCTAGCCGACACGGTGCCCGGTCATCCGCGTCCGCTGCACCTGCGGCACCGTGATCTGCCGTACTGGTTCGAGTACCTGCCCGCCTCGGACCTGGTCTACTTCCAGTACAACGCGGTCCTCGATCATCCGGCCGAGCCGTTCGCCTCGTTCTGCGACCGGTTGTTCGGCTTCATCCAGCAGCGCCGCCCGGCCCGGCTCGTCATCGACATGCGATGGAACGGCGGCGGCAACACCTTCCTGGCCCAGCCGCTGCTTCACCATCTGATCGCTTGTCCGGCCGTCAACCGGCGCGGCGCATTGTTCGTCATCATCGGCCGCCTGACCTTCTCGGCCGCGCAGAATACCGCGACGGCCATCGACCGCGAGACAAACGCGATCTTCGTCGGCGAACCCACCGGGTCGCGGCCCAACTTCATCGGCGAGGTCGTCGCGTTCGAGCTTCCCTACAGCAAGGTCCGCGCGAACGCGGCGGACCTGTTCTGGCAGACCTCATGGCCCTGGGACCACCGGACATGGATCGCGCCTGACATCTACGCCCCGCCGACGTTCGAGGCGTTCAGCCGCAATGAAGACCCGGCCATGGATGCGATCTTGGCCATTGGCGAGCACTTCCCCGGTCCCTGAATAGCAGGGGCGGTGGGTTATGCGGCGGGGCCGGGGGGTGGATCGGGTCGGGACCAGGCGCGGCCGCGGTAGCGGCGGCGGGCGGGGGCGTCCTGTCCCGGTGAGGGGACGGGGACGGGCCAGGAGGCTTCGGCCCAGACGGTGCGGCCGGGGTAGGCGTCGGCGTGCCCCCAGCGGCTGGTGCAGGCGGCGACCAGGGCCAGGCCCCGGCCGCCCTCGGCCATCAGGTCCAGGGTGCCCGCCGCCGGGACGGACGCGCCGCCCTCGTCGGTGACCGCGACCCGGGCGATGCCCTCGCGCGGGTAACCGACTTCGACGATGAACACGCCGCCCTGGCCCGAGGCGCTGTGCGTGATCGCGTTCGAGCACAGCTCGGACACGCACATCAGCAGAACCTCCCTGGCCGGGCACCCGGCCAGCACGTCGCCCGCGAACCGGCGCGCGGCCGGCACGGACGCGGGGACGCCGCGGAAGGTACGAGTCCAGGGCCTGCCGGGGCGTGCCGGTCTGGCCGGCCCGGGCGAACCCGTCGAACCGAAGGAACCCAAGTGAAGCACCGGGTAGGCACCGGTCACCGTAGGTCACCCCCTGACATCTGACTTCTACCCTGAGTGACGCGCGACGACGCACAATGGTTCAATCAGGATTTCCGGGGATCCAGGGCGGATCCATCGATCTCGTCGACGCAGAGACGGCGGCGCGGGACTGTCGCTGGTTACATCGACTTTTCGCACCTTTTGCCCCTTCCGCGCCGCGCGGGTCGGAGGGACACTGATGGGAACGGAGAGAGCTAAGGAGGAGCACATGGCCGCTACTCCGTCCAACGGTCCTGGACTCAAGCGATCACTGTCGATCTGGGCCGCGGTCGGCCTGTCGGTCGCGCTGATGGCGCCGAGCATGGCTGCCAACATCAACCCGCAGGCCAGCGCCACCACCGCGGGCCGCGCCGTGCCGCTGACCTTCCTCATCGCGGCCGTCGGCGTCTTGCTCGTGGCCTACTCCTTCGTCCGGCTGTGCCAGTACTTCCATCACTCCGGCTCGGTCTACGCGTTCGTCGGCGCGACGCTCGGGCCGCGGGCGGGGGTGGTCGCGGGCTGGGGCCTGCTCGGCACCTACACCTTCTACGCGGTGGTCACCGCGAGCGCGGCCGGCATCTTCGGCACCGCGTTCCTGCAGGAGGTCGGGATCTGGCACAACCCGCCGACGTGGGCGCCGTTCGTGCTGCTCGCGGTGGCGCTGGTGCTCGTGCTGTTCCTGGCCATCATGCCGGCCAGGCGGGGCGCGGGCGTGCTGCTGACCGTGGAGGGCATCACGGTCGCGCTGATCCTGATCGTCACCGCGGTGGTGCTGGTCAGGCTGCTGGCCGGGAACGCGCCGGGACACGAGCACTTCACCTGGACCGTGTTCCAGGTGACGCCCGGCACGGGCTTCTCCGCGCTGTTCCTCGGCGTGGTGTTCGGCTTCCTGTCGTTCGCCGGGTTCGAGGCGGCCGCGACCCTGGGTGAGGAGGCTAACCGGCCGACCAGGGACATCCCGCGCGCGATCCTGAGCGTCGCGATCTTCGGCGGCGTCTACTTCGTGATCGTGACCGCGGTCGAGGTGATGGGCTTCGGCACCAGCAAGGCCGGGATTACGGCCTACATCAACTCGCCGTCGCTGCTGGGCGACCTGGGCTCCTCCTATGTCGGCCACTGGGTCGGCGACGTGATCACGCTCGGCACCACGTTCAGCGCCTTCGGCTGCTGCCTGGCCTCCACGGTGGGCGCGGCGCGGCTGATGTACGCGCTGTCCCGGGACTCGGCCGGGCCACGCGGGGTCGGTTCCGGCTCGCGCTGGGGTACGCCGGCCTGGGCGACCCTGGCGATCGTGGTCATGGCCGGCCTGATCGTGGTCATCTACAAGGCGGCCTTCAGCGCCACCGCCTTCGACAGCTTCCTGTGGTCGGGGGCCATCGGGACGCTGATCCTGCTGGTCGCCTACGTGCTGGCCTCGCTCGGCTGCATGATCCTGGTGTTCGTGCGCCGCAAGCTGCCGGTGCCGATGTGGCAGATCGTGATCCCGATCGCGGGGCTGATCGTGCTCGGCTACACGCTGTACCGCAACGTCATCCCGTACCCGACCAGCGGCCCGGGCGAGTGGTACCCCGTGGTATCCGGCGGCTGGCTGGTGGCGGCGGTCATCGCGGTCATCTTCGCGCCGGGCACGGCGCGCAAGCTCGGGGCCGCGCTGGCCGCTCGTGAGGGCATCGCCGCGCCGGGCGAGGAAAAGGCCGAAGTGTCCGCCGCGGACCGCGCACGAGGGGGCGTCGTAGGAGGAAGCTGAGTGCCCGAACTGCTCGACTGCGTCGCCGAGCAGCCCCTGGTCGACCACCACTGCCACGGGGTGCTGCACCGGGACGCGGACGAGGCGACCCTCGAGTCGCTGCTGAGCGAGGGCGCGGGCTTCCCGGGCGGGTCGATGTTCGACTCGCAGGCCGGGTTCGCGTTCCGCCGCCTGTGCCCGCCGGTCCTCGGCTTGGCGCCGCACGCCGAGCTGGCTGAGTACGTGGCGCGGCGGGCCGAGCTCGGCGCGGCCGAGGTGAGCAAGCGGTTCCTGCAGGGGGCCGGGCTCGAGGCGCTGTGCGTCGATACCGGCTTCATCCCCGAGCCGCTGACCTCCCCGGCCGAGCTCGGCGGCCTGGCGGGCGCGACCGCGCACGAGATCGTCCGGCTCGAGCAGGTCGCGGAGGACGTCGCCGCCGCCGGGGCGGGAGCGGCCGCCTTCGCCGAGGCGGTGCGGTCCGCGCTGGCCACGCGGACCGCCGATGCGGTGGGCGTGAAGTCGATCGCGGCCTACCGGACCGGGCTCGACCTGGAGTCCGGGCGGCCGTCCGACGCCGAGGTGACGGCCGCGGCCGGGCGCTGGCTGGCCGACCGGTCGCGGCCGCTGCGGCTGGCGGACGAGACGCTGCAGCGGTTCCTCATCTGGTGCGGCGTGGACCTGCGGCTGCCGGTGCAGTTCCACGTCGGCTACGGGGACAGCGACGTCGACCTGCACCGCTGCAACCCGCTGCTGCTCACCCCGCTGCTGCGGGCCATCGAGCCGACCGGCGTCCCGGTCATGCTGCTGCACAACTACCCCTACCAGCGCGAGGCCGGCTACCTGGCCCAGGTCTTCCCGCACGTGTACGTGGACGCCGGGCTGGCCACCCACAACCTGGGCCGCCGCGCCCCCGCGCTGCTGGCCGAGGCCCTGGAGCTGGCGCCGTTCGGCAAGTTCCTGTACTCGTCGGACGCGTTCGGGCTGCCGGAACTTTATTACCTGGCGGCGGTGCTGTTCCGGACCGCGCTGTCCGGCTTCTTGGCCGCCGGCCTTTCCGAAGATCTTTATTCCGAACGGACGGTGGTGCGTCTGACCCGCATGTTCTGCGCCGACAACGCCAAACGCGTCTACCGGCTCGGCGACCAGATGTAGCGGATCGTTTTCACCTCGACTTCGCTGGTCCAGGTGCGTTTTCCGGGCATTATCATCCCAGGAGGGTGGGCCACTTGCCCTGGCAAGGAGAGCGCTCATGACATCACTCTCGTCCACCCCCGTCCCGATGGCACCGGCCGGCTCGGCGGCGTGCCGTCGCCATAAGCCTGTCCGCCGCGGCGATGCTCCTCGTCGCCGCCTGCTCCTCGGGCGGCAAGTCAGCCGGCGGCGGATCGGCCGAGCTGACCCCCCGGCAGGCTCTGCTCGCAGCCGCGACCCAGACGCAGCAGGTCAACTCCGCGACCGAGACGCTGACCGTTCAGGACAGCGGCGCGTCGGGCTCATTCACGACCGTGACCTATCAGGTCCAGCTCAAGCCGACACTGCTCCTCGCCGCGAACCTCACCTCGGTGGCGGCCGGCGCCAGCGGGCAGATCAAGATGGTCCTCACCAGCACGGCCGTTTACTTCGACGATTCGTCGACGAGCGTCCAGGCCGGCAAGCCATGGCTGAAGATTAACCTCTCGGCCTTGTCCGCCCTGGATACCGGCGGGGCCAGCTTCGCTCAGACGTTCCACAGCCTGCAGGGCGATGACTTCACCAATCAGGCCGAGCTGCCCGCTGTGGCCAAGAACACGCGAGTGGTCGGCACGCAGACGGTCGACGGGGTGTCCACCACCGAGTACACAGGCTCCCTCAAGGCCGCGGACGGACTCAAGGCACTGCCAGCCAGCTTCCGGCAGACTCTGGCGCCGGAGCTGCAGGCGCTGGGTAACAGCACCATTTACTTCGACGAATGGGTCGACGGTCAGCATCACATGCGGAAGCTCGCCGAGCTTTGGACGGCCAACGGGGACACCGTCAACATCACGATCAACGTCACGGCGATCAACCAGCCTGTCCATATCACGGTGCCGCCTACCAGCCAGATTTACAACCTGCAAGGCAGCGGTCCGGTCAGCAGCCCGGTCGCCAGCAAGCCCGCTAGCGGGCTCGGCGCAAAATCGTTCCGTGCCCGCCGGGGTTCTCGCCGGTGACGGGCCAGGGCTTCGGCGGTCCGGTAAACGCCGCCGAGTTCGACCAGCTCATGGGGGCGGGGTTGGCCGCCAGCTACCATTTCGTCCGCGGCTACCAGGCCAGCTGCACCAACAGCAACGGCGACGGCCCCCTTATGTACTTGTTCCAGTTCGCGACCACCGCGGACGCGACCGCCTTCCAGGCGAGCTATTTGTCTGTGGAATCGGGCAAGCAGAAAGCCGATCTGATCATCCCGGGGGCTGACGACTACGACGCGACGTCCCCCACTCAGGGCTTCTACCCCCACGGCGTGATCGGGACCAAGGGGAAGGTGCTATTCGCGATCGATTATGAAGCCGGGACCACCGCTCCGGTGCCGCTGGTGGAGACGATGGCGCGCCAGCAGTACGCCGCGTTGTGACCTCATCCGGCCGGAAGGGCGGCCGCCTGCAGTGCCTCGGCTAGGAGGCGCCCTGCCGGGTCGGCGCCCGCGGTGCTGCTCGCGTTTAGCCAGGTGATGCGGGGGTCGCGGCGGAACCAGGATTCCTGGCGGCGGGCGAAACGCTTGGTGGCCTTGATGGTTTCCTCGCGGGCCTCGTCGAGGGTGAGCTCGCCGTCCAGGTGGCGGAGCATCTGCTGGTAGCCGAGGGCGCGGCTGGCGGTCTTGCCTTCGCGGAGGCCGGCGTGGACCAGGGTGCGCACCTCGGTCTCGAAGCCGGACCGCCACATGCGGTCGACGCGGGCGGCGATGCGCTGGTCGAGGTCGGGGCGGGGCAGGGTGAGGCCGACCTGGACGGCCGGATGGGACGGACCCTTCGACTCGAATGCGGGCATGGTGGCGGCGAAGGGCTGGCCGGAGATCTCGATGACCTCGAGGGCACGCACGATGCGGCGGCCGTTGGAGGGCAGGATGGCGGCGGCTGCGGGCGGGTCGAGGGCGGCCAGGCGGGCGTGCAGCGCGGCGGGGCCCAGTCGGGCGAGCTCGTCTTCCAGGCGAGCGCGAGTACCATCATCCGTTCCGGGAAAATTAAGATCGCCGAGAGCGGCACGGACGTACAGACCTGAGCCACCCGCGAGGACCGGGACCTGGCCTCGGGCGGTAATGTCCTCGATCGCGGCCCGGGCGAGCCTGGCGTAGTCGGCCACGTTCGCGGCGCGGGTCACCGGCCAGATGTCGAGCAGGTGATGCGGCACGCCCTGCCGGGCGGCTTCGGGCTCCTTGGCCGTGCCGATGTCCATGCCCTGGTAGAGCTGCATCGAATCGGCGTTGACGACCTCGCCGCGGAGCGCGCGGGCCAGGGCGATGGCCAGCCCGGACTTGCCGGTCGCGGTCGCGCCGACCACGGCGATGACGTGCGTGCCCATGCCTATCAGTGTGCCCTCACGCGCGGCGGCGCCAGCTGGCTACAACGTAGGTCACCTCGAAGGGGACGCCGCGGTAGCGCAGGATGGCGTCGAACGGGTCGCGGCCCGCCGCGCCGGCCAGGACCTGGCAGGCGGCGCGGCCGGCGACGAACAGGCGGTCGTCCTGAGCGGGGTCGAGCGCGGCCAGCGCGGCCGGGTCGGGCGCGGCCAGGGCCGCGGCCAGGTGGTCGTCGTAGCGGTCTGCGTCCGGATCGGGGGCTCCGGGGGCGCGGCGGGACCGGCGGCCGGGGCCGTCGCCCATCGCGAGCATCGCGACCCGGGGGGCGAGCGCGGCCAGCTTCTCCCCCAGTTCCAGGCACTCGGCGGGTGCGGCGTCCGCGGCGATGCCCCACCACGCGGCCGGCCCGGGCTCGGCCCGTGACAGCAGCCACTTCCCGACGGTGAGGGAGAGCGGGAGGGCGGGCGAGCCACTGCCGATCGTGAACGGGACGCCGAACTCGCGCAAGCTGGCCGTCGCGTCCTGCGGGTACTCCGAGGTGCGCGGTCCCGCGCCTGCGACCGCGATGAGGTCGGAGCGTTCGGCTAGCAGGGCCGCGATGGCCTGGTCGCAGGCGGTGCGCAGCCGGTCGAGTTTGGGGTTACCGGGGCCGGGCGTGCCGGTTGCTTCGGGGATCAGCAACGGCGGATGCGGGCAGACGGCCGCGGCGATCAGCATTCCGGCGGGCGCATGGGTCTGGGGTTCGGGGCTTCGGTGATCAAGGCCTGGTCAGCGGTTCCTGGTCAGCCTTCGGCGGTAGGCGATGCTCCCGGCGCCGGCCAGGATCGCGCCCGCGCCGACGGCGAGCAGCAGGCCGTCCTGGAATCCGGACGTGCCGCCGCCTCCGGTGACCGGGGCGGCGCTGGGGACCGGGGTGAATGACTGGGTCGGCGTGGGAGTGGGCGTGACCGTGTGGGTCACGGTGACGGTCGGGGTGGGCGTGGCGGTGGCCGTGGTGCTCGTGCCAGAGGTGCTCGTGTTGGTGGTGATGCCGGGCGTGGTGACGTGGGCCGTGATGCCGGGAGTAGAGGTGCTGCCCGCGGTGGCCGAACCGGTGCCCGTGCTCGTCGAGGCGCTGGTCGACGTGCCCGCGATCGTGAAGGACGACACCGCCGGTGAAGGGGACCCCGAATTCGAGCACGCCGAGACGGTGGCGGTGCCGAGGATGGTCAGGGCGCCGCAGCCGGCCGCGGTCACCCTGGCCCTGAGCGCGGTTCTTCCCACAGCGGTGCGCACCTTCATTGAACCTCCTCATGCGCCCTTTCCCCGGCCCCGACATCAGAAACCGGCACCGCAAAGAAAACGCCCGGCCGCCCCGGCGGTTTGCCTGCGTCTGCCGAAGGCAGCAGCGGGCGACCGCAATGCTAAGGCTCATGGACGGCGCAAACACGCAATGGCGCGCCCACCATTCGAATATTAGGCTACGCCAGTAGAACACCCTGGAGAAGGGCGACCGGCATTGGGCGATGTGAGGTGGCCGCGCATAGCCGGGCTTCGCGTGGTCGGCTCGTGGCCGGAGGGCGGATTCGGGCAGCCGCCGCCCCCTAGGCCGGTCAGCCTCCGGGCCCGCCTGGCCGGGGTCGCTGGCGCCCTTCTCATCGCGGGCGGAGCCGCCGCCGTGGGGGTCGCGCTCAGTTCCCAGCAGCACGCGCCGCAGCCCTCGCTAGCCGCCGCGGGCGCGCTCGGGCCACCGGGCCACGGGCCGTGGCTGGCGCGCTCGCTGCCGGTGTCCGTCGATATCCCGGCCATCGGCGTCGATTCCAGGCTGTTGCGTCTCGGACTGAACTCCGACGGCTCGATCCAGGTGCCGTCGCTGGTCACGAGTTCGGATCTCGCGGCGTGGTACAAGTACTCGGCGACGCCCGGCCAGATCGGGGCGTCGGTGATCGAAGGTCATGTCGACAGTGATTACGGGCCTGCCGTCTTCTACAGGCTGGGCGCCCTTCGCCCCGGAGACCTCATCGATGTGCGGCTCGCCGACGGGATCACGGCAATATTCCGGGTCACCGGCGTCCGCGAGTACCTCAAATCCAATTTCCCGGCGAAAACCATTTACGGCGCGACCGGCTACGCGGCGCTCCGCCTGATAACCTGCGGCGGCGCATTCGACTATGCGACCGGTCATTACCTCAGTTCGACGGTGGTATTCGCATCCTTGACCGCGTCGCGGCCCACCGCGGAGTAGCCGGGGCTCAGGCCGGGCGCGGTCGGCTATCCGCTGGCTGAGGAATCGGTGTCCTGCGGGTCGGGGCTGGTCGCCGTGATGGTCGACGTGGTCCAGCTGGCGGCCGGTGCTGACCCGGGCTCCTCGGGCCACAGGGTGATGGCACGCTCGGCGGCCTCGCGGATGGCGGTGCCGTCGAGTTCGGCGCGGGCTTCGGCGACGCCCTGAGCGAGCCAGGACGCGACCAGGGTGACCGGGCCGTCCGGGGGCAGCGGGTGCACCCAGAAGTTCGTGCCGACGCGACGCAGATCGGTCAGCCGCGGCGGATGCCCTGCGCGGCCAGGGCCGTCTCGATGTCGGCGCGGTGATCGTCCGCGTGCCGAGCGGCGACTTGCGCCAACCGCCGTGCCCGGCCGTCCCCGGCCGCCAGGTCGGCGGCGGACAGGCCCGCGACCAGCTCGCTGATGGCCGTCCCGCTGTGCCGCAGGTGGTCGGTCGCGTCCGCCTGGCTGACCCCCGCGGCCGTCTCGGCGTGCTGCGCGTTGAGGGCGTCCAGAATGTCGCTGGTCACCTCGACCGGCTCACCCGCGAGGATCCGGCGTATCCACCCGGCCAGGTAGTCGTACGCGTCCGCGACGTGATCGACCACGACCGAGACCGGCCGGGGATCACCGTCCAGGGGCGCGGCGCGCCATTCGTCCTCGGTACAGCCGCTCACGAAGGCGATGATCCGCTCGCGGGCCGCGTCGATGTCCGCTGCGCACCCAGCCGGATCCCGCTCCTCGTCCGTCATGAGGCTCACCCTACCGGCCCGGTTGGAGACGCAGTGGGACACTGGCTGGAGGCTTGCCAGAGGACGGGAGCGGGAGATGGCCGAGGTCGGGTTGCCGGGCGGGCGGGTCGCGAGTTACGAGGTGATCGGGAAGGGCAGGCCGGCTCTGATGTTCGCTGGCGGCCCGGGATTCACCGCCTCGTACATGAACGGCGATGCGGAACTGCTGTCCGACACGCTCTGCTCTTACCTGATCGATCCGCACGGCTCGGGGTCCTCCACTCCCCCGGCCGATCCCGCCGACTACTCACCCGAGGGGCACGCCCGCTTCTACGAACAGGTGCGCCAGGCGCTCGGGTTGCCGGAGATGGTGGTGCTCGGCCATTCGTTCGGCGGGACCACGGCCCTGACCTATGCGGCGCTGTTCCCGGAGAGCACGCAGGCGTGCGTGGCCGTGGCCGCGGCCGGCATCGGGCCGGAGGCCGACGCGCTGGAGGGCGGCGCTATCGAGGCGGAGTTCGAGGCGCTGCTGCTGCGGCACGCCGGTTCGCCCTGGTATGCGGCGGCGCGGCCGGTCATGGACGAGTGGACCGACCGCATCCTGGCCGCCACGGAGGCCGCCGAGATGGAACACATGATGACCACGGTCTTGCCGTTCTACCTCGCCGAACCGGACAAGCCCGAGGTGGCGGCGAGGCTGGCAGAGATGAGCCGGGTCATGAAGGCGAACCTGGCCGCCGGGCAGGCTTGGGAAGACGGCCTGTACCAGTCAGCGGACCTGCGACCGCTGCTCGGCCGGATCCAGTGCCGCACGCTGGTGGTGGCCGGCGAACTCGACTTCATCTGCGGGCCGGCCCAGGCCCGGCCCATCGCCGCCGGCATCGCCGGATCCCAGCTGGTCATGCTCTCCGGCTGCGGCCACATCCCGAGCATCGAGGCGCCCCAGGAGTACCGTGACGCGGTGCTCGGATTCCTGGGACACGAGGGCTGGGGTGAGTGAGCGCCGCGGGCGGGCCGGTCAGGACGGGCGGTCGAGGAACGGGCCGGTCAGGCGTTGCGGCGCGCAGGCCAGCCATCCGTCGGTCACCGCATCCCGCAGCACCTGGGCGGAGACCCTGTCCAGCTGGATGAGGATGGCGGAGAACCCGTCGAAGTGCGGGATCGTGAAGAACGCGTCCGGGTTGGCGGCCAGCACGGCTTCCTTCTCGCCGAGGTCCTCGACGCGGACGGCCAGGATGGGCCCGTCGGGCGGGGTCTGGTCACCGAACCGCCGCAGGTCCGCCTTGCTGAACGGCCGTTCCCAGGCGAAGGCCTTGCCGGCCACGAACCACGTCCGGTTGCCGTGCCTCTCGCTCTCGGTGACTTCGGGCAGGCCGGAGGCCAGCCGGGCCACGTCGTCTATAGTCGCCACACCCGTACCGTAGCCGTCCCTTTGAGTGCCCAGCTAAGGAGCGAGCCAGCATGACGTCGTCCGCCCTGCTCGTCATGGACGTGCAACAGGGCATCGTGGAGCGCTTCGCTGGCGACGGAGGCTACCTGCCGCGGCTCGCCGCCGCGGTGGCGGCCGCCCGCGGGGCCGGGATCGGGATCATCTACGTGACCATTGCGTTCCGGCCGGGATACCCCGAGGTCAGCGAGCGCAACAAGGCCTTCGCCGGCGTGACGGCAACAGGCCGGTTCACCGAGGACGATCGCGGCGCCCCGATTCATCCCGCGGTGGCCTCGGCGCCTGGCGACGTGGTAGTCAGCAAGCGCCGGGTCTCCGCGTTCACCGGCAGCGACCTGGACGTGGTGCTGCGGGCAGGCAGCGTCGACAACCTGGTGCTGGCCGGCATCGCCACCAGCGGCGTGGTGCTGTCCACCCTCCGCCAGGCCGCCGACCTGGACTACCGGCTCACCGTCCTGGCCGACGGATGCCTCGATGCCGATCCCGAGGTGCACCGGGTGCTGCTCGAGAAGGTGTTCCCCCGCCAGGCCGACGTCGTCCGCATCGCCGACTGGACGGCCGGCCTGGAGGCGGCTAGGCCTGCGGCTGGCTGATGTTCACCAGCCACGAGACGCCGAACCCGTCCTCGCACATGCCGAACTCGTCGCCCCAGACCTGCTTCTGCAGCGGCATGGTGACGGTTCCGCTGGCGGACAGCTTGTCATAGTAGCCGTGCAGGGCATCGCCGTCGTCACCGCTGAGGCTGACCGAGAACCCGGCCATGGGATGGAACTCCATCTGGCTGGGGGTGTCGGCCGCCATGATCGTGTACCCGGCGTCGGTCTCGAGCTGGCCGTGCATGATCTTGGCGGCGTCGGGTGAGCTGGTGTCGCCGAAGTCGGCGAACGTGCTGAGGGTGAGGTTGCCGCCGAAGACGCCGGCGTAGAACTCCATCGCCTGGCGCGCGTTGCCGTTGAAGTTTAGGTATGGATTCAGCCGAGAGGTCATGGTCTTCTCCTGCGCTTATGTGCGAGCGTGCGGGGACCAGGCCAGCCCCCAAGGCCCGACGCTATCAGCCTGAGGCCGGCCGATGAGTCCGGCCGTGCCTGCGCGTCTGATGTGTAAGCAGGCATCCGGAAATGTCAGACCCCCGTGATGTACTCGGAAGAGCCACCAGTCAAGGAGGCCCACGATGCGGTCAGGGATTTACGACCTCAGCATCGGCACCGCCCGGGCCGACGCGCTGTTCGCCTCGGCGCTGCAGCGTTCCGACCAGCCCAGCGCGGCGCAGGTCCGCGAGGCGATCGCCGCGGCGATCCACGCGTTCGGCGCGCGGGGATGCGCGGCGCAGGTCGCGCAGGCGTACGGCGAGCACCCGGAGACCGCGGTCACGCGGATGCGCTGGGCCCGCGCGACGGTCACCGGCACGTTCGGCGCGGTGCGGCCCGAGCCGGCCTACGCGGCCGTGCCCCGTCAGCGTTCCGCGTCCGATAGCTGCTGCGCGGCGTAACCCGCCGCGGCCAGGCGCGGTCTCAGGCGGGGCCAGCATGATGCTGATGCGACATGTGACCTACGACTGCCAGCCCACGGCGTTCATCGAGGCTGTGGTCGTCCGGTATGCCCACCGGCGAAAAGGCGTGGCCACACTGCTGCTACGGCAGGCTCTCAAGGACGCACGTGCCGCTTCCTGCCGGAAAATCCAGCTGCTGTCACACAAACGCCATAGCAACGACGGTGCGCGCCGCCTCTACGGGGCTATGGGCTTCACTCCAGAAGCCGAGGGCTTCCGCCTTTACCTCGCGCCGTGACCGGCTACCTTTGCCCTATTCCTCCGAGGCCGACGCGAGAGGCAGCGCCAATGACCAGGAAAGCAATCTCCACCGACGCTGCGCCAGCCGCGCTCGGGCCCTACAGCCAGGCCATCGTCGCCGACAACTTTGTATTCTGCTCGGGCACGGCCGGTATCGATCCAGCTACCGGCGAAACGGCTGACGGCATCGAGGCGCAGACCGAGCTGGCCCTGCGCAACCTCGATGCGATCCTGACCGCCGCCGGAGCATCCTTGTCGACCCTGGTCAAGACCACCATCTTCTACGCCAACGTCGAGGACTTCGCGACCATCAACGCGATCTACGCGCGCTTCATGCCCGACCCACCGCCTGCCCGCTCCGCGCCGGCCAACGTGATGCTGCCCCGCGGCCTGCTTATCTCGATCGACGCCATCGCCGTGCTTCCCTCTGTATAGGGGCGGGCACAACCGGCACACTGCCAGAACCGGCCCTCCGTAAGCGACACGACACGCTGAGCCGGCCCGCGAACCTCAAGAGTAAAGGCACGATAGCCCCTCTCTGCCCGGCGTAGGGTCGGGGCATGCAGCCGCCCACGCCGCTTGTCCTGGTGGACGTCGACGGCGTGCTCAACCCCTCCCAGTCGCGCACCGGGGATTACCGCAGGCACTGGGTATTCCCCGGCGGCATAGCCCACCGGCTGCTGCTGAACCCCGGCCACGGGCCGATGCTTGTTGAACTGGCCAGAGCATCCGGTGCCGAACTGGTATGGGCCACCTACTGGCGGGACCGTGCCAACACCTGGATCGCACCGCGCGTCGGCCTCCCGCGCCTGAGATACGTTCCGATACCGCCACGATGGCGATCCCGGACAAGGTCAGCTCCAGGCATCTGGAAGGCCCGTCATGTCGCGGCCTGGACCGGGCGGACACCGTTTGTGTGGCTCGAAGACGACCCGGCCGTCGCCCGCTACCTCTCCGGGATACCAAACCTCGGCCACCATCTCGTGATCAAGATCGAGCCAGCGATCGGACTGACCCAGCACGACCTCACGAAGGCCAGCAACTGGCTCCATAACAACGAGCAGTAAGTCCAGCCACGACACCACCCCAGCCACAGCAAGACCAGGACTTACCACTGGAGTAACAGCGGGCGACCGCGTTCAGGACACGGCAGGTTCGGACAGTCGGGGAATTGTCCGGCTCAGACGGGGACATCCGGGTAGACACGCGGACGAACCGGACTGCCGGGAAAGAGGCGTGGAGCCCAGTAGAAGAGGGCCTTGGTCGCGAGACGCCAGCGCACGGGGCGGCCGGGCATCGAACTGCCTCCAGGACGGGCCGGGAAGCGGACGAGGCTGTCACTTATCCTGCTTGTGCTGTGGCCCTGGGCGCTGGCGCCAGGCCGGGTTGCCGCCGGGGGGCGACAGCGTCGATGACCGCGGTGAGCAGCCGGTCAGGTACCGGTGCGGCTTGCAGGGTGGTCCGGTAGACCAGCGGGCCGATCAGCTGCGCGGCCGCTAGTTCGGCATCGGGCGCGGTGTCGAGTTCGCCGGCGTCGACGGCGAGGGCGAACGCGGCGGCGAGCCGCTCGGTGATGGCGGTGATGTGCCGGTGCGGCCGGGCGCCGGCGCCGCCCGGACCGGGTCTGCTCCATCAGAGCGATGGCGAGCGATGCGACCGCCGGGAGGGCGAGCTCATCGGCGAGCTGGCGCAGCTCGGCGTGCAGCCAGGGCCGCAGGGGCAGGGCGGGGGTGGCGAAGAACGGCAGCTCGGCTGAGAGGAGCACGTCGCGGAGCAGGTCCTCGGGGGCCGCCCAGTGCCGGTAGACCGTGGCCCTGCCGATGCCGGCCTGCTGGGCCACCCGCTGATGGGTGATGGCGCCCGGTCCTTCCCGGGCGAGCAGGTCAAAGGCGGCGGTCAGGATCGCCTGACGGCTTCGGGCGGCGCGCGGGTCAGCGGCTGGCGATGTCATCCTCCTAGTTTATGAGACAACTTGACTCATAGTCGAGGAGGTGGCAGAGTGGCCTTGTGAGACAAAATGTCTCAGAGATCCTGACGAGCCGAGACCTCGGCGGCAGCGCAGGATCCCGCGAACCGGACAGGAGGCCAGTCATGGCAACGAAGGTCTATACCCCGGCTCCGGCCGGCGCGCGCGAGACGCGCGGCGCGACGCGGCGGTGGTGGGTGCTCGCCGTCGCCAGCGTGGCGCAGCTGATGGTAGTGCTGGACGTGACCGTGGTGAACATCGCGCTGCCGTCGGCGCAGCGCGCGCTGGCGTTCTCCGACGCGGACCGCCAGTGGGTGGTGACCGCCTATGCGCTGGCGTTCGGCAGCCTGCTGCTGATCGGCGGGAAGCTGTCGGACCTGCTCGGCCGCAACCGCACCTTCATGGCCGGCCTGGGCCGGGTTCGCCGCCGCCTCCGCGGTGGCCGGGGCGGCGCCGGACTTCGCGGTCCTGGCCGCCTGCCCGGGCCGCCCAAGGCGCGTTCGGGGCGCTGCTCGCACCCTCAGCGCTCGCGATCGTCACCGCGACATTCGCCGGCAGCCCGGCCCGCGGCCGCGCGTTCGCGATCTTCGGCGCGGTCGCCGGGATCGCCGGCGCGATCGGCCTGCTGCTCGGCGGCCTGCTGACCGAGTACCTGAACTGGCGCTGGACGCT
>CAVPLC010000047.1:0-397923 GCA_963705835.1 uncultured Actinomycetes bacterium
AAGCGGCATGTGCCAGAGCCAGAGAGACTGCGCGACCTAGCGGCGAACCTGAAAGGGAGAGCAGACGCCCTCTTGCGGGAAGCTGATGCGTTAATTGCTGAAGCAGAGGCATTAGAGGCGCCTGAGGCTGGAAAACAAAAACCGACAGTTTCAAAGTGACCCACTACCGAAATGCGGCCAGCCTCATCAAGCGCTCCGATCTTCGTTCCCGCCTGTTTTTCTTGGGAAAGCCCTCAGACTGATTGGAACATCCTTCCCGTGGGGGCCTTTCCGGATGAGTCTCTAGGGTCTCTTTCACGCCGGATTGGTCGGAAGCAGGCTTCCCGGCGCCAGCCAGACTGGGGAGGAGGGTTGCTGAGACTAGAGGGCTGGACTTGGAGTTTGCTAGACTTGCGTCGAATGCCGAGATCGTCGGGTTAGGTCTGGTGTCCAACAGGTTAGCGCAAGCCGCCGTTGCCAATGGGTTAGGTCTGACGTCGAAGAGGTTGGCGAAAGCTGCTGAAACCAGGGGTTGGAGTTGACGTCAAGCAAATTGGCGAAGGCCGCCCGAGGCCAGTGGGTCAGGTCTAACATCTGGGAGGTTGCCGAAGGCCGCTGACACCAACGGGTGAGGCTTCGGGTCCAAAAGGCTGGCAAGGACTACCGATGCCAGTGGGTTAGGTTCAACGATCGTCCACGAGAGCTTACGCTGAGACTCGATCTATTTCTTTCACCTTACCCCTTCGCCGCCCGCCCACTTGTAAACCCTCCAGCCCGCGTGCTAACGTGCGCCGTTCCCGTGTTTCAAGTAGGTTACTAAACAGCGTCAATATTCATATCCGGCTTGAGAGGATTCCGCCTATGAGCAGTCCCGTCCCGCCCGGCCCAGAAACCGTCGCCCGCAAGCACGTCCCCTTCGTTCCCGAACATATGGTGATGAAAGAATTCACTTTGCGCGCCGTGCTTCTTGGACTCCTGATGACGGTCGTCCTCGGCGCCGCCAACGCTTACCTCGGACTGCGCGCCGGAATCACCATCGCAGCAACCTATCCTGCCGCAGTGATCGCCATGGCAGCAATGCGCGCCTGGAAAGGATCTCTGCTCGAGGAAAATATCGCCCGCACCGCAGGATCGATCGGCGAGTCCGTCGCCGCCGGCGCAATCTTCACGTTGCCCGCGTTTCTTCTCGCCAAAGCGTGGCCATCATTCCGCTTCGCCGATGCGTATTGGAAATCCACCGCCCTAATCATGGTAGGCAGCATTCTCGGCGTCCTCTTCATTTCTCTAGTTCGCCGCGCCATGGTGGAAGACCCAGAGTTGCCCTTCCCCGAATCGCTCGCCGCTTCGGAGATTCACAAAGCCGGACAGCGCGGCGCCCAAGCCGCAAAATATCTCTTCTGGAATATCGGCATCGGCGGCGTGGTTTACATCTTAGGAAAGTTCGGACTGTTCGCCGCTGACACCGATCTTCATTTCGGCGTCGGCAGTCTCGGACATACTCAGGTTCGGCTCGGTTCCACCGGAAACCCGCACGTCCTACCCACCGGTGGTACCAGTGTTTTCGCCGCGCCCAGCGTCAGCCCGGCCTATCTCGGAGTCGGTTACATCATCGGCGTCAGGCTGGCGTCGATCCAGTTTGCCGGCTCCGTGATCGCCTGGGGCCTGCTTGTTCCCTTGATGATTTTTTTTCTCGGCCCCCAACTCAAAGCCTATATTCCAGCCGACACCCCCGATAATTGGGCCACCATGGCCGACGCCGTCTGGAGATACATCGTGCGTCCCATCGCCGTCGGCGGAATGTTGGTCGGCGCCGCCTACACGTTATTCAGAATGCGCGCGAGCTTGACCGCCGGAATCGGCAAAGCATTCGCCGACCTGCGGCAGACAGCCGATCAGCAAGCCAAACTGGCGCGCACCGAACGCTACATGAGTTCGAAGGCAGTCTTCGGTTTGATCGCCGTTATGTTTGTGCTGATGTGCGTTCTCTACATCAAAATCTCTGGACTATTTCTGCCGGCCATCCTCGCCGCGATCGTAATGATTCTCGTAGGATTTTTCTTCGCCACAGTCTCAGGAAATCTCGTGGGATTCATCGGCTCGTCCAACAATCCGATTTCCGGATTGACCCTGTCCACGCTCTTAATCGCGGCACTTCTGATGGTGGCTCTGGGAGTTTCCGGCACCAAGGGAGTAGCCGCCGTTCTGGGCGTAGCGGCGGTCGTCTGCGTGTCATCGGCGGTAGCCGGAGAGCTTCTGCAGGACTTTAAAGTCGGGTACATACTCGGCGGCACACCGCAAAAAATTCAGGCCGCTGAACTCATCGCCGTCGTGGTCGCAAGTCTGGTGATGTACTTCCCACTGATGCTGCTGCACGAAGGCAACATCAGAGCCGGCGGTGTAGGCTTCGGCGGCGCGGACCTTCCCGCCCCGCAGGCCGGTCTCATGGCAACATTGGCGATGGGTATCGTGGGTCACGATATGCCCTGGCCGCTGGTAGTAGTCGGAATTTTGTTCGGCATCGCGATGATCATGATGCAAGTGAAAAGTCCGATGCTGGTCGCCGTCGGAATGTATCTTCCGTTCGGTACCACCTTCGCCATCTTTGTAGGCGGAGTGATTCGCTCACTCGGCGATTGGGCCGCCGATCGCCGCGGATTCAACAGCGCTCAAAAAGCCCGCGTGGAAAATGCCGGAGTGCTGGTCGCTTCCGGACTAATCGCCGGGGAAGCCTTGCTGGGCCTGGTTTGGGCAGGATTGCAATTCGTCCCGCAGTGGGGCGCTCCAAATCACCCACCGCAAATCTTCGGCACTCCTTCTTATTTGGTGGGCGGAATGATCGTCCTTGCCGGCCTGACGGCCCTGATGATCTTCTTGCCGATTTCAGCAGCCGGCGATCCAAACGAGCCTGCCCCACCCACGGCCATGATGTAAGGTGAGGTTTAAATGTGGAGCGGGCAGTCCGCCCGCTGCTTCGCGCAGCGAAGGCTGTTACGGAATTCACTTCTCTCATGTCCATCGCCTCAAACATCGCGTCGATCCATGAACGCATCAGCGCGGCCGCCCAGCGTGCAGGACGTAATCCAGAAGACATCACGTTGATGGCAGTCAGCAAAACTCAGCCGCCGGAAAAAATCCGCGAAGCCTACAAAGCGGGGCTGAAAATATTCGGAGAAAATCGCGTTCAGGAATTTTCCAATAAAATCGATGCGCTCGGAGACCTCCGCGACACCGAATGGCACATGATCGGCCACCTGCAAACCAACAAAGCCGCAAAGACCGCTGAACTGTTTCGCGCCGTGGACTCGGTCGATTCGCTAAAGTTGGCCGAGAAGCTCGACGCGGCAGCCCGCACTCTCGGCAAGAAACTGGATGTACTCATCGAGATCAATGTCGGCGGTGAAGCCGCCAAGAGCGGCGTAGCGCCTCATTCCCAGCAACTCGAAGACATGCTAACGGCCGCGCCGCGCCTGGAGGCATTGGCCTTCCTCGGATTAATGACCGTTCCTCCGCTCACGGATGATCCCGAAGGCGCGCGTCACTACTTCCGGGAACTGCGCGAGTTGCGCGATACGATTGCTGCGCGCAATCTGCCAGCCCTCGCCATGAACCTGCTTTCCATGGGCATGTCCCACGATTTCGAAGTCGCTATCGAAGAAGATTCGACTTGCGTCCGGGTAGGGACTGCGATCTTCGGGGAACGAGCAAAAATGTGATCTGCAGACGATAAAAGGCACAGAAGCCATGCGGCTTTTCGACAAACTTTGCGCGGGAGCCCTTTTCATTCTGGCCATTGTGTACTGCCTGCTCGTGCCGAGAACCTACACCGGCAGGATCTGGATCTTCGGCACGGGACTGGCTCTGCTCTTCACCGCCATGCTTAATCTGCTGCGCCTTCGCAATGGCTACGGAGTGAAGGGACTCAGGCTATTCTGCATTACCGCGAATTTAACGATGCTTGTATTCGCGATCGCGCTGATGGCAAGCATAGGGAAATCGCACACGTTGCAGCACCCGCAGGTACCACTGGTCGCCGCATTGTTGACGAGCGAGACTGCGTTTTCTTTCGAGAAGAAGGCGTGAGTTTTAAGCCAGAGCAGAAAGGGAGGGCAAAAAGTGAATGCAGTGGCCGCTAAACAGTTTCTGATAGCTCGAGTAATCGAGGAAGCTGAACTGCAGTAGGTGCTCCTTTCTGACATCGAAAAGAAGATGCTTTATTTTACTGAGGTGCACCCTTCACTTCCAGACATCTACGAAATCAACGCGGAATTCGAGAGAAACTACGATGCCGCCGAGTATGAAGACAAGGTCGCAGCCCTTCTTAGAAACGCTCGTGACCGGGACAGCCGCCTATCTCCAGTTCGGGAGCAAGAGTGGAAGGATGCGCTAGACGCGCTGAAGAAGGAGGATCACTACATCTTGGTCGCGGTTCGACAGGCTTTTGGGGTCGGTTTAGCCGCCAGTGGCGAAGCGGCTTCGCGATCTCCTTCTATACGTCGCCATCGGTGTCGGCCTCGTTCTGACTGTGATTCTGGCATCCATGTGGAGGACTGGGCATTGAGGCGCTGCCCGTGATTCCGGTTCACGACACCCCTGGCGGCGCCTTCTTCGCAATCAAGGTCCATCCCCGCGCGAGAAAAAACGCCATCACCGGCGAACTCGGAGACGCCCTCAAAGTTTCGCTAACTTCGCCGCCCGTCGCCGGCCGCGCCAACCAAGCCGGCATCGAATTCTTCGCGAAACTTTTGAAGGTGCCGCAATCTTCCGTTACCATTGCCTCCGGCCAGACCAGCCGCACAAAAGTGTTGCGCGTCTCCGGACTCGCCGCTGAAGAAGTGCGCAAACGGATTGCGATGCTATTCGAGTCACCAGGGAGCCGCTCTTGAGCTTTTCCGAACGCCTGCAGGAGATTCGCACCGGATTCGAACGCCCCTTCTGGATCGCCAATCTCAGCGAAATCTTCGAACGCCTTTCCTACTACGGAGCGTTCGCCTCCCTCGCCCTGTATCTGCAGGAGAAATTGAATTTTTCTACCGAACAGACCGGAACCCTGACTGGAATATTCGGTGGCATGGTATGGTTTCTCGCCATCTTCGGCGGAGCCGCCGCCGACAAACTGGGCTTTCGCCGTGCCCTCTCGATCGCGTATCTCATTCTCGCTGCCGCGTATTTTTTGATTGGCTCCATTGGAGCCTCCTGGCTGGCACCGGTGCGCAACGCCGTCCCCCTTGAATTGTTCGTCGGCTTCATCCTCATTCTGCCCGCACTCGGCATCGCACTGGTCAAGCCTTGCGTGGTCGGCACCACGGCCCGCGCTTCTAAAGAAAACGTTCGTTCCATCGGCTATTCCATCTACTACACCATGGTCAACATCGGCGGCGCGGCCGGCCCTTATTATGCCTCGTGGGCACACCGTCACCTGGGCGTCGAAAGTGTCTACCGCGTCGCAGCACTCAGCGTCTTCGCAATGTTTTTTGTGGTTCTATTATTTTTCCGCGAGCCCCGCAAGCCCGGAGATGCGCCCCCGCCTTCGATCGCTATGGTGGCCCGGAATTTCTGTGTGGTAGTCGGCAACTACCGCCTGGTTTTGCCCGTGCTGGTGATTGCACTGCTGCTGAGAATCGGCCTGTTAATCTTTCCACGCTTCTCCGTTCCCTGGTGGATCTGGGCTGGCCTCCTCGTGCTGGTGCTCGCCGGCATCAGCCGGTTCATGTGGTTCCTGGTGATCTTCACCGGTTACTGGGTCGTGTTTTGGCAACAATACATCAGTCTGCCCGGATACATTCACGGCTATATCAGCTCCCACGCTGACGTCGAAATCATTCTGGTGACCGACGGCCTCACCGTGATCTGCCTCACTCTCGCAGTAAATCTCCTGACGCGCAAAATTCCCGCGTTTCAAGCCGTAATCCTTGGGACTCTGATCACGGCAGTTGCCTGGCTGATCCTCGCCTTCCGCCCGACCATCTGGGGAGCCGTGCTTTCACTGTTTATCCTCGCGCTCGGCGAGATCACGCAACAGCCGCGCTACTACGAATATATTGCGCTCCTCGCGCCTCCGGGACAGCAAGGCACCTACATGGGTTTCGCATTCTTACCCATCGGCATCGGATCGCTGATCGGCGGCTGGTTCGGTGGAACCCTCATGCATCACTTCGGAGAGGTCACCCACCAACCCGCACGCATCTGGTGGACTGTAACCGCCGTCGGCGTGGCTACGTCTGTGCTCCTGTGGATATATGATCGATACTTCCGAGTCGCCAGGCCGCAATAGGACTCGACCATGCGCAAGCATCCGACGAATCAATCTTCAGCGGCCGGATGCGCTGGCCGCGCAGATCGCGTTCGTGAGTGACCGCCAGCTGGTCACGGTCTATGACGACCCGGTGGAGGTGATCCCGATGCCGGAGATCGACCGCGGCGTCGCCGTCGCGTACTGCGACTCGCCGGGCCCGCTCGAGACGGCGCCGCTGGCCACGTTCCTCGCCGTGTCGCCGACGCCGGCCGAATGGCCGCCGGAGCGGGTCGCCTCGTTCTACCGCGAGTACAACCGGCACATGGTGCACAACCTGATGGTGCACGAGGCGATGCCCGGTCACTACCTGCAGCAGCAGCATTCCCGGCGCTTCACGGGATCCCGGGCCGCGATCCGGGCCGCGCTGCGTTCCGGGTCGTTCGTGGAAGGGTGGGCGGTCTACGCCGAGCGGGTCATGGCCGAACACGGGTACCCCGGTGACGGCGATCCGCGCGCGGTCCGGATGCAGCAGCTCAAGATGCAGCTGCGCACGACCATCAACGCCATCCTGGACGCCGGCATCCACGCGCACGGGATGACCGAGGCCGAGGCGATGACCCTGATGACCAGCCGCGGCCACCAGGAAGAGGGTGAGGCGGCAGGCAAGTGGCGCCGGGCCCTGCTCACCTCCGCCCAGCTGTCCACCTACTACGTCGGCTACACCGAGATCTCGGACCTGGCCGATGAGCTCAGGATGGCGAACCCCGGCCTGGCCGACCGGGAGATCCACGACCGCATGCTCGCCCACGGCTCGCCGCCCGTCCGCCTGCTCCGCACCCTGATCGCGCCGTGAGCACCGTCACGCCGATGGCGGCCGAGACGGCGCCCGGCTGCGTGATGCCCTCTGACCTACGCCGCGCGTGTCGGTCTCCGAAAATGTCAGCGGGATGGGTTAAACTCGAATAAAGATCATAGATCTATTTGACTGAACGGTCCTGCCTGCACACGTCCAGGCACCCTTCGCGCGCCCCGGGAGACCATAAGCCGACTGATAGCGGGGCCGCACCGTATACCTGATCCCAGGGTGCCGGTGAGCCGCTAGAAAAGAAGCCTCTTCGGTCGGCGCGTCTCCCACTTCGAGGCATATTTTTCGCTATCATGTTTGATACAAGGGATCATCTTCAGAACGGATCATGACACATGAACCAGGAACCGGCTCCCCCGGACCCCGGGCAGGACAACAACCTGCCTGGCGTGCCCGCGGGGCCGGTTGACTTCCCCGAGCTCGGATCGGCGCGGTGGCGGCTGCTGCCGCCTGGGACCGACTGGATGGATGATGCGGAACAACGGGCGGCATACCTGGCCTCACTCGCCGACGAAGAGGAGCCCGGGGATCCGGACGAGGAGGAGGATCCGGACAACGCCCCGCCGCCGAACCTGGACGACGCCCAGCTTGCCGCGCTGATCGCCGAGGCCCGGGAGGCCACAGAAGACCAGACGCGTGCCAACGCGCACGCGGCCCGGCTAGGCATGACCGCCGCCATGGCCGCGGTCGGCGCGGCAATCGGAAGGCGCGGCCCTGGCATGCCAGGGTCCGCTTGCAGCTTCCCCGGTGAGTATTCCGGCCCGGCGGCCGGGTTCGCCACCGGTAAGCCGCTGGATGTCGCGCCCGGCTGCACCGCACTAGGCCTGTTCGCCGATGATGCCGCTGGGGACGACGACAGGTACGCGGGCGCGACCGACGATGAGCTGCTCGGCGCGATCTGCGCCTGGGACCGGGTAGAGGCTCATGTTAGTGCCCGCAAGCATGCCGCGGTGGCCGAGTTCATCCGCCGCCGCCCGGCCCGGGGTTTCGCGCCGGAGGGCCGGGCTGCAGATGCCGGCCGTGTGGGATGAGTTCACCGCCGCGGAGTTGGCCCCGGCTCTCGGCCAGTCCCGGGGCGCCGCGGAGGACACGCTCGGGCTGGCGTACGACCTTGAGGTCAAGCTGCCCGGCACCCGCGCCGGGTTCCGAGCCGGGATCCTGAACCAAGAAAAGGCCGAGATCATCGCCACGGCTACCCACGTCCTGGACCCCGAGGAGGCCCGCGCCGCCGAGGCCATGGTGCTGGGCCGGGCCGGGTCGCTCACCCCGGCCGGGCTGCGGTCCGCTATCGCCCGCGCCGTCATGGAGATCGCCCCCGGCAAGGCGAAGAAGCGCCGGGAGGAGGCGGCCAAGGCCGCACGGGTGGAGCGGTGGACTGAGGACAGCGGGAACGCGGCGCTGGCCGGGCGGGAACTGCCGCCGGCCGAGGTCCTGGCCGCCGATCAGCGGGTCACCGCGTGGGCCAAGGAGCTCAAGAAGGCCGGACTTGAGGGGGATATGGATCAGCTGAGGGCCCGGGCTTACCTGGATATCTTGCTCGGCATCGACTCCCGGCCTCCCGGCGGCGGAACCTACGGCGTGCACGCTGCCCCGGCTCCGGCCGGGCCGCTGGCCGGCGTGATCCCGCCCGGGTTCGCCGGCCGGGTGGGCCTGACCATTCCGGTGGCCACGCTGACCCGCCTGGCGGACCGGCCCGGCGAGATGGCCGGGATAGGCCCGATCGACCCCGACCTGGCCCGGGACCTGGCCGCCGCCGCGGCCCTCAGCCCCCGCACCACCTGGTGCCTGACCGTCACGGACGAGCACGGGCACGCCATCGGCCACGGCTGCGCCAGACCCGAACCGGCGAACCGCAGAGCGAAACCCGGCAAACAGGGCATATCGGGCGGGCATGATCCCCCCGGCGGCCCGGCCTTCACCCTCACGCCCGTCGGTCTTGGGGTCCAGACCGGCCCGCCCGGAGGCTACGGGACATGGAGGTTCTCGACCGGGGTCGCCGGGCAGCGGGACCTGCTCATCGAAATCGGGCCCCTCCCCACCGGCGAGTGCGATCACCGGCACCAGGCCAGCGGCCATGATCCCGGGGTCAAGCTCCGGCACCTCGCCCAGGTCCGGCATGCAACCTGCACCGGGCCGATGTGCCGGCGGCCCTCCTCCAGGTGCGATTTCGAACACAATACGCCCTATGAGGCGGGCGGACGGACCTGCCTGTGTAACGGGAACCCGAAGTGCCGCTACGACCATCGGATCAAGCAGGACCCCCGGTGGAAGGTCGAGCAGCTCGCCAACGCGGACGTGCGGTGGACCACGCCCTCCGGGCGGCAGTACACCACCGAGCCGACCCGGTACCCCATCTGACAACCAGAGAGCCCGCCGTGCGACGGGCCCTCTGGCGCTAGCTTCGGTGCTTGCGGTTTACCTGTCTTGGGTGGTTCTGGGGCCGGTGATCAGCCGCGGGTGAAGGTGTCGGTGGTGACGTACTTGGAGCGGCCGCTGTTGTCGATCACGGGCGGGATGCGGATCGCAGGTAGAGCCTGCGCTCGGCCAGGGACCAGCCGGTCGAGACGATCAGGTAGATCCCGGCGGCGAGCGGCGCGAACGCGGCGATGACCACGGTCAGGTACGGCAGCACCTTGATCAGCGCCCCGCCCGGGACCGGCGGGGCCTGCGCCGGGGCGTCCGGCGTGGTCTTCGTCGCTACCCGCTGCGCTCCCCCGGCCCTCGGCTTGGCCCGGGCCGACACGACAGCCCCGGCCGGCACCGCAGCCTTGGCCGGTACCGGAGCCTTGGCCGGAACCGCGGTGGCTTGGGCGGTCATCAGCTGGCCCAGGCGGACGGACAGCCAGATCAGGCCGGCCAGCAGCACGAGCACGCCAAGGAACACCAGGCCGGCGACGCTGACCGGGCCGGGCCCGCTCAGCCAGTGGGAGCCGAGCGGGACGCCGAACAGGTCGTGCGTGAGCAGCGTGTTCGGCTTCCCGCCGACCTGCGACGAGCGGAAGAGCAGGTACATGACCGAGAGCAGCGGCCACTGCAGCAAGAACGGCGTGATGCTGGCGAACATGCTGGTGCCCTCCCGCTTGTACAGCGCGGCCATCTCGCGCTGCAGCCGCTCGGGCTGCTTGGCGTGGCGCTGGCGCAGGGCCTGAAGCTGCGGCGCCAGCCGGGCCGCGATCGCCTGCCCGCGCAGGGCCCGGAAGCTGAGCGGCATCACCAGGAGCCGAACGGCCATGGTGATGACGATGATCGCGGCCACGGCGGCCAGGCCGCCAAGAAGCGGGGTGAGGACGCTGGTGAATCCGGAAACGAGGTGGTACGCGGCGTCCACCGGGACGCCAAAGATACTGGTCATGGGGAAACGGCCTTCCAGCTAGGACGGGTTGAGGGCTGGAAGCGGCCGCGATATCCGCGCGGTGAACGGGTTCAGCGAGATGGGGCGGCCGCTGGGGCCGCCGATGGCGCTCTGGGTCTGGGCCGTCCCGCCGCGTCCGGATCGCGCTGGCGCAAGAACGCCGCACGCCACGACTTTTCCCGCAGCGCGGAGGACCTTCTGATCAGCGGGAGCGCGGCGGCCAGGCCGGACGCGCTGGCTACCGAGGTGAGCAGGGCCAGCACCGCGCCGAGCATGGCTCCGGCCAGGACGGCTGCGGCCAGGACGGACAGCCCCGACGGGCTCACCGCGAGCTGGGTCAGGTCACGCAGCAGCCCGGCCAGCATGGCCAGGAGACCGCCGAGCGCCGTCATCACCATCGTCCCCAAGAACCCAGAAGACCCGTCCGCGAGGGAGTACCCGCCTTCAGGGTACGCCTGCCGAAGACAGTTCGGCGACCGCGGCCAGCAGCCGGTCCACCTCGGCTTCGTCGTTGTAGTGGACGAGCCCGGCGCGGACGCCGCCGCCGGATTCGCGCAGGCCGAGCACGCCGGCCAGCTCCCACGCGTAGTTGTCGCCGTTCCACACGTTGACCTGGCGGCCCGCGAGCCAGTCCGCGACCTGTCGGGGCGTATACCCGGCGACGGTGAAGAAGGCGGTCGGCGCGCGCCGGGGCGCCTTGCCGTACACGGTCACGTGCCGCATCGAGGCCAGGCCGCCGAGCAGGCGGGCGAACAGCTGCCCTTCGTACTGTTCCACGGCGGCCATGGAGGCCAGCACCCGCTCCCGCCGGGTGCCGGTGGCGGCCGTGTCCAGGCCGGCCAGGTGCTCGACGGCCGCTACCACCCCGGCCAGGTCGGCGAAGGCCGCGGTGCCGCGTTCGAAGCGACCGGGTACTCCGGCCGGGGCGGGCGCCAGCTTGTCCGGGTGCAGCGTCTCGAGCAGCGCCGGATCGGCGACCACGGTGCCGATGTGCGGGCCCGACCACTTGTAGGCGCTGGTGGCGTAGAAGTCGGCGCCGAGCGAGCGCACGTCCACCGGAACATGCGGGGTGGCGTGCACCCCGTCCACGTAGACCAGCGCGCCTACCGAGTGCGCGGCGGCGGCGATGGCGGCCAGGTCGGGCCGGGTGCCGACGATGTTGCTCGCCGCGGTGACCGCGACCAGCCGGGTGCGCTCGGAGAGCAGCTCAACGTACTGGGCCGCGGGCAGCTCGGTAGTCGATATATCGACCTCGGCCCACCGCACCGCGGCCCCGCTCCGGGCGGCGGCCTGTACCCAGGGCCTGACGTTCGCGTCGTGGTCGAGCCGGGATACGACCACCTCGTCCCCCGGCCCCCACCGGCGGCACAGCGTGTCGGCGAGCCGGTAGGTGAGGGTGGTCATGTTCGGCCCGAGGATCACGCCCTGCGGATCGGCGCCGGTCAGGTCGGCCAGGGCCCGGCGGCACTCGGCCACGATGGCGTCGGCGCGCCCGCTGGCGGGAAACGCGCCGCCCGCGTTGCCGATGCCCGCGCGGTAGGCATCCGCGATCGCCTCGATGACCGCCGAAGGCACCTGGGTGCCCGCCGCGCCGTCCAGGTAGGCATAACCGTCGCTGAGCGCGGGATAGGCCGCCCGCACGCGGCCGACGTCAAAGGTCATGAATCAAAGACTCTATCCTGCGAGCCTCTGACGTTCCCTGGTCGGCCTCGGCGTAAAGCTCCCGCACCCGGCCCGCCAGCGCCGCGAGGAAGCCGGCGAACCCCGCGGCGGCCAGGATCGCGCCGACCGTCACGTCCGTCCGGGTCGCGGTCGTCCACGGTGCGCCGGCCGGCTGGTAACGCAGCACGAACGGCGCCGCGACCAGCC
The DNA here is from genome assembly GCA_963705835.1 of uncultured Actinomycetes bacterium. GTDB lineage: Bacteria > Actinomycetota > Actinomycetes > Streptosporangiales > Streptosporangiaceae > Palsa-504. Next base: position 12,298 of record CAVPLC010000047.1, read on the forward strand.
AGGCTCCGGTGCCGAAGATGACCGCCAGGCCGCCCAGCGCGATCCGGTTCACCACGCCTCCTCCTCGCCGCCGCCCGTCATCAGCAGCCCCGCGTCGGCCAGCATGGACTCGATGGCCGCGATGCCCTCCGGCTCGTCCTGGGCGTCCGGCGGCTCGGGCAGGAGCGGGGCCAGCAGCGTCCGCAGCTCGCTCAGCACCCGGTCCGGATCGGGCGCGCCGCCGCCATCGGTGCCGCGCCGCTCCCGGGCCTCCCGCCTGGCCTGCCTGCGCGAGGGCGGCAGCGCGGCGTCGGTACGCAGCTTGCGGCGCCAGGCCAGCGCCCACGAGACCAGCGTGATCAGCGACACCACGGCGAGCCCGCCCCCGGTGGCCAGGTCGGTCACTGCCGCGGCGTGCGGCCCGCGGCCCCGGTCACCCGACGCGTACGGGGTCAGCGCCAGCCAGCCGGCCGCGCACAGGCCCAGGGTGGCCACGCCGAGCCCGGACAGATAGCGTCCCGAACACCCCATGTGACCCTCACTGGTTACCTAACGAAGCGAAGAAACTACTCTCCGCGCTTAGGCGCCTAACTCTAACACCTGGGCCCAGCCGGGGTCGCGCCCTGCGGCGCGGAGCAGGAAGTGCCACGGGTCGTCGCTGTCCGGCCCCGCCCAGACTTCGGGCCACAGCTGCGGGATGCCGCCCCGCCAGGCCGTCAGCACCAGCTCGGGGTCGGCGGGACGGTAGTCCTTGCCGAGCGAGCGGGCCAGGTCCCAGGCGTGCAGGTGCCACTCGGCGCACGCTGCGCCGGCCATGCCGCCCACGGTGACCTCGGTGCCCCGGTACCGGTGGTGCGGCAGGTCCCAGGACTGCGGCAGCCGCCGCCCGTAGGACCGGGCCGACTCGGCGAACGCCGCGATGTGCTCGGGCCCGGGCGCGTCGGGCAGGGCCGCGAGCTCGGCCGCGTTCTGCCGGGCCAGCTTGCGGGCCAGTGAGTCAGCGGGCACGTCGGTGGCCATCAGCCGGGCCAGCCTGCTGGCCGGGGCGTCGTCCAGGTACTCGTGGTAGTCGTCGGCGACGCACCGCAGGTGACCGGCCAGGTCGACCGCCCGCCATTCCGTGCAGGGGGTGGCGGCCAGCCACGTTGCATCGGTGAACTGGCCGGCCAGCTCACAGATCACGGTGACGCCGTCGCGGTACGCCGCCAGGATCCCCGCGCGCGACCCCCGACTCATGTGCTGGCCCGGGGGGACGACTCTGCTGACCTCCCCTTCTGGGGGGACCCATCCCCCCAGACCCCCCTTGGGAAGGGTTCCATCCCCCCGAACCCCCCTGGCAGTTCCTGGCACGGGGGGCCCGCCCCCGTCCCCCTGGCCCCCCCGCGGGGGAGCCTACGGGACGGTTGGTGCTGCTGCGCTTCACGGTTCCTCTCCCTGCCGGGTAACTCCGGCAACCGTCTCGCGAAGCCTCCGGGTCAGCCAGCGTGCCAGAGTTGCGGCCCGCCGACAAGGTGTACGCGGCTAGAAAAATCAGGTGACAACTTCTTTACCGCCCGGTTAACCTCACGGCTAATGCCCCCTGTTACCCCTTTGCTGGTCAAGCGCGCCTCCGCCAGGGTACGGCCAGTCGGGGCGCTGTGGCGTCTGCGCGGCTACCTGAAGCCGTTCCGTCTGCAGATGGTCATGATGTTCGCCGCGGCGCTCGGCGCGGTTACCGCCGAGATCATCATCCCGCTGCTCACCAAGTCGGTCGTTGACGGGGCGATCGCGCACGGGGCCCGCCGGCTGCTGATCCCGCTCGCGCTGGCCGCCATCGGCCTCGGCGTGGCCGAGGCGCTGCTGAACCTGATCCGCCGCTGGATCCAGGCCGGCGCGGTGGCCGCGATGGAGAAGACGATCAGGGACGACCTGTACGCGCACCTGCAGCGGCTGCCCGCGTCCTTCCACGACGACTGGCAGTCGGGCCAGCTGCTGTCGCGGGCCACCACCGACCTGTCCTCGATCCGCAGGTTCGCCGGGTTCGGCCTGATCTTCATGGTGACCAACGTGATGACGTTCGTCGCCGTCGTCGCGCTGCTGATCAACCTGAACTGGTGGCTCGGCCTGGTCACCGGGGCCGTGTTCGCGCCCGTGCTGCCGGTCTGCTTCCGGTTCGAGAAGCGCTACCGGGTGCTCTCCCGCCGGGTCCAGGACCAGCAGGGCGACCTGGCCACCTTGATCGAGGAGGCGGCGACGGGCATCCGGGTGCTGAAGGCCCTCGGCCGGGGCCCGCAGGCGGCCGCCCGGCACGACGCCCAGGCCGCGCGGGTCTACCGGACCCAGGTGGAAAAGGCGGGTCTGCTCGGATCGTTCTGGGCGCTGCTGGACCTGATCCCGAACGCGGTCATCGGCATCGTCATCGTGCTCGGCGCGCTCGCGGTCGCCGGCCACTCGCTGACCCTGGGCGGCCTGGTGGCGTTCATCACCCTCGCGCTCCAGCTGGTCTGGCCGGTCGAGGCCCTCGGCTACATCATCGCCTCCGGCCAGGAGGCGGCCACCGCGGCGCAACGGGTCCTGGAGATCTTCGACACACAGCCCGACATCACCGACAAAGATCAAGATCAGGATTTTTCCGAACGGTCCGGCCTGCGTGCCGTCCCGGACAGCCCGGCGCCGCGGCCGGCCGAGGCCGCGCGGGAGGGATCCCGGGGCCACCTGGTGTTCGACCACGTGAGCTTCAGGTACCCGGGCGCGGCCGAGCCGGTGCTGCGTGACATCGTGCTCGAGCTGCCGCCCGGCCAGACGGTGGTCCTCACCGGGGCGACCGGCTCGGGCAAGTCCACCTTGCTGCAGCTCGTGCCGCGGCTGGCCGACGCCACGTCCGGCGCGGTCCTGCTGGACGGAAGGGACATCCGCGATCTCCCCCTGGAACGGCTCCGGGTGGCGGTGGGCTGCGCGTTCGAGGACGCCACGCTGTTCTCGGCCAGCGTCAGGGAGAACGTGATGTTCGGCGCGCCGGACGCCGACGAGGACGCGGTCGAGGCCGCGCTGACCGCGGCCCAGGCCCGGTTCGCGTTCGACCTGCCGTGGGGCCTGGACACCAGGATCGGCGAGCAGGGCATGGCCCTGTCGGGCGGCCAGCGCCAGCGGATCGCGCTGGCCCGGGCCATCCTGGCCCAGCCGGACGTGCTGATCCTGGACGACCCGCTGTCCGCGCTCGACGTGCACACCGAGGAGCGGGTGACCCGGGCCCTGCACGAGATCCTGGCCGGCGCGACGGCCCTGGTGGTGGCGCACCGGCCGTCCACGGTGGCGCTGGCCGACACCGTGGCGCTGCTGTCCGGCGGCGTGATCGCGGCCACCGGCAGCCACCGGCACCTGCTCGCCTCGAACCCCGAGTACGCGGACCTGATGGACACCGAGGACCTTAAGGAGATCGCGTGACCACCGACGCCAGCACCTGGCGCGGCGTGGCCGCGGAGAAGGCCGATGAGGTCAGCGCCGGGCTGGCCGCCCTGCTGCGCGAGCGGAGCAGGCGGCTGCTCGGTGACCTGCTGCGGCCGCACCGGCGCGCGGTGATCGTCACCATCTCGCTGATCGTGGTGGAGAGCCTGGCCGCGCTGGCCGGCCCGTGGCTGGTCGGCCTGGCCATCGACAATGGCCTGCCGCCGCTGCTGCACGCCCATGACGCCGCGCCGCTGCTCGGCATCGCCGCCGCCTTCGGCTTGGCGGTCGCCGTGCAGGCCGTTACCACCCGCATGTTCGTAACCATGACCGGCCGCGTCGGCCAGCGGATCGTCCTCGAGCTGCGTAACCGCCTGTTCGCGCACGCCCAGGAACTGGACGTGGCGTTCCACGAGAGCTACACCTCGGGACGGGTCATCTCCCGGCAGACCTCCGACATCGACTCGATCTCGGACTTGTTCGAGGAGGGCCTCGACTCGCTGATCGCGGCGATCTTGACCCTGCTGCTGGTCGGAACCGGCATGCTGCTGCTGGACTGGCAGCTCGGCCTGGTGGTACTGGCCGGGTTCGTCCCGCTGACCTGGATGACGGCCTGGTTCCGGCGCGAGTCGGCCCGGGCGTACCGCCGGACACGGGAAGCCATCGCGCTGGTGATCGTGCAGTTCGTCGAGACGTTCGGCGGGATCCGGGCGGTGCAGGCGTTCCGCCGCGAGCCGCGGAACGCGGCGATCTTCTCCGGGCTCGGCCAGGACTACGCCGAGTCGAGCAGGCACGCCTCCCGGCTGTACGCGGTCTACGGCCCGAGCATCTCGCTGGTGGGGAACCTGATCACCGGCGTGGTCCTCGGCTACGGCGGGCTGCTCGTCATCGACGGCGACATCAAGGTGGGCGTGCTCGCCACGTTCCTGCTCTACCTGCAGCGGTTCTTCGACCCGCTGCAGGACGTGTCGCAGTTCTACAACACGTTCCAGTCGGCGGCGTCCGGCCTGGAGAAGATCTCCGGCGTCCTGGAGCAGGACCCGGCGGTGCCCGAACCCGTCTCGCCCGCCGAGCTTCCCGGGCGGCATGCGGCCTCAACCGGGCGGCGGGTGCGGTTCGAGTCGGTCACCTTCGGCTACCGGGACAACCTGGTGCTGCCCGGCCTGGACCTGGACATCCCGGCCGGCCAGACCGTGGCCCTGGTGGGCGAGACCGGCGCGGGCAAGACGACGATCGCGCGGCTGCTCGGACGGTTCTACGATCCGCGCTCGGGCCGCGTCACGCTCGACGGGATCGACCTGCGGGACCTGCCCGATGCCGAGCTGCGCACCGAGGTCATCGTGATCACCCAGGAGAACTTCCTGTTCGAGGGGTCGGTCGCGGACAACATCAGGCTCGGCCGCCCGGACGCGTCAGACGCCGACGTGCAGACCGCGGCCCGGATGATCGGCGCGCACGACTTCATCGCCGCGCTGCCCGAGCGCTACGACACGCCGGTCGGCAAGCGCGGCGGCCGGCTGTCGGCCGGGCAGCGCCAGCTCATCTCGTTCGCGCGGGCGTTCCTGGCCGCCCCGGCCGTGCTCGTCCTTGACGAGGCCACCTCGCTGCTCGACATCCCGAGCGAGCGGCTGGTCCAGGGCGCCCTGCGCACGGTGCTGGCCGACCGGACCGCCGTCATCATCGCCCACCGGCTGTCCACCGTGGCGATCGCCGACCGGGTGCTGGTCCTGGACCAGGGCCGCGTCACCGAGGATGGCTCGCCCGCCGAGCTGATGGCCGGCGACGGCGAGTACGCCGCGCTGCACTCGAGCTGGGCGGCCAGCCTCGCCTGACGCCCGCCGTCCGATCAGGCCGCTACCGCCCGGATCGCGGTGATGAGCGACCGGGCGGTTGCGGTCACGGGGCGGTCTCGCGCGTAGCACAGGGCGATCGTCCGCAATGTCGCCGTGGCCAGCGGCTCGCGCGGCTCCAGCCAGGTCAGCGCCGGGTCGACGGCCCGGCTCGCGGCCACGCGCCCGATGCAGGCGTGGCCGAGCCCGGCCGCGACGAGCCGCTGAAGGGCCAGGTTGTCGTCGGTGCGGTAGACGATCTTCGGGGCGATGCCGCGCCGGGCCCAGCTGTCCTCGAGCTCGGCCTGGGCCCGCCACCGGCGGGTCCAGGCGACCAGGTCGAGCTGGTCGAGGACGCCGAACCCGGGGTGCTCCAGGCCCGCGATCGCGCTGTCGCGGCGGGTGAGGATGACCCAGGCATCGTCCATCACCGCGATGGCCTCGACGTACTCGTCGGTCTCCGCGTCGTAGGCGAACGCGAGGTCCAGGTCGCCGCGGCGCAGCGCGGCCCGTGAGCCGTCTGCGTCGTCGACCGCGATGAGCACGACCTCGACGCCGGGATGGTCGTCGCGGAAGGCACGCAGGGCCGCGGGCATGATCTCGGCCGCCGCGGTCTGGGTGACGCCGACCCGGACCCGAACGATCTCGCCGCGGGCCGCCTGCTCGGCGTCGGCGGCCACGGCCTCGACCTCGCTCAGCGCCCGCCGGGCCCGGCGGCAGACCGCCTCGCCCGCCGGAGTCAGGCTGACGGGTGCGCGGCCGCCCGGGCGGTGGAACAGCGGCTGGTCAAGCGCCGCTTCCAGCGCCGATACCTGGTGCGACAGCGCGGACTGGGTGTAGCCGAGCGCGCTGGCGGCCCGCCGGAACGACCCGAGTTCGGCGACCGCGAGGACCGCTTGCAGCTCGCGGAGCCCGAGACCGTTTTTGATCGGCTGAATCGATCGCAACTGCGATATTCCTTCACTTTAGCTGAACTTTCTCTCATATTAAACTGACGAGTGCCAGCTGACCAGCGGGAACGAGCGAGGAGGAGACCATGAGGCAGGGCGCCCGGATCGGCCACGGGGTCGACGGGATCGACGGGGTCCAGGGGGTCCAGGGGGTCCAGGGGGTCCAGGAGGTCCAGGAGGTCCAGGGGGTCCAGGGGGTCCAGGGGGTCCAGGGGGTCGGCGGGACGGGGCCTTTCGGTGGGCCAGGGCTGTTCCGCCTGCTGATCTACGGCCTGATCCTGGCCAGCGCGGCCGCCCAGTTCGCGCTCGTCCCGGTCATGCCGGTCTACGCCCACCGGCTCGGCCTGTCCGGATTCCAGCAGGGGATGGTGCTCGGCGCGACCGGGCTCGCCGCCCTGGCCGTGTCCGTGCCCGCCGGGACGCTGTCCGACCGGTTCGGCGCCCGGCGGATCACGCTGGCCTCGGGCCTGCTGATGGCGGCCGCGACCCTCGCCCAGGCCCTGGCCGGCAGCTTCCCGGTCCTGCTCGCCTCCCGGCTCGCGTTCGGGGCCGGCTACGCCATGGTGTGGACCGCCGGGCTGTGCTGGCTCGCCGACGTCGCCGGAGGACCGGCGGCCCTGGGCGGGTCCGTGGCCAGCGCCGGCGTCGGCGGCGTCGCCGGACCCGCCGCCTCCGGCGCGCTCACCCAGCACCTCGGGCTGGCCGTCCCCCTGCTGGCCGGCGCCGCGGGATTCGCCGTGATCACCGTCGCGCTCGGCTGGCTCCGGGTGCCGCCCGCCCCGGCCGCGGTCCGCGGCACGGCCTTCGCTGGCCTGCGGGCCGCCGCCCGGGACCGCAGCGTCATCGGCGCCGCCGCGGCGGTGGTGGTGGCCGGCCTGAGCACCGGGGCATCGGCCCTGCTCGTCCCGGCCCAGCTGCACGCCGCCGGGGCCTCGCCCGGGCAGATCGGCCTGGTCTTCGCCACCGCCGGGATCTTGTTCGCGGCCGGCAGCGCGCTGACCGCCGCGGCCGGCCGGCGGGCGGTGAACCTGCCGGTGATCTGCGGCGGCATGGTCGCCCTGACCGCCGCCCTCTCGCTCGGCGCGCTCAGCACGGCATCACTGGTCATCATCGTGATGCTGTGCCTGACCACCGCGGCCCGTTCGGTCCTGTGGACGGTCAGCTACCCGCTGGCCGCCGACGCGGCCGGGCGGGGCGGCACCGGCCTGGGCGCGGCGGTCGGCCTGCTCAACGGCGTCTGGGCCGCGACGGCGGTGCTCGGCCCGCTCGCCGCCGGCCTGGCCGCCGAGCACCTCAGCGCGCGGGCCGCCTTCGGGCTGACCGAGGCCGCCTGCGCCGCCGCCCTGGCCGTCGCCGCGGTCGCGGCCCGGCCCACCCGGCTCTCGGCCCGCCGTGCGGCCCGCTCCGTTCCCGGCCCGGACGTCGCGGACGGCGGCCTGGCCCGCAGCGACCCGCAGCACTCCAGCAACTTTTAGATCAGGAGCACGCATCGCCCGGCATCTACCGGGGAGGATTCGGGCCTGTGGGAGAGTTTAGGGGTCTACAGCGCGCCTGCGCACAAACCGCTCCCCGGAGCCTCAATCCTCCCCGATTTTGCTGAGGCCAACGCAACACCATGCACACCGGCCTCGTCCGTGCCGTGCTAGACGACGTGTACCTCGCCGTGCTGGGGCTCGTGGTCGACGAGCTGGTCGCAGGTCGGGCAGTACCAGCGGACCTCGATCGGGGTGCCGCACGCGGAGTGCCGGGGAGCCTCGGCCAGGTCCGTGTGGCCGGCCCCCCACGACGCCAGCAGGTGGAGCGCGCCCGCGAGCTCGCCGCCCTCGGCGGTCAGCTGGTAGGCGGCGCGGGGCGGCCGGTCGGAGTAGGGCCGGGCCACGATCAGCCCTTCCCGTTCTAGCCGCTTCAGCCGCTCGGACAGGATGTTCGCCGCAATGCCGGGGAGCTGGTCGAGCAGGTCATTGAACCGGCGCGGGCCGTCGAGCAGCGCCTCCACCACCAGCAGCGTCCACCGGTCGCCGACCCTGGCCAGCGCCTCGGCCAGCGGCGACAGGGGATCTTCTCGCTGAGCCATGAGCGAAATCGTAGCCTCCCGCGTTGACATCGTCGAAGTCAATAGTAACTTGCAAGTTACTACCTATCGGAAAGGTGTAGCGGTAATGACGATCTTCGACGAGATCCAGGCCAGCATCACGCGGCTGGCGGAGGAGGCTGGCTCCTCGGTGGTGGGCATCGGGCAGCGCTGGGGGGCCGGCTCGGGCATCGTGCTCGGCGAGGGCAAGGTGCTGACCAACGCCCATAACGTCCGCGGCAATAACGTGACGGTCACCTTCGCCGACGGCCGCACGGCCGAGGGCACCGTGGCCGGGCGCGACATCGACGGCGACCTGGCCGTCATCGAGACCGACACCGGCCAGGCTCCGGCGCTGACCTGGGCCACCGACGCGCCCGCCATCGGGCTGCCCGTCTTCGCCCTGTCCAACCCGGGCGGCCGCGGGCTGCGCGTGACGTTCGGGACCGTATCCGGCATCGACCGGTCTTTCCGCGGCCCCCGCGGCATGAGGATCACCGGCAGCCTGGAGCACACCTCCCCGCTGCTGCCCGGCTCCTCGGGCGGCCCGGTCCTTGACGCCTCCGGGCACCTACTCGGGATCAACACGAACCGGCTGGGCGAAGGCTTCTACCTGGCCATCCCGGCTGACGAGGCGCTGCGCGGCCGGATCGACGCGCTCGGCCGCGGGGAATCGGTGCGGCCGGCGCAGCTCGGCGTCACCATCATGCCCGGCCACGTGGCCCGGCGGATGCGGCGCGCGGTCGGCCTGCCCGACGCCGAGGGCCTGCTCATCCGCGACGTGGCCGAGGACAGCCCGGCGGCGCGGGCCGACCTGGCCTCCGGCGACCTGATCGTGACGGTCGCGGGCGAGCCGGTCCGTCACGTCGACGACCTGTTCGGCGCGCTGCGGACCGCGGCGCCCGGCGCCACCCTCGAGATGACCGTCCTGCGCGGCACCGACGAGCGCACCATCCAGGTCACCCTCGGCCAGCCCGAAGCGGACGCGTAGCCGCCGGAGCGCGCCCCGGCATGTCCCGGCGCGGAGCACGGTGCTCCGTTCGGAAAAAAAAAGATGAGACCGGGCTTTCACCTCGTTAGGGGACGGTGAGAGCCCGGTTTCACCTTCCCGGGCGGGTGGGGCGGCGCGGCCAGGCGAGGCGGCGGTCAGGTGGGCGGGTCGCCGGGGATGACGATGCCGGTCTCGTAGGCCAGGATCACGGCCTGCACCCGGTCGCGCAGGCCCAGCTTGGCCAGCAGGTTGCCCACGTGGGTCTTGACCGTCGCCTCGCTGACGAACAGGGCGGCCGCGATCTCGGTGTTGCTGCCGCCGCGGGCCAGCAGGACCAGTACCTCGCGCTCCCGCGCGGTCAGCGTGGCGAGCCGCGACGGCGCGGGTGAGGTCTGCGGCGGCCTGCGGGCGAACACCTCGATGAGGCGGCGGGTGACGGTCGGGGCCAGCATGGCGTTGCCCGCCGCGACGGCGCGGACCGCGGCGATCAGGTCGGCGCGGGGCGCGTCCTTGAGCAGGAACCCGCTGGCGCCCGCGCGCAGCGCGTCGTAGACGTACTCGTCCAGGTCGAAGGTGGTGAGCATGATCACCTTCGGAGCGGGCGAGGCGCGGGTGAGCAGGCGGGCCGCCTCGAGCCCGTCCATCCCGGGCATCCGGATGTCCATGAGGACCACGTCGGGCCGGTGCGCCGCGGCCGCCGACACGGCCGCCTCGCCGTTGGCCGCCTCCCCCACCACCGTGATGCCCTCTGCCGCCTCCAGGATGACGCAGAACCCCGACCGGACCAGTTCCTGGTCATCGACGACCAGGACGCGGATGGGGGCGGGGGCGGTCATCGCGAGGGCAGCCGCGCGGTGACGGCGAAGCCGTCGGCGGGGGACGTCGGGTTCGGGCCGACGGTCAGGTTGCCGCCGCACGAGGCCACGCGCTCGGCGATCCCGGCCAGGCCGAGGCCCGAACCGGCCAGCAGCGGGCCGAGCTCGCGGCCATCCGCATCGGTCAACGGGGCCCGCCCTACGGCGGCCCGGCCCGGCCGCCGGCCGGATTCGGTGACGCTGACCGTGATGTACCCGGGTTCATAGGACAGGGTGACGGCGGCGCGGGCGGCGCGGGAGTGGCGGATCGTGTTGGTCAGCGCCTCCTGGATGATGCGGTACGCGGTCAGGTCCACCCCCGGGGCGAGCGGTTCCGGCGTGCCCGCCACCGCGAAGTCGACCGGCAGCCCGGCCCCGCGCACCTGGTCGAGCACCTCGCCGAGTTCGCCGAGCGAGGCCGAGGGCGCCGTCTGGGGACGTTCGGAGGGGCCGCGCAGCACGCCGAGGAGCCTGCGCAGCTCGGTCAGCGCCTGCCGGGCGGTATCGCCGATGATGTCCACGGCCTTGCGGGCCTGCTCGGGCCGGCCGGGAAGCAGGGACGCGGCCGCTTCGGCCTGGACCGCGATGAGGCTCACATGGTGCGCCACCACGTCATGCAGCTCGCGGGCGATCCGGGTGCGCTCCCGGCCTGCGGCCAGGGCGGACTGGCGGTCGAGTTCGGCTTCGGCGCGCTCGGCCCGGCTCTGCGCCGCCTGCAGGCTGGCCCGCTTGGTGCGGCTGAGCACGCCCGCGCCCCACGCGGTGAGGAAGATCATCACCTGGAAGATGGTGTCGTACGGCTGCTGGTGACCGGGTGCGGCCTCGGAGACGGCGATGCCGGCCGCCACCAGCGCGCACGCGGCCCAGCGCCAGACCGGGCCGCGGCGGTCGATGATCGTGTAGAACGCGATCGCGGGCCCGAGCGGGAACGGCGCGAACGTGAACCCGATCTGGTCGTAGGCGACCCGCGCGGCCCCGACGACCAGGCCGACCCCGATCGGCCAGGTCCGGCGCCAGGCGAGCGGAAGCCCCTGGGCGATGACCAGCGTGAGCGCCAGCCAGAGCGGATGCTGCTGGGCGCCGTTGGGCAGCAGCGAGACCGCGTTGACGGCGGCCAGAGCGACGCCGAGCCCCAGGTCCTGAAGCTGCTCTTGGCGCCGGGGCGGGAGCGCGGCCAGGCGCGCTCCCGCCGACCGCGGGAGCCCGGCCACCCGTGCCGCCGCCCTGTTCACGACCCGATGCTACGACCTGGCCCGTGGCCTGGGGATCATCCGCCAGGCGGATCTAGCCGCTGCTCCTTTCGGCGGAGGCCGGGCCTTGAAGCGCCCGTGCGCTCCGACGCGAGACGGAGTCGGCAAACCGCTCCGGTGCCCGATGTGCTGGCCGCTCCCCGGCCGCGACGATGGGCCGCATGGATATGACTACCGGAGCGGTCCGGGCTCCAGGGGCGGCCGCGGCCCGCTCCGCTGGTCCGGCCCGCGCGCCCTGGCTCGGCATCTTCCTGATCGCCGCGGCCGCGTTCGCCGTCGAGATGGCGGTCAGCGCGCGCTACGGCTATGCGCGCGACGAGCTGTACTTCCTCGCGGCCGGGCACCACCTGGCGTTCGGCTACGTGGACCAGCCGCCGCTCACCCCGCTGCTGGCCCGGATCTCGGCCGCCGTCACCGGCAACACGCTGGCCGGCCTGCGGATCCTGCCCGCGCTCGGCCTGGCCGCGCTGGTGGTGGCCACGGCCGCGATGAGCCGCATGCTCGGCGCGGGCCGGACCGGCCAGGTCCTGGCCGCGCTGGCCGCCGCGACCTGCGCCGAGTACCTCGGCGCCATGCACGAGCTGACCACGACCATGCCGGACTTCGTGTTCTGGACGGTCACCCTGCTGCTGGTCATGCGCCTGCTGGCCAGCCAGGATCCGCGCTGGTGGGTGGCGATCGGCGGCTGCGTGGGCCTGGGCAGCGAGGCCAAGTGGAACATCGGCTTCCTGGTCGTCGCGCTGGCCGCGGGCTTCGGGGCCACCGGGGGTGCCCGCCGCCTGCTGCGCAGCCGCTACCTGCTGCTGGGCGGCGTGATCGCCGTCGCGCTGGCCGCGCCCGACCTCGCCTGGCAGGCCGGGCACGGCTGGCCCAACCTGGACGTCCTCCGGGCCCTGCAGGGGGCGGCCGGGCACAACCGGGCCGTCTTCTGGCCCGGGCAGTTCCTCTACTCGGGCCCGGTCCTCACCCCGGTGTGGGTCACCGGCGCGATCTGGTCACTGCGCAGCGCGGCCGCGCGGCGCTTCCGGCCGGTGGCGATCGCCTGCGCCGTCGCGATCGGGCTGCAGTTCGTGCTGGGCGGCAAGGCGTACTACCCGGGCGCGGCGTACACGTTCCTGTTCGCGGCCGGCTGCGTGCGGATCGAGCGCTGGCTGGCGGGCCGGCGAGTGATGGCCCGCGGGATCAGGCCCGCGGCCGTGGTCGGCGCGGCGATGCTGGCCGGCGCGGTGATCGCGGCGCCGGTGGCGCTGTCGGTCCTGCCGGCCAGGACGCTGCACACCGTGCCGCTGCAGAAGATCAACTACGACCTGGCCGAGACGATCGCCTGGCCGAAGCTGGTGGCGCTGGTCGCGCGGGAGTACGACGCGCTGCCCGGCCCGCAGCGGGAGCAGACGGCCATCCTGGCCGGGAACTACGGCGAGGCGGGCGCGATCGAGCGCTACGGCCCGGGGTTCGCGCTGCCGCAGGCCTACAGCGGCGCCAACAACTTCTGGCTCTGGGGCCCGCCGCCGGGCGCCGACACCTCGGCCATCGCGGTGAACGTCGACCCGGCCCTGCTGCGCCGCGAGTTCGCCGACGTCCGCCAGGTGGCCACGTTCTGGAACGGGCTCGGGGTCAGCGACGACGAGCAAGGGGTCCGGGTCTTCCTGGCCACCGGCCTGCGGACATCGTGGGCGCAGGCCTGGCCGGCCTTCCGCGACTACTCCTGAGCAGGGCCCGTGTAGCCTTGGCGCATGAGACCTGGGGTCATGGGGCGGCCGAAGCCGAGCAGCGAGGCGCAGCAGAGGTACGAGGCCGACGTGGCGCTCGCGGGCCGGCGGCCGGAGCTTCTCGATGCGGCTCGCGAGGCTGAGAGCCTGTTCCGCGAGGCGCAGGCTCAGCGGGCGCCCGAGGCCGACCTCCGCCGCCGGGCGGAGGACCTCGACTCGGCGCTGACCGCCGCCGTGTGGGCCGCATACGCGGCCCAGCGCGCGGAGATCGGCCCGCTCGGATACGACGACCGGATCTTCCGGCGGAAGAAGATGGCCACGCCGCGGGTTCATGCCCTCACCGCCGAGGCCGAGCACCTGCTCACGCTGCGCGAGACGCACCGCCTCAACGGCATCCCGGCCGTGACGTTCGAGCCGGGCCCGCTGATGTCCCCCGTCGCCAAGGCCTGAACGTTAGCTGCGGACAAGCCCGGAACAACTTCTGACCGTGTCCCGGTGAACCTCCGGCGTGGTTGCGACGTCTCCAAGTACAGGGGACCAGTCCAGCCGCGGCTAGACGGCTCGCGGAGGGACACGGTTAGCAATCGATTGCGTCAAGTTGGGCGTGTCGCTTGCGCCGTACTATGGAAGGGGGCAGAGTTGGTCTAGGCCAATTGGTCGGCACGACCTGGGAATGCACAGAACCACCAGATAGTTGCACATAGTGGAACGGACTAGTTACGAATAGTAGTCAATCCGTGTCAGGCTGAAACTAGCGGAATGCTACAGATGGCCAGCGGGAAAACGATCCACCTGAGCCATGTGGCGGACGCGGAAGCTCGGGCACACTAACAACTGATCAACAACACGAATGATGAACCAACCTGGAGGCACACATATGTGCCCACACTCGCCGCCGTGTCCGGACGCGTCAGCGCCGGACCGCGAAGCGGCGCACACTGTTGTCAGCCACCCGGAGCAGGGCTGGAGTTTGCTCTGCAACGGAATCGTGATCTTCGAGGACACGGGGGAACTGCTACCCGACGGCGCGTCCATCGCACCGCACCGTCCCACCGACCTGGCCTTTGACCGTCCGGCCCGGGAAGTACCGGGGCACGGCGGCCAGGCTCCGGCTGCCTTATCCGCCCTCAGCGGCACCAGCGGGGCGGCCGATCTGGCCACCCCTGACGAATCCCCTACCGCAGGACGGTAGGAAGCCAAGCGGTCACGGCCCTGACGATGACCGCACGATGGCCCCTCAGCGAATGGGTCTCCCCCGGCACCGTGACCACCCGGTTCGCGTCCCTCCTCCCCGGGATCCCGAACGGGTCACGCTCGCCGTTCACCACCAGCACCGCAGCTCCGCCGGCCCGCGCGGCCCGCAGTTCCGCCACCCGGCTCTGGCCCGCCGGGCCCGGCGGCCGCAGCGGGAACGCCAGCGCGATCACCGCCCGGGCCCCGACCGCGCCCGCGGTGCGGCACGCCACCCGGGCGCCGTTGCTCCGCCCGCCCTGAACGAGCGGGACGCCGGGAGCGAGTCCGGACAGCGCGGCCACGATCTCGATCCAGGCGGCGTCCTGGCGTTCGGCCGACCCTGGCGCGCGCCCGCCCCTGACCCGGTAGGGCTGGGTGACCTGCGCGACCAGCCCGCCGAGCCCGAGCGCGGCGTCACGGGCGGCCAGCAGATCCGGCGAGCCGATGCTGCCGCCCGCGCCGTGGGTGAGCACGAGCAGGAATCGGGCCGGCCCGTTTTCCCCGCCGTACCCGTCGTCCCCGTGGAGTTCGGCCCGTGCGAGGCCGCCGCCGGTCATGATCTCCACCGCGCGCCCCCTTCCGCTTTCTTGCTGCCCGCGGGACGTCGAGTTTCTTGCTGCCCGCGGGCACGTCGAGCGTATAGTCGCTCCGCGACCGCCCACGCTCGAGGCCCGCGGCGGCCGACCGGGAAAATTGTGCGCGCGGATGTCCGGGATGAGCCGGCGGCCTCGACGTCTCGGGTGAAGCACGGGTGCGCGTCGCCCGCCAACCGAGAGGAGCGAACATGAAGTACATGATCTTGGTCTACGGCTCGCAGCAGGATTACGACGCGATGGCCGGAAAGGCCGCGGACGGCAGCCCGGCCTGGTCGGGCGAGGACTTCGCCGCTCTGGGGGCGTTCATGGAGTCGTTCACCAAGGACCTGGTCGATTCCGGGGAGCTGGTGGACACGCGGGGACTGACCGCCCCGGTCCACGCCAGGAGGATCCGGCTGCGCAACGACGTCCCGGTCGTGACCGACGGGCCGTACGCCGAAACCCAGGAGGTCCTGGCCGGCTACTGGATCGTGGAGTGCGAGAGCTTCGACCGCGCGACCGAGATCGCGGCCGGGCTCGCCCAGACCCCCGGTCCGGCGCACATCCGCGAGCGCGGCGTGGTCGACGTGCGGCCGATCGCCGACTCGCGGGCCGAGCTTGACGGCTGAGCGAGACCTGGTGCCTGACCCGTATGCCTGAGGCGGAGATCGAGGACCTGCTGCGCGAGATGGCGCCGCAGGTCCTCGGCGCGCTGGTGCGGCGTTACGGGCATTTCGATGCCGCCGAGGACGCCACCCAGGAGGCGCTGATCGCGGCGGCCGCGCAGTGGCCCGGCGAGGGCATCCCGGACCGTCCGCGCGGCTGGCTGATCACGGTCGCCTCGCGCAGGCTCACCGACCTGCTGCGCGCCGACCAGGCCCGCCAGCTCCGCGAAGACGCCGTCGCCCGCCTGGTGCCGCCCGGGCAGTGGCAGGCGCCGGCCGCCGACACGACCCAGGCGGCTTCCGACGACACGCTGATCCTGCTGTTCATGTGCTGTCACCCCGCGCTGTCGCCCGCGTCCCAGATCGCGCTGACCCTGCGCGCGGTCGGCGGGCTGACGACCGCGGAGATCGCCAGGGCGTTCCTGGTGCCCGAGCCGACCATGACCCGGCGGATCAGCCGGGCCAAGCAGCAGATCAAGGACAGCGGCGAGCCGTTCCGGATGCCGGCCCCGCAGGATCGCGCCGGGCGGCTCGCCGCGGTCCTCCACGTGCTCTACCTGATCTTCAGCGAGGGTTACACCAGCACGTCAGGGCCCAGCCTGCTGCGCACCGAGCTGGCCGCCGAGGCGATCCGGCTGACCCGCATCGTCCGCCGGCTGCTGCCCGGCGACGGCGAGGTGGCCGGGCTGCTCGCGCTGATGCTGCTCACCGACGCGCGGCGGCCGGCCCGCACCGGGCCCGGGGGCGAGCTGATCCCCATGGCCGAGCAGGACCGCAGCCTGTGGGACGCCGCCCGCATCACCGAGGGCGTGGCCCTGATCACCGGCGTGCTCGGCCGCGGGCCGACCGGCCCGTACCAGCTGCAGGCGGCGATCGCCGCGGTCCACGACGAGGCACCCAGCGCCGGCGCGACCGACTGGCCGCAGATCATGGCCCTGTACGAGCTGCTCATGCAGATGTCGGACAACCCCGTGGTGGCGCTCAACCACGCCGTCGCGGTGGCCATGGTCCGCGGCCCGCGGGCCGGGCTCGACCTGCTCGGCGGGCTGCGCGGCGATGAGCGGATGACGTCAGGTCACCACCTGCACGCGGTCAGCGCGCACCTGCTGGAGATGGCGGGCGAGCGCGCCGCCGCGCGCGACTCCTACCTCGAGGCGGCCAGCCGGACCAGCAACCTGCCGCAGCAGCGTTACCTGCACGCCCGGGCCGCCCGCCTGGCGGGCGAGGGATAAGCAGGGCGTCTACGCTGCCGTCATGGCCGGAAAACCACGGCGCGCCCGGGTCGGGGACGTCCACGACCTGGCCATGCGCATGCCGCACGTCACGGTGCTCCACGGGCCGCTCGAGAATCCCATCTACCAGGTCGGCGGCAGGTCGTTCGTGTTCTTCCGCAGCCCGCGGCCGGACGCCGTCGATCCCGGCACCGGCGAGCGCTACCCGGACGTGATCATGTTCTGGGTGGCGTCCGAAGCCGACAAGCAGGCCCTGGTCCAGGACGAGGCGTCGCCGTTCTTCACCACCGGGCACTTTGACGGCCATCCGTCGGTGCTGGTGCGGGGCAGCCGGATCGGCGAGCTGACCGTGCAGGAGCTGACCGAGGTGATCCAGGACGCCTGGCTAGCGCGCGCCTCGGCGGCGCGGGCCGCGGCCTGGCTCAGGACCCAGGAGGACTGACCCACGGCGGCCACGCTACGCGCCGACCGTTCCGGGAACGTTACCGCTCGCCACCCGGCAGCGGGACGGCTGTCCTAGGGAACGATGCAGGTGAGCGTGATAGCGGTCGTGTGGCCGGCGGTGACGGTCACGGACGTGAGCTGCGCGCATGGCAGTGCCTGAGCCGGGCCGGATCCGCTGACGGTCTCGATGAACGGCGAGCGGCCGGAGACCTGGTAAGTGCCGGGCGGCAGCCACGCCGAGATCCTCCCCGAGGATCCGACCTGGACCGCGACCTGCCGGTGCCCGGCAGCGGTGAAGGTCACCGTGCCGGGGATGGGCCGGTCGCCAGGCTGCTGCCCGTTGAGGCTTATCGCGCCGCCTTCCATGAAGAACCGGCCGGTCAGGTGACCTGTCGCCGAGTGACCCTTCGCCGGGGCCGGCTGAGCACTGGCGGTGGCGCATCCGGCCAGCACCAGCGCGGCCAGCGCGCAGCCGCATGTTCTCAGGTAGTTCATTGTTGTCCCCTCACCCTGATGACTGGCCCTTTGGACGCAGCCACTCGCGCGGGGGTTCCGCGGGGTCCGGTCAGACGTCGAGGATCTTCTTGAGGAACTGGCCGGTGTAGCTCTGCTCGGCCGCGGCGATCTCCTCCGGCGGCCCGGTGGCGACCACCTGTCCCCCGCCTCCGCCGCCCTCGGGCCCGAGGTCGATGACCCAGTCGGCGGTCTTGATGACGTCCAGGTTGTGCTCGATGACGATCACCGTGTTGCCCGTCTCGACCAGCCGGTTCAGCACCCCGAGCAGCTTGCGGATGTCCTCGAAGTGCAGCCCGGTGGTCGGCTCGTCCAGCACGTAGATGGTGCGGCCGGTCGCCCGGCGCTGCAGCTCAGAGGCGAGCTTGACCCGCTGCGCCTCGCCGCCGGACAAGGTCGGCGCGGGCTGGCCGAGCCGGACGTAGCCCAGTCCCACGTCGACCAGGGTCTGCAGGTGCCGGTGGATGGCGGGCACCGCCTCGAAGAACCGGGCCGCCTCCTCGATCGGCA
Organism: uncultured Actinomycetes bacterium; assembly: GCA_963705835.1. Classification (GTDB taxonomy): domain Bacteria; phylum Actinomycetota; class Actinomycetes; order Streptosporangiales; family Streptosporangiaceae; genus Palsa-504. The sequence goes on from CAVPLC010000047.1 coordinate 30,526, forward strand.
TGTCGAGGACCTCGGCGATCGTCTTGCCCTTGTAGTGCACCTGCAGGGTGTCGGTGTTGTACCGGGCGCCGTGGCAGACCTCGCACGGCACGTAGACGTCCGGCAGGAACTGCATCTCGATCTTGATCGTGCCGTCGCCGGAACACGCCTCGCACCGGCCGCCCTTCACGTTGAACGAGAAACGGCCGGGCTGGTAGCCGCGGATCTTCGCCTCGGTGGTCGCCGCGAACAGCTTCCTGACGTGGTCGAACACGCCGGTGTAGGTGGCCGGGTTGGACCGCGGCGTGCGGCCGATCGGGCCCTGGTCGACGTGCACCACCTTGTCCAGGTACTGCGTTCCCGTGATCCTGACGTGCTTGCCGGGGACCGTGCGGGCGCCGTTGAGCTCCCGGGCCAGCGCCCGGTACAAGATGTCGTTGACCAGCGTGGACTTGCCCGAGCCCGACACCCCGGTGACCGCCACCAGGCAGCCCAGCGGGAACGCCACGTCCACGCCGCGCAGGTTGTGCTCGCTCGCGCCCTTGACCGCGACCTCACGGCCCTTGGTCCGCGGCCTGCGGGCCAGCGGCACCGGGATGGACTGCCGCCCGGACAGGTAGGCGCCGGTCAGCGAGTCCGGGCTGGCCAGCAGGTCGGCGACCGTGCCGGAGACCACGATGTGGCCGCCGTGCTCCCCCGCGCGCGGCCCGATGTCCACCACCCAGTCCGCCGCCCGGATCGTGTCCTCGTCGTGCTCGACCACGATCAGCGTGTTCCCCAGGTCGCGCAGCCGCAGCAGCGTCTCCAGCAGCCGGTGGTTATCCCGCTGGTGCAGCCCGATGGACGGCTCGTCGAGCACGTACAGCACGCCGACCAGCCCGGATCCGATCTGGGTGGCCAGCCTGATCCGCTGGGCCTCGCCGCCCGCCAGGGTCGCCGACGCCCGGTCCAGGGTCAGGTAGTCCAGCCCGACGTCGAGCAGGAAGCCCATCCTGGCGTTGACTTCCTTGATGATCCGCCCCGCGATCTGCCGGTCGCGGTCGGACAGCTCGAGGGTGAGCAGGAGCTTGGCCAGCTCCCCGACGGGAAGCGCGCACAGCTCCGCGATCGACCGGCCGTCCACGGTCACGGCCAGCGACACCGGCTTGAGCCGGGCGCCGCCGCAGGACGGGCACGGCACCTCGCGCATGTAGCCCGCGAACTTCTCCCGGCTCGAGTCGGACTCGGCCTCGGCGTGCCGCCGCTCGACCCACGGGATCACGCCCTCGAACGTCGTGTAGTAGGACCGCTCCCGCCCGTACCGGTTCTTGTACCGGACGTGGACCTGCAGGTCGTAGCCGCGCAGCAGCGCCTGCCGGGCGTTGGCGGGCAGCTTGGCCCACGGCGTGTCCATCCGGAACCCGATCGTCTCGCCCAGGGCCTCGATGAGCCGGACGAAGTAGTCGCTGAGGTGCCCGCTGCTCCACGGCGCGAGCGCGCCGTCGGCCAGGGACTTGCTCTCGTCCGGGACGATCAGCTCCGGGTCGACCTCGAGCCTGGTGCCCAGCCCGGTGCAGTCCGGGCAGGCGCCCCACGGCGAGTTGAACGAGAACGAGCGCGGCTCGAGCTCGTCGAAGGACAGGTCGTCGTACAGGCACGCCAGGTGCTCGGAGTACATCCGCTCGCGGTGCGGGTCGTTGTCCGGCAGGTCGATGAAGTCGAGGATCACCACCCCGCCGGACAGGCCCAGCGCGGTCTCCACCGAGTCCGTCAGCCTGCGCCGCGCCGTGTCCTTGACCGCGAGCCGGTCGACGATCACCTCGATGTCGTGCTTCTCGTACTTCTTCAGCGCCGGAAGCTGGCCGGTCAGGGACTCGTCGAGCCGCACGACCGTGCCGTCCACCCGGGCCCGGGAGTACCCCTTGATCTGCAGCTCCCGCAGCAGCTCGCCGTACTCACCCTTGCGCCCGCGCACCACCGGCGCCAGCACCTGGAACCTGGTGCCCTCCTCGAGCTCGAGCACCCGGTCCACGATCTGCTGCGGGGTCTGCCGCGCGATCGGCCTGCCGCAGATCGGGCAGTGCGGCTTGCCGATCCTGGCGTACAGCAGCCGCAGGTAGTCGTAGACCTCGGTGATCGTGCCCACCGTGGACCGCGGATTCCGGCTGGCCGACTTCTGGTCGATGGAGACCGCGGGCGACAGCCCGTCGATGAAGTCCACGTCGGGCTTGTCCATCTGGCCCAGGAACTGCCTGGCGTAGGCGGACAGCGACTCCACGTACCGCCGCTGGCCCTCGGCGAAAATCGTGTCGAAGGCCAGGCTGGACTTGCCCGAGCCGGACAGCCCGGTGAACACGATCATGGCGTCCCGCGGCAGGTCAAGCGAGACATCCTTCAGGTTGTGCTCGCGGGCGCCGCGAACGACAAGCCGGTCAGCCACTGCGCCTCTGCTCTCTCATGGGCTCTGGGAACGGGTAGACGAATCGCTTGGCGATGGTAGCCGGGGGGTCTGACATTTTGAGGTCGCCGCACCCGGGGCTCTGACCCGTCCTAGCTAGAAGCACAAAATCGACCGCCGTTATGCCCGCCCGCTACCTCCCACGATAGCGAAGCACGCCAATACCCGCCCGCCGGTTTCCGGGCCCCGAGCAGCCCACCGCCTCGTTACCGGTCCGGACACGCGTGAGGGGGCCGCCGCGCCGCTGGTTCAGCCGGCCTCCTCGGGCGGGAACTCGGCCGGGTAGGGCTCGGCGAAGTCGGCGGAGCGGCTCACGGCGCGCCACTTGCGGTCCTCGGCCAGGAGCTGCTCATCGAGCAGGATCGACATCTCGGCCGCGGTCACGCCGAGCGGCAGGTGGTAGGGGATGTCGCGGCGCTTGGCCACCTGGACGAGAATCTCGGCCGCGCGTACGGGGTCGCCCGCGGGACCGTCCGGGTTCTGGCGTAGGCGCGTGTTGACCGCACCGACGGTCTCGGCGTAGGCCTCGGGGATGTCGCGGATGATCATCGAGGAGCCTGCCCAGTCGGTCTTGAAGCCACTCGGCTCGACGACGATCACCTTGACGCCGAACGGCGCGGTCTCGGCCTGGAGCACGCGGCTGAAGCCGTCGATGGCGAATTTGGCGGCCTGGTAGGAGGCGATGCCGGGCGAGCCGCCGACGCGTCCGCCGACGGAGGAGAACTGCATGATCAGGCCACCGCCCTGTTCGCGGAGCACGGGGACGGCCGCCTTGGAGACGTTGTAGACGCCCCAGAAGTTGGTCTCGAACTGGGCGCGGAAGTCAGCGTCGGTGGTGGTCTCGATGGGCGACACGTTCGCATAGCCGGCGTTGTTGACAATCACGTCGAGGCGGCCGAAGCGGCCGCGGGCCTCGGCGATGGCCGAGGCGGCGGCGGCCGGGTCGGTGACGTCGAGGGCGATGCGGTGGATGCTGTCGCCGTACTCGGCGCTGAGGTCGGCGAGCTGCTCGGGGCGGCGGGCGGTCGCGACGGCGAGGTCGCCGGCCTCGAGCGCGGCGCGCACGAGGGCGCGGCCGAAGCCGCGCGAGGAACCTGTGACGAACCAGACTTGTTTCATGCCAGTTAGTACAACACAGTTTTGTTAATAACGCAACTCGGTTGTGTTAGACTGGATTCATGGCGGTGCCGGACTTCCAGCGGGCGCGTAGTACCGCAGCCAAGCAGCTGCGCGAGTCCGCGATCCTGGAGGCGGCCCGCGCGCTAGCGGCTGAGCGCGGCATCCGGCAGATCACGCTGACCGACATCGGCGAGGCGATCGGCATGCACAAGTCGGCGTTGCTGCGTTACTTCGAGACGCGGGAAGAGATCTTCCTGCGGCTGACCGCGGACGGGTGGCGCGAGTGGTCGACGGCGCTGCGCGCGGGGCTCGAGGAGCTCGCGGCTCCGACGCCGGCGGCCGTGGCCGGACGGTTCGCGAGCACGCTGGCGGCCCGCGGCTTGTTCTGCGACCTGCTGGCGCAGGCGCCGCTCAACCTGGAGCGCCACGTTTCGCTGGACGCGGTGCGCGCCTTCAAGCTCGTCACCCTGGCCGAGGTCGACGCGATCGTGGCGGTGGTGCGGCGCCTGCTACCCGGGCTGACCGAGCGCGACGGCGTCGACCTCATCGCGGCCGCGACCGCGATGTCGGGCGCATTCTGGCAGATGGCGACACCCGGGCCGCAGGTCGCCGCGCTTTACCGGAGCGACCCACGGCTCGCCCACGCGGTCGTCGACGTCGAACCGCGCGTCGCCCGGCTGCTGGAGGCCATGCTGGAGGGAATGCTCGCCTAGTCCTTGGCGCGGCCATGCGGTCTCAGAAGTCGGCGGCGGTGCCGGCGTTCAGGCGGGCGGCCTTCTCGTAGAGGTAGCTGGCGGCGGCCAGGTCTTCGGCGGCCACGCCGAGCGACTCGAACAGGGTGATCTCGTCGTCGCCGGCGCGGCCCTTCGCCTGGCCGGTCAGCAGCTCGCCGATCTCGGCGCGGACCGGGTTGACCATGCCCTCCTGCTGGGCCAGCAGGTAGTCCCCGGATTCGTTCTGCACGGACTCGCGGCTGTCGGCGAACAGCGCCGCCTCGGCCATGGTCGCGGTGTCGATCTCCCGGTCGCGGGGCACGCAGGCGCCGACCGCGTTGATGTGCGTGCCCGCGGCGAGCCATTCGCGGCGGAGCACCGGCTGCGGCGAGTTGGTGGCGGTCACCACGATGTCCGCGCCCTCGACCGCGTCGCGGGCCTCGGCGTGCGCGTGACCGGCAGGCCCAGCTGCCCGGCCAGCGCCGCGGCGACCTGACGGGCCCGGGCCGGGTCACGTCCGGCCAGGCGGATCCCGGCGAGCGGCCTGGTCGCGGCGATGGCGTGCGCGTGCGCCTGGCCCTGGACGCCGGTGCCGATGATGGCCAGCTCCGCGGCACCGGGCCGGGCCAGCAGGTCGGTGGCCACCGCGGAGACGGCCGCGGTGCGGATCTCGGTCACCGCCGACGCGTTCACCAGCGCCAGCGGCTCACCGGTGGCCGCGTCGAACAGCAGGACCCCGCCCTGGTGCGCGTCCTTGCCGATGGCCGGGTTGCCCGGCGTGATGCAGAGCGCCTTCAGCCCGTAGCCGATAGCCGGAGAGTAGGAGGGCATCAGCCCCATGAAGCCCGCCGCATCGCGCGGCCGGACAACCGTACGCAGCGGCTGCTGGATCTGGCCGCGGGCCAGGTCGGCCAGGGCCCGGCGCATCAGGTCCGCGCACTCACCGTAGGGCAGCAGCTCGCGCACGTGGCGGCTGGCCAGGACGAGTATCTTCACGCGGGCCTCCAGGTGGTGAGCAATGCGCCGGGCGGGATCGAGGTAGCCAGGACCGTTCGGTATAGGGTTTGAAAAGTGACCTACACCGGAGACGTACGTGTCGGCGGTCCGTCCGACACCCGTGAAATCGACGGCCTGACCGTGACCAAGATATCCGTGGGCCCCATGGACAACAACGCCTACCTGCTGCGCTGTGCCAGTACGGGTCAGGGCCTGCTGATCGACGCGGCGAATGAGGCGGGCCGGCTGATCGAGATGATCGGCGACACGCCGGTCGGCACGATCGTGACCACGCACCGGCACGCGGATCACTGGCAGGCCCTGCCCGAGGTGCAGAAGCACACCGGCGCGGAGGTGGTCGCGCACCCGGCCGACGCGGACTACCTGCCCGTCTCGGTCACGCACCGGGCCGAGCACGGGGAAACACTGACGTTCGGGGACTGCGCGGTGTCCCTGATTCACCTGCGCGGGCACACGCCGGGCAGCATCGCGGTCCTGTACGACGCGGGCGGCCGGCTGGCCGCGGATCCGCACGTGTTCACGGGCGACTCGCTGTTCCCCGGCGGCGTGGGCAAGACCAACTCGCCGGAGGACTTCACCTCCCTGCTGACCGACGTGACCGACCGCCTGTTCACCCCGCTCCCCGACGCGACCTGGGTGTATCCGGGGCACGGCAAGGACACCACGCTCGGCGTCGAGCGGCCCCACCTCGAAGAGTGGCGCGCCCGCGGCTGGTGAGCCCTGGTTCGTCAGGCCGAGTCGCGCTGTTTGGGACGGGCGGGGCGTGGCGGCATTGACGCGTTCGGGTCGGAGGCGCGGGCGACTCCGGCCTTGAGGCGGCCGAGCACCATCGCCCAGGCGTTCTCCATGAACTCCGCCTGGGCGGCGGTCTCGACGAGCTGGTGCACTTCGACGCGCGCGCCGTCGGCGTGCGGCCAGATCCTCAGGTAGCCGGTCATCTCGCCGCCGGGGACGGGGATGTTGTCGTCCTCGAAATCCCAGCGCATCACGATCAGCTCCGGCGGGCAGACGAGCTCGTACCAGCCGCGCACGTTCGTCCCCCACTCCAGGGTGCAGGCGAAACGCCCGCCGGTGATCGAGACGGGCACGCCGAGCCAGCGGGAGTAGACGGCGGGATCGGTGAAGGCGGCGAAGGTCACCGCCTGGTCGGTGGCGACAACCGTGCTGGCCACCACCACCGGCTGGGTGCGGACGTCGGATGAGGCTCGCTCGGGAGAGTCGTCGGCGTTGATCCACTTGCCGGGGCTGCCGAGCGCGGCGTGCAGGCCGCGGAGTGCCTCGTGGCGGGCCCGGTAGCGGCGCGAGGTGCCGACCGCGGTGGCCGCGGCCAGGCCCGCCTCGCGCAGGACCGCCAGGTGCTGGGAGATCGTCGGCTTGGTCACCGGGAAGGCGGCCGCGATCTCGCCTGCCGAAAGCTCGCGATCCCAGATCAGGCCCAGGATCTCGCGCCGGACCGGCGAGGCCAGTGCCGCCAGCACCTTCTGGATGTCCCGCAACCTTGCCTCCCGTCGCCTGCCAACTATACGATTAACCGCTGATTCGGCACTTGGCTAATTTGGCCATAACCGAACAATACGGGCAGGTGGCATCGCTGCCGCCTGAGGGGAGAATTCATGGACATCTGGCCGACGATCCACGCCGAACGCAGGGCGCTCGCGACCGACCTGCACGGCGTGACCGGCGAGCAGTGGGACACGTCCTCGCTGTGCACCCAGTGGACCGTGCGCGACGTGCTCGCCCACATGACCTCGGCCGCGACGCTTACTCCGCCGGCGTTCTTCGCCAGGCTGATCGGTTCCGGGTTCAGCTTCGACAAGGTACAGGAAGGCGGCGTCGCCGCGCAGCGTGGCGCCTCCCCCGCAGAGACCATGGCCCACTTCGAGGGCGTGCTGACCTCGGTCAAGCACCCGCCGGGCCCGACGCCCACCTGGCTCGGCGAGACGATCGTGCACTCCGAGGACATCCGCAGGCCGCTCGGGATCAAGCACGCCTATCCGACCGAGGCCGTGGTCACGGTCGCGGACTTCTTCAAGGGGTCGAACCTGCTCATCGGCAGCAAGCGCCGGATCGACGGCCTGACGCTCCTCGCCACCGACGCCGAGTGGTCGCACGGCACCGGTCCCGAGGTCGCGGGGCCGATCCTGTCCCTGGTCATGGCCATGACCGGGCGCAAGGCGGTCCTCGACGACCTCAGCGGCGAGGGCGTGTCGACGCTGCGCTCGCGCGACTAGCGGGGCGCAGCGGTAGGCAGGAAACGCCGACACTAGCACCTATCCGTCCAGCCCGGTGGACATCATGATGTCCACCGGGCTAAGGTTTTATTGTGTTAACCACCTACCAGGAGCTTCGCGACCGCATTTACGAGATGGCACGGCGGCATGGATACCGGCCCGACTGGGTCGAGTCAACCCGGTCAGTGCGGTTGCTCCTGCTCTATGACGGCAACCATGTCGTCGTGGCAAGGACAACTGTTCCAGTCCGGGACATCACCATGGCCAAGCTGCATCGTCTACGCGATGACCTGGCCCCCGTTTTCGGTGGAGAGTGGATGGAATGAGCGGATCTGCGATCAATCTGGTCGTACACGTCAAGCGCGAGCAGACGGTCGATACCAGCGCCTGGGTATGGACGGCGCTTCCGCAGGGGTATCCCGGGAGCGCGGGCGGCCGAAGCATCGCCGAACTACATGAAGAAGTCGAGGCGCTAAAGCATTTCATCACCGGTGCGGACCCAACAACGCAGATCGTCGTCGATTACGTCTACGAAGTGCCGGGCCTTTCCAGCGAGATTCTCATCGATTACCATCACGGACGGTCCCGCAGGGACGAGGCAGCGGCAGAACTCCGTCGCGCTAATGACGAACTCGGCAGCAAGGCACGGACCATGGCTTCCGCGCTTCGCGCCGCTGGCTTGTCGGTTCGCGACAGTGCCGCCGTCATGGATCTGTCCAAGTCCAGGTTCGAGCAACTATGCCAAGGCTAAACCGCTGAGGCACTAATCCCCGAGAGTGCACGGCATAGAGCTAGCGGACTGCGGGATTTCAGCTTGGCTGGCACCTTTTCGGCTGAACAGGGGGACGAAGATGTGCGCGAGGGGGCCGATGGCGGCCGCGTAGACCAGGGTGCCGATGCCGACCGTGCCGCCGAGGAGCCAGCCGATCAGCAGCACGGTGGCCTCGATCCCGGTGCGTACCAGGCGCAGCGAGTGACCGCGGGCCGCGAACCCGGTCATCAGCCCGTCGCGCGGCCCGGGCCCGAGGCCCGCGCCGATGTACATGCCGGTGGCCACGCCGTTCAGCGCCACCGCGGAGACCATCACCGCGGCGCGGACCGGGAGCGAGTGCGGCGGCGAGACGACGGCCAGGACCACGTCGATGACCGCCCCGATCACCACCACGTTGCACAGCGTGCCGAGGCCGGGGCGCTGGCGCAGCGGGATCCACAGCAGCAGCACCGCCGCGCCCACGATGATCACCCAGGTCCCGGTGGGCACGCCGGTCCGCCGGGACAGGCCCTGGTGCAGGACATCCCACGGATCCAGGCCCAGCCCGGCCAGCAGCAGCATGGAGTCGCTGATCCCGTAAAGGAGCAGCCCGGCGAACAGCTGGACGAGACGGCGCGGCATGCCGCTACCATCGCAGGATTGGCTCTATATCAGTAGTGCCAGTTGAGGCATCATTGGCTGTTATTCGGCGGGACGGTGGCGGGGCGCAGCAGCACGGCGGTCAGCGCGGCGGCGCCGAAGAGCGCCGCCCCGGACACCCACATCGCGGCGTGCAGTCCGGTCACGAAGCCCCGGGGCCCGCCCGCCGCGGCCCGCGCATCGATGATCGCGCCGAGCACCGCGACTCCCAGCACCTGGCCGAACTGGCGGAGCGCGTTGTGCACGGCCGAGGCCATCCCGGCCCGGTCCGCGCCGACCGCCGACACCGCCACCTGGGTCATCGGCGTCAGGCACAGTCCCACGCCCGCGCCGGCCACCGCGAAATCCCACCAGATCTCCCCCGCGCCGGTGCGCGTGCCGAGCCGCAGCAGGCCGAGCATGGCCGCGCCCGCGGCGACCAGGCCGGCGAGCATGGGCCAGCGCGGGCCCACCCGGCCGACGAGCCGTCCGGACAGCGGCGCGGTGATGGCGAACGACACGCCCAGGACTGACACCTGGAGGCCCGCACCGACCGGGGACAATCCCCTGACCTGCTGGAAATACGCGCTGAAGAACACGATCGCGCCGATGAACGCGAAGAAGACGACCAACGCGGCGACGTTGGCGGCGGTGAACGCGGGACGGCGGAACAGCGTGACGTCGATGGCTGGCGCGTCGGCCCGCCGCTCCCGCGCCACGAGCCCGGCCAGCGCGCAGGCGCTGACCGCGAATCCGGCCAGGACCAGCGGGGACGTCCAGCCGAGCGGGTCGCCTTCGATCAGGGCGAACGCGATCGCGGCGATGCCGGCTGAGCCCAGGACCGTGCCCGCCCAGTCCAGGCGGCGGGCGACGGCCACCCGGTCCAGGCGGGGCACGGACCGCGCGGCGATCAGCAGCAGTACCGCGGCCAGCGGCACGTTGAACCCGAATACCCAGCGCCAGCCCAGGTGCGCGGCGATGAGCCCGCCGACCACGGGCCCGGCCGCCATCCCGAGGCCGGAACCGGTGGACCACAGGCCGATGGCTTGCGCGCGGCGGCGTTCGTCGTCGAAGAGCGCCCGGATGATGGTCAGGCTGCCCGGCACCAGGAGCACCGGGCCCAGGCCCTGCAGCACCCGGGCGGCCAGGAGCCAGCCGGTGGACAGCGCCAGGCTGTCGGCCAGGGACCCGGCTCCGAACAGGGCGAGGCCGAGCAGGAACATGCCCTTGCGGCCGCGGCGGTCACCGATCGTCCCGCCCACGACCAGCAGCGCCGAGTACACGATCACGTAGGCGTCGACGATCCACAGCAGGCTGGCCGGGCCGGTGTGCAGGCCCGCCCCTATGGCCGGCAGCGCCACGCTGACCACGGTGGTCGACATCACCGCCAGGAACTGCGACCCGGCCAGCACCGCGACGGCCAGCCACGGGGCACGGCTCGCGGCCGACGGCCCGCGCCCGGCTTCGTGAGGGGCCGGGGCACGCGGGCCGGACTCGGTCTGCGGGCTGGTCATTGCCCGCCCGCGATGCCCCTGGGGTCGAAGGCCACCCGGATGCGGGTGATCTTGCCGCCGGTACCTGCATCCAGTTCGCGACGGGTACCGGCTCGGCCACGCTGGTCGCCATGTCGTACCAGGTCAGCACGTCGGGCCCGTCGGTGAAGACCTTCCGGATCTCGATGCCGGTCATGATCCGCGACAGTCCCTCGAGGCCTCGCAGGCACTCGTCAACGCCCGTGACCTGGCCGAGCGCCCCGGCGAATTCGACGTCGTCGGCGAGCACCGAGCGCAGCCGCGCGAAATCCCTCGCCTGCCAGGCTTCGAAGTAGATGGCGGCCGCCTTGGCCGCGCTGTCGTCGTGGGCCATGGTCGTACTCCCTTCTGTTGCCTCTTCCAGCCTGCTGAGCGATCCATCAGAAGTCCAAGACATAATTTGACTAGTTACTAGAATCATTGGTTATGGAACTACGGCAGCTGGAGTACTTCGTGACGGTCGCCGACGAGCGGAACTTCACCCGGGCCGCCGCCAAGCTGCACGTTTCCCAGCCGGGCGTGAGCGCGCAGGTCCGGCAGCTCGAGCGCGAGCTCGGCCAGGAGCTGCTGGACCGGTCGGGCCGCGTGACCCGGCTCACCGAGGCAGGCGAGGCGGTGCTCCCCTTCGCCCGGGCCGCGCTGGGCGCGGTGGCCGCAGCCCGGCTGGCCGTCGACGAACTGTCCGGCCTGCTGCGCGGCCACGTCGCCGTCGGCATGGTCGGCCAGGTCGCCTCGCTCGACATACCGGACCTGCTGGCGGCGTTCCACGGGCGCCATCCGGCCATCGAGATCACCCTGGCCGAGGACAGCTCGGACCACCTGGCCGAAGGCGTCCGGGCCGGCGCCTATGACCTAGCCGTCATCGGCCTGGCCCCCCTGGCCCCCTCAAGCCCCCGGAGCCCGGGTGCGCAGCACGGGCTGGGCCTTCAGGTCGTCGCGGACGAGCCGATCGTGGCGGCTGTGTGCGCGGATCCCGTGCCGGCCGGGCTAGCCACCTTGGCGGGCGCCACGTCGGTGGCCCTGGCCGAGATCGCCGGGCAGGCGCTGATCAGCCTCCCGGCCGGCACCGGACTGCGGGCCTGCGTGGACGCCGCGTACGCGTCGGCCGGGCTGCGGCCTCACGTCGCGTTCGAGGCCAGCGATCCGCGCACGCTGGCGCGGCTGGCCGCCCGCGGCCTGGGGCTTGCGTTCCTGCCGGCCTCAGTCGCGCGCTCGCATGGCGAGGGGCTGCGCGTTCTGGCCGTCCGCGATCCCGAGATGCGCGGCCGCCTCGCGCTCGCCTGGCGCACCGAGGGCCCGGTCAGCCCGGCGGCCAGGGCGCTCATCGCGCATGCGCGTGCTGCCCTGCCTGAGTGCTAGAACCTAGTGCGCGGCGGTAGCGGATCTCGGTGACGCCGCCGAGGTCGTCGAGCACGTGGCGGGCGTCGTCCGGCGCGAACCCGGCCCGCTCGTAGAAGCGGCGTGCGCGGGCGTTGTCCTCGAGGACCCACAGCGTGATGCTCTGGTATCCGGTGCTGGATACCTTGGCCAGGACCTGGTCCATCAGCGCCCGCCCGGTGCCAGTGGACCACCGGGCCGGATGGACGTACAGGGCGTAGAGCTCGGCGACCCGGCCCTCGGCGCCCGCCGCGGTCCGCGGGTAGGGCCAGGACATGCCGAGCACGTCGCGTTCTGGCCCGAAGGACGCGTAGCCGACGATGCCCGGCGCGGCCGGCCCGGCGCCGGCTGGCTCGGCTTGTCCGGCTGGCTCGGATTGTTCGGCTGGCTCGGATTGTTCGGCCGGCTCAACTGCGGCGATCATGCGCTGCCACGGTCGCGTGCGGAACGACTGCCGGACGCGGGCGCCGCCGTCGGGCGCGGTGACCCGGTCGATGATCTGGGGCGCGATGATGCCCTCGTAGGCGGCGAACCAGGCGTCCCGCATCACGGCCGCGATCTGCGGCGCGTCCGCCGTCGAGGCGGACCGGATCACCACCACCCGGACAAGCTAGCGAATTCGCAACGCAAGGAAGAAATCCACCTGGTCGTCCAGGTTGGACAGGTCCCGCCCGGTAAGCTCCTCGATCCTGCGGATCCGGTAGCGGACCGTATTGACGTGAACGTACATGGACGCCGCGCACGCGTTCCACGAACCCGAGCAGGCCAGGAACTGGCGCAGGGTGGGCAGCAGCTCGGCGTGGTGCCGCTCGTCGTAGGCCAGCAGCGGGCCGAGCAGCCGCTCCCGGAAGGAGCGCAGCACGCTGCCGGGCACGCTGGCCAGCAGGAGCTCGTGCGAGGCCACCTCGTCGCTGGTCACCACCGAGACGGCCCCTGAGGGGATCGCGGCCTCGGCGCGTACCGCGGCGAGCCTGCGCGCGCTCTCGGCCTCGTGCAGCGCGCCGGCCAGGGCGGCCACGCCCTCGGCGGGCGCGCTGACGCCGATGGCGAGCCTGATGCGGGACCGGTCGGATTCCAGCACCGGCTGCGCGTTCCGCATCCGGGCGGCGAACGCGTGCCCGGCATCTGGGCCGGCGCCCTCAGGCAGCGGGACGAGCATCACGATCTGCTCGCCGAGCGCGGCGACCGCCGTGCCCTCCGCGTGCGGCACGGCCAGCTCCTCGGCCAGGTCACTGCGCCAGCGATCGGCGTTCGGGCCGGTGATCCGGTCGGCTTCCGCGCTCATCGCGGCGACCAGGTGACGCCCGTCGGGTGACAGCGCGGCCGCGCGCATCAGCGAGGCGATCTCGGCCGGGGCGGCCCCCTCGCCTGCCTCGGATGCGAGCCTGGCCACGATCGCCTCGGCCAGCCTGCGATCCCCGGCGCGGCCGGCGTCCAGCCGGGCCCGCTCCAGGGCCGCGTCCGCGGCCAGTTCGGCCACGGATTCGCGCAGCTCGTGCGGCCAGTCCTGTTCGTGGCCCGCACACGCGAGGAACCAGCTGGTGACCCGGGGCTCGCCGCCGACCGCGAACAGCGAGTACTTCCCGTCGCCGTCCGCCGGGGCGCGCGGCCCGGTCACCCGCGCCATGGCCGACGGCCGGTCCGCCTTGAGGTACTCCGCGGCCAGCCGCAGCGCCAGCGGACCGGGCAGCGACGGCCCCGTTCCGCCTACCACCCGGCCCATCGCGGTGAGCAGCCAGCATTCGGCGCCGATCTCGCGGCCCATCAGCCGGAACATCGCGTCCAGGCCGGCCCCTTCGGCGACCGCGGACAGCAGCAGCCTGCGCCGCCCGAGCACCCTGGTCATGGCCGTCGCCCGGTCACCGTTCAGCCGGCGCGCCACCTCCTCGGTGATGGTGGCGAACGAGGTCTCGGCCGGCACCGCGAGCAGGGTGATGCCGTGCTGGCTGCACGCCTGGATGATCTCGGGCGGCACCTCGCCGAGCGCCTCCCCCGCACCGAGGACCACGGCCTCCGCCTTGACCAGGGCCCGGACGAACCGCTCGGCATCGCCGGGTTCCCGGCACCAGATCATGCCGGTCAGCACCAGGTCTCCCGGCGTCAGGTAACGGCTGGGATCGGGCAGGTCGGTGGTGTACACGTGCCGGATCACCCGGTCCACGCCGGAGACGTCCGTCAGCAGCCTGATCCCGAGACCAGGCACGTCGAGCAAGTCCCGTACTCGCAAGGGATCACCTCCTGGCGACGAACCCTTCACGCGCACCATAGCCATCATGTGTTTAGCGAAAGCTACAAAACGGCTGGAGCCAGGTTACCGGTGATTGATTCGATAGGCGCCTATCACGTCCGCGGCACCGGCTGATTGGATGTTTCGCATGATGAGCCAGGACGCCGAGCAGTCCACGCTGGCGGCGTTCAACGCGGCCCCGCCGGAGGCCGCCGAGCGGGACCTGCTCGCGTGCTGCGCGTCGCGGTCGTTCGCCAAGGCGATCGCCGACGGCCGCCCCTATCCGGGACCGGCCGCGCTCCAGGCCGCGGTGGACGCTGCCTTCGAGGCGCTGAGCTGGGACGATATCGTCGAGAGCATGAACGCGCACCCGCGGATCGGTGACCGTGCCCCGGCCGGGGAATGGTCGGCGGCCGAGCAGTCCGGTGCCGCGTCCGCCAGCGACCGGGTGCGGCAGGCGCTCGCCGAAGGCAACCGCGTCTATGAGCGCCGCTTCGGCCACGTGTTCCTGGTCTGCGCCAGCGGCCTGTCCGGCCAGGACATGCTGGATCAGCTGCGGGCCAGGCTCGGCAACGACGCCGAGGCCGAACGGGCCGTGGTGCGCCAGGAACTGCTGAAGATCACCCGGCTGCGGCTGGCGAAGTTGCTGAGCCTTTGACCGTGTCGACGCTATCGACGCACGTCCTCGACGCGACCAGCGGGCGGCCCGCGACGGGCGTCCACGTGCGGCTCGAGCAAAACGGCCGGGACGGGTGGTCGGAGGTTTGCGAGGGGCTGACCGACGCCGACGGCCGGCTGAAGCTGCCCGGACCGGCGGCGCGACCGGCCCCGGACGTGGCGCCCGGACCGGGGCGCCCGGACCGGTGGCCGAGGCCGGGTTCGAGCCCGGCGTCTACCGGATCACGTTCGGCAGCGGGGCGTACTTCGCGGCGCGCGGGACCGCCTCGTTCTACCCGGAGGTCACGGTGACCTTCGAGATGACCGGCCAAGGCGGGCATTATCACGTGCCGCTGCTGCTCAGCCCGTTCGCCTACTCCACCTACCGGGGAAGCTGAGCTGGTTACCGAGCATGGAATTCCTGCAGCCCCGGTCGCTCGCTGACGCGCTCGCGGCCAAGGCCGAGGTTCCCGGCGCGGTGCCCATCGCGGGCGGGACCGACGTCATGGTCGAGATCAACTTCGACGCCCGGCGGCCGGAGGCGCTCCTCGACCTGAACCGGGTCCCCGAGCTCACCGCGTGGCAGCGAAGCGACGGGCTGGTGCGCCTCGGGGCCGGGGTCACCTACGCCCGGCTCATCGCAGAGCTCGGCGGCCTGCTGCCGGGCCTGGCGATGGCCGCGCGGACCGTCGGATCACCGCAGATCCGCAACCGCGGCACGGTCGGCGGTAACCTGGGCGCCGCCTCGCCGGCCGGAGACTGCCACCCGGTGCTGCTCGCCGCCGGGGCCGCGGTGGAGGCCGCCTCGCTCCGCGGCTCGCGGACGATCCCGGTCGCCGAGTTCTTCACCGCGCCCAAGCGCAGCACCCTGGCGGCCGACGAGCTGATCACCTCGGTGCTCATCCCCGTCGCGGCGGGACCTCAGCAGTTCGCCAAGATCGGCACGAGGAACGCGATGGTGATCGCGGTCTGCGCGTTCGCGCTGGAACTGCGCCCGCCGGCTACAACGGACCCGGATAGTTCGGTTCCGGACAATCCGGGTTCGGCGGTATCGGCACCGGCATCGGGTCGGCCGGCCCGACGCCGCTGCGCGCCCCGGCCGCCGAGGAGTTCCTGGCCGGCGCGCTGGCCGAGGCGGGGCTGTGGGAGTCGCCGGACCGCCTGCCCGGAGCCGGTCGCCCGGCGGTTCGGCGAGCTGGTCGCGGCGGCGGCGCGGCCGATCGACGACGTGCGCGGCACCGCGGCCTACCGCCGCCACGCCCTGTCCGTCCTGGCCCGGCGCACCCTGGCCTGGGCCTGGGCAGTTCGGCATACCGGAGCAGGCGAAGGGAGGCGACCACGATGCGGGTGACGATGACGGTCAACGGCGAGCCAGCGACCGCCGATGACGTGTGGGAAGGCGAGAGCCTGCTGTTCGTGCTGCGCGAGCGGCTCGCCCTGCCCGGCTCGAAGAACGCCTGCGAGCAGGGCGAATGCGGATCGTGCACGGTGCTGCTCGACGACGTGCCGGTGTGCGCGTGCCTGGTCGCGGCCGGCCAGGCGGCGGACCGCGAGGTCGTCACGGTCGAGGGCCTGGCCGGCGCCCGCTGCGGCCGGGCGCGCCCGAGGGCTGCACCCGGTGCAGCAGGCGTTCATCGACGCGGGCGCCGTGCAGTGCGGCTTCTGCACCCCCGGGCTGATCATGCAGACGCACGACCTGCTGCGGCGCACCGCCGGAGTACCCGCCGACCCGGACATCCGCGAGGCGCTGGCCGGCAACCTGTGCCGGTGCACCGGCTACGAGAAGATCCTCGACGCGGTCCGGCTGGCCGCCGCGCGCATGGCCGGGGACCGCGCGTGACGGCCCCGGAGCTGGCCGGGACGGTCGTCATCGAGAACTGCGCCGTCGCGACGATGGACGGCCGGCGGCACGACGACAGCGGCACCGAGTACCGCAGCGGCCACATCGTGGTGACCGGCGGGCGGATCACCGCGGTGGGCGAGGGCCGGGCGCCCGACGCCGCCGCGGACGGGGCACGCCGGGTCGACGGCACCGGCTGCCTGGCCACGCCCGGCCTGATCAATACCCACCACCACCTGTACCAGTGGCTCACCCAGGGCCTGGCCCAGCAGTCCGTCCTGTTCGACTGGCTCACCGAGCTGTACCCGGTCTGGGCCCGGATCGACCCCGGGCAGGTCCACGCGGCCGCCACGGCGGGCCTGGCCTGGCTGGCCCTGTCCGGGTGCACCACCAGCACCGACCACCACTACATCTTCCCGCCCGGCGAGCATGGCGCGCTGGAGGCGGAGATCGCCGCCGCGGCAGCCGTCGGCCTGCGCTTCCATCCGTGCCGCGGCTCGATGGACCTCGGCCGGTCCGCGGGCGGGCTGCCGCCCGACGAGGTCGTCGAGGACCCCGACGACGCGCTCGCCGCCACCGCAGACGGCGATCCGCCGGTTCCACGATCCCGCCCCCGGGGCCATGGTGCGGGTCGCGGTGGCCCCGTGCTCCCCGTTCTCGGTCAGCCCCAGGCTCATGCGCGAGATGGCTGAGCTGGCCCGCGGCCTCGGCGTCCGGATGCACACCCACCTGGCCGAGACCCGCGAGGAAGACGCGTACTGCCGGCAGACGCTCGGCCGCACGCCCGCCGAGTACGCCGACGAGCTCGGCTGGCTCGGCGAGGACGTCTGGCTCGCGCACTGCGTGCACCTCGACGAGCCCGCCGTGAAGCGGTTCGCCGTGACCGGCACCTCGGTCGCGCACTGCCCCAGCTCGAACGCGCGGCTGGGCGCGGGCATCGCCCCGGTCCGCCAGCTGCTGCGGGCCGGGGCCACGGTCGGCCTCGGGGTCGACGGCGCCGCCTCCAGCGAGGGCACCTCGCTGGCCGGCGAGCTGCGCCAGGCGCTGCTCGCCGCGCGGCTCAGGGACGAGCACGGCCCCGCCGCGCTGACCGCCCGGCAGGCGCTGTGGCTCGGAACCCGCGGCGGCGCAACGCTGCCTGGGCCGGGACGACGAGATCGGCGCGCTGCGGCCGGGCATGCTCGCCGACATCGCGCTGTGGCGGGTCGACACGCTCGCGCACGACGCCATCGCCCGCGGAGCCGGCGGGCAGCTGGACGGCGATCCGGTGGCCGCGCTGGTCTTCGGGCCGCCCGCGCCGTCGAGCTGCTCCTGGTGGGCGGAACGCCGGTGGTCGAACGCGGCGAACTGCGCACCGCCGACGTGGCCGCGGCGGTCCGCGATGTGCGGGCCGCCCGGCTTCGCCTGGGAGCAGGCCGATGACCGGGACCGCGAGCCAGCCGACCATCACCCGGACCGAAGCCGGCCTACGAGGCGGGGTGGGCGACAGCCCGGCACGTCCCGACGGCCGGCAGAAGGTGACCGGCGAGTTCGCGTACTCCTCGGACCTGTGGCTGGACGGCATGCTGTGGGGCGCGACCCTGCGCAGCCCGCATCCCCGGGCCCTGATCACCGGGCTCGACATCGCCGAAGCGCTGGCGCTGCCCGGGGTCGCCGCGATCGTGACCCACGACGACGTACCCGGCCTCAAGACCTACGGGCTCGAGCACAAGGACCAGCCAACGCGGCGACCCTCGGCTCGGCATCGGCCCCCACGAGGTACCGCACGTCGAGATGGACTGCTACCAAGATGGCCGCCGGTGCGCCGACTTTCAGGCCGGTGGTGAATGCGGGCGGGCGTGAACCTGTCAGGACGGCCGGTCCTGCTGTTCGATGTAGTGGCGCAGGAGGGAGATGGGTGCCCCGCCGGCCGAGTCGGCGAAGTACGATCCGGACCACAGGCGTGTGGCCCGCCAGTAGTGCTGGCGCAGGTCCGGGAATTCTTGCCGCAGCCGACGGGAGGACACCCCCTTGAGGCTGTTGACCAGCCGGGAGATGGCCACGGTGGGCGGGAAGGTCACCAGCAGGTGGACATGCTCGGGTTCCCCGTTGAACTCGGCCAGCTCCGCGCCGAAGTCCGCGCAGACGTCCCGCATGATCTCTTTCATCCGCTGCAGGTGAGCGGAACCGAAGACCTTGTGCGGGTACTTGGTGGCGAAAACCAGGTGGGCATGAAGGATGAAGACACGATGCCTGCCAGTGCGGATGTCCCGTACCCGGCCATAAAACGCAATTATAATCGAGGTATGCAGCTCCGGTACAACTACCGTCTCTACCCCGCACCAGGCCAGCGTGAGGCCCTGGCGAGGGCGTTCGGGTGCGCGCGGGTGGTGTTCAACGACGCGCTGCGCGCCCGGCAGCAGGCGCACGCGGCCGGGCAGCCCTACATTACCGACGGCGAGCTGTCGGCCCGGCTGACCGCAGCCAAGGCCACCCCGGGGCGGGCCTGGCTGGGCGAGGTGTCCGCGGTGGTGCTCCAGCAATCCCTGGCCGACCTGAACGCGGCGTACCGGAACTTCTTCGCGTCGGTCACCGGGAAGCGCAAAGGCCCGAAGATCGAGCCGCCTCGGTTCAAGTCCCGCAAGGATCACCGGCAGGCGGTCCGGTTCACCGCGAACGCCCGGTTCAAGGTGCTGGCCAGCGGGAAGCTGCGGCTGCCCAAGATCGGGGACGTTCCGGTCCGCTGGTCCCGGGATCTGCCGTCCGAGCCGTCCAGCGTCACCGTGATCCGGGATTCCGCGGGCCGGTACTTCGCCAGTTTCGTCATCGAGACCGGACCCGTCACCTTGCCCGAGACCGGACCGGTGACCGGCATCGACCTGGGCCTGACCCACTTCGCGGTGCTGTCCGACGGCCGCAAGATCGCCTCCCCGCAGTTCCTGCGGCGGGCACAGAAGAAACTCAGGCGGGCGCAGCGGAACCTGTCCCGCAAACAGAAGGGCAGCAAGAACCGGGACAAGGCCCGGGTGAAGGTCGCCCGTGCCCACGCGCAGGTAGCCGACGCGCGGCGCGAATTCCACCACCAGCTCTCCACCACGCTGATCCGCGACAACCAAGCGGTCGCCGTGGAAGACCTGGCGGTCACCGGACTCGCCCGCACCCGCATGGCCAAGTCCGTCCACGACGCCGGATGGTCAGCGTTCGTGGCCATGCTGGAATACAAGGCCCGGCTGTACGGCCGGCAGTTCCGCCGGATCGGCCGGTTCATCCCCACCTCCCAGACATGCTCGGCCTGCGGGGCCAAGGACGGCCCCAAGCCACTGCACGTCCGGGCCTGGCAGTGCCACCAGTGCCGGACATGGCTGGACCGGGACATCAACGCGGCGGTCAACGTCGCCAAGGCCGCCGGACTGGCGGTGACAGCCTGTGGAGCGCAGGTAAGACCAGGGCCCGCCCTGGCACAGCGCGGCGAAGCAGGAACCCACCCGAAGCCACGCCACCAAGCAGCGTGACAGGCGGGAATCTCCGCCCTTCAGGGCGGAGAGGAAGTCAAGCCGTCTACACGAACAACCTCAACCTCAGGCGGTCGAGGGCCAGATCCACGGGGGCATCGCCCAGGGGGCGGCCGTCATGGAGGAGATCCAGGTGACGGACGGCGTGGTCCGGAACCCGTCCTTCACCGACTACCTGATTCCCACCATCTTGGACATGCCGCCGGTGCGCCTCGACGTGCTCGAGCTCGCCGACCCGCACGCCCCGTACGGTCTGCGCGGGGTGGGTGAGCCGCCTACGATCTCATCGACGCCCGCGGTCGTCGCCGCCATCCGCGCCGCCACCGGCCTGGACCTGGCCCGCGTCCCGGTCCGCCCCGAGCACATCACGGGGACGTGACCCTTGCGGCGAGGGCGCTTAACGAGGTGAATCCCCGGTCCGACCGTGATAGGGCAAGGTGAAACCCGGGTTTCACCCCGCCTGAGTCCGGGTCCGTGACCGACAGCTGGCCAGCACATGACGCGCAGATGAACGAACAGCAAGGTGATCTTGCCGGCGCGGCGGGTGAGAGACTGGCTTCTGCTGGAGGTGACGCTCATGTACGACCTGGTCGTCCGGTCCCGGCGGACGGTGCTGCCCGAGGGGACGCGGCCGGCGGCGGTGGCGGTCGGCGGCTCCTCGATCGCGGCCATCGAGGACTACGGCGGCAGCCTGGACGCCCGGCGAGACGTCGACCTGGGCGACCTCGCGCTGCTGCCCGGCCTGGTCGACAGCCATGTGCACGTCAACGAACCCGGCCGGACGGAGTGGGAAGGGTTCGCGACCGCCACCCGGGCGGCCGCGGCGGGCGGGGTGACGACGATCTGCGACATGCCGCTGAACTCGCTGCCGCCCACGACCTCGGTGATAGCGCTTGAGGAAAAGCGCGCCGCCGCGGCCGGGAAATGCTGGGTCGACGTGGCGTTCTGGGGCGGTGCGGTGCCGGGGAATTCCGGGTCGCTGCTGCCCCTGCACCAGGCCGGGGTGGTCGGGTTCAAGTGCTTCCTGATCGACTCCGGCGTGCCGGAGTTCCCGCCCCTGGACGCCGACGGGCTGCGGTCCGTGCTCGGCTCGCTGGCCGGACTAGACGCGCTCCTGATCGTGCACGCCGAAGACGGGTCGCAGGTCACCTCGGCGTCCGGCCGCGACTTCTGCGCCTTCGTGGCGTCACGGCCTCCGGTCGCCGAACGGCGCGCCATCGAGAAGGTCGTCGCGGCCGCGGCCGCAACCGGCGCCCGGGCGCACATCGTGCACCTGTCCGCGGCCGAGTGCGTGGCGATGATCGCCGGCGCCAAGGCGGCGGGCATCAGGCTGTCCGCCGAGACCTGCCCGCACTACCTGTTCTTCGCGGCCGAGCAGGTACCCGACGGCGCGACCGAGTTCAAGTCCTGCCCGCCGATCAGGGACGCGGTCAACCGGGAGGCACTGTGGCGCGGGCTGGAAGCCGGGGTCATCGACTGCGTGGTGTCCGATCACTCGCCCTGCCCGCCCGAGCTGAAGGCCTCCGGCACGGGCGACTTCGGCGCGGCCTGGGGCGGTATCGCATCGCTGCAGCTCGGCCTGTCGGCGGTGTGGACCGTGGCCCGGCGGCGCGGGCGGACGCTGGACGACATGGCCCGTTGGATGGCCGCGGCGCCCGCCGCGCTGGCGGGCCTGCCCGCCAAGGGACGCATCGCCGCCGGGTGCGACGCCGACCTGACGGCGTTCGACCCCGAGGTGAGTTTCGTGGTGGACCCGGCACGGCTGCAGCACCGGCACCAGGTCACGCCGTATGCGGGCCGGGCCCTGACCGGGCGGGTCCGGCAGACGTGGCTGCGCGGCATCCCGCTGCTCGACGCCGACAGCGGAGCGCCGGATGGCGAGCCGGCTGGACAGCTGCTTAACCGGGGCTCACGGGCCTGATCAAGCCGGACGCGCTGGTCAGCCGCCCCGCAGCTGGGCGACGATGGCATCGGACTGCTCGACGGTGGTCACCTGCATGGCCGACGTCAAGGGCAGCACGCGGGTACCGCCGGCCAGGAAGACCACCTTGTCGTTCAGGCAGAAGCGCAGGTCGGGATGCCGCTCAGCGATCGCCATCCGCTGGCGGGTCATCTCCTGCTGCCTGACGGCCATGGCGGGCACCACCCGCTCCTCGAGCGTGCGGCGCACCCGGCGGCCGATAGCCCGGCCGAGGAATCCCATGGCCGCGTCCACGACGGCCTCGCCGATGCTGTCTCCAAGAGAGACGTCGGATCCTGTGTCGCCCCAGCCGCTGGACCTCCGAGGCGGTGGCTGGCTCTGCCACGGCTCCCCCGGGTACCCGCCCTGCTGGCCTGGCGGCCAGGGCCCGGAAGCAGGATATCCGGGCTGCTGGGCCGGCGGCGGCTGCGCCTGGGACGCAGGTGGCGGCTCGGCGGAGGATCCGGCCGACGGGTCCTGCGACGGCGCCGAGGACCCTGGCTGCTGGTACTGCGACGGGTCGGGGAATCCGGACTGCTGGTACTGAGAGGGATCGGGGAACCCGGACTGCTGGTATTGCGACGGGTCCGGGAAGCCGGTCTGCGGGCCTGGCCCGGGCGATGCCGGGTACCCAGGCTGCGGGCCCGGCCCGGGCGATGCCGGGTACCCCGGCTGCGGGCCCGGACCGTAGCCTGGCTGCGGCGCCGGCCCATATCCGCTCGTCGGTCCCTGGGCCATGGCGGCCCATTCCGCGATCGAGTGCACCGCGGCGGCGCTGCCGCACTGCGGGCACGCCACCCCTGCCTGGCCGTAAGTCATGCTTCATTGTGGGCCCCCGCCGACACGCAGGGAAGGGCGGTTACGTCACAAGGACGCGGCGGTATTCGGCCAGGGCCGCATCCACCGCCTGGTCCTCGTCGGGCAGGACGTCGGCCCGGTCCAGTGCGGCCTTGCGCAGCCGGGCGGCCAGCGCGGGATCGCCGAGCACCGCGCGCACCGCGTCGGCGAACCGCTGCGCGTCGCCCCCGGGAACCAGCACCGCGGCGTCCTCACCGGTCAGGTCCGCGGTCCCGCCGACCCGCGTGGCCACGATGGGCACCCCCGCCCGCAGCGCCTCCTGGAGGATGAGCGCCTGCCCCTCCCACACGCTGGGCAGCACGAACACGTCCGCGGCGGCCAGCAGCGCGGGCACGTCCGGGCGGTGCCCGGCGAACGTCACCGCCACCCCGCGCGCCGCGGCCTGCCCTCTTAGCTCGGCCTCGAGCGGCCCGGAACCCGCGATGACCAGCAGCGGCTCGGGCCGGGCATCACGCCAGCGAGCCGCGGCGTCGAGCAGCAGCCCGAACCCTTTCTGCGGCGCCAGCCTGCCGACGGCCAGCACGACCTGCTGGTCCGGGCCGGCCCCGAGCTCGGCACGGATCGCCGCGCGCGTTTCCGCGGAAACGTCCGCGGCCGGAGTCAGCGAGATGCGCGCGGCGGGCACCACGGCGTGGCCGACCCGCCGAGCGCCGGCCGCGCGCATACGTTCCTCCAGGTCCGCGGACACGCACAGGACCGAGTCGGCGCCGCGCGCCACGATCAGCTCGAGCACGCGGTACATCGCGCCGGTGACCCCTCCGGCGGGGGGCGCGTTGTGCACGGTGACGATCAGCGCGCCGGGGCGGCGGAACCGGGCGATCGCGGTGAGCGCCCCGGCCCGCAGGCCGTGCGCGTGAACGACGTCGGGCCGGCCCGCGCCGAGCAGGCGGCGCAGCCTGGCGATGGCCCGCAGGTCGCGGAGCAGGCGCGGCCGGTCCGCGATCGGCACGGCGGTAAACCCGCCCGCGAACGCGAAGTCACGACCGGTCTGCGCGGGGCCGAAGACCTGGACCGTCATCCCCCGCGCCGCGCACCCGGCGGCCAGCATCTTGACGTGCCGCCCGGTGCCGCCGGTGGTGGTGCCGATCACGAAGGCGATCTTCATGTGCGGACCACCCGCGCGCATGACGGCACGCAGGTCTCCCCCGTCGGCGATCGGCCACCACGGCCAGGAAGGCGGCGAGCACGGCCGCGCTGGCCAGCAGGGTGACGGCCACGTTGGGCAGGAAGCCGCCCACCCGGACCGCGCTGCCCACGCCCAGCCCGGCGGCCGTCCCGGCCAGCGCGCCGGCCAGCCCGGCGAGCGCGGCGCGCCCGCATCCGCGCAGCGCGTCCGGCCCGCGGAACCGGCGGACCATCACGAGCAGGACCACCCCGGAGCCGGTCAGCCCGATGGTGGTGCCCAGGCCGAGCGAGGGCACGACCCAGGACGGCGGCACGAACGGCACGATGAGCAGGTCCGCGACGATCACCACCAGCCAGCCGCCGCTGACCGCGGCGGCGCTGGCGCGGCTCCGGCCTTCCGCGTACAGCACCCGGGACAGGTTCGCGATCAGGCCGTACCCGACGAGTCCCGGCGCGAACGCGGCCAGCGCGATCGCCAGCTGCCGGGCGTCGGCGGCCTGGCCGGCGTGGGACTGGAACACCCGGGCCAGCGGGATGCACGTGCCGGCCATCCCGGCCACCCCGAGCCAGGACGCCACCGTCACCGCGCGGGTCGACGTGGCGCTGGTGGCGTCAAAGCCGTCCGACCGGGCGGAAAGCTCGGGGAAGGCGCTGGTCGCGATGGGCACGGCCAGCACGGCGTAGGGCACGAAGAAGACCGCCCAGGCGAAGCTGTACAGGACGAGCGCGCCGCTGCCGCCGCGCGAGTTGGCCAGCACGATGACCACCGCCACCGAGGCGTCCTGGGCGACGAGCGTGGCGATCCCGGCCAGGGCCAGGGAACGGACCCGGGCGCCGACCCCGGCCGGGAACCGCAGCACGGGCCGCAGCCGCAGACGGAGCCGGGCCACCGGGATGAGCGGGGTGGCCACCAGCGCCGCGACTCCGGCGGTCGTCCCGGCGGCCAGCACGATCCAGGCCGCCGCGGGCACCGGCCTGAGCATGGACTGGTATCCGTTGCCCACCACGCCGAACCAGAAGTACGCCCCGATGACGACCAGGCTGGACAGGACCGGGGCCAGCGCGGGTGCGGCGAACCTGCGGTGCGCCTGGAGGATGCCGTACAGCACCACGGCCAGGCCGTAGAGCAGGATCTGCGGCGCGAACACCTCGAGCATCCGGGTGCCGACCGTGACCATGCCCGGCCGGGGGCAGCCCGGTGTCGCGCCGAGCAGCAGCGAGACCAGCGGGCGCGCGGTGAGCGCGACCACCGCGCTGACCGGGACGAGCAGCAGCACCGCCCAGCTCAGCAGCGCCGCGGACGTCTGGCGCACCTGCTCGCGGCCGCCCGATTCCGGCTGGGCCGGCCCGGCCAGCACCGGCACCACGACGGCGGTGAGGGCACCGCCCATGACGATGTCGTAGATGATGTTGGGCACCATGTTCGCGGTGGTGTACGCGGTGCCCAGGCAGGAGGCCTGCACCGTGTGCGCGAACACGACCTGCCTGCCGAAGCCGATGACCCGGGCCAGCATGGTGATCGCGCCGATCAGGACCGCGGCCCGGCCTATCCCCCCGCCCCGTTGCCGAGCACTCCCCCGCTCGGCCACGGGCGTTGTCACTCTTCCGGCGGCGTCTGGTCGGTATTTTTTTGGGCCGAACGGTCCGTGGTCCCAGCCCCGGCGTAAGCCGCCGTGCGGTCCCGCTGGGCGGGAATCGTCACTGACGGCACCTGGTTCACCGGCCGCCTGCCCAGCATGTCGAGCCAGCGCAGCGCCGGGGTGCGCTCGATCACCTTGGTGAAGCTGACCTTCTCGCTGGCCGCGGTCAGCCCGGCGATCCCGGCCAGCAGCGCGATCCTGGCCGACCGCGGCAGGCTCGAAGCCGCGGCCGCGCCGAGCATGGCGCCCAGCGCGTTCGCGCCGCAGTCACCGAGCATGGCACGCTCGCCCAGGTCCTCGGGCAGCAGCGCTAGTCCTGCCGCCAGAGGCGGCAGGGATGCCAGCCCGGCCGCCAGGGGCGCCGCGGTGCCGGACGCGGTGCCGGAGGAAAGCGCTCCGCCCGCGGTGATCAGCGCGCCGGAGGCCACCGCGACCTTGATGGCCCGCCCGGGCCGCAGGTCGAACAGGTTGAGCAGGTTCGCGCCGCCGGCCACCAGCCCGGCGTTGATCACCACGTCCGCGGGCGAACCGCCGGCCAGCGCGGCGCTGAGGATCCCCGTGGCGCCGATGCCGCCCAGCTTGACCGCCCCGGTGGTCACCTCGCCGTGCCGCAAGGCGCCGAGGTGCCCGCGGAACCCGCGCCGGTCCCCCGATCCGGCCAGGTCGTCATAGGCCCCGAACGCCGCCGCTCCCGCCCCGGCGGCCGCCATCGCGCCGCCGGACCGCCAGCCGGGCCCGGGCGCCAGCCCGGCCTCCGCCAGCGCGCCCGCGATCGCGCCGAGCGCGACGGCCGGTCCCTCCAGGAGCGTGACAGGCTCGCCCCGGTGGTTGGTGCGCGACCAGGTCTTCGTGCCGCCGGGCGGGACGCGGTTCAGGGCGGCGTAGGCCAGCCTGGCCGCCCCGGTGGCGGTCACCCCCGAGGCCGCAGCCGCGATCAGCCGGCGGCCGGCGCTCACCGCTTCACCTTCTTCTTGGTGGTCGGCGAGGACGTCGTGGTCGGCGAGGCGCTGACGCTCGGCGTGGGCGCCGGGCTCGGCGCGACGGAACCCGCACCGTTGGCGGTAAAGCCGTAGCTGCCCGCCTTGCCCCCGTTGAGCAGCGCCGCGAGCGCCTGGATCACCACGGTCTGCCCGGCCACCAGGTCGGCGTCATCGACCGTCGAAACCTGGCTGGACACGTTGTTCGAGCGCACGACCGCGATCGGGCTGTCCGCGCCCGAACCCGCCGACGTGCCCGCCACCACGGTGGCCAAGCTGGCCGCGGCCAGTTCCTGGGCCACGTACACCACCATCGTGTCGAGCGGGTCCGCCGTGCCGTCCGACGGCGCGTTCTGCGGGGTCACGATCACGGCCAGCGTGGCCTGCGCGTCCGGCTGCCCGGTGGTGGTCAGGAAGCCGAGATTCGCGTACGCCCCGAGCATGGACTGCGCGTCGGATTCCGGCCCGTTGCTGGTCGGCGGGGCGCCGGCCTGCTGGCCGGCCTGCGATCCCGACGACTTGGTGAGGATCTCGCTGGCGATCACCTGCGCGGCCTGCTGCTGGGGGGGTTCGCCTGTATCCAGCGCGATCCCCGCGTGCTGCGCGATGTCCAGGTTCACCTGATTCAGGCTGTCCAGCGTGGTGGCGCTGGTGTCGAAGAACTTGTTCTGCAGGGCGATCTGGCCGGTGACCGTGGCGCCCGCGTCCGCCGCCGCGGCGGTGATCCCGGCTACCGCCGAGGCGGACGCGCCCGGCTCGGTGACGATCAGCAACCGCTGGCCTGCCAGCAGGTCGCGCAGGACGAGCGGCTCCACTGCCTGGGCGTACGACTGGCCGAGATCGGCCTGCTGCACGGCCGCGTCCCGCTGGCTGCTCACCTGGCCCAGTTCGTTCTGCAGCTTGCCGGTGGTGCTGGACAGGGCGTTGTATACGGGCCCTTGCAGCTCGGTGGAACCGAGCACGATCCCGATGGCCAGCGCGAGGAACACCGCGACGATGGACACCAGGTGATAGCGAAAGTCGATCACTAGAATCTTCCGATAAAGGAGTGCCAGGTCGCTTCAAAGTACCGGGCCAGGACGGGTTCAGCGGGCGAGAACAGCACGGCGACCAGCACGGTGATCGCCGCCGCCAGCACCAGCACGAGCAGCGACCAGCCGGAGATCCGGCTCTGGTACAGCTGGTGCACGCCCCTGGCGTTGACCAGCTTCCCGGCCACCCGCAGGTGGGTGATGAAGGTGCTCGACATGCCCGGCCGGCCCTTGTCGAGGAACTCTTCCAGGGTGTGGTGGGTGCCCACCACGACGATCAGGCTGGCGCCCTTGGCGTCGGCGACGAGCAGGGCGATGTCCTCGCTGGTGCCGGGCGCCGGGCAGGTGACGGCGTCCAGGCCCAGCTCATGGACCCGGGCGAGGCCGGGCGCGCGGCCGTCGGGGTAGGCGTGCACCACCAGTTCCGCACCGCAGCGCAGGGCCTCGTCCGACACCGAGTCCATGTCGCCGAAGATGGCGTCGGGCTGGTAGCCGGCCTCGATCAGCGCGTCGGCGCCACCGTCCACCGCCACCATTACCGGCTTGTACTCGCGGATATAGGGCCGCAAGGCGGCCAGGTCCTCGCGGTAGTGATAGCCGCGCACCACGACCAGGACATGCCGGCCGGCCATGTCCGTCTCCATGTCCGGCGCCGGGATGCCGTGGGTGAGGAGCTCGTGCTCCCGCCGCAGGAACTCCAGCGTGTTCGCGGCGAACGACTCGATCTGCACCGCCACCATGGACCTGGCCTCGGCCATCGCCGCGTCGACCAGCTCCTGGGTGAGCGGCGTCCCCTTGGCGACGACCGTGTCGCCCAGGTACAGGGTCTCGGTGTCGAGCCGCACGACCCCGCCGTCGGTCACCTTGACCAGCACGTCCTGCCCGACCCCGTCGACGATCGGGATGCCCGCGTCCAGCAGCAGCTGCGGGCCGAGGTTGGGGTAGCGGCCGCTGATGCTCACCGCGGCGTTGACCACGGCCGCGACCTTTTTCCTTATCAGTTCCTCGGCGCTGACCCGGTCCAGGTCGGAATGATCGATGATGGCGATCTCGCCGGGGTTCAGCCGCTTGGTGATGTTCTTGGTCCTGCGATCCACGCGCGCGACGGCGACGATGCCGGGCGGCTCCCCAGCCTTACCCCGGAATACCGGCGGAATCACGGACGGCAATTTCATCGGAGTCCATCCTGCCAGAGCCGTTACACGCTAACGGCCACGTTAACGATTACGGCGTGTCATAAATCTCGCGACTGAACGTTACTGACAGTCCTACTCAGCGTGCTGCAAGGTACCACCCGAACCTGAGATCTGCCTGCGAGAATGCCGAGGGCCAGCGCTGTCGGCGCAGGCCAGTGGCATCAAGGGTGCCGGTCTGCCGGGCTCATGGGGGGCCTTTTGGGGTTCAGGAGTTTTGTCAGACCCGTCGGGTAGTGTTGAAATCGTGATCAAGGGGGCGCGCTTCACGGAGGCTGACGCCGAGGCGCACGTTCACGGGATCTGCTTCAAGACCGGGCCGCCGGAACGGGTAGGCGTCGAACTCGAGTGGCTGGTTCGCGATCCACGTGACCCAGCCCTGCCGGTCCGGGCGGAGCAGGTAGCCGCCGCCCTAGCTTCCTTTGAAGCTCCGGCTGACGATGAGGGTTACCCGGAACACGCACCCCGTACCGTTCCGTATAAATGTCCTTCTCTTCCGTCTGGTGCCTCGCTCACGGTTGAGCCTGGCGGGCAGCTCGAGCTGAGTTCCGCTCCCGCCGCCACGCTCGGTGAGCTTCTGGAGGTGACCGGACGAGACCTGGCCGCGCTGCGTGACGCGGCCGCGGCGGTCGGCCTCGAGCTATCCGGCTACGGCCTTGACCCGCTGCGCCCGCCCCGGCGCCTGCTGGACCTGCCGCGATACGCGGCGATGGAGAAATTCTTCGATCGTGAGGGCCCGTGGGGCCGCCAGATGATGTGCGGCACCGCGTCGGTCCAGGTCTGCCTGGACGCGGGCGACGACGGCGCCGGCGAGTCCGGCTACCGGTCGCGCTGGCGGCTGCTGCACGCGATCGGGCCGGTGCTGGTGGCGGCGTTCGCCAACTCCCCGCTGCGCCGCGGGCGGCCCACCGGATGGCGTTCGGCCCGGCAGCAGGTCTGGTCCAACATGAACCCGGGCCGCACCCGCGCCCCCGCGGACAGCGATGACCCGCGCGACGCGTGGGCCGCCTACGCCCTGGACGCCGAGATCATGTGCGTCCGCGAGCCTGATTCCGCCGACTGGACCGCGCCGCGCGGGCTGACCTTCCGTGATTGGCTGCGAGACGGCGGCTCGGGCACGCTGCGCGCGCCGACCACCGAGGATCTCGACTATCACCTGTCCACGCTGTTCCCGCCGGTCCGCCCGCGCGGGCACATGGAGACTGCGGATGATCGATGCGCAGCGGGATAACGGCTGGATCGTGCCCGCAGCGGTGGCCTCCGCCCTGGCCGATGACGAGCGGGCGGCCGACGCCGCGATGGCCGCGGCCGAGCCGGTGTGGGACGGCCCGGCGGACGACCCGTGGCTGCGCGCGGCCCGCTCCGGCCCGGGCGACCCGCTGATCGGGCGGGCCAGCAGGCAGTGCTTCGAGGCGGCCGACGCCGCGCTCGGCCGGTCAGGGGCACCGGCCGAGATCCGGCAGGCGGTCGCCGACTTCACCGAACGGTACGTGCTGAACGACCGATGTCCGGCCGACGACCATCTGGAGGAAGTCCGATGACGGAGGAACAGACCCAAGGGGGGTCCGGGGGGCCAGAGGGATTTGGGGGGATGGCATCCCCCCAAGAGCAGGGGGGGTCTGGGGGGGATCGTCCCCCCGAGGAGGTACTGCGCGGGGTCATCGCGAGGGAGCTGACCGGGGCGCGGCAGCGGACGGCGCTGCTCACCGACTGCGTGGACGAGGCCAACCTGGTCAGACAGCACTCGCCGCTGATGTCCCCGCTGGTCTGGGACCTGGCGCACATCGCCAACCAGGAAGAACTGTGGCTGCTGCGCGAGGTCGGCGGGCGCGAGCCGCTGCACCCGGAGATCGACCCGCTGTACGACGCGTTCGAGCACCCGCGCGCCGAACGTCCCACGCTGCCGCTGCTGCCCCCGGCACAGGCCCGGGCCTACGGCCACGAGGTGCGCGGCCGGGTCCTCGACCTGATCGACCGGTCCCGGTTCGGCGGCAGCCGGCTGCTCAGCGACGGGTTCGCGTTCGGCATGATCGCCCAGCACGAGGTGCAGCACGACGAGACCATGCTGATCACCCACCAGATCCGGTCCGGGGCCCCCGTGCTGAGCGCGGCGGCGCCCGGCCCGGCGCCCGCGGACGCGTTCCGGCTTCCGCCCGAGGTCCTGGTGCCCGGCGGCCCGTTCTCGATGGGCACCTCCACCGAACCCTGGGCGCTGGACAACGAGCGGCCGGCGCACACCGTGGACGTGGCGCCGTTCTTCATCGACACCACCCCCGTGACCTGCGGCGCGTACGCCGAGTTCATCGCGGACGGGGGATACGACGACCCGCGCTGGTGGACGGCGGCCGGCTGGGATCACCGGCAGCGGGCCGGGCTGACCGCGCCGCTGTACTGGAACCGGGACGGCGGGCAGTGGACCCGCAGGGTGTTCGGCGCCACCGAGCCCATGCGGCCCGAGGAGCCCGTCCTGCACGTGTGCTGGTACGAGGCTGACGCGTACGCCCGATGGGCGGGCCGACGGCTGCCGACCGAGGCCGAATGGGAGAAGGCGGCCCGGTTCGACCCGGCGACCGGCCTGTCCCGCCGGTACCCGTGGGGCAACTCCGAGCCGGAGGCCGCCCAGGCCAACCTCGGCCAGCAGTTCCTGCGTCCCGCGCCGGCCGGCGCCTACCCGGCCGGGGCGGCGCCGTGCGGGGCCCGCCAGCTCATCGGGGACGTCTGGGAGTGGACCAGCTCGGACTTCCTGCCGTACCCGGGGTTCAGCGCCTGGCCCTACCGGGAGTACTCCGAGGTGTTCTTCGGCCCCGAGTACAAGGTGCTGCGCGGCGGCTCGTTCGCGGTCAGCCCGGTGGCGTGCCGGGGCACGTTCCGGAACTGGGACTACCCGATCCGGCGGCAGATCTTCTCCGGTTTCCGGACCGCCCGGTCCGGGGTCGCGGAGACTGCCTGATGTGCCGGCACCTGGCCTACCTCGGGCCGGCGGCCACGCTGCGTTCGGTCATCATCGACCCACCCCACGGGCTGTACACGGCAGGCCTGGGCGCCGCGCCGGCAGGGGCCAGGGGCGATCAACGCGGACGGGTTCGGGGTGGGCTGGTATCCGGCAGGCGACGCCGACCCGGTCCGGTACCGGCAGGCGGTGCCCATCTGGACGGACGAGTCCTTCGCCGAGGTCGCCGGGGTGACCCGGGCAGGCGCGGTGCTCGCGGCCATCCGGAACGCCACAC
This sequence comes from uncultured Actinomycetes bacterium, assembly GCA_963705835.1. Taxonomy (GTDB): domain Bacteria; phylum Actinomycetota; class Actinomycetes; order Streptosporangiales; family Streptosporangiaceae; genus Palsa-504. Next base: position 62,547 of record CAVPLC010000047.1, read on the forward strand.
CGCGGACTAGTCACGGCCCGGCGGCGGCCGCGCCGTTCAGGCATGGCCGCTGGCTGTTCAGCCACAACGGCGCGGTCAACGGCTGGCCGGAGTCCACCGCGGCGCTGGCCGCGACGCTGCCGGCCGCCTCGCTTCTCGAACTGGAGGCCCGGGTCGACTCGGCGCTGCTGTGGGCGCTGGTCCTGCACCGCCTCCGGCAGGGCCTCTCGCCGACCGAGGCGCTGGTGCGGACCGCCGAAGCGCTGTGCACCGCGGGCGTGACCGGCCGGTTCAACTTCCTGCTCACCGACGGCCGCGTGATCGCCGCCACCACCGCCGGGCACACCCTGTACTACCGGCGGGAGCCGGGCCGCGTCACCGTCGCCTCGGAGCCCGGCGACGACGAGGCCGGCTGGACCGAGATCCCCCGCGACGGCTCACTGGTCACCGCCACGCCCGAGCAGGTCAGCGTGACGCCGCTACCCGTCCTGAGCTCGATCGTCGCGGGCCTCGCGACCGCCCATGAAGCCCCCGTCATCCCTGATTCCCGAGACCCCCGGATGGAAGGATCGCAATCCGTTGACCTCACTTGACCGCAGGCTGCCGCCCGGTTTCCTCGCCGAATCGCTGCGCGCGGACGCGCGCAGCGGGCTCGTGTCGGACCCGAAGTCACTGCCGCCCAAGTGGTTCTATGACGCGGAGGGCAGCGCGCTGTTCGAGAAGATCACCGAGCTGCGCGAGTACTACCCGACCCGCGCCGAGCGAGAGATCCTGCACGCCACCGCGGCCGGCATCGCCGCGCAGACGCGGGCCCGGACGCTGGTCGAGCTCGGCTCGGGGTCATCGGAGAAGACCCGGCTGCTGCTGGACGCGCTGCGGGCGGCGGGCACGCTGCGCTGCTACGTGCCGGTCGACGTCAGCGAGCCGGCCCTGGTCGCGGCGGGCGGCGCGCTGTCCGCCGAGTACCCGGGGCTGGACGTGCGCGCCGTGGTGTCGGACTTCGAGGAGCACCTCGGGCTGCCCGCCGACGGCGACGCGCCCGCACCCCGGCTCATCGCCTTCCTCGGAAGCACGATCGGGAACCTGGTACCCGAGCAGCGCGCCTCGTTCCTGGCCCGGCTGCGGTCCAGGATGCGCGACGGCGACTTCTTCCTGCTCGGCACGGACCTGGTCAAGGACCCAGCCACGCTGGTGGCCGCGTACGACGACTGCTCCGGGGTCACCGCCGCGTTCAACAAGAACGTCCTCGCGGTGCTGAACACCGAGCTCGGCGCCGACTTCGACCTGGACGAGTTCGAGCACGTCGCGGTGTGGGACGCCGATGCCGAATGGATCGAGATGCGGCTGCGCTCGCTGGCCGACCAGACCGTGCACCTGCCGGCCATCGGGCTCGCGGTGAGCTTCGCAGAGGGCGAGGAGATGCGCACCGAGGTCTCGGCCAAGTTCCGGCGGGCCGGCGTGGAAGCCGAGCTGGCCGCGGCCGGCTTCGCGATGCGCTCATGGTGGACCGATTCGGCCGGGCAGTTCGGGCTGTCCCTGTCCGTCCCCGTGTGACTTCCCCGCTCCCGGCTGACCGGGAGCTCCCCGCCCGACCGGGCGCTCCCCGCTCCCATTGTTGCGCTGAGCGCAACTTGGTGCCGCTCCTTGCAACTCGACAGCCCCCTCCGGCACTGCTTAAGACCGCGGCCCGCACCCAAACTCATCGCGCGCCCTGGCGTAGAGTGCTGTCGCTCGGAAGGGGAGCCCATGGCCAGCCCGTGTCTACCCATAGGAGGCGGCCGTCATCTATGTACCGCTTCAGAAGGCTGGCCTTGCCAGCCGTACTGGTTATCCTGCCGCTTGCGGTGCCAGCAGCCCTGGTCGCGACGTCCGTCCCGGCGGCGGCTCAGGCCGGACCCGGGGTCGGCGTCGTGCCGCAGGGCCTTCAGAGCGATGCGAGTTACGCCGCGAGCTTCGCCGCCGCCAAGGTCACGAACGTCGACGCCACGTCGGGCCAGGTGAGCTGCTACCGGCCCGAAGTCCCGTACTTCGTCAACGACGGCCCCAACGACGGCTACACGGGGATGTCGCCGTGTCCCGGCGCGACCACCGGTGAGAACACCGGGGCGTCCGGGCCTTACCCGACCCAGGTCGGCAGCAACCCGGGCTACCCCGCGGCGGGCCCGATGCTGGTGAAGGATTACTCGGAATCCGACATCCGGGTCGACCCGACCAACCCCAGGCACCTGATCGGTTCGTCCAAGTGGTTCGTCAGCGCCGAGGGCTACAACCACCTGCTCGGCTTCTATGAATCCTTCGACGGCGGCAAGACCTGGACCGTCAGCGGGCACATCCCCGGCTACGAGGGCTGGACCGACAACACCGACCCGGTCGGCGCGTTCGACGGGTTCGGCAACTACTACGAGTTCATCCTGCCGTACGAGTTCTACTACAACGCGGACGGGACCCACGACGTCAAGATCGGGACGCCGCTGGAGCCCAACCCGGCCCAGCCGGCCGAAGCCGTCGCGGTGGCCGTCCGCCCGCACGGCGCTAACTCCGCTACCGACTGGATCACCACCCACGCAGGCCATCCGGACTTCGTCGCCACCTACGACAGCGTGGGCAACGAGCCGGACAAGCAGTGGATCACGATCGATGACAACGCGGCCAGCCCGCACTACAACCGGGTCTACGCCATGTGGGTCGACTTCCACCACAACACGGCGGTGCCGTACGTGTCGTTCGCCGATGCCCAGAAGGACGGCACGCACACCGACTGGTCCGCCCCTCAGGCGCTGCCGCAGCCGCCGAACACGCCGCAGGGCGCCACCTACCTGCTGCCGCACGTGGCGCCGGACGGCACGATCTACACGACCGTCACCAACTTCACTCCCAAGCAGCACTTCTGCTGCACCTCGGTCTTCGTGGACAAGTCGACCGACGGCGGCCAGACCTGGTCGGTGGTAAGCACGGCGGTCAGACAACGTGACCCCGCCACCGGGGATCTACCCCAACACCACGATCCGCGACGGGATCGAGAACACCTTCGCCGTCGGCAACCACCTCGACGCCCAGGGCCAGTACCCGCTGTACGTGTCGTACGAGGACTTCAGCGCGGGCGTGGACAACGTGATGCTGACCGCTTCCTACGACGGCGGCGCGACCTGGACCAGCCCGATCCAGGTCAACGACAACGCCAGCCCGGCCGATGAGTTCCAGCCGAACCTCACCGTCGCTCCCGACGGCACGGTCAGCGTGGACTTCTACGACCGGCGCCTGGCCTGCCCCGCGTCCGGGACGACGCAGGCGGCGGCGGCCGGGCTCGCCCTGGACCAGGTCAACCCCAACTACGCCGGCAGCCTGCCGCCCTACGGCGCCGCCAACTACTGCGTGAACGCCAGCATCCAGTTCTACTCTGCGCAGCTGGCGCCGATCGGGCACAACGTCCGGCTCAGCCAGAACACGTTCGACCCGCAGCTGAACTCTCCCCACGTGGACTCCGCGACCGGCGAGACCACGTTCCTCGGCGATTACTTCGGCAACACGGTCGGCACGGAGGCCGGCGGCGCGGTGGACTACGCCAGCTTCGTCTCCACCTACGACGACGGGACCAACCTCGCCCATTACCAGCAGCAGATCGTGGCCACCGTAGCGGTTCCCTGACCGCTGGACCGGACGCCCTGGTCAGGCCGGCTGCATCAGCCGGCCTGACCAGCCGTGCCGCTAGCAGGTACCCGCGGGGGTGTTAAAGGTGCCGGTATAGGAGTACAGGTGGTTGGACGCCGGAGTCGGCGGCTTAAGCGGGTCGCGCGAGAACCACCATAGGAACGCCTCGTCCTGCAGGTGCCACGCGGGACCGGTACCAGGATCCGGGTTCGAGCCCGCCGCGAAATCGACCCCTACCAGTGGGTCGCCTGTCTCGAGCACGTTGCTGCAGCCGTATTGAGGCTCACCTGCGACTTCCCAGTTGTTGACGTAGTTGTTGACGAACGGGTCATGACCCCACTCGGAGATCTCGTGGCTGAGCGCCGCCACGTCGGTCAGGCCCGGGCCGAAAATGTTGGCCGTCGGGATCCAGGACGCCCAGGCGAAGGTCGGCACGGGCTGGTTGCCGTTGCCGTGCGTGGGACCGGCGCCGAGCCCGGTGGGATGGCCCGCGCCGTGGAAGCCGATGACGCAGCAGTTGCTGAGCGACTTGATGTACAGGTAGACGTTGTCGCTGATCACGATCGGCAGCGTGGTCGGGCTCAGGTGCGCGCTGACCAGGATGGACTGCAGCTGCCCGTTGAACCAGTTTCCGTTGACCAGGCCGACCGTGGCCACAACCTGGCCTTGGCTGTTCACCAGGTTGTATATCGCGCCCTGGCTCTGCGGGACGGTGATCGTCTGGGTCGGGAGCATTGTCTGGGTCAGCTGTACGCCGTAGCCCGTGCCGATCTTGTTGAACTCCGAGCGCATCACCGCGTCCAGGTACTGCGCGGTCTCCCCGGACGGCAGCGCGGTCGGCCGGAAGATGGGCGACTGCGAGGACCACGACGCGGCCTGGTCACCGCTGAACCCCTGGCCGTTGTCGGCCGCGAAGCTGAAGTTCAGCGGGATGATCTCGGTGCCGACCGTGGTCGAGGTGCCGGTGCTCGGATCGGCGCCGACCATGTTGTAGCCGTATGTCCGCCCGTTGAGGCCGTCCACGAACGAACCGTGCCAGTGCGGGACGGTCTGGGTGGTGGGCAGCACCGAGGCCCCGCCCGCCACGGTAAAGCGCGGGCCGATGTTCTGCACGGTCGGGTAGGTCGTACCGGCGGCGGCCGCGCTGTTAGTAGCCGCCCCCGCGCTCGCCGCGGTCGCAGCAAGCGAAGCGGCGGCCAGCGCCGCGGCCGCCGCCACTATCAGTCCTCGTCGGCTACGCGCTGTTCTCTCAGGTTGGTTCATTCGAGCACCCGCTTCTGGCGTGGCAACATTGCCATCCTCCTGCCGTTCAGGAAGCCCTTATACGCTACAGGGACCCAATCGCCCCATCAAGGCTCGGATTACGGCTTTGGCCTGGGCAAATAACAAATTTGATCAGGCCCGGGACCGTGCCGACAGGCGGGTGCTCATGCCTGCTCTGCTCGGTGAGGAGGAATACCTGAGCGGATAATGTTCCCGGGCCAAGGGGTCGATGTCGAGGACCGGCGCGCTGCTCCGACTCAGTGGTGAGAGCGCGCCGACGGGGCACGCGACATTGAAGGGCACACGATGAAGTACTTGCTGCTGATCTACGGCAACCAGGAGAAGTGGGCGTCGATCCCGGCCGAGGAATGGCCGGAGGCCATCGCCAAGCAGGACGCGTTCAACCGCAAGTACCAGGCGACCGGCGAGCTCATCGGCGCGTACGGGCTCGCCGACGCGGTCGAGGCCAGGCTGGTGCGCAGGGAGAACGGGCTGCCGGCCGTGACCGACGGGCCGTACCTGGAGACCAAGGAGTACATCGCGAGCTTCTACCTGCTCGACTGCGAGAGCGAGGAGCGCGCGCTGCAGATCGCGGCGGACATGCCGTGGGCGGACGTCGAGCCGGTGGAGTTCTGGCCGGTCTTGCACGAGGCCAAGCCGGACCTGTGACGGCGGGCGCCGCGGCCGGCGGACGCGGTGGCGTGGAGGACCTGCTGCGCGAGCTGGCGCCGCAGGTCCTTACCGCACTGGTGCGCAGGTACGGGCAGTTTCACCTGTGCGAGGACGCCAGCCAGGAAGCGCTGCTGGCCGCCGCGCTGCAATGGCCGGCCGACGGGATACCGGAGAACCCGCGCGGCTGGCTGATCACGGTCGCGGCACGCCGGCTGATGGACCAGGTCCGCAGCGAGCGCTCCCGGCGGAACCGCGAGGAACTGATCGCGGTGGCCACTCCGCAGTCCGAACTGCTCGGCCCGCCGGCCGACGCCGAGCCCGCGGACCGCGATGACTCGCTGGCCCTGCTGTTCGGCTGCTGCCATCCGGACCTGTCCTCGCCCAGCCAGATCGCGCTGACCCTGCGCGCGGTCGGCGGGCTGAGCACGGCGCAGATCGCCGCGGCGTTCGGCGTGCCGGAGGCGACGATGGCGCAGCGGATCAGCCGGGCCAAGCAGGTCTTCATCCAGACCGGGTTCGACTTCAGCCTGCCGGCCGGGACGGAACGGACCGAGCGGCTGCGCGCCGTGCTGCACGTGCTGTACCTGGTGTTCAACGAGGGGTACACGGCGAGCGACGGGGACGAGCTGACCGTGCCCGCGCTGTCGCACGAGGCGATACGGCTCACCCGCTGGCTGCACCGCCTGCTCCCGGACGACAGCGAGGTGGCCGGCCTGCTGGCGCTGATGCTGCTGACCGACGCGCGGCGCGCGGCCCGCACGCTGCCGGACGGATCGCTGGTGCCGCTGGCCGAGCAGGATCGCCGGCTGTGGGACCGGGCGCAGATCGGCGAGGGGATCGCGCTGGTCAGCGCGGCGCTGCCGCGGGGCGAGGCCGGCCCCTACCAGCTCCAGGCGGCCATCGCCGCGGTCCACGACGAGGCCGCGACCATGGCCGATACCGACTGGCCGCAGATCCTGTCGCTCTACGAGCTGCTGGAACTGCTGGCGCCCAACCCGTTCACCACGCTCAACCGCGCGGTGGCCGTGGCCATGGTGCACGGGCCCGAGGCGGGCCTGCGGGTCCTGTCGGAACTGGCGGCCGACAAGCGGATGGCGCAGTACCACCGGCTGCTGGCCACCCGGGCACACCTGGAGGAGCTGGCCGGTGATCGGAAGGCGGCAGCCGCGGATTACCTGGAGGCGGCCCGGCGCGCGACCAGCCTGCCCGAACGCCGCTACCTTGCCGTGCAGGCCGCCCGGCTGGGCAGCGCGTGACTGCTCGTCAGGCAGGCTCGGGCGATAGCTCCTCGAGTACCTTGTCGCCGATGCTGATCGTCCCGCCGGACAGGATGTCCGCCCTGAGGCCGCCGCGGTGGATGAGGTCCTTGATGATGCCGGGGCGGGTGAGCTTCTGCAGGTGCAGGCACGGCTCGCAGAGCTCGACGCCTTCGCACTCGACGTCGCCGACGCGGAAGCGCTTGCCGACCAGGTCGTTGAGCCCGCCGCCGCGCACCACGACCTGGCGGCGGGACTTTGCGCCGGTCAGGCCGACGTCTTCGATGGCCTCGGCCTCGATCAGGGTCAGCGCCTCCCCGGAGCCGGCCCCGTCGGCGAAGAAGTAGCGGTCACCCTCCAGGCCGTGACCGGCGACCGCGCGGACGGAGCTGACCGGTCCCAGGTCGTCGCTGGTGCCGATGTTGATGGCCTCGACATGCATGTCATCCATCATCCAGGCTGATCAGCACGATGCCAAATGAGTAATCCGGCCGGCCAGGAGCGTTGCGGCAGGGACCATCAGCGCCCGCTACCCCCGGCCCGGGACTTAGCCGACGGCACGCACCGATGCCCGTTCGGTAAAAATCGAAATTATCCCGAACGGAAGGGCGTTCGTCCTGCTCAGCCGGCTCAGGACCGGGCCTGGCATGATCGGAGCCATGACCGTGGTGAGGATCAACGCGATTACGGTGCCCGCCGACAGCGGCGACGAGCTCGCCCGCAGGTTCGCCGCCCGGGCCGGAGCAGTGGACAACCAGGACGGATTCGAGGGGTTCGAGCTGCTCAAGCCCACCGACGGGCGCACCACGTGGCTGGTGGTGACCCGGTGGCGGGACGAGGAGGCGTTCCTGGCCTGGATGAACTCCCCCGCGTTCGGGCACGGGCACCGATCCGCGGCCGAACGGGCGGGCGGGCCGGCCCCGGCGCCGGTCGGCATCAGCAGCGAGCTGTGGTCGTACGAGGTGGCCGGGGCTTCGGGTTCGTCGGGCTGATGACGCCCTGGGCGGACCGGTCGTTCCTGCGCGACGTCCAGTACCGGACGGACGCCAACCTCGCCGCGCGGCAGTCCATCTACGCCTACCAGCAGCCGCCGGTCGACCTGGTCGGGCACGTGCTGGACCTCGCCCTCCTGGCCGGCGGACCGGGCGCCGGGGTGGTCGCCGACATCGGCTGTGGCAACGGCGTCTACCTGGCCGAGCTGGCCCGCCGGGGGTATCCCGGGCGCCTGATCGGCGCCGACCTGTCGCCGGGCATGCTGCACGCGGTCAGGCAGCGGGCCGGCGAGGCGGGACGGGGCGCTCCGGGCCTGTTCGCGGCCGACGCGGCCGCCCTGCCGCTGCGCGACGAGTCGGCCGACCTGACCCTGGCGATGCACATGCTGTACCACGTGCCCGAGCCCGAGCTCGCGATCGGCGAGCTGCGCCGGATCACCCGCGGCCGGCTGGTGGTCGGCCTCAACGGCGCCGATCACCACCGGGAGATGCGCGAGCTCATCACGGCCGCGCTGGCCAGCCTCGGTCTCGGCGCCGTGCCGCTGGTCAGCGACCGGTTCGGGATGGACCAGGGCGAGATCGCGCTGCGACGCGTGTTCGCGTCCGTGACCAGGTACGACTTCCGGGGCAGGCTCGTGCTGCCGGGCCCGGAACCGGTCGCGGCCTACGTGCGGAGCATGTCGGTGACCGCCCACGTCCCCGATCCCGAGGCGCTGGTCCGGGCCGTGACGAGCAGGATCCCCTCCGGCCAGCCCTTCGAGGACACCACCGACAGCGGCTGCCTGATCTGCGCCTGAGGGCGCAGGGCTAGCCCGCCGGCCGGGCCACCGCCTCCAGCAGCGGCCGGGTCGGCACCAGCCTCGGGAACTCGTCGAAGTACTCGGCCCGCTCGATGGCGAACCCGGCGCGCTCGACGGCCGCGGCGGTGTCGCGGCCGGGGTGGCATCCCGCGTTCACCCGGCTCCAGATCGGGGTTACGCGGTCCTGCCACTCCGCCAGGCGACCGCTGCCGCGGACGTGTTCGAGGATGATCAGGCGCCCATCGGGCTTTAGCACTCTGCGCGCCTCCGCCAGGGCCCGGTCGGGGCTGGCCACGCTGCACAGCACGAGCGTGAACACCACGGCGTCGAAGCTCGCGTCGGCCTGCCTCAGCTTTTCCGCGGCGTCGCTGGTGATCTCGACCGGTACGGACATGCCCGCCAGGCGGGAGGCCAGGCGCCTGCGCATGGCCACGTCGGGCTCGGCCGCCACCACGCGGCTGGCCTGGCGCAGGTACACCAGGTTGGCACCGGTCCCAGCGCCGACGTCGAGGACCTGCCCGTCGAGGTCGCCGAGCAGACGGGCCCTGCGTTCGGCCATTACCGCGCGTTCCAGCGGGCCGGTCATGCGGTCGTAGAGGGCGGCGAACACCGGGTGCTGCCGCGGTCGCGGCATGGCGGCTGCCTTCGCCGACCGGGCCATCATCGGCCCGATGACGGTAATCACGATCAGATCCTAGAACCGCCGGCGGTCGGCAGGCAGCGGCGCGACCCCGCCGGGCGTCTCACCCGGCCGTCGCCCTGGCCTACGAGACCGGCCTGACCCGGGCCGATCACAACGCCTGACGGCTGTGACAGACTTCGCCAAGCAAGCCGATCGTCACCGACGCAGGGGAATACAGGGATGGTGGACATGCCGGAGCTCACCGTCGCGCGGATCGCGCTCGGCTGCGGGAACTTCGGCGGCGTGGGCTCGGCACCGGAGTTCTTCGGCCAGGGGCTGACGCAGGACCGGGCGTTCGAGCTGATGGACGCCGCCTGGGAATCGGGCCTGGAGTGGTTTGACACGGCCGACGCCTACGGCGGCGGGCGCAGCGAGCAGGCGATCGGCCGCTGGATCGCCGCACGGGGAGTCCGGCCGCGGCTCACCACCAAGACGTTCAACCCGATGCAGGCCGGCGCGGACCACGGCCTGAAGCCGGAGCGGATCGCCCGGCAGCTCGGCTCGAGCCTGGAGCGGCTCGGCGTCGATCGCGTCGACCTGTACCTCGCCCACGACTACGACCCGGAGGTGCCGCTCATCGAGTCGTTGGGGGCTTTCAGCGCCGCCCGGGACGGCGGCCTGATCGGCGCCTACGGGGTCAGTAACTTCGGCGCGCGGCAGCTTGCGACCTCGCTCGCGGCGGGCGCCCCGCAGGCCGTCCAGAACAGCCACTCCCTGCTCGCCCGGCAGGACGAGCAGGAGGTCCTGCCGCTGTGCGCGGAGCGGGGCCTGGCCTACCTGGCCTACAGCCCGCTGGCGGGCGGCTGGCTCACCGGCAAGTACCGCCGCGGCGTGCCGTACCCGGACGGCTCGCGGATGACCCAGCGGCCCGAGCCGTACCGGGCTTTCGTCGAGGGCCAGACGTTCGAGGCCCTGGCCAGGCTCGCCGTGATCGCGGCCGGGCGCGGCACCTCGATGGCCGGGCTCGCGCTGGCCTGGCTGCTGGCTGACGACCGGGTGACCCAGGTCGTGATCGGCCCCGGCCGCCCCGAGCACCTGACCCCGGTCGCCGAGGCCCTGGAACATCCGCTCACCGGGGAGGAGCGGATCGCGATCGAGGACGCCGTGGCCGGCCTCGACCCCGAAACCCCCGAAAGCACCACGACAGACACGGAGGCCGGGCAGTGATCGACCTGGCGGACATCGAGGCAGCACGGGCCCGGATCGCCGGATCGGCGGTCCGGACGCCGCTGGTGCGGCTGCACGCCGCGGGCGCCCCGGCCGAGATCTACCTGAAGCTGGAGAACCTCCAGCCGGTGAACTCGTTCAAGATCCGCGGCGCGGCCAACGCGATCATGCTCGCGCCCGAGAGCGAGCGCGCGAAGGGCCTGGTCACCGCCAGCGCCGGGAACATGGCCCAGGGAATCGCGTGGATGGCGCGCGCCGTGGGCGTCCCGGCCACGATCGTCGTGCCCGAGCACGCGCCGCAGGCCAAGCTGACGGCCATCGAGCGGCTGGGCGGCCAGGTGCTGAAGATCCCCTACGACGACTGGTGGACCGCGATCGTCACCAGCCACGTCGACGGGGTGGAAGGGCTGTTCGTGCACCCGGTCCAGGACCCGGCGGTGATGGCGGGCAACGGCACCATCGGGCTGGAGATCCTCGAGGACCTGCCCGACCCCGACGCGGTCGTGATCCCGTACGGCGGAGGCGGCCTGACCACTGGCATCGCCAGCGCGGTCAAGGCGATCCGGCCCGGCACGAAGATCATCACGGCCGAGCCGGACACCGCCGCGGCGCTGGCGGCGGCGTTCGCCGCCGGGCACCCGGCCGACGTCGACTACCGCGCCTCGTTCGTGGACGGCTCCGGCAGCCGGCGCGTGCTGGACAGCATGTGGCCGCTGGTCGAGCCGCTGGTCGACGAGGCCCTGTCCATCCCGGTCGCCGACGTGGCCGAGGCCGTGCGCACGCTCGCCGAGCGCGTGCGGGTCATCGCCGAGGGGGCGGGCGCGCTCGCGCCCGCGGCCGCGCTGACCGGCCGCGCCGGGACCGGCAAGGTCGTGTGCGTGGTCTCGGGCGGCAACATCAACCTGAGCAAGCTCTGCGAGATCCTCGGCGGCGCCGAGGGCTGAGGGGCTTTCCGGCGCCGCGGGCTAAGCGGGCCGGACCCGGTTCGAGCGCCTCGAGCAGGCGGTCGACCTCCTGCTCGGTGTTGTAGTGGATGAAGCCGATCCGGACCGACTTGCCGGTGTAGCCGAGGCGCTGGTACAGGCCGAGCGAGTACCACGAGTCGTGCGCCCAGACCCCGATCTGCGCCGCGGCCAGGGTCGCGGCCACGTCTTCGGCGGCCACTCCGTCGACGTTGACCAGGAACGTCGGCACGCGGCCGTCCATCCCGGGCCGCCCGTACACGGTGACCGTGGCGGGCAGGCCGTCCAGGAACCGCTGGCCCAGCGAGCGCTCGTAGGGCACGATCGCGGGGAAGCCCCCGATCGAGTCGAGGTAGTCGATCGTCGCGTTGAACCCGGCGAGCAGCTCGTACGGCTGCGTGCCGGTCTCGAAGCTGCGGCCCAGCGGGCTGGTGGGCGCGGGCCGAGCCTTGTACGGCCGCCACTGCTCGGTCACCTCGGCCCGCCCGTAGGCGACGCCCAGGTGGGGGCCGCAGAACTTGTACGGCGAGCAGATCAGCACGTCGGCGTCGATCTGGCGGACGTCGATCGGCTCATGCGCCGCGTAGTGGACCGCGTCCACCCAGGCCAGCGCGCCGGCGTCGTGCGCGAGCTGGCAGACCCTTTGGGCGGACGTGACCGTGCCGACCGCGTTCGACGCCCAGGCGAACGCGACCACCTGGGTGCGGGGCCCGAGCTTGTCCTCTAGGTCATCGAAGTCGAGCGTGGTGTCGTCGTGCAGCGCGACGCTCCGGACCACCAGGTCCCGGTCGTGCGCGATTTCCAGCCAGGGCGCGACCCCGGCGTCGTGGTCCAGGCAGGACACGAGGATCTCATCGCCGGGACTGGAACTCCCGTGCGGCCGTGCGTGACAGGGCGAAGTTCAGCGAGGTCATGTTCGCGCCGAACGTCACCTCGCGGGGCTCGCAGCCGAGGAACCTGGCCGCCTTGGCCTCGGCCTCCTCGAGGATCTGCCCGACGCGGACGCTGGTGGCGTAGCCCGCGCCGAGGTTCGCGCTCGCTTCGCGGAGGGTCCGCGCGATCGCGTCGCCCACCTCGTCGGGCACCTGCGTGCCGCCGGGGGCGTCCAGGAAGGCGAAGCCCTGCCGGAGCGATGAGAACCGGGCCCGGATCGCGGGGACGTCCACACCCGCTCTGAGGGCTTCGGCCACCGCAAGCTCCCTCCCCGGGATCGCCGCCCGGTCGGTATCGAATTCACAACTGCCAGCCCGGTCCCACATTAGTCCCCTTGCCTTGGCGTAAACGGCAATGGTTTGATCAGCGTTACGAATTCGGCCGGTGGGGAGGGCGTCTTGAGCTTGTCGAACGCAGCGCCAAGGCGCAAGACTCCGCGGCGGCCGAGGTGGCGGCGTATCGCCGGCCAGCGCCCAATGCGCGCAATATCGACTCCCACATAGTGAGATATCACCGAAATGGAGGCGTATCCAATGAAGGGACGCCTGATCATCGCCGTGGCGGCGCTCGGCTCGCTCGCCGTGGCCGGCTGCGCCAGTAGTAGCAGCGGCAGCAGCACAAGCAGCGCGGGCGGGGGCGGATCATCCAGCGCCGCCGCCACGGCGTGCAATACGTCGATCGGGTTCATGGGCCCGATCACCGGCCCGGCGGCACCGGTGGGCGGCGATCAGCTGCACTTCGCCGAACTCGCGGTACAGACGGACAACGCGGCCAACCATACGAACATCAAGCTGGTCCAGGGCGACACTCAGCTGAACCCCGCGCAGGCGACTACGGTCAGCCAGGAGTTCATCTCCAACACCAGCATCGTCGGCGTCATCGGCCCGGCCGGCAGCCAGGAGGTCAAGGCCGTCGGTCCGGCGATGGGCCGGGCCGGGCTGACGTTCATCTCCGGCTCGGCGACCAACCCGACGCTGACCACCGGTCCGAACCCGACGTTCTTCCGGGTCGTGTCCAAGGACAGCGTGCAGGGTCCGCAGGACGCGAACTACATCATCAACAACCTGCACCCCAAGGCCATCATGATCGTCGATGACCAGGAGGTTTACTCCACCGGCCTGGTCAGCTCCATGATTCCGGTGTTCCAGCAGGCCGGGATCAAGGTCGACCACGAGTCGGTGTCGCAGAAGACCACCGACTTCTCCGCGCTGGTCGCCAAGGTCACTTCGCAAACGTCCGTGGTGGTGCTGCCCTGGCAGCTGGCGGTGAACGCGCAGCAGTTCGGCAGGGACCTGCAGCAGCAGCACAAGTCCGCGGTGATCTTCGGCACCGATGGCCTGTTCGATCCGAAGTCGTTCACGATCAGCGGTTCGTACGTGTCCACGTTCGGCCCCGACATCACCGGGATCCCGGCGGACGCCGCGATCGTGGCAGAGGCGACGTCGAAGTGGGGCGCCTTCAGCACCTTCGGTCCGCCGACGTTCGCGGCGACGCACGTGATGGATGAGGCGATCTCGTCGGTGTGCAAGGCCGGCCAGACGCCGAGCCGGTCGAACGTGCTCGCGGCGGTCAAGTCCACCAACGAGGCGACCTCGATCCTGGGCCAGCCCATTACCTTCGACGCCAACGGTGACATGGTCAACGCCAAGTTCTTCCTGTTCAAGATCGATTCGGCGGGCAAGTACCATCTGATCCCGAGCTGATGATCAGCTGAGCTGAGCGTGGGCAAGCTGCTCCGCCGCGGGCCGTTGCACCAGGCCCGCGGCGGAGCACGTGGTGAGGACGGGAGCTACGCCTGATGAGACTCTTCTTGCAGGAACTGGTAACCGGCATCACCACGGGCGCGCTCTACGGACTGGTCGCCCTGGGCTTCTCGATGGTGTACGGGGTGCTGAAACTTCTCAACTTCGCGCACGGCGACCTGTACATGGTCGGGGCGTACATCGGCTTCTTCGTGATCCAGTGGTTCGGCGGCGCGGCGCATGTGAACATCCCGGTGCCGCTGCTGCTTGTGATCATGTTCGTGCTGGCCGCCGTGCTGGTCGGTGGCCTGGGCGTGGCGATGGAGCGGTTCGCCTACCGGCCGCTGCGCGACGCGGGCCGGATCGCGCCGCTCATCACCGCCATCGGCATCTCGTTCTTCCTGGAGAACTCGGCGCTGTTGCTGTTCGGCTCGCAGTTCCGGGAGTACAACACGCCGGAGTTCATCTCCCTGTCCAGCGGCATCCAGGTCGGCTTGGTCACCATCGACAGCGTGCAGATCATGGTCATCGTCCTGGCAGTCGCGCTGATGCTCGGCTTGCGACTGGTGGTCAACCGGACCAGGCTGGGCAGGCAGATGCGGGCGGTGGCGGGCGACCGGGAAGCCGCCGAGATGCTAGGGATCAACGTGAACTTCACGATCGCGGCGACGTTCTTCCTCGGCGCAGCCCTGGCCGGCATGGCCGGCGTCATGGCCGGGCTGCTGTTCAACCAGGTGACGAACACGATCGGGTTCATCGCCGGGCTCAAGGCGTTCACCGCGGCCGTGGTCGGCGGGATCGGCTCCCTGCCGGGAGCGGTGCTCGGCGGCTTCGTGATCGGCCTCGCGGAGGCGTTCATCACCGGCTACGTCTCCTCGACCTACACCAACCTGCTCGTATTCGGGCTCCTGATCGTCGTGATGCTGGCCCGGCCCAGCGGGCTGCTCGGCCGCGCGCAGCTGCAGAAGGTATGACCCGGCGATGAGCGTGTATCCGCAGGGACCCCTAGGCCCCCAAGAGCCCCCGGACATCCTCGAGAATCCGCCTGGCTCCCGAGGGCCGCGGCTCGGGGCCGACGAGTGGGTCGCCAGGCAGGAGGGCCGACGCGAGTACCTGCCGTCCTGGCTCGGCGAGGCGCAGCGGGCCTTCGAGCGGATCGGCTGGTGGCCGCGGCTGGCCGTAGCCGGACTGGCCGGCGCGCTGCTGCCGTCGCTGGGCCTGGGCGGCTTCCAGCTCCAGGTCGGCATCGACGCGCTGGTGATCGCGCTGCTGGCGGTCGGGCTGAACATCGTGGTCGGCTGGGCGGGGCTGCTCGACCTCGGCTACGTAGCCTTCTTCGGCTTCGGCGCGTACGGGTACGCGCTGCTGTCGTCGGGCCAGATCGGCAGCGCGGGCATCCACCTTCCGGCCATAGTGTCACTGCCGGTGATGGTGATCGCCGCGGCCATTTTGGGCCTGGCCGTCGGGCTTCCGTCACGGCGGCTGATCGGCGATTACCTGGCCATCGTGACGCTGTTCTTCGGCGAGGCGTTCGTCGAGTTCACCAACAACGTGGCCCCGGCCAAGCTGGGCGGGCCGAACGGGATCACCGGGATCGACCCGATCAGGTCCTTCGGCGTCCAGCTGACCACCAACGCCGGCTATTACTACCTGCTGGTGATCGTGCTGGTGGTCACGATGGCGGTGCTGCGGCTGCTGGACACCTCGCGCACCGGGCGGGCGTGGCGCGCGGTCCGCGAGGACCCGCTGGCGGCGGCGGCGATGACGATCCCGGTCAACCGGGTGAAGCTGCTGGCGTTCGCGTGCGGCGCCATGGTGGCGGCGCTGGCCGGCACGATCTTCGCCGCGCAGCAGACCAGCGTGTTCCCGACCGACTTCGATACCCCGATCCTGATCCTGGTCTACGCCGCCCTGATCCTCGGCGGGTCGGGCAGCATCGCGGGCGCCGCCACCGGAGCGCTGGTGGTGATGGTGATCTACGACGGATTGCTGCGCAACGCGACCTACGCCGGCTTTCTGTTCTACGGGCTGATCCTGCTCACCCTGCTGGCCAGACTGCGTCCGTGGCGTCGGCTGGCCGCGGTGCTGGCCGCGACGGTCGCGCTCGGCTTCGCGGCGCACGCCATCGCCGCAGCGATCTCGAATAGCGCTGTCGCCGCGGGCCCGGGTTCGGGCTGGCTCGCCCGCCACTGGGTGATCGTCCCGGCCAATCCGCAGACGCCGGGTAACTGGGGATTCGTGATACTGGTCTGCATGCTGATCGCGCTCGTGCAGGTCAGTACCCGCTGGCGGACGATCCTGATGGTGCCGACCATCTACCTGGCCGCGTTCGTGTGGGAGACCAGGCTGGTGGTGGAGCCGTCGATTACCCGGCAGCTGTTGATCGGGGCGATCCTGATCGTGATGATGATCGCCCGTCCGCAGGGACTGTTCGGCCAGCGACGCGTCGAGGCGGCGCTGTGAGCGCCGAACCGGTCGCGCCAGCGCCGGCCGGCCGGGAAACCGTGCTGGCACTGGATCAGCTGTCGCTGTCCTTCGGCGGGCTGCGGGCCCTGTCCGAGCTGGACCTGCAGGTCGCCGACCGGGAAATCGTCAGCGTGATCGGCCCGAACGGCGCGGGCAAGACCACCGTCTTCAACGTGATCACCGGGGTCTACCTGCCGAGCTCGGGGGACGTGCGGTTCGGCGCGGAATCGATCGCGGGCCGGCCGTCGCATGTCATCGCCCGGCTGGGGATCGCGCGCACGTTCCAGACCCTGCGGCTGTTCCAGAACATGTCCGTCATCGAGAACGTGATGGCCGCCACCTACGGCCGCACCAAGGCGACACCAGCCGAATCGATCCTGCGGCTGCCGCGGGCCCGGCGCGAGGAGCGCGAGGTCCGGGCGCTGGCCGAGGAGGTGCTGTCCTTCTTCGGCCAGCGGCTCGCCGGATACCGCTGGGACCAGCCCGCCTACTCGCTGTCGTACGCGAACCGGCGGCGGCTGGAGATCGCCCGCGCGCTGGCCACCCGGCCCCGGCTGCTGCTGCTCGACGAGCCCGCCGCCGGGATGAATCCCGCCGAGACCCACGAGATCACCGAGGTGATCGGGCGGCTCCGCGACGAGCGCGGGGTCGCGATCCTGGTCATCGAGCACGACATGCACGTGGTGGCGGGCGTCTCGGACCGGGTCATCGCCCTCGACCACGGCGTCAAGATCGCCGAGGGCAGCTTCGACGCCGTCGCGGGCCACCCGGCCGTGGTCGAGGCCTACATGGGGCGCCATCCGGAGGAACTGGCGGAGGAGAATTGAACGCCCTGACGCCCGAGTCCCCCGGGCCGCCGGCCCTGCTGAGCCTGGACCAGGTGACCACGTACTACGGCCAGATGCGGATCCTGGAAGGGATCTCGCTGCAGGTCCGCGAGGGTGAGCTGGTCTGCCTGCTGGGCGGGAACGCGTCCGGCAAGTCGACCACGCTGAAGACCATCCTGGGCATCGTCCGGCCGCGCGCCGGACGGGTGCTGCTGGACGGGGCGGACGTGACGCAGTGGCCGGTGCCGCAGCGCATCGCGGCCGGGATGGCCATCGTGCCGGAGAACCGCCGCCTGTTCGGCCAGCTCACGGTGCGGGAGAACCTGGAGCTGGGCGCGGTGCTGCGTAGGGGTGAATCGCTCACCGAGGACTTCGAACGGGTGCACTCGCTGTTCCCGCGCCTGCTCGAGCGGCGCAGCCAGCTCGCGGGGACGCTGTCCGGGGGTGAGCAGCAGATGGTCGCGATGGGCCGGGCCCTGATGTCACGGCCGCGGCTGCTGCTGATGGACGAGCCGTCGATGGGCCTGTCGCCCGCGCTGGTCCTGCAGAACTTCCAGATCATCAAGACCATCCACGCCTCGGGCGTCGCGGTCCTGATGGTCGAGCAGAACGCGACCATGGCGCTGTCCATCGCCGACCGGGGCTACGTGCTCTCGACCGGGGAGATCGTGCTCTCCGGCCCCGCCGCGGAACTGCTGCGCGACGAGGACCTCAAGCGCGCCTACCTGGGACGGTAACCGCGCCTAAACGATCAGGGCGCGCCCCGCGCGCTCGATGATGGCGCCCATGTCATCGTGGCTGGCCTCGCGGTAGAGCGGGCCGGTGCCGTCGGCCAGCAGCTGGCTCACCAGGGCCACGCCCTGTACCGGGACCGGTCCGGGCTGGAGCAGATGGCTGGCCAGCTCGGCGAGCCGCGGAGCGGACCGGCTGATCCGCGACGCGCGGAGCGGGACGCGCACCGGGCGGGACGCGGCGAGCGGCGAGCGCGCGGCCACGGGAAGAGCGGGCTCCCCGGCCGCCACCAGGATGCGCCGCAAGCTCCCGGCCAGGTCGCGGCGGAACTCCATGGACGTGAGCCTCATCGCCCGGGCCGCCAGCGGCGCGCTCGCCTCCGGGCTGGTGCCCTCGGCGAGCTCGCGGTCGAGCCGCGCGGCCCGGCTGCTGGCCATCACCCGGTGCCAGGGCCATAGCCGCCGCAGGGTCAGCCGGCCCAGATCGTCATCAAGCAGGACATGCATGGTACGCCTCCGATTACGTGACCTATAAAACAAGTATACTGGTCACGCATGACCTGTAAAGTCATTTAAGTAGTCACGCGAGAGGTGTTGATCATGACGGCTACCCTGAACGGCATGACGCTGCCCACGTGGGCCTCGCACGTCGAGGACAAGCTGGCGCCGATGCCGCTGCTGCTGGTGCAGGCGTTCGTCGACACCCTCGACCGGGACCTGGGCACGGACGTGTTCGCGCAAGCGGACGAGGCACGAGCGTGGCTGGCCGACGCGGGCCTGCGCGTCCCGGACCCCGACCGGCCGGACTCCGATTTCGCCGGCGATCTCCGGCTGGCCCGCGAAGCCAGGGAGAGTATCCGGGCCCTGATCGGCCGCAACACCGCGGACGAGCCGCTGACCGACGATGAGCTGGCCCCGCTGGAGAAGGTCCTGGGCCAGGCCCAGCCGCGGCTGGACGTCGCCGCGGACGGCCAGGTCCGGCTCGGGGCGGGCCCTAATGCCCTCCCGGCTCGGACGCTGGCGGACGGCCTGATGGAGCTGCTGCTCATCGTCCGCGACGCGCAGGCCGACGGCACCTGGGACCGGCTGAAGCTGTGCGGCAACCCCGATTGCCGTTGGGCGTTCTACGACCGCTCGCACAGCCGCCGGGGCGCATGGTGCGACATGGCCTCCTGCGGCAACCGGGTCAAGAACCGCAACCTCCGCGCTCGCCGCGCCCAGCACGGCTGAGCCCGCCGGGCCGCAGCCGTGCCCAGGGCGCCCAGCCGGGCTGTGACCGCCGGGACCGCCTACGCGGCTACCACGGTCTTGCGTGGGCGTCCGCGTGGACGCTTACCGGGCACGATCCTCCCGCGCATCAGCAACTCACCGCCCCACACACCCGACGGCTCCCTGCGCTCCAGCGCGCCGGCCAGGCAGGCCAGCCTGGCCCGGCATCCCTGGCACATGGCCTTCGCCTGCTCCACATCCTGCGGAGACTCGGCGAAGAACAGCTCCGGATCCTGCGTACACGGAAGATCCAGTCCTACCGGAAGCGCGGCCCTGCGGCCGCCCATCATCAACCCCGTCGTGCTAAATACGCCGACGGTGGCATCGCGCCACTCCATCGGTGATCCCCTCTCACTTGCCCCCGTTATTGATCGCGCGATCTCGTCGCCCCGTTGAAATCGCCCACTATGCACCATATAGAGGCAGATGGAGGGCTGTCGAGGTCCAAAACGGCCTTGTTTGGCGGGACCAATTCCGCCCCGGGCTAGGCGTCGCCGAGCCGCTTGACCCACGCAGTCACACCAAGGAGAATCTCTCGAGCAGGCCCTAGGTATCCCAGGGCCAGTCGGCCTCGCGTTCGTGCGCCGCCATGGCCAGCAGTTCCTCGGCGTGCGCCTGGGCGGACTCGGAGTCCTCCAGGCCGGCCAGCATCCGGGACAGCTCCCGGACCCGGCCCTGCTGGTCCAGCCGCGTGACGCCGCTCGCGGTGACCAGGCCGTCGCCCGACTTCTCCACCACCAGGTGGTTGTCCGCGAACGCCGCCACCTGCGGCAGGTGGGTCACCGCGATCACCTGCGCCGAACGCGCCAGCCGCGCCAGCCGACGGCCCACCTCGACCGCGGCCTTGCCGCCCACCCCCGCGTCGACCTCGTCGAACACGAACGTCGGTACCGGGTCGGCGCCCGCGAACACCACCTCGATGGCGAGCATGACGCGGGACAGCTCGCCGCCCGAGGCGCCCTTGTGCAGCGGCAGCGGCGGCGCGCCCGGGTGCGCGGCCAGCCTGATCTCCACGTCATCGGCGCCGAACGGCCCCGGCGCGTCCAGCTCGGTGACCACGGCGGTCAGCGACGCGTGCGGCATGGCCAGGTCGGTCAGCTCGGCGGTCACTTCCGACCCGAACCGCGCCGCCGCCGCCGAGCGCAGCGCGGTGAGCTCGGCGGCCAGCGACCCCACCTGAGAGGCCAGGGACTCCTCTTCCTCAGCCAGCGCCGTGATCTTGTCGTCGGCTCCCTCGAGCTCGGCCAGCCGCGACCCGGCCTGCTTGGCCCAGTCGAGCACCCCGGCTACGTCGCCGGATACGCCGCCGTAGGCCCGGACCAGCCGGCCCAGGACCGCGCGGCGCTCCTGCACCGCGGCCAGCCGGGCCGGGTCGGAGTCCAGCGATTCGACGTACGACGCGAGCTCGGTGGCCAGGTCCGAGACCTGATAGGAGGCCTCGGACAGCCGCTCGGCGAGCCCGGCCAGCACCTGGTCGTGGGAGCGGACCGCCTCCAGCGCCCGGCTGGCCATCCCCAGCAGAGTCACCACGTCGGAGGCGTCGACCGAGGACGCGGCCGGGTCGCCGGCCAGCGCCTCGTGCGCGGTGCTGGCGGCGGCGTGCAGCGCGTCGGCGTTGGACAGCCGCTCGTCCTCGGCCAGCAGCGCCGCGTCCTCGCCGGCCACCGGGGAGACCGCCTCGATCTCGGCCAGGCCGAGGCGCAACGTCTCCACCTCGACGGCACGCTCCCGTTCCGCGGCGTTCAGCGCGTCCAGTTCCTCGCGCACCGCGCGGTGCCGCGCGAACAGCCGCCGGTAATCAGACAGCACCGTGGCCAGCTCGGGACCGCCGAACCGGTCCAGCGCGTCGCGCTGCCGTCCGGGCTTCAGCAGCTGCTGCTGGTCCGCCTGCCCGTGCACCGCGACCAGGTCGTCGGCCAGCACCTGGAGCAACGACACCGGGACCGGACGGCCGCCGGCGAACGCGCGCGACCGGCCCTCGGCCGACACCGAGCGGCTGAGCACGAGCAGGGTCCCGTCGTCGTCCAGGTCACCCCCGGCGTTCTCGACCTCCTGCGCCACTTGTTCAGAGACCAGCAGCCGTCCGTCGACCACGGCCCGGTCGACGCCCGGCCGGACCCGCGCCGGGTCGGCCCGGCCGCCGAACAGCAGGCCGAGCGCGGTCACGACCATGGTCTTCCCGGCCCCGGTCTCGCCGGTCAGCGCGGTGAACCCGGACGACAGCTCCAGCACCGCGTCGTCGATGACGCCGAGGCCGTTGATCCGGACTTCCTCAAGCATGCTCGCCAGCGTCCTCCCAGGTACGGCCCCGCCAGCCCGCGACGGGCAGGCCGAACTTGGCCACCAGGCGGTCCGTGAACCGGCCGCCGTGGGCTCCCGGCGCCTGCAACTGCGCCAGCAGCACCGGCACCGCGCCCCGGCGGACCTCCACCCGGGCCCCAGGCGGCAAGTCGACCTTACGTCGACCATCGCACCACAAAACCGCGCCCGATGTCTCGGACGCCACGATCAGTTCGATGGCTAGCACCGACTGCGGCGACACCAGCATCGGCGGCGCGAACAGCGCGTGCGCGCTGATGGGCACCATGAGCAGCGCCTCCACCTCGGGCCACACGATCGGCCCGCCCGCGGAGAACGCGTAAGCCGTCGATCCGGTGGGGGTCGAGCACACCACTCCGTCGCAGCCCCAGCGGGACAGCGGGCGGCCGTCGACCTCGATGATGACCTCCACCATCCGCTCCCGCGCCGCCTTCTCCACCGTGGCCTCGTTCAGCGCCCAGGTGGACACGATCGCCGAGCCGTTGCTGCGCACGGCCACGTCGATCGTCATTCGCTCCTCGACCAGGTAATCCCGCGCCACCACCCGGTCGACCAGATCGGCCAGCCCGTCCGGCTCGGCCTCGGCGAGGAACCCGACGTGACCGAGGTTCACGCCGATCAGCGGCACCCCGGCGGGGCGGGACAGCTCGGCGGCGCGCAGCAGGGTGCCGTCGCCGCCCAGGACGATGACCAGCTCGGTGCCGCTGGCCGCCTCGGCGCAGGCCGGCACCTCTTCGGCGCCGGGCGAGCTGAACTCACCCGCCAGGGTGCGGACGGCGATGCCGGCCGCGGTCAGCCGTTCCGCCATCAGCCGGGCACTGCGCAGCGCGTTCTCCCGTCCCGTATGCGCCGTGACCAGCACCGTGCGCTGTCCCACTAGCTGGGTCCCTCCTGGATCGCGCGCTGCACCATTGCTAGGTCGAGGGGCGGCGCGCCGCGGCGCAGCCACACGAAATATTCCACGTTGCCCGCGGGCCCCGGCAGCGGACTCGCCGTAATTCCCTGGACCCCGAGGCCGAGCTCTGCCGCCGCGCCGCACACCTTTTCTATTGAAGCCGAACGGTCCTGGGTATCACGAACCACGCCACCGGCACCGACCCGGCCCTTTCCGACCTCGAACTGGGGCTTGACCAGCAGCACGAAGTCCGCGTCCGGCGTGGCGCACGCTACCAGCGCGGGCAGCACCAGGGTCAGGGAGATGAACGACAGGTCGGCCACCACCAGGTCAGGCACGGGCGTCACGTGCTCGAGCGCGCGCACGTTGACCCGGTCCATGACCGTGACCCTCGGGTCGGTCCGCAGCGACCAGGCCAGCTGGCCGTACCCCACGTCCGCGGCGACCACGTGCGCGGCTCCCGCCCGCAGCAGCACGTCGGTGAACCCTCCGGTGGACGCCCCCGCGTCCAGGCACCGCCGCCCCGCCACGACCAGGTCGCTGAAGGCCTCAAGCGCGCCGGCCAGCTTGTACCCGCCGCGCGACACGTAGGCCGGCTCCGCCGTGTCGGCCACGGTGATGGGCGCGTCCCTGGCCACCTGGGTGGCCGGCTTGGACGCCTGCTGGCCGGCCACGGCCACCCGCCCGGCCGCGACCAGTTCGCCCGCCTGCTCCCGTGACCTGGCCAGGCCGCGCCTGACCAACTCGGCGTCGAGCCTGGCCCGCGGTGTGGTCAAGATGGCTCCTGCGTCTCGTCCAGCTCGCCGAGGATGTCCCTGAGCCGCCCGTGCACCTCTTCCAGGACGGCGACGTGCTCGTCCGCGGGCAGGCCCTTGAGCCGGTTAAGCCCCGCCACCGCGTCGTCCACGCGTGCGTCGCCGGTGGCGGACAGGTGAGCCGCGGACCGTTCGGTATCAAGGTTTTGATCTTCACCCTGGTCTGGGTATTGGTCATTCATTCGGATTGCGGCATGGAAACCCGGCCGTCACGCCGAGAAGAAACGCCGCGTCACCTCCCATAAAGTGCCTGTGCTGTACGGTACATTTGAATCGTCCGTGATAGCCAAGCGGGCACATGCACGACCCAGCACCAAACTGCGGCAGGGCATGCCGTGGCTGCGCGGGGAGGCGACGGGGTTGCCCGGCCTTTGAACCGCGAACCAACAGCGCGACCGCAGGTCGCGGCTGGAATCCTCGTCTCTCGGGACGATGGAGGATGTCAAATGCGCTACCCTCCGGCTGGAACCCTACCGTCCGATGCTGACAAGAGCGAGGCGCGCATGGCTTCAGCCGAGGAGTGCCGCGAGGCGCTGCAGGCCCTGACCGGCCGACTGGGCGAGATGAACGAGAAGGAACGGTCGAGCTTCTTCAGCAACCGGACGTTCAGCTGCCACGTGACCGATCTCGGCGTGACGTTCGTGACCAGGATCACCGAAAATGGCGCCGAGCCGGTGAAAGAGGTCGGACCGGACGAGCCGCCGGCCGACATTAGGCTGACCGCGAACAGCGACGATGTGGTGGCGCTTTCGGCGACCCCGGCCAACATCGCCCGGATGTGGATGGCGGGCCGGGTCAAGATCCAGGCCAGCATCCGCGACCTGCTCGCGCTCCGTCGTCTTTTGTAACCGGATCACTCCTGCCTCGCGGAGTTCGGCGACGCGCGCGGCGGGGTAGCCGGCCTCGGCGAGGATCTCGTCGGTGTGCTGGCCGAGCGTGGGGGGCGGGCGGCGGATGCTGGCGGGCTGGGCGGACATCTTGATCGGGAAACCGAGGGTCTTGAGCGTTCCCGCGACCGGATGCTCCACCTCCACCACCATCTCGCGCGCCGCGACCTGGGGCTGCTCGAGCGCGGCGGGCACCGTGTTGACCGGCCCCGCCGGCACCCCCGCCGCGTTGAGCAGGTCCGTCCACTCCGCGCAGCCGCCGGCGGACAGGGCCTTGACGATGCGCGGGATCAGCGTGTCGCGGTTGCGCACCCGGTCCGGATTGGTGGCGTAACGCGGATCGTCGGTCAGATCATCGAGCCCGGTGGCCGCGGTGAACCGGCGCCACAGCCCGTCGCTGCCGACCGCGATCATCAGCGGGTCATCGGCGGTCGGGAACACCTGGTACGGGGCCAGGCTCTCGTGGGCGCTGCCGTAGCGGCCCGGGGTCACGCCGGTCGCGAAGTACTTCCCCGCCACGTAGGTAAGCCAGGCGACCTGCCCGTCCAGCAGCGATATGTCGATCAGCTGGCCGCGGCCGCTGGCCTCCCGGGAGTGCAGCGCGGCGAGGATGCCGATCAGCGCCCACATGCCCGCGCCGACGTCGGCCAGCGACGTGCCCGAGCGGACCGGCTCGCCGTCGGCCTCGCCGGTGACGCTCATCATCCCGGACACGGCCTGGGCGACCGCGTCGTAGCCGGGCAGGTCAGCGGCGGGCCCGGTCTGGCCGTAGCCGCTGATCGAGGCGTAGATCAGCCGCGGGTTCCGGCCGGACAGCTCCTTGTAGCCCAGGCCGAGGCGGGCGGCGGCGCCAGGCCGGAAGTTCTCCATGAGGACGTCCGAGCCGTCGGCCAGCCGCTGCGCGATCTCCCGGCCTTCGGGGGTCTTCAGGTTGACCGACAGGCCGCGCTTGTTCCGGTTGATGGAAAGGAAGTAGGCGGCGTCGTCGCCCTGGAACGGCGGGCCCCAGCGGCGGGTGTCATCCCCGTGCCAGACGTCCTCGACCTTGATCACGTCGGCCCCGAGGTCGCCCAGGATCATCGTGGCGAACGGCCCGGACAGCGCCCTGGTCAGGTCCAGCACCCGCAGGCCGGCCAGCGGGCCCGCGGCAGGGGGGATTTCCATTACCGATATGTTATCGAGCCGTGGGAGACCTGATCGTGCTGCGGCATAGCGAGACCGAGTGGAGCAGGGCCGGCCGGCACACGGGACGGACGGACATCCCGCTCACCCCCCGCGGCGAGGCCGCCGCCGTGGCGCTGGCGCCGATGCTGGCCCGGCGCCACATCATGGCCGCCTTCTCCAGCCCCGCGCAGCGCGCGGCCCGGACCGCCGAGCTGGTCGGCCTGGCCGAGGCCAAGCCCGACCCGGACCTGTGGGAATGGGATTACGGCGGCTACGAGGGCCTGACCACGCCGCAGATCCAGGAGCGGCGCCCGGGCTGGTACCTGTGGCGGGACGGCGTGATCCCCGGCGACGCCGCGCATCCCGGCGAGACGGTGCAGCAGGTGGGCGCCCGGGTGGACCGGGTGCTGGCCCGGGTCGAGCCGCTGCTGGCCGACGGCGACGTCGTGCTGGTCGCGCACGGCCACGTGCTGCGTATCCTGACCGCTCGCTTCCTGCAGCTGGAGCCGACGGACGGGAAGCTGTTCCGGCTGGACACCGGGACGGTCAGCACGCTCGGACTGGAGCACGACGAGCCGGTCATCCTGTCCTGGAACGTGCCGCCGGCGCCCTAGCTTACGGTCAGGACCACGTTGCCGGTCTTCTGCCCAGTGTCGACGTAGCGGTTCGCCTCGATCACGTCCTCCAGCGGGTAGCTCCGGTCGATGACCGCGCGGTACTGGCCCGCCTCCATGAGGCCCTTCAGGAACACGACGTCCTGCTTGGTGTAGTGCGGGGGGATCGGGAAGATCACCTTCTTGTCCCTGAACCGGGTCCACTGGGCCAGGAGCAGGTTGTGAAGCTGATCGGTGGCCAGGTAGATCCCGCCCGGTTTGAGTGAGTTCCGGCATCGCCGGAATGTCTGCTTGCCGACGGCGTCGAAGATGACGTCGTAGGTCTGGCCGTTCCTGGTGAAGTCTTCGCGGGTGTAGTCGATGACCCGGTCGGCGCCCAGCGACCGGACGAGCTCGAGGTTCTTGGTGTTGGTCACCCCTGTGACGTCGGCCTCGTAGTACCTGGACAGCTGGACCGCCGCGGTGCCGATGGACCCCGACGCGCCGTAGACGAGGATGCTCCGGCCCTTCCGGACGTCGGCCGGGCGCAGGCCCATCAGGGCCAGGATCACCCCGTCGCAGACCGCGGCGGCTTCCTCGAAGCTCACGCCCGCCGGCTTGGGCGCCAGCGCGGCGCTTTCCCGCATGCAGACGTATTCCGCGTGCGCGCCGAACTTCCAGGCCCTGACGCCGAAGACCGCGTCACCGGGCCGGAACTCGGTGACGGTCGGGCCGGCGGCCTCGACCTCGCCGGCCAGCTCGGTACCGAGAATGCGGTGCCGCGGCCGGCGCAGGCCGGTGAGCAGGCGGGCCACGGCCGGGCTGCCCTGGCGAGTCTCGGTGTCCGACCGGTTGACCGTGGTGGCCCGAATCCTGATCAGGACCTCGTCCGGGCCGGGGACAGGCCGCGGGACCTCGACGATCCGCAGGACGTCCGGCGGCCCGTACCGGTCGCAGACCACTGCCTTCATGGCTCCTCCGGTCTAGTTGCGCAGCACCAGACGCTGGTTCGTGCTGCCGGTCAGGCAGAGCGCGAGGCCGAGCACGCCGAGGTCGCGCAGGGTGGTGTCGGACAGTCCGTTGACCGCCAGCGCGATCACGATCTCCAGCAGCAGCACGCTGGCGATCGCGGCCGCGGCGCGCGGGGCGATGCCCGCGATCAGCGCGGCGGCCAGCACCAGCAAGACCCAACCGTGCGCCAGCACCAAGACGATGGCCAGCGACGAGGACTCCGAGATCACCGGCACGTACCCGGTCCACTCACCGGGCAACACCAGCTCGTGGTAACCGAACCACAACAGGACCACGCCGAGCAGGACCCGCGCCACCGTGGGGGCCCAGTCCGCCGCCACGGCGCCGACCAGGTCCAAGCCGGCGCGCAGCCCGCTAGCGGATGCCGGTTCCGCTTCCGGCTTTGTGCCGGGCGCGGCTGCGGCTTTCTGCGGCCGGGTGGCGCCTTCCGGCGATCGCGGCCGGCCGCTCGCCCAGCCTGCGCTCTTATCACGGCTCATGACACGACCTGTCCCCGCAGGTTGGTCACGACGAGGGCGTCGTCGCCGAGGTTGTAGTCGACGTCACCGCTGTCGTCGCCGAGGTTGCTCTCGATGACGTACACCTTGCCGCCGCCGGAGTAGAACTGGGCCGAGGGCAGCGGCTGTCCGGTCACCCCGGCCCGCACCGAGATGCCGCCGGTCTGCCGGGTGACCTGGATGGTCAGCCCGCTCATCGCCTGCTGGGCTGGCGTGCTCAGGCTTCCTGGCCAGACGAGATAGGCGAACGAGGCGTACGGCTCGGAGCTGAGCGGCGGGCCCGCGCTGGCCGTGGCGCTCGGGGTGGCCGACGGGGTGGCCGTGGCGCTCGGGGTCGCGCTGGCCGAGGATGTCGCGCTGGCCCGTGCGGTGGGGGTGGCTGGTGATGCGGTCGGGGTGCGCGTGGGCGCGGAGCCGCCCAACCCGCCGACACTCGGGGCGACCAGACCGGTGCCACGCTGCGACCAGCCGATGATGGCCAGGGCCACGCCGACGAGCCCGACGATCACCAGCACGGTGAGCCCGCGCGGCCCGACCGGACTGGTCAACCTGAAGCTCCCTGCGTGGGGCGGGTTTCCTCCCGCATCCAGGTTAGGTACGCGGCCGATCCGGTCACGATGGGCAGGGCGATGATCTCGGGCTCGTCGTAGCTGTGCCGTTCGGTGAGAAAGGCGGCTAGCTCGTCGTAACGGTCGACGGGAAGCTTGAGGAGTACGAGCCACTCCTCGGCTCGTTCCAGGTCTCCGTCCCACCAGTACACAGACGCCACGGGACCGGCCACCTGGGCGCACGCGGCCAGCCGGGCCTCGACCGCGGCGCGCGAGAGTTCCATGGCCTCCGCGCGCGTATCGGTCGTCGTCTGCACCTGGAGGTACTGAACCCCAAGGTCCGTCATGGCCCTGATCGTACGCCGGCCGGGCCCTAGTACGCTGGCCCCGCAGGTGCGGAGGAGCGTGCGTGGAACTGCTGTATTCGGGCAAGGTCCGGGATCTTTACGCCGACGGCGACGATCTCATCATGGTCGCCTCGGACCGGGTCAGCGTGTACGACGTGGTGCTGCCCACGCCGATACCGGACAAGGGCCGGGTGCTGACCCAGCTGTCGCTGTGGTGGTTCGGGCAGCTCACCGGCGTGATCGCCAACCACGTGATCTCCGGTACCGACGTTCCCGCACAGTGGGCGGGACGCGCGATCAGGTGCCGTGGCCTGCGGATGCTCCCGGTGGAGTGCATCGCCCGCGGGTACCTGGCCGGGCTCGGACTAGTGTCCTATAACGAGACCGGTACGATCTGCGGCGTGCGGCTGCCGCCCGGTCTCGGCGAGGGTTCCCGGCTGCCGGAACCGGTGTTCACGCCCACCACGAAGGCCCCGGCCGGCCACGACCAGCCGATGACGGCGGCCGAAGTGGCCGAGCTGGTCGGCGCGCCGGTGGCGGCCGACCTCGAGCGGGTCACCCTGGAGGTCTACCGCCGCGGAGCCGAGCTCGCCGCGTCACGGGGCATCATCATCGCCGACACCAAGCTCGAGTTCGGGCTGCTGGACGACGGCACGCTGATGCTGGCCGACGAGGTGCTGACGCCCGATTCGTCGCGTTTCTGGCTGGCCTCGGAGTGGCAGCCCGGCCGCCCGCAGCGCTCGCTGGACAAGCAGTTCCTCCGCGACTGGTCTTCGGGCCTGGACTGGGACCGCCGGCCGCCCGGCCCGCCGGTACCGCCCGACATCGTGGCCGCGACACGGGAGCGCTACCTGGAGCTGTACTCGCGCCTGACTTCGGCAGGACTCGATGGCTGAGCCGGCCTCGATGAGTGAGCCCGGCCTCGAGGGCTGGCCCGGCCCTGGTGCTGCGGGCCCGGAGGCTGCGGGCCGCCCGGGGCGTCGTGGTGGCCAGGGACGTGGCGCTGACCGCGTCGCGCGGCGAGGTCGTCGCGGTGGAGGGCCCGAACGGCTCGGGCAAGACCACGCTGCTCGCGGCGGCGGCCGGGCTGCTGCCGACCGGAAGCGCGAGCGTCAGGCCCCGTTCGGTCGGTTACTCGCCCGAACGCGCCGGGGCATTCCCCCGCATCGCCTTGCATCAATGGCTGACCGGGCTGGGCCGCACCTCAGGGCTCGCCCGCGACGAATCGGCCCGCCGCACCGGGGACCTGCTGAGCAGGCTCGGCCTGGCGCACGTGTCGCAGGTTCCGCTGCAGGCACTGTCACGGGGGAACGCGCAGCGCGCCCTGGTCGCACAGGCTCTCATCGCCGATCCGGACCTGGTGGTGCTGGACGAGCCGACCGGCGGCCTGGACAGCGAGGGCGTGGCCAGGGTGGTCGCCGAGATCGAGCGCGCGGCGAGCCGCCAGGCGGTGGTGCTCGTGGCCCGGCATCCCACGGCGCCGCTGCCATTGCCGCCCGGCGTGACCTGGCAGCTGCGCGACGGCGGGGTCGGCGCCTCGCCGCGGTCGGCGGTCACCGGGCTGCCGGGCGCAGCGGCCGCCGAGGGCACGATGGAGGTGGAGACCGGCGACGGCGTCATCCAGCGGGTAGACGAGGCGGGGCTGCCGGAGTTGCTGCGGGCGTCGCTGGACGCCGGCCTGGTCATCCGCCGGGTGCAGCCGGCGGCACGGCCTTCGCCTGCGGGCGGCTCAGCCGGCCTTGCTGGCTCTGACGTCGAGGCCGGCGCACCGGGTGGACGGCCGGGAACTGGGCCGCGCCTTCGCCGCCCACGCCGGCGGCCGGGCGCGGGCGCATCTCGCGACCGACCTGGGCCTGGTGCCGTTCGCGGCGGCGCTCACCGCGGCCGCTCTCATCTGGCCGCTGGTCACCCAGGGCGGGCAGCCGCATCCGCAGTCGCTGGACATCAAGATCGTCGTGCTGCACCTGGCCGCGGCGCTGTTCGGGGCGGGAGTCGGCTCGGTCCTCGCGCTGCTCGAGCGGGCCGGCTGGCGGCTGATCGCCGCCGTGGCCCTGTACCTCGCACTGCTGGTGTTCCGGCACACGCCGCTGACCCCGCTGCTCAGGTTGAGCACGCACGCCACCACGCTGCAGACCTCGGTCACGAGTCAGGTCGCCCTGCTCAGCATCCCCGGCGCGATCCTGGTCGCGGCGGCGGCATTCCTGGTCACCCGGCTGACGTGATCACGACGCCGTGCGGGCTCGCTCGCTCTCGCCTGATTTGACGCAGGTGTAGGCGCCGTAGAGCCTCCCGTCGAAATCCGCGGAAACGATCTCGAAGCCGGTCGCGGCGAGCATGGGCTCGAGCAGCCACCGGTAGGTGCTGAACTCGGTGCGGATGTGCTCGGCGTAGTCCCCGGCGGTGTACCCGTCGGCGGGATCGGATGCGGCGTACTCGAACCAGCCGCGGAACACCCGGGCAGCCTCGGAGGGGCTGAAGTCGTAGATCAGGTCGCGCAGCCGGAGCACCCCGCCGGGCCGCATCATCCCCGCGATGCGATCCAGCGCTACCGCCTTCCAGAAATCGGGCAGCTGGTGCAGCGCGTTGCGGGTGTACACGCCATCCGCCGGCGGACGGGAACGCTCATAGCTGAGGAAGCCAGCCCGGGCGACGTCCATGTTGGCCAGCCCCGCGGCCGCCGCTCGCTCGCGCAGCACGGCGACCATGGCCGGCGAGACATCGATCGCCGTCACGTGCCCGAACCGCCGCGCGGCGGCGAGCGAGAACTGCCCGGACCCGGCACCGAAATCCAGCACCTCGGAGGTCCCGTCCAGGCCGTGCGCCTCGAAGACGGCCAGGTCCTCGGCCGGGTCGGGATAACCCTGCTTCCGGTCGTAACCGGCCACGAAGGCCGGGTCGAGGTGTTCGGGTCCCGCGTGCGCCAGTTCGTCGATCATCCAGGACTCAGTCATGAGCCCCATTCTCCCCACGGCTGCGACCCGCTTTGCCCCGTGCGCTAGATACTCCGATATCGTATAATCCATTCTCGTGATATCCGAAAATGGACTACCTGGGCCGGTGCTGGCTCTGCAGCGGACCACGCACTGCACCCTGCATGCGCTCGGCAGCGCGCTGGCCGACCTGAACCTGGGCGCCGCCGAGATCAACGTGCTGGCCAACCTCGCCGACCGCGGAGCGCTCAACGTCCGCGAGCTCAGCGCCGAGACCGGCACCCGGGCCAGCACGCTGACCGGCGTCATCGACCGGCTGGAAGGCCGCGGCTACCTCACCAGGGAGCTGGACGCCACCGACCGCCGGTCGTTCCGGCTTCCGCTGACCGGCCTGGGCCAGGCCGTGGCCGCGCGCGTGCACGCGGCGGTCACGGACATCGAGCGTGACGCGCTCGCGGGCCTGTCCGCCAGCCAGATCGCCGGCTTCCACGCCGTCATCACCGCATTGCGAGAGGCCTGCGCATGACCCACCACGACATGGCACCCGGCCGGCACGGCTCCCCCGCCGCGCACGGCGCATCCGGCCCGCACGGTTCGCGGGATCCCGAGCTCACGGCGATCCTGCCCAGGATCACCGGGCCGACCGGCCAGTTCCGGCACCGCCAGCACATCAACCTCGCGTTCGAGGCGGTCCGCCGCTACGGCATGCCCGCCGCCACCGGCGTCATCTGCACCTGGATCCGGCAGATCGCCGCGTACGAGCGGGCCCCGCAGAAGTACCACCACACGGTCTCGCAGGCCTGGGTGGAACTGGTCGCACACCACGTCGCCGCCGATCCGGAGTGCGCCGACTTCGAGGCTTTCGCCAGCCGGAATCCCGCTCTCCTGGACAAGCGCCTGCTCAGCAGGCACTACCGGTCCTCGACCCTGGCCGCCGCGCCCGCCCGCCGCGGCTGGGTCGAACCCGATCTGGTGCCGTTTCCCTGGTCCGCTCAGGACAGCACGGCTGGCTGATCGATCACCCAGCGCCAGCTGCCGTCCGGCTGGCAGCGGGCGAGCGCCAGGTTCCCGTTCCGGATGGCTGGCGGCTGGCCGACCGATCCGAACGACGGCAAGGGTTTGACCGTTTGACCTTGACCCTTGGTCAAGCCCCAGCATGGGTAGGTCGGTTCAGGCGGAGAAGGGACTCGCGTGGAGCTGCTGACGATCGGGACGTTCTCGCGGGCCTCGCGGCTGTCGCCCAAGGCGCTGCGCCTCTACGATTCGCTCGGCCTGCTGGCGCCGGCGCATGTCGACGAGGTGTCCGGCTACCGGTTCTACCGGCCGGACCAGCTCGAGCGCGCCCGCCTGGTGGCCTGGCTGCGACGGCTCGGCATGCCGCTGGCCCGTATCCAGGTGGTCTGCGACCTGGCTGCGAGCGCCCCGGACCGGGCGGCCGCGCAGGTCTCCGCCTTCTGGGCGGAGACCGAGGCCGAGCTGACCAGCCGGCGAGCCCTGGCCACCCACCTGATCAGCTACCTGTCCGGGGAGGACGCCATGTCGGGAACAACGCCTGCGCTGGCCATCCGGTACGCCGCGCGCTCGGATATCGGCCGCCACCGTGACCGCAATCAGGACACCGCGTACGCGAGCGGCCGGCTGCTGGCCGTGGCCGACGGAATGGGAACGGCCGGCAGCCAGGCGAGCGCGGCGGTCATCGAGGCGCTCAAGCCGCTGGAGACCGCGCTGCCCGCGGGCGACCTGCTCAACGCGATGGAGGACGCCGTCCGGCGGGCCAACCCGGTCCTGCGGGACCTGGCCGCCACCGACCCGGGGACCGGCACCACGCTGACCGCCATGCTCTTGTCCGGGTCGCAGCTCGCCCTGGTGCACGTCGGCGACACGCGGGCCTACCTGCTGCGGGACGGCGACCTGTTCCAGATCACCCACGACCACTCGGTGGTCCAGGCCCTGCTCGACGAGGGCAAGATCACCCCGGAGGAGGCGGATTCGCACCCGCAGCGGTCGCTGCTGCTGCGCGCGATGGACGGCGAAAGAGCGACCGAGCCGGACGTCTCGCTGCACGACGCGCGGGCGGGCGACCGCTACCTGCTGTGCTCCGACGGCCTGACGGCCGTGGTGGGCGCCAGGGTGATCCAGGACGCCCTGAGCGCGCCGGGCGATGCGGAGCAAGCCGTGGACCAGCTCATCGGCCTGGCCAACGAGGCTGGCGGGCCGGATAACATCGCCTGCGTTGTCGCCGACGTGATCAAGCCACCAGCCCACTCAGCGGAGTGAAACCGGGCGTTCACCTTGTTAGGGTGATAGAGCGACGTGGAACCCGGGTTTCATCCCGCAGGGAGGCAGCTCGACGGCGCCAGGCACCGGCGATAAGGAGCCGACGGGGAGGGTCAGCGTGACGGGTTGCTGGGCCTGCTGGGTGGCGATCGAGCCGATGCCGGTCACGGCCGAGCCGGACTGGACGAGCGCGGTGATCGCGCTGGCTCCGGCGGAGCTCAGGCCGGCGACCTGGACGGGAGTCCAGTGCGCGCCGCTGGCCGAGGTCCAGATCGCCGCGTCCTGCCGGCCGGGCGGGCCGGACCGGGTGGCCGCGGTGAGGCCCCCGGAACCGATGGTCAGAGCGGTGATGACCGCGCTGGTTCCGGCCGGGCCGAACGGCGCGCGTTGCCAGCTCGCGCCGTCGTCGGCGGACAGCTCGGCGAACGCCACGGTGCCGCCCGCCGTGGTCTCCTGGCCTAGGGCGGCCACGCGGTCGCCGTTGATCGCGACCTGCTGAAGCGCGGCGGCCGAGGCGCCGGCCGGCAAGCCCAGGACGATCGTCGTCCAGGTGCGGTCATCGGTGGTGGCCCATACCGCGGGGTGCCCGCCCTGGGAGCCGACCGCCATGAACCCGTGCGTGCTCGCCGCGACCGCGAGCACCTGGCTCGGGCCGCTCGAATCGTTCATGTCGGTGCCGTGGGTCCAGGAGGTCAGGCCGGGCGACCACCACACGTCCGTCGCTCCCCCGCCGCCCGGCGCGCCCGGCTTGGCGGCGATGACGTACCCGGCCGGGCCCGCGGCGGCCGCGACCGCCGACGATCCGGCCAGGTCCTGGGCGATGGTGCCGCCGGCCCGCTGCCAGCTGATGCCGTCCGCCGAGGTGAGCACGACCGGGCCCGGCACGCCCACGGCGAGCCAGCCGGCCGGGCCGTGGGTCACGCTGGTCAGGGCGGATAGGCCCGGATCGGCGGATACCAGCGAGAGCGTGGAGGCCAGGGTCCAGGAACTGCCGGCGGAGGCCTGCCGCCACACCGCCGGGTAGCCGTTGGCGCTGCCCACCGCGATCTGCTCGCCGCCGGCCGTGGCCAGGGCGTTGACGGCCAGTTCGGGGACGGTGGCACCGGGGATGCCGGCCAGCGAGACCGGCCGTACGCTCCCCGCCGTATTCGCCTCCAGGAACACCGGCTGCTGGCTGACCTTGCTGCCCGCGGTGGCGCCCACCGCGATGACCGTACGTCCCGCCCCGACCGCCGCGCCGGTCACCGACTCGCCCGCGGCACTGCCGAGGGATCCCGTGGGCTGCCAGGTCGCCCCGGCACCGGCGGCGACGTAGGCCACGACCTGCCCGCCGGCGGTCGTTCCGGTGACGACGAAGCCGTCATCGCCGCCTTTCACGACGCTGGGGGTCCAGCCGCCCGTCCTGGGGTTCTCGGGGGCTGCGCCGATCGTGCCCGAGTACTGCCAGTCGCGTCCGTTAGGAGAAAAGTATGAAATTCCCTCGTTGGTGCCGCTCGCCGAGAGGCCGGGCCTGACCGCGAGCAGGCCGGATCCGTCGAACGCCAGGCCGGCCAGCGAGGTTCCTGCGCCGTGATCGGCCGGGACCGTCACCCGGGTCCAGGTCGACCCGCCGTCGGTGCTCAGCCACACCCCGGCGTACGTCGTCCCGCCGCTGGCCACCGTGCCCGAGATCAGCGTGTCCGCGCCACGCGACGCGGCGTAGGAGATGTCCTGGACCGTCTCGCCGGGACCGGCCAGCCCGAGCTGCGCGGCCGTCATCCGCTGCCAGCTCAGCCCGTCACGCGAGGTCCAGATCACCCCCTGGGTCCCGCCTCCGTCGGCCGCCGCCTGGCCCGCGGCCAGGAATCCGCTCGCGGTGGAGTTGATGACCAGGAGCCGGTCGCCGCGCAGTTGCGGGGTGATGCCGTGGGTGGCCGCCAGCGTCCAGGACAGGCCGTCCCGGCTGGTCCAGACGGCCTGGCGCCCCGCCGCGAGCCAGCCGCCCGGACCGCCGGCCAGCCGCGCCGCCAGGTACCCCGGCGGGACCGGACCGCCGCCAGGGGCGTGCAGCGGGGCCAGCCGCCAGGTCACGCCGCCGTCGGCGGACACGAAGAACTGCTGCCGGAGCACGCCGTCGCTGGCCTGGGATCCCATCGCCACGACCGTGCTGCCCGAGGCCACGATGCGGCTGACGGCCTGGAATACACCGCGCGGCTGTTGCCCCGGATAGGTGCCGAGCGCCGCGGTGGCGAGGTCCTGGTTAGGCTGCTGGTTCGCGGTGAGCTGGCCGAGGCTGGGCAGGTGGCCCGTTACCATCGCGAGGACCAAGGCGGCGACAGCCACGACCGCGACGACCGACGCCCCGACCGCGGCCGGGCGCCGACGGACCAGGTCCCGCGCGGCGCGGCGGCGCGCAGGACCGGGCGGGGCGGG
This sequence comes from uncultured Actinomycetes bacterium, assembly GCA_963705835.1. Taxonomy (GTDB): domain Bacteria; phylum Actinomycetota; class Actinomycetes; order Streptosporangiales; family Streptosporangiaceae; genus Palsa-504. Next base: position 98,652 of record CAVPLC010000047.1, read on the forward strand.
CTCGAGCAGCAGGGATTCGCCGGCCAGGACCTGCTGGACCGGCCCGGGTTCGGTGCCCGGCCAGGTCCGCGCCAGCACCGCCCCGGTGTCTCGGTCGGGGCCGGGCTCGGACCGCGCGGACGGGTTGGTCAGCCGGGCCAGGAGCTCGTGCGCGGCGGGCCGCCGCTGCGGGTCCTTGACCAGGGCGGCTTCGACCAGCGGCCGGAGCAGGTACGGGACCGCGTCGATGTCGGGTTCGCCGTGCAGGATCCGGTACAAGATGGCCTCGGACAGGCCGGTGCCGAACGGCATCTGCCCGCTGGCCGCGTACGCGAGCGTCACCGCCCAGGCGAAGATGTCGGCCGCCTGGCCGGCCCGGCCGGTCACCTGCTCGGGCGCCATGAAGCCGGCCGAGCCGACCAGCATGCCGGTCTTGGTCAGCCACGTCGCGTCCAGCGCACGGGCGATGCCGAAGTCGATGACCTTGGGGCTGTCCTGGCTCAGGATCACGTTGGACGGCTTGAGATCCCGGTGCACGACCCCGGCCGCATGGATCGCGGTCAGCGCCTCGGCCAGCCCGGTCGCCAGGCCGTACAGCATGTCCGCGCCGACCGGCCCGTGCTGCTCGACGTACTCCGACAGCGAGGGCCCTGCGGCGTATTCGGTGACCATGAACGGCGCGGCCGACTCGGTGTCGGCCTCGATCATCCGCACCGTGCACACGCCCTTGACCCGCGCCAGCGCGGCCACCTCGTGACTGAACCGGGCCCGGAACTCGGGATCGTCGGCTAGTTCCGGACGCAGCACCTTCACCGCGACCAGGCTGTCGTCCCCGGCTGCGCCGAGATACACCACGCCCATGCCGCCCGCGCCGAGCCTGGCGGTCAGCCGGTACCTTCCGATGTGCGCAGGGTCCGTATCCCGAAGAGGCGCCCGAGCCAAGGATTCTCCCTCCCGCAGGGCTAGTCATCGCGACTCTGGGCCGCCGTACAGACACTCTTCGTGGGGGATTGTGGTTATCGTCAGCTTATGTCGCTGATGTCCGGCGGTGTCCGGGCTGAGCCTTACGGGCTGCTTACGTGTGAGTCACCGACCAGGCATGCCCCGGGGGCCGGAAACGGACCCGGGCCACGAGCCGGGCGCCGGGGCGCATGGCCTCGGCGATCAGAGCCGGGTCGACCTCGGCGAGCTTCAGCTTGGCGGCGCCGCGGAAAAGCCGGGTCGAGGAGGCCTGACGCCCTCAGAGAAATCGATGGCCCGCCGTCGCGGGCCGCTGGCACGCTGGACGATATGGACTCAGCCGGCTACGACCCCTTCGCGGCGGGACGGGACCCGGTGGGCGTCCGGACCTTCCGGGCGCAGGACGCGGCCCGCGGCCGGGTCTTCCCGTGCGAGATCTGGTACCCTGCGCAGGCGGAGTCCGCCGCGTCGGGCGAGGCCCGGGACGCCACGGCCCGGGGCAGCCCGCTGCCGCTGGTCGTCTTCTCCCATTACAGCGGCGGGCACCGCCGCAAGGCGGTTTTCCTGGGCCGGCACCTGGCCAGTCACGGCTATGCCGTCGCCGCGCTCGACCACAGTGAGGTGATCGCGCCCGAACTGGCCCGCCCGTCCGGCGAGACCAGCGCCGGGCAAGCCGAGCGGATCGCGGCCGTCATCGGCAGCCGGGTGCCTGACGTGCGCTTCCTGCTGGACCATCTGCTGACGGACGGGGTCGCGGGCCTGGAGTTCGACGCGGCACGGGTGGGGCTGGCGGGGCACAGTTTCGGCGGCTGGACCGCGCTGGCCGCGCCGGAGGTCGAGCCGAGGGTGAGAGCCGTGGTGGCGCTCGCGCCGGGCGGAGGGGGGCGGCCCAGGCCGGGAATCCTCCCGCTCACGCTGGCCTTCGGCTGGGATCGCGAGGTGCCCGCGCTTTACCTGGCCGCCGAGGATGACGTGCCGGTGCCACTGGAGGGCCTGTACGAGCTGTTCGGCCGGGCTCCGGCCCCGAAGCGGATGTTCGTCCTGCGGTGTGCCGACCACCAGCACTTCGTCGATGACGTCGAGGGCGAGCACGAAGCGCTGCGGGCGATGTCGCTGCCCGGCGACGCAGCCTGGATCCCGTCCGCCATGCAGCCGGCCAGCGAACTGTGCACCGGTGAGCAGGCCCACACGTTCACGCGCGGGCTGGCGCTCGCCCACCTGGATGCCACCCTGGGCGGCAGCGGTGCTGCCGCGCGGCTCCTGGCCGGCGACGTCGAGGCCGCGCTCGCGGCACGCGGAGTCGACGCCTTCGCGTACCCGGGCTGAGCCCGGGCGCGGGTCAGCCTGGCCCGGTGCGGGCGTTGTCAGGGAGGGCGACGGCTGGCAGCATGACGGCGTGGACTACGTACTCGCTCAGGTCAACGTCGCACGGCTGCGAGAACCGCTGGACAGCCCGTTGCTGGCGGACTTCGTGGCGGATCTCGATCCGGTGAACGCGACAGCGGATGCGGCCCCCGGCTTCGTCTGGCGGCTGCAGACCGAGGGCGGGAACGCGACGTCGGTGCGCGCGTTCGAATGGGACGCCGCCGGGAGCGCCGGCATGCTGGTCAACATGTCGGTCTGGGAATCGGTCGAGGCGCTGGCCGCCTTCGTGTACTCCGGCGCGCACCGCCAGGTGCTGCGGCGCCGGCGACGGTGGTTCGAGCGGATGACAGAGGCTTACACCGCCCTCTGGTGGATACCGCGTGGCCACCTTCCGACCACCGAGGAGGCCGAGGAGCGGGTCCTGTACTTGCGCGAGTTCGGGCCCACGCCGTACGTCTTCACGCTCAAGGAGCACTTCCCGCCGCCCGACGTGGCCGACCCGCGCCCGGTGCGCAGTCCTGAAGAGTGGAACTGCCCGGTCTAGTACGTGAACGCCTGGCGGTCAGGCTGAGATGGCGGGACCCGCCTCCGTTTCGGCTTCCATCACCCCGGGGACCGCGGCGCCCGGCGTGTCCTGCCGGACCAGCGGGCCGGGGCGGAACAGCAGGCCGGCCACGATCGCGCCGCCGGCCAGGATGCCGGACGTCCACCAGAACGCGGTGTCGTAGCCGTGCGCGAGGCCCAGGCCGGTCAGCGCGGGGAGGCCGATGACCCGGGCCGACGCGATGTGCGCGGCGATGTAGGACGCCACGGCGCTGGCGAAGATGGTGTTCAGCAGCGAGGTGCCGATGGAGGCGCCGAGCTGCTGGCCCACGGTCACGGTCGCCGACGCGACCCCGGCGTCCTGCGGGGCCACGCCGAACGTGCCGGTGTTGATCGACGGCGCGATGATCATGCCGAGGCCGACCCCGGTCATGATGACGGGGCCGAGCACGCCCGCGGCGTAGCCGGTGTGCGGCCCGAGCTGGGCGAACCAGACCATGGCCCCCGCCCCGACCAGCATCCCGGTCGCGACCAGCGGCTTGGGTCCGATCCTGGGCATCAGCACGATGGTGGACAGGTTGGCCGCGACCGCGATGCCGCCGGCGATCGGCAGGAACGCGAACCCGGTCACCACCGGGGAGTACCGGAGCGTCTGCTGCAGGTAGTAGGTCAGGAACAGGAACGTCGCGAACAGGCCAGCCGAGGCGATGAGCATCGACAGGTAGGCGCCGCCCCGGTTGCGGTCCAGCACCACGCGGGGCGGCAGCAGGGGGTGGGCAGCCCGGCCCATCCAGAACGCGAACCCGGCGAGCAGCACCACGCCAGCGACGAGGAAGCCCCACGTGGACGGCGTGTGCCAGTTGTGCGTGGCCGCGTTCGAGAACCCGTAGACCAGGCAGAACACGCCACTGGACACCAGCATCGCGCCCGGGATGTCCAGCCTGGGCTTGACCGGGGACGGATGCCGCTCCAGCAGCAGCAGTCCGCCGACGAAGGCCAGGCCGGCGAAGATCAGGTTCACGTACAGCGTCCACCGCCAGGACAGGTACTCGGTCAGCACGCCGCCGAGCAGCAGGCCCACCGCGCCGCCGGCCGCGGCGATCGCGCCGTAGACCCCGAACGCCTTGCCGCGGTCCTTCGGCTCGGTGAACGTGGTCGTCAGCAGGGACAGCGCCGACGGGACCAGGAGCGCGGCGAACGCGCCCTGGCAGGCCCGTGCGGTCACCAGCATGGCGAAATTGACCGAGGCACCGCCGATGGCCGAGACGCCCGCGAAGCCGAGCAGCCCGACCAGGAACGTCACCTTCCGGCCGAGCAGGTCCGCCAGCCTGCCCCCGAGCAACAGGAGGCTGCCGAACGCCAGCGTGTAGGCGGTGACCACCCACTGCCGGTCGACCGTGCTGAAGTGCAGCGCGCGCTGCGCCGACGGCAGCGCGATGTTCATGATCGTGGCGTCGAGGACGACCATGAGCTGCGCGATGCCGATCACGCCCAGGACGAGCCAGCGCCGCCGGTCCCCGCTGCCGATGGTGTTGACTTCAGACATTGCCTTCACCAATCTGGAGGTACCTTCTCCGTTTAGTCCACGCTAGCATGAAGCGGAGAGCTTGTCTCCACTTTTTTGGGAGGTTGACGTGGCGCAGTGGCCCGGAGACCGCAAGGGCCCCGAGGACCATGCGGACCCCGAGGGCTGCGCGGACCTGGTGCGGCCGCTGCGGCGCGACGCCGAGCGGAACCGCCAGCGCATCCTGAAGGCGGCCTCGGAGGTATTCACCGAGCGCGGCCTCGACGTCAGCCTGGATGAGGTGGCCCGGCACGCCGGGGTGGGGGTCGGCACCGTCTACCGGCGGTTCCGCACCAAGGAGGACCTGGTCGAAGCGCTGTTCCTGGACCGCATCGAGGAGGTGGCCGCGCTGGCCGAGGAGGCCGCCGAGGCGTCCGACCCCTGGTCCGCCCTGGTCCGCTTCATGGAGCAGGCGACCGAGATGCTGGCCGGCGACCTCGGCCTGCGGCAGATGCTGATGTTCGCCACCTACGCCCGGGACAGCGTTCTCGTACGCGCGGCAGCGGAACGCGCCCCTGATGAGCGGTCTGGTCGAGCGGGCGCAGGCCGCGGGCCAGCTCAGGTCTGACCTCAGGCAGACCGACATCCCGTTCATCGTCTTCGTGCTTACCGAGGCGGCGCAGCTCGCGCGGCAGACCAGCCCGGAGATCTGGCGCAGGTACCTGACCCTCGTCCTGGACGGCCTACGGCCGCAGCGGGACGGCGTCACCCCGCTCCCCGTCCCCGCGCTGAGTCCGGATGAGTTCGAGAAGACCATGCGGCAGAACGTCCCCCGGCATCACTGAACGTTTCGCGTCGCCGTTCCGCCTTGATCCGGTTGAGCATTTGCGAGCGCGTGGATTGCATTTGCAAGTGCGTTTACAAAGCGTAAACGAATCACAATCATGCAATCGTTAGCAGCTCCCGGCGTCATCAGGGAATTAACCGCCGATCCGCGTTTGCGGGCATCATCACCGCAGCTAGATGGTCATGCGCGAGGCGACCCACGGCCGTTCGCGGGAAGCGGCTAGCCGCGCGGGATCGGCTCGGTGAACACGCTGAGCAAGCACCAGGATCACTCGGAAGGGGACGCCGCACACAAAGTCATCCGAGAGGTGACATCCGGGCGAAAAACCTTTAACATGGTCGTGCGCTTAGGCGCTACCCAGCTAATTCGGCGGGAAGCTACCCGCCCAAACCCGGCCGGTCGGCCTTTCCCGCTCACAGGTTTCCTCAGGAGACATCCCGCATGAACCCCGTCGACAGCGTGCCAGACGCCGACCTGTCGTGCCGGTCAGGACAGGACGACGTCAGCGGGCCCGGTACGGCTGCTGACCACGGTGACGATATGCCGCCGCGCGCTCCCTGGACCCAAAGACCGCTCCAGGACATCCAGGACCTTATCGACAAGCTCGCCGCGGTGACCCAGCAGCTCCGCCACCCGGGCAGCAGCGTTCGGGGCTCGTCTCGCTAACCGGGCTCCGAGGGCCGTTAGCGAGTCCTACGGGTTCAGGTCCCGCAGCAGGTGCGCGCTGGCCGCCGGGCTGAGGGCCGAGGCGCGCAGCAGTGCGAACGCGCGGACGTAGCGGGCCACGTCGGACTGGCTCTCCAGGTACACGCCGCCGGACAGCGCCTGCAGGTACACCACTCCCAGGCTCGGCGCGTCGGGAAACCTCAGGATGGCCAGGGACCCGCCGCCGGCCGCGGCGTGCGCCCCGGCCGAGAACGGCAGCACCTGGATCGTGACGGCCGGCGAATCCGCGGTCAGCTTGACAAGGTGGCTGATCTGCCCGGCCATGACGTCCGCGCCCCCGACCGCCTGGTGCAGGGCACCCTCGCCGAGCACCACGGCGATGCGTCCGCCGCCGCCGAGCACCGCCTGCCTGCGCACGGCCTGGGCCGCCACCGCGTCCTCTCGCTGCTGGCCGGTCTGGTAGCCCGGCTCGGCGGCGGCGATGGCGCGGGCGTACTCGTCGGTCTGCAGGAGATCGGGTATGAGCTGGGCCTCGTAGGTCATGATCTCGGACGCGGCCGACTCCATGATCACGTAGTCCAGGTAGGCGTCGGTCATGATATCCGCGTACGGATGCCACCAGCTGTTGCGGCCGCCGCGGCTGGTGATCGCCATCAGCGCGAGCTGTTCGCTGGCGGGCACGCCGTACTCGGTCAGCAGTTCGCGTAGTTCCTTAGGCCTGATGCCGCGCTGACCGGTCTCGATCCTGCTGATCTTCGAGCGGTCGCATTCGAGGATCCGGGCCGCGTCCTCGAGCGTGTAGCCGATGTGCTCCCGGTACCGGCGTAGCGCGCCGCCGACCAGGCGTCGCCGTACGGGGGGATCTCCGGTCACGGTTCCTGCCTTCCCGCGGTCCTCCCGGCCGCATCTGCCTGCTATGTCATACTTAAAAATAAACGTAGCATTTGATGTAGTCCAATAAGGGAAACGACACGCCCGGCCACTCCGCGACAATCAGCGCGGGCCGGCTCACCCCGCCTGTTCGTAGGCGTGCCGGAGCCAGCCGATGAGCTCGGCGTCGATGGCTTCGGGGCCGGGCACCCGGACCCGGTGCGTGAACAGGGCGTTGAAGGAGGCCGCGGACTCCAGGCGCGCGTCCGCGGGCACGTCCCGCAGGATCAGCCCGACGTCGACCCGGCCCGCGGCGCTCGGCTGGATCATCGCGAACTGCTTGCGGCGGCGCAGGCTCAGGTAACCCTTCTTGGGGACGACCTCGACGTCGTCCCCGAACGGCGTGATGGCCGCCATCAGGGCGTCGTGGACGGGCCGAAGGCCCGCCTTGCGACCTGTGTACAGGACGCCGACCGGATCGTCGTCGCTGGCCGACGGGGCTGCGCTCTGCCGGGCGACCAGCGAGACCCGGTGGGCGGCACCGTGGGCCATACCGTAGTCCTTCTTGAGCATGGCGACGACCTCAGTGTGCTTGGTCAGGCCGCTGGCGGCGACGATGGCGAGCCACTCGCCCATGGGCTTGCCGTAGGTGGCCTCGATGTTGCGGATCTGGGCCTGTAGTCCTTCTTCGACGGTGGCCATCGGTGCTCCTTCGCGTGGTTCACGGGATCAGGCCAGGCGCTGCTCGGCGAACCAGGCGCCCACCTGTTCGTACCTGACCCGCAGCTCATCGGGCGTCATGGCCGCGAACGCCGCGGCGTCTTCGGCGTCACCGCAGAACAACAGCACGTACTTCATGCCCTTCACCTCCACATGTAACGTCGAATGACATGGCCGCCAACTCGACAGCCTCCCACTGGATGACGCCTGTGCGGCGGCGGGCCTAGGACCGCAGACGGTCGAGGGCGGCCAGGACGCGGTTTTCCGAGACGGGGGCGAGCGTGCCCAGGGTCTGGGCGAACAGGCTGACGCGCAGTTCCTCGAGCATCCAGCGGGCGTCGGTCACGTCCGGATCGTTGCGGCGCGCGGCGGGCAGGTCCGCGACCGCCTGCCGGTAGGCCTGCTCGACCCGCTGCGCGACCGCCATGTTGGCCGCGTCGCGGGCCGGGTTCTCCGGCAGCTTGTCCAGCCGCCGCTCGATCCCGCGCAGGTAACGGGTCAGCTGAGGCAGCCTCCGGTAGCCGGTGGCGGTCACGAATCCCGGGTAGATGAGACCGGAAAGCTGCGCGAGCATGTCGGTCACGGCGGGCCGGATCGCGTCGGCGCGGCTGTCGTCCAGGCGGGTCTGCACGGCGTGGGCCAGCCGGAGCGCCGACTCCACGTGCGTCACCACCTCGCCGGTCACCTCGTGCAGGCCGGACCGCACCGTGGCCGACAGGCGCTCGAAGCCCTCGCGGTCCCAGGCCGGGCCGCCCGCCTGCGCCATCAGGTGGTCGGCGGCGCAGTTGACGCAGTCGGCGAACATGGCCGCGACGCTTCCGTGCGGGTTGTGGCTGAGGGCCAGCTTCTCCCGGGTGGACAGGCGGCCCGCGATGGACTTGACGGGCGAGGGGGCGCTGAGCAGGATCAGCCGCCGGGTCCCGGCCCACATGGCCGAACGCGCCGCCGCCTCGGTCTCGAGCAGGCGCACGTCAACCGTGGTGCCCGCGTCGAACAGGGCCGGGTAGGCGACCACATCGCCTTCCTTGAACACCCTGGGCAGCGCGCCGAAGTCCCACGACGTCAGGCCGGAGCGGGTGATGCCGGCCGCCGCCCGCGACAGCACCGCGCGCAGCCGCGGGCGCAGCTCACGCTGGAGTTCGGCGACGTCCTTGCCCTCGGCCAGGACGCGGTCCCCGTCGGTCACCCGGATGGTGATCCGCAGGTGCGGCGGCAGCCTGTCCAGGTCCCAGGCGTCGCGCGGCACGGTCACCCCGCGCAGCGACCGCAGCTCGCGGGCGACCGCATCGCGCAGGTCACCGGACGGCGGCGTTTGGGGTCCCAGGCGAGCCACCACCTCGCGCGCCACGTCCGGCGCGGGCACCAGGTCGCGCCGCAGCGCCTTGGGCAGCGACCGGATCATCTCGGTGACCAGTTCGGTACGCAGCCCGGGCACCTGCCATGAGAACTCGGCCGGGTCGACCTGGTTGAGCCGGCTCAGCGGGATGTCGACGGTCACGCCGTCGGTCTCGGTGCCTGGCTCGAAGGCGTACGACAGCGGCAGGGCCCTGATGGCGGGCGACTCCGAGGTCCAGATGTCGGGGTAGGCGTCGGCGCTGACCTCGGCCGCGGCGTCGCTGAGCAGGTCACCGGCCTTGAACGTGAGCAGGTCGGGATCGGAACGCCGGGCCTGCTTCCACCAGGTGTCGAAGTGCTGCGCCGAGGTCACGTCGGCCGGAATCCGCGCGTCGTAGAACGCGAACAGCTCGTCCTCGCCGACCACCAGGCCGCGGCGGCGCGCCCGGTGCTCGACCTCCTCGGCCTCGGCCAGCAGCCGCCGGTTCTCAGCGAAGAACTTGTGGCTGGTCTCCCAGTCCCCCTCGACCAGCGCGTGCCGGATGAACAACTCACGGGCCCCGGCCGGGTCGATGCGGCCGTAACCGACCGGCCGGTCGGTAACCAGCGGGACGCCGTACAGCGTGACCTTCTCCAGGGCCACGGCGCTGCCCCGCTTCTTCTCCCAGTGCGGCTCGCTGTAGCTGCGCTTGACCAGGTGCCGCGCGAGCGGTTCGACCCACTCCGGCTCGATGCTCGCCACCGTCCGCGCCCACAGCCGTGACGTCTCCACCAGTTCGCCGGCCACGATCCAGTCCGGCGCCTTTCTGGCTAGGCCGGACCCGGGGAAGATGGCGAACCTGGCGTTGCGGGCGCCGAGGTACTCGGCCCGCGGCCGCCTGCCCGTCCCCGGCCCGCGGCCGGCCTGCCCGGACGCGGTGAGCCGGGCTGGTTCGATCTTCATGCCGATCTGGGAGAGCAAGCCGGCGAGCAGGGACTGGTGAACCAAGGCCCGTTCGGCAGAAGAAGAATTGACCGCCACCCCGAGATCGCCGGCCAGCCTTTGCAGCTGGCCCTGGAGGTCCTGCCATTCGCGGACCCGCAGGTAGTTCAGGAACTCGGCCCGGCACATGCGGCGGAACGCCGAGGATGACAGCTCGCGCTGCCGCTCGGCCAGGTACTCCCACAGGTTCAGGTAGGCGGTGAAGTCCGAGTCGGGATCGGCGAACTGGCGGTGCTTGTCGTCGGCCGCCTGCTGGGCCTCAGCGGGCCGCTCGCGCGGATCCTGAATGGACAGCGCCGAGGCGATGATCAGCACCTCACGGACGCAGCCGTTCCGGTCGGCCTCCAGGATCATCCGGCCGATGCGCGGGTCCACGGGCAGCCGGGCCAGCTTGCGGCCCAGCCCGGTGATGCGGCCATTCTTGAACGCGTTCAACTCGGCGAGCAGGGTCAGCCCGTCGGCGATGTTGCGCGCGTCCGGCGGGTCGATGAACGGGAAAGCGGGAATGTCGCCGAGGCCGATCGCGGCCATCTGCAAGATGACCGAGGCCAGGTTGGTGCGCAGGATCTCGGGCTCGGTGAACTCCGGCCGGGACTCAAAGTCGGCCTCGGAGTACAGCCGGATGCAGATCCCGTCCGCGGTGCGGCCGCTGCGGCCCTTGCGCTGGTTGGCCGAGGCCTGCGAGATCGGCTCGATGGGCAGCCGCTGCACCTTGGTCCCGCGGCTGTACCTGGAGATGCGCGCGGTGCCCGGGTCGATGACGTAGTGGATCCCGGGCACGGTGAGTGAGGTCTCGGCCACGTTGGTGGCAAGCACCACGCGGCGGGTGTAGCTGGATGCCTGGCGCCGCTCGAACACCCGGTGCTGCTCGGCTGCTGACAGCCGCGAGTACAGCGGCAGCACCTCGAGGCGGTCGCGCCCGGCCAGCAGGTCGGCGGTGTCGCGGATCTCCCGCTCGCCGGACAGGAAGACCAGGATGTCGCCGGGTCCTTCGACGGACAGCTCCTCGATCGCGTTGAGGATGGCCTGGCCCTGGTCGGCGTCTTCGCCGCCTTCGATCGGGCGGTAACGCACCTCGACCGGGTACGTCCGCCCGGATACCTCGATGATCGGCGCGCCGCCGAAGGCCTCGGCGAAGCGCTCCGGGTCGATGGTCGCCGAGGTGATGATCACCTTGAGGTCGGGGCGGTTCGGCAGCAGCTGCCGCAGGTAGCCCAGGATGAAGTCGATGTTCAGGCTGCGCTCGTGCGCCTCGTCGATGATCAGCGTGTCGTACCGGTTGAGCTGGCGGTCCCGGGCCAGCTCGGTCAGCAAGATGCCGTCGGTCATCAGCTTGATCAGCGTGTCGTCCGCGGACACGTCGGTGAACCGGACCTGGTAGCCGACGGTCTCGCCCAGCGGGCTGCCCAGCTCCTCGGCGATCCGCTCGGCGACCGTCCTGGCCGCCAGGCGGCGCGGCTGGGTGTGCCCGATCTGGCCGCTGACGCCCCGTCCGATCTCCAGGCAGATCTTGGGAATCTGGGTCGTCTTGCCCGAGCCGGTCTCCCCCGCGATGATCACCACCTGGTGGTCGCGGATCGCCTCGGCGATGTCGTCCTTGCGCTGGCTGACGGGCAGCTCGGGCGGATACGAGATCGGCGGCATCGCCGCCCGGCGGGCCGCCCGCGCCGCGGCGTGCGCTCCGGCGCGTGCCTGCGCGGATCCGGACCGGCCGCTTCCGGAGCGCCTCGACCTGGAGCGCCCGGATCGCGCCTGCGCAGGCGCGGCCAGCTCAGGCGAAGACATCACGGATCGCGGCTCCATACCGGCGGGAAGAATAAATCAGAATGGCCCCCGATACGTAACACTTTTCGCCCCCGCAGCCTTCCGGCAGCGGCGGCTTTCATGATCACGAAGGATTTTGTACCGCCTGCGGTACCAGATCCTTCATGATCATGGAACGCGGGCGACCGGGCGCGGGGGCGCGGGGGTCTGGTTGGATGGGCGGCATGACTGCTGTGCTGTTGTTTCAGCCTGCCTTGTCTCGGACGGAACTGCTGGCTGCGCCGGTGGCGGAGGCGCTGAAGGGGTGGCCGGGCGCGGAAGAGGTCCAGGTGGCCGAGATCGACCCGGCGCTGGCGGACACCGCGGCGTTCTGCGAGCGGTACGGGATCTCGCCTGAGGAGTCGGCGAACTGCGTGGTGATCGCGGCCAGGAGAGGCGGGAACACGACGTACGCGGCCTGCGTCGTGGCCGCGACCACGCGGGCGGACGTTAACGGGCTGGTCCGCAGGCACCTGGACGCGAGGAAGGCCTCGTTCGCGCCGGTGGCGGACGTGACGGCGGCGACCGGCATGGAGTACGGCGGGATCACGCCGGTTGGGCTGCCCGCGGACTGGCCGGTGCTGGTCGACGAGGCCGTGGCCAAGACCGGCTCGGTGATCATCGGCTCGGGGATCCGCGGCTCCAAGCTGCGCCTCCCCGGCCGCCTGGTCGCCGCGATCCCCTCGGGCCAGGTGCTGCCCGGCCTGGGCATCCCGGTAAACCCGTAACGGCTGGCAACCCAGACTGCCGGGCTGCGACCATTCCGTCAGCCTCGGCGGCGCGCCGAATTGACACTCCGCGTTCCCGGCGGCATCCTGGGTGAGGTTGAAAACGGGACACCTCGTTCGGTGAGGCGTCTTCACGGACATAGGCCACTGATCCCAACCGTCGAGAGACGCTCCGGATCAGGACACCTCTCCCCGGCCCAAGGGGTGAGGCCAAGTGGCTGGCGGTCATCGGCCGCAATACGCCGTGGAGTGCCAAAGCTCTTACGAGAGAGGTGCGGCCAGGACTATCCCACTCCTGGCGAGTGTTTCCTCAGGTGTCACGGTGATGTGCCTTGATGGCACGCGTGGCCTGGCGCCCCCGTGCGTCGCGACAGAAGGGAGGCTGCGATGGACTCTGATAGTCCGGGCCGAAGTTGGCCCTCCTCGCTGCTATCCCATTCTGTTCCGGCACACGCAAAGGCCCCGAAGGCTTGAATTCCCGCTGAACTGAGCTAATCCGAACTCGCGCCTGACCCTCCCTTGGGCAGGGTCGGCGCGGCCTGCCTCCGCTCGGGCCCAACGCAGCGTGTGCCCCTGTTCCCGTCAGATCTGTTGACGTGAAAGGGGTGTTCACCATGGCCACCATTACCCGTCCCGCTCCCGTCGCTGTCCTTGACGACGCGCACGTGGGCGACATCCGCGGCGCGCTCGGCACGATCGCCGTCGACGACTACGGTCCGCGTACCGGCTTGTCCGCCAAGCTGAAGACGCTGCTGGCCATCGTGGGCCCGGGGCTGATCGTGATGTGCGGCGACAACGACGCCGGCGCGTTCTCCACCTACGGGCAGGCCGGGCAGAACTACGGCACCCGCCTGCTGTGGACGCTGCTGCTGCTGGTTCCGGTGCTGTACGTGAACCAGGAGATGGTGCTCCGCCTCGGTGCGGTCACCGGAGTCGGCCACGCCCGGCTGATCCTGGAGAGGTTCGGCAAGTTCTGGGGCGCGTTCTCGGTCATCGACCTGTTCATCCTCAACGCGCTGACCATCATCACCGAGTTCATCGGCATCACGCTGGCGGCCGGCTACCTGGGCGTGCCCAGGCTGGTCGCGGTGGTGCTCGCCGCCGGGGTGATCATCGCCGCGGCGTTCACCGGCAGCTTCCGCAGGTTCGAGCGGATCGCGGTGACGTTCTGCGCCGGGTCGCTCTTGCTCATCCCGCTGGTCCTGCTCACCCACCCGAACGCCGGCCAGATCGCGCACGGCTTCGTGGTCCCCGGCCTGCCCGGCGGCTCGGGGCAGATGGCGACCGTCATGCTGCTGGTCATCGGCATCGTCGGCACCACGGTGGCACCCTGGCAGCTTTTCTTCCAGCAGTCCTACGTGATCGACAAGCGGATCACCCCGCGGTTCATGCGGTACGAGAAGGCCGACCTGTGGATCGGCATCGTGATCGTGGTGATCGGCGCCGCGGCCGTGATGGGCGCGACCGCCGCGGCCTTCGCAGGGACCCGCGGCTTCGGTAACTTCACCGACTCCGCCGGGCTGGCCCACGGCATCGCGGCCTACGCGGGCCGGGTGGCCGGGATCGTGTTCGCGATCGCGCTGCTCGACGCGTCCATCATCGGCGCGTTCGCGGTCTCGCTGTCCAGCGCCTACGCCATCGGCGACGTGCTCGGCCTCAAGCACTCGCTGCACCGCGGGATCCGCCAGGCCAAGGGCTTCTACGCGGTGTACGCCGCGCTGATCGGCGGGGCGGCGGCCGTGGTGCTGATCCCCGGCTCGCCGCTGGGCCTGCTCACCGAGGGCGTGCAGGTGCTGGCCGGCGTGCTGCTGCCCAGCGCGACGGTGTTCCTGCTGCTGCTGTGCAACGATCGGGCGGTGCTCGGGCCCTGGGTCAACGGCCGCCGGATCAACCTGTTCACCTCGGGCGTGATCGCGGTGCTGATCACGCTGTCGGTGGTGCTGACCGCCTCGGTGCTGTTCCCGGCCATCACCGGGCAGCAGATCGTGATCATCATCGTCGCGTGCGCAGTGGCGTCGGTCGCCGCGGGCGGCTGGGCCCTGGTCCGCGCCCGCCGGTCCCTCGGTGGCGTGCCGGTGGACCGGGCCGGTCGCGACACCTGGCGGATGCCGCCGCTGGCCATGCTGTCCAAGCCGCTGCTGTCGACCGGCCGCAAGATCGGGCTGTCCGCACTGCGGGCCTACCTGGCCATCGCGATGATCCTGGTCATCGTCAAGATCATCCAGGTGGCCCTCGGCCACTGAAGACCGCGAGGGGGCGTGACCGGCCGCTCCCCTGCTGTCTTTTATTTGGCCGAACGGTCCGTGGTACAGCGGCCGGGCAGGCTCGAGCCTCGTCAGGGCTTGCGGGCCACGCCCGCGCAGGCCATCTCCAGGACGGGATGATCGCGGACGGTCGGCGGCTCGGGACGCCAGTCGGGGACGGCCACCAGGCCGGGTTCGATGAACTCCAGCCCGTCGAACAGGACCTTTACCTCGTCCATGGTCCGGAACTGCGCCCGCCCCAGCCCGCTGCGCATCTGCTCCTGCAGCAGGATCGCGGCCGGGTCCTCGATGGCCAGCAGGTGATGGATGAAGACGTAACTGCCGGGCGGCAGCGCGTCGTACAGAGTGGCCACCACCTCTGCGGGCTGCTCCTGGTCCAGCACGTAGTGCAGGATGCCGCACATCAGCAGCCCGATCGGCTGCTCCCAGTCCAGGTGCTTGCGCACGTCGGGATTGGCCACGATGCCGGCCGGGTCGCGCAGGTCGCCGTTGACGACGAACGTCGCCGTGTCGTCGGCGAGCAGGGCCTCGGCGTGGGACAGCACGACCGGGTCGTTGTCGAGGTAGACCACCCGGGTGGCCGGGTCGATCCGCTGGGCGATCTCGTGCACGTTGTCCGCGGTGGGCAGGCCCGAGCCGATGTCCAGCAGCTGCCTGAGGCCGACGTCGCGGACCAGGTAGCGGACCACCCGGCCGAGCACGTCGCGCTGAGCCCGGACCCCGAGCTGAACGGCCGGGATCGACGCGAGCATCTGGTCGCCGATCGCCCGGTCGGCAGCGAAGTTGTCCTTCCCGCCGAGCAGGTAGTCGTATACCCGCGCGACATGGGGCCGCGACGCGTCGAAGGGCTCGGGGCGATCTGCGCTGACAGGCACCAGCCGATTTTACCGGATTGCGGGGGCTCCTCCTGGTCACAGCCGCGATCCCGCCCTGGTCGCGGCGCGAGCGGATGCGATTGGATGGCTTTGTGGACGCAGACGTGATCGTGGTGGGCGCGGGGCTGGCGGGCCTGGCCGCCACCGCGGAACTGGCCCGCGCCGGGCGACGGGTGCTGCTCCTGGACCAGGAGCCCGAGTCGAACCTCGGCGGCCAGGCGTTCTGGTCGTTCGGCGGCCTGTTCCTTGTGAACTCGCCGGAGCAACGCCGGATGGGGATCAAGGACTCCCACGAGCTGGCGTGGCAGGACTGGACAGGCAGCGCGTACTTCGACCGCGGCGTCGACGACCTGGCGGGCGAGGACTACTGGGCGTACCGCTGGGCTCAGGCCTACGTGGAATTCGCCGGCGGGGAGAAGCGATCCTGGCTGCACGGGCTCGGCGTGCGGTGGTTCCCGCTGGTGGGCTGGGCCGAGCGGGGCGGTTACCTGGCCGACGGGCACGGAAACTCGGTGCCCCGGTTCCACGTCACCTGGGGCACCGGACCCGGGCTGCTGGCACCGTTCGAGCGCCGGGTCCGGGACGCGGAAACGTCCGGCCTGGTCGGATTCAGGTTCCGCCACCGGGTCGACGCGCTCACCGTCACCGGCGGGGCGGTCGACGGCGTGCGCGGCGCGGTACTCGAGCCCAGCGCGGCCGCGCGCGGCACGCGCAGTTCGCGAACTTCGGCCGGGGAGTTCGAGCTGCACGCGCCGGTGGTGCTGGTGTGCTCCGGAGGCATCGGCGGCAACTTCGACCTGGTCCGGGAGAGCTGGCCGACCCGGCTCGGCCCGCCGCCGGAACGGATGATCTCCGGGGTGCCCGAGCACGTCGACGGGCGGATGCTGGCCATCGCCGAGCGGGCCGGCGGGCGGCTGGTCAACCGCGACCGGATGTGGCACTACCCCGAGGGCATCCAGAACTGGGACCCGATCTGGGCCCGGCACGGCATCAGGATCCTGCCCGGGCCTTCCTCGCTGTGGCTCGACGCCCGGGGACAGCGGTTCCCCGCGCCGAACTTCCCGGGCTTCGACACCCTGGGCACGCTGGCCGCCATCCGGGAGAGCGGCTTTGACTACTCCTGGTTCGTGCTCAACCAGAAGATCATCGAGAAGGAGTTCGCGCTGTCAGGCTCGGAACAGAACCCGGACCTGACCGGCAAGGATATCCGGCTCACCCTGCGGCGGATCCGGCCCGGCGCCCCCGCGCCGGTGGAGGCGTTCAAGCAGCACGGCGCCGACTTCGTGGTGGCCGGGACCCTGCCCGAGCTGGTCACGGGGATGAACAAGCTGACCGCTGAGCCGCTGATCGACCTAGCCGACCTGGAGCGGCAGATCGTCGCGCGCGACCGTGAGATCGACAACCCGTTCACCAAGGACCTGCAGGTCATGGCGATCCGCAACGCTCGCAGGTTCCGCGGCGACCGGCTGGCCCGGACCGCGGCGCCGCACCAGATCCTCGATCCCGGGGCTGGCCCGCTGATCGCCGTCCGGCTCAACATCTTGACCCGCAAGACGCTGGGCGGCCTGCAGACCGACCTGTCCGGCCGGGTGATCAGCAGGGCCGCGCGCGCCGGGCACCCGGCCGGGACCAGCCCGGTGCCCGGCCTGTTCGCCGCCGGGGAGGTCGCCGGGTTCGGCGGCGGCGGCATGCACGGCTACCGCTCCCTGGAAGGTTCCTTCCTGGGCGGCTGCCTGTTCAGCGGCCGCCAGGCCGGCCGCGCAGCGGCCCGCGAGACGGGATCCTGAAGCGCCCGCCCCTCAGGGCTGCTGCTGAGGCGGTCCTCCGTAGCCGCCTGGCGGAGGCGGGGGCGGGTAGTCACCCTGCGGGTATCCGCTCGTCGGAGGCTCCCGATAGCCACCGTAGCCGCCGCCCTGGGGGGGCTGGCCGTACCCGCCGCCCTGCGGAGGCTGGCCGTAGCCGCCGTAGCCGCCGTCCTGCGGGTAGCCGCCGTAGCCGCCGTCCTGCGGTGACTGCTGGTACCCGCCGTACGGGCCGCCGCCCGCGGGCGTCATGGTGCTCGGAGAGCCGGTAGTAGACCAGGGTGACGACGAGCGCGAGGAACGGGGCGATCAGGGTGCCCGAGATGACCGAGCTCAGGCCGTCGCCGAGCACGTGCGGCAGGGCTTAGAAGATCAGGCCGAGGATGATCTCCACCACGAGCAGGATCACCCAGACGATCACCAGCGTGCCGAACACGTGCCAGCCGCGGCCGCGCACGAGTTCGCGGCTGCGTCCGAAGGACGCCATGCACCCCGGATCTCTCGATCACGATGACCGGGATGATCACGGCCCAGATGGTGATCAGGAACAGGCCGGGAACGATGATCAGGATGAGCCCGATCGTGATCGCGATGCCGGCCAGGATCGACGCTCCGGCGACGCGACCAGAAGAAGGGCAGGGCCTCGTTCACGGTCTCGCTGATGGACAGGTCGACGCGGCCGTCCCGCACGTCCTGCACGGCCTTGATCAGCGTCGCCTCGACCAGGAAGAGAGCGATCACCGACACCAGGGACCCGAGCAGGAGGCCGACGGTGCCGCCGGCCAGCGCGAGGACGGCCGTGATGATCGCGGCGACCAGGTAGATGACAAAGGCGATCGTGAGAAGGTGCCTGGCGTGGGCCTTGTACATCCGCCAGGCTTCGTCGAGTACGCCGGACAGTGGATTCATGGCCGTGATGCTACAACCGGATTCCTGCGATTGGGTGGACGGCGGGGGCCCAATTGGGGTCAGGCGGCGAACCCGCCGTCCACCGCGATCGCGTTCCCCGTCGACGTAGCGGCCGCCGTCACCGGCCAGGTGAGCCACGGTCGCGGCGATGTCGTCGGCGAGGCCGTAGCGGCCGAGCGCGGGGATCGTGCGCAGGGCGCCGGCCGCGGGGCCGTCGGCCGGGTTCATGTCGGTGTCGATGAGGCCCCCGTGCACCACGGTGACGGTGATCCCGCGTGGTCCCAGGTCCCGGGCCAGGCCCCTGGTCAGGCCGGTCAGCGCGGACTTGGCCATGGCGTACAGGGTCAGGCCGGGGACCGGGACCCGGTCGGCCAGGGCGCTGCCGACGGTGATGATGCGCCCGCCTTCGGGCATGTGCCGGGCGGCGGCCTGGGCCGCGACGAACACGGCCCGCACGTCGACCGCCCACAGCCGGTCCGCCTGGTCCACCGTCATCTCCTCCAGCGGCCCGCCCGTGAAGATGCCTGCGTTGTTGACCAGGATGTCGATCCGGCCCATGTGCCGGACGGTCTGATCCACCGCCGCGGTGACCGCGGCGGGGTCGGCGTTGTCGGCCTGGATGACCAGGACCCGCCCGCCGTCCGCGTCGATCTGCTTGGCTACCGCCTGGGCCTTGTCGGCGGCGGTGGCGTAGGTGAGCGCCACCGCCGCCCCGTCGCGGGCCAGCCGCAACGCGATCGCGGCCCCGATTCCGCGGCTGCCGCCGGTGACCAGTGCTACCTTGCCCGCGAGCTCGTTCATGTCTGCCTCACTTCCGTGTTGGTTCCTGTGATGCAGAGGAAGACCGGCTTGCGGCCCGGAAGGAATCGCGCGCTCGGCGACCGATTCCTTCTCCGCGGCCGGCGAGTCTTCATATGCGGACTGGGTATTCATGGCCGGATTGGAGGAGGACGTCATGTCGCAGCAAGCCGCCGCGGTCACGGGGGCCGGAGAATTCGCGGACCGGACCGAGCCGTTCCGGCGCGAACTGCTGGCGCATTGTTACCGGATGGTCGGCTCGGTCGACGACGCCGAGGACCTGGTTCAGGAGACCTACCTGCGGGCGTGGCGGTCCTACGGCGGGTTCGAGGGCCGGTCGTCGGTGCGCACCTGGCTCTACCAGATCGCCACCAACGCGTGCCTGAGCGCCCTGCAGCAACGCGCGCGGCGCGCGCTGCCGTCCGGTCTCGGCGCCCCGGGCGAGGACCGGGACACCTCGCTGGCCGGGCCGGGAACGGCGGTCGCGTGGCTGCAGCCGATGCCGGACGCGCTGGTGACCGCGGATTCTGCCGACCCGGCCGCCGTCGCCGTGTCGCGGGACAGCCTGAGGCTGGCGCTGGTGGCGAGCTTTCAGTACCTGCCGGCCCGGCAGCGGGCGGTGCTGCTGCTGCGCGAGGTGCTGGCCTTCCCCGCCGACGACGTGGCCAGGATGCTCGGCACCACCACGGCCGCGGTCAAGAGCGCGCTGCAGCGCGCCCGGGCTCGGCTGGACGACGTCTCCCCTTCGGCCTCACAGATGGCCGTGCCGTCCGGCCGGCTGCCCGCGCCGTGCTCGACCAGTACATCGCCGCCTTCGAGAGCGCCGACGCGGCCGCCCTCGAGCGGTTGCTGCGCCGCGACGCCGCCCTGGAGCTGCCGCCTTCGGCCCGCTGGTACGCCGGGGGCGAGGCCATCGCCACCGCGGTGGCCGGTCTGGGGTCGCCGGGCGAATGGCGGATGCTCCCCACCGCCGCCAACGGGCAGCCGGCCGCGGCGGCCTACCAGCGGGACGCCGACGGTGCCTACCGGGCGTACGGGATCGTCGTCCTCACGCTCGCCCGCGCCACCATCGCCCGGATCACGGTGTTCGCTGATCCGCGCCTGTTCGCCCGGTTCGGCCTGCCCCAGGAAGCCCGGTGACTGAGTGCGCCTGGTCCGGCAGGCTGCCGGGCCGGGCCTGGCTGGCCAGCTGCTCGGGTAGGCCGGTCCGTGAGGTGATGCCGAGTTTTCCGAAGGCGTGCCGCAGGTGTGTTTCCACGGTGGGCAAGGTCGATGAACAGGTGTTGGGCGATCTGCCGGTTGGACATGCCGTCGGCGGCCAGGCTGGCCACCCGCCGTTCGGCGCTGGTGAGCGGCAGTGCACAGCTCGCCGAGACGGACACCCCGGTGACCACGCCGGGCCGCCTGTAGCGGCGGTACCCTGCCGGGCAGGGCTATCGGAGGTGAGCGGTGGACGAGGAACCGGGGGTAACCGAGCTTCGGCTGGTGGTGACCGCGGCCGACTACGAGCAGGCGCTGCGGTTCTACCGCGACGTGCTGGGCCTGCGGGAACGGGCCGCCTACAGCTCGCCGGGCGGCCGGGTGAGCATCCTGGAGGCCGGGCGGGCCACCCTGGAGCTGGCCGATCCGCCGCACGCCGCCTACATCGACGAGGTGGAGGTCGGCCGGCGGGTGGCCGGGCACATCCGGGTCGCCTTCGCGGTTGCCGACTCGGCCGCCGCGACCGACACGCTGGCCTCGGCCGGAGCGACGGTGCTGGCCGGGCCGACGCGCACGCCCTGGGCCTCGGTGAACTCGCGCCTGGAGGGCCCGGCCGACCTGCAGCTGACCCTGTTCACCGACGACGCCACCTAACGGACTGGCACCATCAGCACGATCTTCCCGCGCGGGTGGTGCTGCTCCAGGATGCGGTGCGCCTCGGCCGCCGCCGGCAGCGGGAGCCGATGGCTGATGACCGGCCGCAGCGCGCCCGCATCCAGCAGCGACGCGAGCTGGCGGGTCCGCTGGCCGTCGTCACCGATGAGCACCCCGTGAAAGGTCAGGTTGGCGTCCAGGACCGGGTCGAGGTCCAGCTCGGGGGTGGCGATGGCGGCCAGCTGGCCGCCCGGCCGCACGGCGCCCAAGGTGGCTGACAGCAGCGTCCCGCCGACCAGGTCGGCGATCGCGTCGACGGGCTCGCCGGTCCGCTGGACGATGTCCTCGCTGGCGTAATCGATGCAGCTGGCGGCGCCGAGGGCGCGCATCTGCTCGTGCATGGCGCGGCGGCCGACGCCGATGACCTGGATGCCGCGGCGGACCGCAAGCTGGAGCAGGAACAGGCCGACGCCGCCGCTGGCCCCCAGGACCAGCAGCAGGCTGCCTTCCTTCAGCGCGAGCCGGTCCAGGACCAGCAGGGCGGTCCCGGCCGCATCTTCCGGAACCGGTAGCACCGGCCTCAGGCACCGGGGTAGGTCGCCTTGAGCTGCGACTTCATCAGCTTGCCTGCCTCGCTGCGCGGCAGGTCATCGACGAAGCGGACGGTCCTGGGCGCCTTGAAGCTGGCGATCTTGGACTTCACGAACGCGATGATCTCCTGCTCGAGCTCGGGCCCGGGCACGACGCCCGGGGCGGGCTGGACGAAGGCGGCGACCGACTGCCCCATCTCCGGGTCGGGAACGCCGATCACCGCGACGTCGTAGACGGCCGGGTGCAGCGCGAGCACGTTCTCGGTCTCCTGCGGGTAGATGTTGACGCCGCCGGAGATGATCGTGAACGCCTTGCGGTCGGTCAGGAACAGGAAGCCGTCTTCGTCGAGGTAGCCGATGTCGCCCAGGGTGGTCCAGGTCGGGTGGGCCGGGTGCTGGGAGGCCTGCGTCTTGGCCGGGTCGTTGTGGTAGGTGAACGGGATCTCGTCGCGCTCGAAGTAGACGGCGCCCGTCTGGCCCGCGGGGAGTTCGGTCCCGTCGTCGGCGCAGATCCTGACCGTGCCAAGGATGGGGCGGCCGACGGTGCCCGGCCTGGTCAGCCACGTGCCGCTGTCGATGGCCGTCATGCCGTTGCCCTCGGTGCCCGCGTAGTACTCCAGCAGGATCGGGCCCCACCAGTCGATCATCTTCTGCTTGACCTCGACCGGGCAGGGCGCGGCGGCGTGGATGGCGACCCGCAGGCTGTTCACGTCGTAGCGGTCGCGAGCCTCCTGCGGCAACTGCAGCATCCGGACGAACATGGTCGGCACGAACTGCGCGTGGGTGGCGCGGTGGTCACCGATGGCCCGCAGGGCCTGCTCGGCGTCGAACCGCTTCATCATCACCACGGTGCCGCCCAGGGCCTGGACCGCGCCGCAGAACCGCAGCGGTGCCGCGTGATAGATCGGCCCCGGTGACAGGTAGACCGTGTTCTCGTCGAAGCCGAAGGCCAGCCGGGCCAGCTCGACCAGGTTCTCGGCGGGCTCGTCCACCTGGACGTCGGGCAGCGGCGGCCGGACGCCCTTGGGCCGTCCGGTGGTGCCGGAGGAGTACAGCATGGTGGCGCCGTGCGGCTGGTCGGCCAGCGGCGTGTCCGGGGCGGCCGCGATCGTCTCCTCGTAGCTCTCGTAGCCGGGGACCGCGCCGCCGAAGGCCAGCCGCAGCTTCACCGCCGCGGTGAGATCCGTGACCGCCGTCGCGGTCGCGGCCTGCTCGGCGGAGACGATCAGGGCGGCGGCGCCGCTGTCGTTGACGATGTAGGCGACCTCGTCCGGCTTGAGCCGGTAGTTGACCGCCGTGATGTACAGGCCGGAGCGCAGCGCGGCCCAGTAGACCTCCAGGGCCCGCAGGCTGTTCTCGGTCAGCAGCGCCACCGCGTCGCCGGGCCGCAGGCCGCCGTCGCGCAGCACACGGGCGAGCTGGGCCGAGCGCCGCTCGAGTTCGCCGTAGCTGATACTCTCTCCGGTCCCGGCCATGACCGCCGCGATCCGGTCCGGCGCCTGCGCCGCGTACGTGCCCGGGTACATGGCTCATTATCGGTGGCTACCGGCCGATGCTGTCCAGTTCCGCGCTCTACCCTGGGTTAGAAATCAGGGGAAGGTCAGGTCGTGAGCAGTCTTTCCGCGGAGGAACGAGCGGTCGTCGAGACGGTGGCGGAGTTCGTCGACCGCGACGTGCGACCGGTGGCGCGCGAGCTCGAGCACGCCAATGCCTACCCCGAGAAGCTGATCGGGCAGATGAAGGCCATGGGCATCTTCGGGCTCGCCATCCCCGAGCCCTACGGCGGCGCGCCGGTGTCGGTACCCTGCTACGCCGAGATCACCGCCGAGCTGGCCCGCGGCTGGATGAGCCTGGCCGGAGCGATGGGCGGGCACACCGTGGTGGCTACGATGCTGCTGGCGTTCGGCACCGAGGAGCAGAAGCAGCGGTACCTGCCGCGGATGGCGACCGGCGAGGTGCGCGCCGCGATGGCGCTGACCGAGCCCGGCGGCGGCTCTGACCTGCAGGCCATGACGACGACCGCGCGGCGGGACGGCGACGGTTACCGGGTCAGCGGCACCAAGACCTGGATCACCAACGCGCGGCGGGCCGGCCTGATCGCGCTGCTGTGCAAGACCGACCCGGCGGCCCGGCCGCGGCACAAGGGCATCAGCGTGCTGCTGGTCGAGCACGGCGACGGCCTGGTGGTCTCACGTGACCTGCCCAAGCTCGGCTACAAGGGAGTGGAAAGCTGCGAGCTGTCCTTCACCGACTACCTCGCGCCCGCCGGCGCGGTGCTCGGCGGCGAGCCGGGGCGCGGTTTCGCCCAGATGATGAAGGGCCTGGAGATCGGGCGCATCCAGGTTGCCGCCCGGGCGGTGGGCGTGGCGCAGGCCGCCTTCGACGACGCGCTGCGGTACGCGCAGCAGCGGGAGAGCTTCGGGGTGCCGATCTGGAAGCACCAGGCGATCGGCGGTTACCTGGCCGACATGGCCACCAGGCTCACCGCGGCCCGCCAGCTCGTGCGGTATGCCGCCGAGCGCTACGACGCGGGCGAGCGGTGTGACATGGAGGCCGGAATGGCCAAGCTGTTCGCATCGGAGGCGGCCATGGAGATCGCGCTGGCCGCGGTCAGGATCCACGGTGGCTACGGGTACTCGACCGAATTCGACGTCGAGCGGTACTTCCGCGACGCGCCGCTGATGATCGTCGGCGAGGGCACCAACGAGATCCAGCGCAACGTCATCGCGGCCCAGCTGGTGTCGCGCGGCGGGCTGGGCCGCTGACCGCCTTTTGGCTCGCGGCCAGCCGGGGGGTGGCCGCGCCGTAGGTGGCGGTGCCGGTTCGCGATACGCCGTTAGCGCGGCGGCCGGGCGGGCGGCCTGCGTGCCTTGGGCAGCGAGGCGACCACCAGGTCGTAGGAGTCGCCGAGCAGGTCGGTCACCATGTCGTCGGGCAGCGAGCCGTCGATCGTGATCGTGTTCCAGTGCCGCTTGTTCAGGTGGTAGCCGGGCACGATGGCCGGGTAGGCGGCGCGCAGCTGGACCGCGAGCTCGGGGTCGCACTTGACGCTCAGCTGCAGCGGGTCGCCGTCAAGATGGCAGGCCGCGAACATCTTCCCCTCGACCTTGAAGACCGATACCTCGTCGCCGAACGGGAACTCCTCACTGGCGCCCGGCAACGCCAGGCACTGCGCCTTGAGCTCGTGCTGGTCCATGCGATGCGGTCCTAGCCCTTGCCCGGGTTGAAGATCTCCAGCGGGTCGAGCGCCCGGCGCACGGCCGACTGCATGGCGAGTGATCCGGGATCGAGCTCGCGGCGCATGCCGTCCCGCTTGAGGATCCCGACGCCGTGCTCGCCGGTCACGGTGCCGCCCAGCGCGATCGCGGCATCGAGGAAGTCCTCGAACGCCGCCTGCGCGGCCAGCCGGGCCGCCTCGTCGCCCGCCGGCGTGACCAGCAGCGGATGCAGGTTCCCGTCGCCCGCGTGGGCGATCGTGGCGATCCGCACGCCGTGCCGGGCCGCGATGGCGCTGACCTGCTCGAGCATCACCGGGACCTTGGAGCGCGGGACGCAGACGTCCTCGGTGAGGACCGGGCCGAGCCGCTCGAGGGCCGGATAGGCCAGCCGCCTGGCCTCGAACAGCGCCTCGGCCTCCGCGTCGTCGGTCGACTGCTCGACCCACGTCGCTCCCGCGTCGGTCATGGCGGCGGCGATGTCGGCCGCCTCGGACGTGCCCGACTCCCCCGGCGTGTCGACCCGGGCCAGCAGCAGCGCCGCCGCGTCCGCCTCGATCCCCAGGTGCTTCCAGTCCTCGACCGCCTCCAGGCAGACCCGGTCCAGGAGTTCCAGGACCGCGGGCGTCAGACCGCGGCGGGTGATCTGGGCCACGGCCTCGCCGGAGGCGACCAGGTCGGCGAACGCGCCGACGATCGTCCGCGGCGTGCCCGTCCGGGCCGGCCGCAGCCGCAGCGTTACCTCGGTCACGATGCCGAGCGTGCCCTCCGACCCCACGAACAGGCCCACCAGGTCCAGTCCGGCGACGCCCTTCGTGGTGCGCCGCCCCAGGCGCACGACCTCCCCGTAGCCGACGGGGCCGCCCACGACCACGCGCAGGCCCAGGACGTAATCGCGGGTGACACCGTACTTCAGGCAGCACAGGCCGCCTGCGTTGGTGGCGACGTTGCCGCCGATCGTCGACGACGTGGCGCTGGCCGGGTCCGGCGGGTACCACAGGCCGTATTCCGCCACCGCGGCCTTGACGTCGCTGTTGATGACGCCCGGCTGCACGACGGCCACCAGGTTGTCCGGGTCGATCTCCACGATCCGGTTCATCTGTGCCAGGTCGAGGACGACGCAGCCGCTGACCGCGTTGGCGCCGCCCGACAGCCCGGTGCCCGCGCCGCGCGGCACGATCGGGGTGCGCAGCTCGGCGCAGGTCCGCACGACGTGCTGGACCTCGGCCTCGGTGCGCGCGCGGACGCCGATGGCGGCCTGGCCGGTCGGCGCCCACTCAGCCTCGTCGTGCGAGAAGGCGGCGAGCACGTCGGGATCGACGATCAGGCGCTCGACCGGCAGCTCCTGGCCCAGCGCCTCCACCAGGACGCCTACGTTGTCCACGCATCCGACCCTAAGCCGCTGCGGGCCGGACGCGGGCGGGCGGGGTCGGTGTAGCCCGACCCCGCGCTCCGGACTCTCCGGGTGCGGCCTCCCGTCGGCGGCACGGAACCGCGCCGCCGGGCCATCCCGAAGCCGCAGGACCCCACGGGGGGGTTATGGGGCCCTGCCGTCATGCCGGAGAATCACCGCCCGCAGCGCAGGACTCATCCGTGATTGGAGAGGCGGGGTTCCTGCGCTTGTGTCCGCTATGGTCCACCCCGGCAGCCTGAGCCGTCAAGGACTGTAATAGAGGAGGTAGGTCGGGAACGAGCCGGGCGTCCAGCAGCTGGCCGAGAGCTGCGGCTGCCTCCAGCGGATGGTCGATGGGGCCCCACCGGGCGCCGGTCAGCTCGGCCAGCTCGGCCGCCTGCTCGTGATCGTCGGCCGGGGCCAGGATGATCAGTTCCGGCAGGCCGCGGGCCGTCTCCACGGTGTCGTCTGGGTCGGTGCTGCGGCAGTCGGACAGCAGGATGACGACCCGGCGCCGGGCCCGCGCCTGGGCCAGCTGCTCGCGGGCCGCCTTCAGGGCGTCCGCCAGCCTGGTCACTCCGTGTCCGGAGAGCCGGAGCAGCCGCTCGGCCACGGCCGCGGGCGGGACGTCGCTGACCAGGGGGCGGATGACGTCGACGGTGGCGGCGAAGGAGAGGACGGCGTGCTCGTCCGGGGCGCGCAGCGCGCAGGCCGCGGCGACCGTCGCGGCGGCCGCCAGCCGCGGGCCGCTCATCGAGCCTGACCGGTCGACCACCACCGCGAAGGCCGTGCGCGGCCGGGCCCACTGCACCGTGGTGAGGTCCTCGTGCCCGACGGGCCGGGCCTCGGTCCTGGCCGCCGAGACGCCGTCGACGGACGCGTCGATGTCCAGGTCGCCGTCGGTGGCGCCGCGGGCGGGCCGCAGTCGCGACACCCCCCGCATCGAGGCGCGCCCGGCACGGGCGCGTTCCAGGACGATGCGCGAGCTGAGCCGGATCGCGGCGGCCCGCAGGCGCTCGTCAGTCGCGGTGGTCATGGCCGCCAGCAGCTCGAAGGCCGCCGGGTCCTCGCCCAGGGCCTGGGTCATGGCCTGCTCGTCGAGCACCCCGACCTCGGGGCTGATCTCGGCGAAGCGGGCGTGACGGGCCAGCTCGCGCCGCCCGATGGTGCGCCGCTGCGGCCGACCCGGCTTAGGCCCGCCGGCGGCCCCAGTAGTCGGGGCGGCCGGCGGGCCGGTCATTCCCCCGAGCCGGCGGCGCCTCCCGAGGCATCGCCCGCGGTCGCGGCGGCCCGCACCCCGCGGAAGATCTCCTCGATGATCTGGTCGGCCGAGCGACGGCACGATTCGTGGCGGCGCACCCGGCCGGACAGGGTGGTCAGGGCCGCGTCCAGGCCGGCCTGCCAGTCGTCGGCGGGGACGGAACGGATGTCGGCCAGCTCGGGCACCAGCCGGGCGTAGTCGATGGCACCCCGGACTGAGGCGCCGGAGCGCAGGTCGGGATGCTCACGGGTGGCGCGGGCCAGCGCGACAGCCTCGGCGACCAGGGCGGGCTTGGCCTGCTCGGCGCTTAGCCTGACGATCTGGCGCTCCTGCTCGGCGTCCTGGTAGCCGACCGAGATCCGGCAGGTCCGGTCGTACAGCGCCATCGACAGCCGGGAGGTGCCCACCGAGTCGTACGGGTTCATGGCCGCGACCAGCCGGAAGCTCCGGTCCGCGGCGATGCAGCCCATCCGGGGCACGTTGATCTCGCCTTCGGACATGACGGTCAGGAGCACGTTGATCGTCTCTTCCGGCACCCGGTTGAGCTCCTCGACGTAC
Source organism: uncultured Actinomycetes bacterium (assembly GCA_963705835.1). Lineage (GTDB taxonomy): Bacteria > Actinomycetota > Actinomycetes > Streptosporangiales > Streptosporangiaceae > Palsa-504. The sequence continues at coordinate 126,473 of CAVPLC010000047.1, forward strand.
AGCAGCCCGCCCTCGCGCATGGCCCGCACCAGCGGGCCGTCGGAGAAGTTCTCCGGCCGGTATCCCTGCTCGAGGACCAGCGCCGGATCGAAGGACCCGATCAGCCGGGCCGGGGTGAGCTCGGCGCTGCCCTCGACCAGCACGAATTCGGTGTGCCGGGATTCGGCGACCTGCCTGAGCAGGGTGGACTTGCCCGTGCCGGGCGGTCCCTCGAGCAGGATGTGGGCGCCGGACGCGAGCGCGGCTCGCACCAGCTCCAGCTCGCGCCGGCGCCCGACAACTCCGATCGTCACGTGTCAGTGCTCGTGGACCACGACGCCGCGCACGTTCTTGCCGGCCAGCAGGTCCTCGTAGCCCTCGTTGACCTGATCCAGGGTGTAGGTCCTGGTGATGATCTCGTCCAGCTTGAGGTCCCCGGCCTGGTACAGGCCAAGGATCTTGGGGATGTCGGTGGTCGGGTTGCAGTCGCCGAACAGGCTGCCCTTCACCGTCTTGCGGAACAGCGTCAAGATGGTTCCCGGCAGCTGGATCGTCGGCTCCAGCAGCTTGTTCAGCCCGGTGAGCACGACGATGCCGTCCTTGCCGACCGCGTTGAACCCCGCCCCCACGACCTCGGGGGTCATGAGGCCGACGGTGAGGATGGCCGAGTCGGCGCCCTGGCCCCTGGTCATCTGCGTGATGGCCTCCTGCGCCTCCTCCGCGGTGGCGAACGCGTGGGTCGCGCCGAGTTCCATGGCCTTCTCGCGCTTGTTCTCCAGCGGGTCGATGGCGACGACGTTCTTCGCGCCGGCGTAGCGGGCGCCCTGTACCGCGTTGATCCCGATGCCGCCGATGCCGTAGACCGCGACGGTGTCGCCCGGGGAGACCTTGGCCGTGTTGACGGCCGAACCCCAGCCGGTGGGCACGCCGCAGCCGACCAGCACCGCCTTGTCGAGCGGCAGGTCGTCGTCGACCTTGACCGCCGAGTTCTGGTGGATCACGGCGTACTGGCTGAAGGTGCCGAGGATGCAAAAGGCGCCGTACTGGCCGCGGGGGCCGGTGAACGGGAAATGCTCGCCGGGCAGGTAGCCCTCCAGGATCGTGGCGCCCCAGTCGCAGATCGACTGGCGCCCCGTGGCGCAGTAGCGGCAGATGCCGCAGTTGGGGATGAACGAGCACACCACGTGGTCACCGGGCTTCACCCGCGTCACGCCCGGCCCCACCTCCTCGATGATCCCGGCGCCCTCGTGGCCGAGCACCAGCGGCAGCCGCGCCTCCAGATCCCCGTGCGCGACGTGAATGTCGGAGTGGCACAGACCCGCGTACAGGTAGCGGATCAGGACCTCGCCGTCTCGTGGCCCGTCAAGGTCGAGCTCCTCGATTTCGATGCGCTTGCCCGGCTCGTAGACGACGGCTGCCTTGGTCTTCATCGGCGCTCCTTGCGGTTTAGGGTGATCGTTTTACCCTACGGCTGGCAGAGGGTCGCGGCTAGATCCTGGTCGGGAGGGGTCTTGGGGGGCTCGGCGGTCCTAGCCGTCCTTACGGGTGCCCACGATGATCAGGTACTCGCGGGGGGCGGCGACGGCTCCGCCGTTGACTCGGTAACGGCCGAAGTACTCCATCCAGGCGCTCTTCAGCTCCCGCAGGCCCTCGGCGTCCAGCGATTCTGTGACGGCCTTGATGGGTCCCACCGAGGTGGAGAACAGGTCCCATAGCGCCTCGGGCGAGGAGCCACGCTGCGGTGATTCGCCCTCGAAGAACCGCAGGTCGAATACGCTGCCGAGCAGCCCGGTCACGTAGCCGGGGCGGCCCCAGTCCAGCGGGATCCCGGCGCCGGGCGGCGGAGGCGGCGAGAAGCGCGCCAGCAGCTGCAGCTGCTCGGCGATGGAGCCGCCGGGACGCCAGGTGGTGATGCCGATGCGCCCGCCCGGCCGGCAGACCCGGGCGAGCTGGCCCGCGACCGCGCGGTGATCAGGGGCGAAGACCACGCCCTGAGCCGAGGACACCACGTCGAACGACGCGTCGGGGTAGGGCAGCTGCTCGCAGTCGCCCACCTCGTAGACCACCTCGAGGCCCTCCTCTGCGGCGAGCCGCCGCGCGGTCTCGATGAGTCTCGGGGCCAGGTCCTGGGCGGTGACCGCCGCGCCTCGCCGGGCGGCACGCAGCGCGATCGCCCCGGTGCCGGTGGCCAGGTCCAGCCACCGCTCGCCGGGGGTGACGCCGAGCCGGGCGATCAGGTCGTCGTGGATGTCGGTGGCATCGGCGGCCACCCGCTCCCAGGGCGCCGATCCCCAGGCCGCCGCCTGCCGGGCCTTGAGTTCGGTGAATGTGCTCATGACGTCGTTCTCCTTCCCTGTTCATGGCGCTCGTTTCCCGCCATCGTCGGGAAGGCGGCGGCGGACGGCATCGGTGAAACCACGTAGCCGATCCGGGGCAGCTACGTGGTCCCGGCTAATACGGCCCTGGCCATCACGGTGGGAGCCGATCGGCGTGGCTAACCTCGGGGAATGGTTTCGACACGAATCGACTGGGTCCGCGATCACTGCCACCTGCTGCGGGCCATCTCGGAGGAGTTCCGACGGACGCGCCCGTTCGAGGGCCTGACCATCGGGACCGGCATCCACCTGGAGGCCAAGACCGTGGCGCTGATCCTGACGCTGCGGGACGGCGGAGCCGGGCTCGTCTCCACGGGGAACCTCAACACGACCCAGCCCGACGCGGTGCAGACGCTGCGGGCCGAGGGCATCACCGTCATCGGCGGGCCGACCAAGGACCTGGAGCTGCACGGCTCCTATCTTGAGGAGGTGCTCGCCGCCGAGCCGGACCTGATCCTGGACAACGGCGGGGACCTGTTCGCCAGGTACCTGGGCCGCCCGTACGAGGGACTGCTCGGCGGGACCGAGGAGACGACCTCGGGCCGGATGCGGCTCGAGCCGCTGCGCGGGCGGCTCCGGCGTCCCATCCTGGTGATCAACGACAGCCCGATCAAGCAGTTCGCCGAGAACGAGCACGCCGTCGGCCAGAGCTCGCTCGAGTCGTTCATGCGGCTGACGAACCGGGCCACCAACGGCGAGCAGGTCACGGTGTTCGGCTACGGGGCGTGCGGGCGCGGCGTCGCGGCCAACTTCCGCGGGGCGTACGCCCGGGTGTCCGTGGTCGACGTCGACCCCGTCACCAGGCTGCGGGCGCACCTGGACGGATTCAGCACCCCGCCGCGCGACGTCGCGGTGGCCGATGCCGACGTCATCATCACCGTCACCGGCGCCGCCGGCGTGCTGACCGCCGCCGACCTTCCGCTGCTGCGCGACGGCGTGATCCTGGCCAACGCCGGCCACTTCCCGACCGAGATCGACGCGGCGGGCCTGATCAGCGCCGCCCAGGTGGTGGGCAAGCGCGAGTACGCGGATGACCTGGTGACGCTCGAACTCGACGACGGCCGACGCGTCCACCTGATCTCGCGCGGGCACATGTTCAACCTGGCCGGGCCCCGGCCGCTGGGCAACTCCATCGAGTCGATGGACCTCGGGTTCGCGCTGCAGGCCCGCTGCCTGGAAGCGGTGGCCACCGGCAGCGTCGACGCCACCAGCTGCGTGGTGCCGGTTCCCGGGCCCATCGACAGGGCCGTCGCCGCCGGCTACCTGAACCGGAAGTACCCGTCACCGCCTACGGGGTGAAACCCGGGGTTCACCACCCTCTTGTGAGGTGAAAGTGGGGTTTCACCTCATCGACCCGGGGGCGCCTGGTGTGCGAGTGACGCATGGTGCGCGAAAGCGTGGAGCGTGACGCACGAACCACGTCCCGTTCGGCCGAAAAATAGAAGGACGGCGAGACGGGGCACGAGAACGGCAGCCGGGCACGGGCGTGGCTACCGTACCGGGACGAGCGAGGTCAGGTGGCTAGCGTGCCGGGGCGAGCGAGATCAGGCTGACGCCGCCGGGCGGGATCGTGACGGCGTGAGGGATCAGTCAACTACGATGCCCGTGCGGGCCTGGGTGCTGGCCCCCTCGCGCAGCCAGGTCGGGATCACCTCTCCCGGCTCGGTGTCGGCGCCGTACTCGACCTGCCGCAGGACCCGGCCGACGATTCGCCTGGCGATGTCCTCGACCGGGAGGACGACGCTGGTCAGCGTGGGGTGCAGGAGCCCGGCGCCGACGCTGCCGTCGAAGCCGGCGACCGCGAGATCGCGCCCGACCTGGCGGTTCAGCTCGGGCGCGACGCTGTAGACGATGGCGGCGATCCTGTCGCTGCCGGTGAGCACCGCGTCGGGCTCGGCCGAGGCGATGAACGAACGGATCTCGGCGCGCGCGCTGGCGTCGTCCGGGACGCGGAGCATCCCCGCGCCGTCGCCTCCGATGCCGCGGCTGGCCAGCCCGGCCCGGAATCCGGCCTCGCGTTCGAGGTCCCAGGGGCTCCCGGTGTCAAAGCCGGCAAAGCCGAGCCGGGTGTAACCCCGGTCGACCACGTGCCGGACCGCCTCGGCCTCGGCCGCGGCGTTGTCGATGTCCGCCCAGGACTGCGGCTGGCCCGGCCGGGTCCGGCCGAAGCAGGAAAACGGCATCCCGAGCTCGCACAGCAGTTCTGCCCGCGGGTCGTCAGCCTGGAGGTCGGAGAGCACGAAGGCGTCCACGCTGCGGTCGGCGGCCAGGCGGCGGATGTCGTCGGACGGGTCAGCCTCCTGCGCGACGACGAGCACCCGGTAGCGCTGCCGCGCCGCGGCGGTCAGCAGGGCCTGCATGAACTGCATGATGATCAGGTTGGTCGGCTCCAGCGCGATCGGCGGCATGAGGTAGGCCAGCCGCATCGTCTTGCGGGACCGCATGCTGCGAGCGCCCTGGTGCGGCTGATAGCCGAGCTGATCCACCATGTCCAGCACGCGGGCGCGGGCGGCCTCGCCGAACCGGCCGCTTCCGTTGAGCACGTTCGACACGGTCGACTTGGCGACGCCTGCGGCGCGCGCGACGTCTTCGATGGTGACGTTCCGCTGCGCAGGGGTGGATGTCCTTCGTGTTGGCGATACCACCGCTACTCGTCTTCTCCGTTCACGGGCGAAAGAGTCTGTAGTTGACATTGTGCGGGAACAGTCTCCTGGCAGCAGCCGGGAGGCTCGGTTCGGGGTCAGGTGGGACCGCAACCGTGACATCATTGACGCGATGACCTACGGTGATCAGCGAGTCCGCAAGGCCGAGATACGGCTCGCGGACGGCCGGGAGCTGATGTACTTCGGCGCGATCCCGGAACATCCCGCCGACTATCCGGACCGGCGGCAGCTGACCCCGGTACAGGTCCAGTCGCAGGCCCGCTGGGATCCGCTGCTCGGCGAGTGGGTGATCATCGCCAGCCACCGCCAGGACCGCACCTTCCAGCCCGCCGCCGACCAGTGCCCGCTGGATCCCTCGACACCGGAGAACCTGACCGAGATCCCGGCGCCCGATTACGAGGTCGTGGTCTTCGAGAACCGCTTCCCGACGCTCGGGGCACAGCCGGCGGCTTCCGACGGTGACCCTGGCTCGCTGCTGGTCGCGCGTCCGGCGATCGGCCGCTGCGAGGTGGTTTGCTTCAGCCCGCGTCACGATGCCTCCTTCGCCGACCTCAGCCCGGCCCACGCCGGCATCGTCATGGCGGCCTGGGTCGACCGGACCATCGAGCTCGCCAGGCTGGACGGCGTGGAACAGGTCTACTGCTTCGAGAACCGGGGCGGCGAGATCGGGGTGACGCTCTCGCACCCGCACGGGCAGATCTACGCCTACCCGTACGTCACCCCGCGGACCGACCGGATGCTGCAGGCCTGCGCCGGCTACCGGCGCAGCACGGAACGCAACCTGTTCGACGACCTCCTCGCGGCCGAGCACGCCGACGGCTCGAGGATCGTGCTGGGGGGCAGCTACTGGACGGCGTTCGTGCCGTACGCCGCGCACTGGCCGTACGAGGTGCACGTGTACCCGCGCGAGCGGGTGCCGGACCTGGTCGCGCTGGCCGACCCCGCGAAGGCCGAGTTCTGCGAGCTGTACCTGGACCTGCTGCGCCGGTTCGACCGGCTGTTCGGCAAGCCCGCGCCGTACATCTCGGCCTGGCACCAGGCGCCGGTGCGGTACCGCGATGACTTCGCGCTGCACCTGGAACTGTTCACCATCAGGCGCGCGCCGGACAAGCTGAAGTACCTGGCCGGGTCCGAATCGGGCATGGGCGCGTTCGCCAACGACGTCAGGCCCGAGGCGGCGGCGAAGCGCCTCCGCGAGCTTGGCTGACGCTGGGGGCTCGGCTGGCGCTGGGGGCTCGGCTGGCGCTGGGGGCTCGGCTGGCGCTGGGGGCTCGGCGTGTGGCGACCATCAGGACGCCGCCCAGCAGCCAGAAGATCGCGTAGATGACGACGGCCGTGACGACCATCACGCCGACGGTGGTCGGGCCGGGAACGACGACGATGGTGAAGATGACCGTCATGACGATGCCGTACAGGCCCCACGCGACGGCCTTTTCCGGCCAGCTCAGCGTGTGCGGCGGCGCGGTAGCCGATCCGGCGGCCGGCCCGGCATCCAGATCGGCGGTGATCGCGGCCAGGTCCGCGTAGGTCCGTGAGCCGAACGCCCGGCCGACCCGCGCGTCGAACTCTTCCTTGCCCAGACGGCCCTGGACGAAGGCGGCCTTGAGGGTATCGATCACGTCCTCGCGATCCGCGTGCGAGGCGCGCAGGCCCGATGGTGCGGTCTCGCCTCCGGGCCCTGCGATCACTGGTGCCTCCCTGCCAGGTGCCTCCCCGTCAGGACAGTGAACCCCAGCGTAACGCGGATGGCCCCTATTGCGGTCTATCTCCGCCGATCAGGACGGTATCCGTGCCGGCCAGGCTGTCCGGGTAGAACCTGCGGGCCGTGTCGATGACCTGGTCCAGGCCCGGCCACCACGGGCCGTGCCGCAGCGAGCCGAGCGCCTGCAGCACGCCCGCGGCCTGCTGGGCCGGCTCGGTGGCGGCCACGACCGCCACCCGGTGCGGCCGGACCGAACGCAACGGCCCGAGGTAGAAATCCGGCCCGTGATCGCCGGGCTCCTCGCCGCCCGGATCGGCGGCCAGCACCAGGTAGTAATCGGGCAGTTCGAACAGGCCCGCCCGCCAGGCGGTCACCGCCCGGGCCGCCTCCCTTTCGAAGCCGTCCGGACCCTGCGGCGGCGAGATATGCCACATGGCCCGCCAGCTTTCGGCCACCGCCGCGAGCGGGTCGGCGGGCACCAGCGCGTACGCCGACGTGGCCCGTCCGGCCCGTTCCAGTGCCCCGGCGGCCGCCTCAACACCGTCGCCCTCAGGATCTTCCGGCCGGACCAGGGCCACGTTCATGGACCGGCCGAGGGCGGCCAGGACCTCCGCCGGCGCGGGACCGGCGAGGACCACCACGGTGCTGGCGTTGCGTCGCATCGGCTCGATGGTAGCCGGGCCGTTCGGCGCGTTCTCGTAGGCTGCGGGTATGGGACAGATCCTGGTCGGCACGGCGTCCTGGACGGACAAGACGCTGATCGCCTCGGGCTGGTACCCGCCCGAGGCGAACACGCCGGAGAAGCGGCTGCGGTTTTACGCCCGGCAGTTCCCGCTGGTCGAGGTGGACGCCACGTACTACGCGCTGCCCGCCGAGCAGACCGCCAGGTCCTGGGCCGAGCGGACCCCGGCCGGGTTCACGTTCAACGTCAAGGCGTTCAGCCTGTTCACCCAGCATCCCACCCCGGTCAAGGCGCTGCCCGCGGACCTGCGCGAGGAGGCAGGCAAGGCCGGCAAGGACCGGGTGTACCTCAAGGACGTGGACCCGGCAATAGCCGACCAGGCCTGGGACCGGTTCCTGGCCGCACTCGGGCCGCTGCGCGAGGCCGGCAAGCTCGGCGCCATCCTGCTGCAGTTCCCGCCCTGGTTCCCCATCGGCCGCTCGCGCAAGGACTACATCCTGGCCTGCGCGCAGCGCGCCGCGCCGGACCGGGTGTGCGTGGAGTTCCGCAACCGCACCTGGATGACGCCGGACAACCAGGAGGAGACCCTGGGGTTCCTGGCGTCCCATCAGCTGCCTTACGTGTGCGTGGACATGCCGCAGGGCTACCCGAGCTCGATTCCGCCGGTGCTGGCCGCCACCAGCGACCTGGCCGTGGTCCGCATGCACGGCCACTCCGACAAGTGGGAAAGCAAGGACATCTACGAGCGGTTCGGCTACCGCTACAGCGACGCCGAGCTGGACGAGTGGGCGCCCAGGATCCGGGGCCTGGCCGAGGACGCCGATCTCACCCACGTGCTGTTCAACAACTGCTACAGCAACTACGCCCAGGTCAACGGCCAGCACCTCGCGGAGAGGCTGCAGGACCCCTGACGCCGGGGAACCATCATTTGGCCGAACGGGCACCGGTGCGTGCTCCCGGAACGATCCAGTGAGCCCGGGTGGCCGAGACCAGAATGAGACCGAAACACGGTTCCCAGATCGTGTGCGAAATAGGTAACTTGCGAACCTGATGCGTAATCGGGGAACGTTCACGCTGCTCCGGCTGAACGCCCATCGGGTGGTGCTGGCGGCGGCGGCACTCACCACGCTGGTTGCGGCGGCCCTCGCGACCACCCTCGTCGTGTTTTCCGGCCAGGCCCTGCCGCGCTCCGTGCACCAGCGCCTGACGGCGTCCTCCGGCACGTCGATTATCGTGACGGGCCCCGTCACCAGCGCGAACGCTCCTGATTACACCGCGGCGCTGCGCAACGACATGGCCGCGGCGCTGGCCGGAGCGCCGTCGGCGTTCTACCACGCGTACTGGTCAGATCCGCTGGGGCTGCCGATCAGGGGCGGGAAAGCGATCCCGATCACCGAGGCCGCCGCCTTCGACGGCGTCACCTCGCACGCACACCTGCTGGCCGGGTCCTGGCCGGCCGCGCCGCCCCACGCCGGGCCGATACCCGCGGCGCTGCCCGCCTCTGCCGCGGTCCTGCTGCACCTGGTGCCGGGCGACCGGCTGCAGGTCCGCGACCGGACCAACAACCGCGTGGTTTCGTTCCTGGTCACGGGCCTGTTCCAGGCCACGCCGACGGCGTACTGGAGCCTCAACGAGGTCGCGGCGAGCGGTTCCAGCACGCTGGGCGGGTTCGTCACGTACGGACCGCTGGTGGTCAGTCCGGCGGCCTTTCCCGGCCGGCTCGCCATCTTCGAGGGTTCCTGGGTGGATCAGCCGGATGTGCCGGCGATCCCGCTGGGCAGTTTCGGCGCGATCGCGGCTAACCTGTCCGCGCTGCGGCAGACGGTGTACAACTCGGCTGCGATCTCCGGCCTGACCCTGTCCACGAGCCTGGATTCTGTGCTGTCCGGGACGGCGACCAGCCTGGGCGTTTCCCGGTCTCTGCTGGCCATCGCCGCGGTCGAGTTGTTCCTCCTGGCCGGCGCGGCCCTGGTCACGGTCGCGCGGCTGCTCGCGGCGCAACGCGAAGGCGAGTACGCGATGCTCGCCGCCCGCGGCGCCAACCGCCTGCAGCTGGTCCGGATGGCGGTGGCGGAGGCCGTCCCGCTCTGCCTGCTGGCCGGGGCGGGCGGCACGGCGGCGGGGGTCTGGCTGGCCGGACGGATAGCCTCCCGCGGCAACGTCACGCTGGCCGGGGCGTGGTGGGCGGCGGCCGTGGTGGCGGCCGGCGCCGTCGTCATCATCGTCGCGCACGCGGGTCTGGTGCCGACGCCGGGCGCCGCGCGGATCCGGCGGGGACGGCAGACGGCCATCACCGCGGCCAGCCGGGCCGGAGTCGACGTGGCCGTGCTTGTGCTCGCCGCGCTGGCCGGATGGCAGCTTCGCCGCTACTCCGCCGCGTCGGCCGGACCGAACGGCAGCACCGGCATCGATCCGGTGCTCACGCTGGCCCCCGCACTCGCCCTGGCCGGCGGGACGATCGCGGCGCTGCGGATCCTCCCCGCCGCGGGCAAGGCCGGTGACCGGCTGGCCGCCAGGGGCAAGCGGCTGACCGCCGCCATGGCCAGCTGGCAGGTCAGCCGCCAGCCGCTCCGCCAGGGCGGTACCGTCCTGCTGATCGTGCTCGCCGTCGCCACCGGCACCCTGGCCCTGGCCCAGCACCAGAGCTGGATACGGTCCAGCCGCGACCAGGCGGCCTTCACCGCGGGCGCCGACGTGCGCGCCGACCTGTCCCAGCCGCTGCCGATCACGCAGGCCGGCCGGCTGGCCGCCGTGCCCGCCGTGCGCCGTGCCATGCCCGTGGTCACCGTCCCCTCCGCCACCAACTCCGGCAGCCCCCTGGTCGCGCTCGACCCCCGCCAGGCCGCGCAGATCACGCTGCTGCGCCCGGACCAGGCGCGGCTGCCGACGGCGGCGCTGTTCCGGAAGATACTGCCCGGCCGCACCCGGCCCGGCGTCCTTATCCCGGGACAGCCCCGCCAGGTCCGGCTCACCGCCGCGTTCGGCCCGGCGAAGCTGAAGCTGGCGGCCGCCGACGTGACGATCACGGTCGACGATGCCGACGGGGATGCCTATCAGCTCGCCGCGGGCACGCTGCCGACCGACGGCAGGCCGCACACGCTGGCCGTCACGGTCGCGCCGGCCGGCAGTCATGTCATCTACCCGCTGCGGGTGACCGCGATCACCGTGGACTACCAGCTGCCGGTCACCCGCATCAAGTTCCCGGCGACGTTCTCCCTCCTGTCCGTCAATTCCGCGACCGGGCAGGCGGCGTCCGGCTGGACGGCCGCCGCCTCATCCCCCGAGCTGGTCTCCCTCGGCACGGCCTTCGGCGGGCTCGCCGGCGCCGTCGCGTCCCCGGCGGTCATCTCGTCCCGGCCCGGCGCCGGTGCCGCGTGGACGACCACGTTCAACCTCGGCTTCGGCGCGGCCGCCGCGGGCTCCCTGCTGAATTCCACGACGCCCGTCCACGGCGAGCTTGACCTGACGGTGCCCGCGCACGTGGCCGCGGCCGCGATTCCCGGGATCGCGACCCAGGCGTTCCTGTCCGCGAACAGCCTGAGCGTCGGCGACACCATCACGGCGGCCGTGGGTGGCGGCGGCTCGCTGCCGGTGACGATCGTCGCCGTGGTCTCGACGTTCCCGACCGTGACCAGCGCCCTCGGCGCGGTCATCGTGGACCTGCCTTCGGTTCAGGATTACCTGGCCAGCCAGTCGCTGGCGCCGCTGCCGGTCGCCGAGTGGTGGCTGTCTACCGCCGGGCACCGGGTGCCGCCGCAGCTGCCGGGCGTCCTGCCGCCGGGATCCTCCCTCACCAGCGCGGCCGGGCTGGCCGCCGCGCTCGCGGCCGACCCGATGACCGCCGTGCCGCAGCAGGCGCTGCTCGCCATCGCCATCGCCGCGGCGGTGCTGGCCATCACCGGCTGCTGCGTGGCCATCGCGGTCGGCATCCGCCAGCGCAGGGCGGAGAGCGCCTTGCTGGCCGCGCTCGGCGTGGCCCCGGGCGGAGCGGCCCGCCAGCTCTGCCTGGAACGGCTCATGCTCGGCCTGCCGTCGGCGCTGGCCGGCCTGGTGCTCGGCGCGATCATCGCCGAGCTGCTCGTCCCGGCCGTCACCCTCACCGTCACGGCCAGCTTGCCGGTGCCGCCGGTGATCATCCAGTTCGACTGGGCGCAGACGCTGCCGCTCGCGCTGGCCGTCGCGGCGCTGCCGGTGGCGGTCGCGGCGGCCGTCGTCGCGCGCAGGCCAGATCCCGCCGCCGAGCTGCGCACCGCGGAGGCGGCATGAGGCTCAGGTGGCTGCGCGCCCAGACCGGCGGCGCGCCGGTGAGCGCGGCAGCGCTCGCGCTGCTCGTCCTTTGCTGCGTCTTCGTCGCGGTGGCGGGCCCGAGGTACAGCCTGCACACGCGGACCCGCGCGCTGCAGCAGGGCCTTGTCGCTCTTCCTCCCGTGGACAAGGCGGTCCAGGTCTCCGACGACTGGGCGTCGTTCGCCTCCGAGGTCACCGGCGGCGTCCCGCCCTCGCTGGACAACAGCCAGCTCAGCGAATCGCAGGCGCAGATCGCCCAGTTCCTGGCCGCCACGCCGTTGCCGCTCGGACCGGGTCAGTGGGCCAGCTTGTCGACTGACCCGCTGACGGTGACCGCCGGCGCGGCGCCGAGCGCGAAACCGGGCGGCGCCGCACCGAAACTTGAAGTCATCTACCGCGACCCGCTGACCAGCAACGTCACCCTCGTGGCCGGGTCTTTCCCGCCGCCAAGCAGGCTGGGGAGCAGGCTGGACATCGCGGTGACCGCCCAGACCGCGGCGCGTTTCGGGCTGCACCCCGGATCGGTCCTCAAGCTGGCCGTGAACAACGCCAACCTGCCGGTGATCGTCACCGCGATCGTCCGCCCGCGGGCACCCGCCTCGGCGTTCTGGAACGCCGACGCCGCCGCCCTGGGGCCGTCGTACAACATCCCGGCTCCGGCGTCCGGCCTGCCCCCGTACTGGACGGGCGCGGTGTTCGCCGATCCCGGCGAGTTCGCCACGATGCAGACCGCCTTCGGGCAACTGTCCATGCAGCTGCAGTGGGAGTTCCCGCTCAGCCTCGGCGGCCTGCAGGCCAGTCAGGTCGCGGCCCTGGAGCAGTCGCTCAACCACGCCGCGGGCGCCTCGGTGACCATGACCGGTGACCTGTCCGGCGCGGCAGTGCCGCTGGCCATCCGGGCCGAGCTGCTGACCCAGCTCACCGCGTTCACCCTCACCGACACCGCGGTGGAGCAAGTGCTGTCGCTGCTGTTCGTCAGCCTGACCGTGGTCGGCGCGGCCGTCCTGCTGCTCGCCGCGCGGATCAACGCCAGCCGCCGCGGCGTTGAGCTCGAGGTTCTTCGTTCGCGCGGCGGCTCGCTGCGGCAGCTGGCCGCGCTGATGTCGCGCAGCAGCGTGCTCGCCTGCGTTCCCGGAGCGCTGGCGGGCGCCGGCCTCGCGCTGCTCCTCACCCCGGGACCCGCGCCGAGCCTGGCCTGGTGGCTGGGCGGCCTGACGGCGCTGGCCGCGCTGCTCGGCCTGCCCGTCATCGCGGCCTGGACCTACCGGAAACCGGTGTCGGCGCGGAACCCGGCCCTGCGCCCCCGGCGCCCCCGGCGCCGGGTGGTGGCCGAGGCCGCCGCCTGCGCCGCCGCGGTCGGCGGGCTGGTCGTGCTGCACGATCAAGGGGCGCCGGCCCCGGGAAGCGTGAACCTGTACGTCGCCGCCGCCCCGGCGCTGGTGGCGATCCCGGCCGTGATCGCGGTGGGCCGGCTCTACCCGCTGGTCATCCGCGGCCTGCTCCGGCTGGCCGCCAGCAGCTCGGGCGCGTCCGGTTTCCTGGCCCTGACCCGGGCCGCGCGGACCGCGCTAGCTAGCGCCGCGCCGGCGTTCGCCCTAGTCCTGGCGCTCACCGTGGCGTCGTTCGCCGGCATGGTGCGCGACGCCGTGACGCGCGGCGAGATCGCGGCATCCTGGCAGCTGACCGGCGGGGACGCGGTGATCGACGCCACTGCGACCACCTCGATCGTGACCCCGGCCGTCGAGCAGGCGGTCGACGCGGTGCCCGGCGTCCAGCACGCCGCCGTCGCATGGCTGATGTCCTGGCAGGTGCCAGACGGCCGGATCGTGACGGTCCTGGCCGTCAATCCCGCCAGCTACGCCGCCTACACCGCGAGCGTCCCGTATCCGGCTGCCCCGGTGGGCAGGCTCGGCTCCTCGGCTGGCGTGATCACCGTGCTGGCGTCCCCGTCGGCGGCCGCCGCCCTCGGCTCGGCGGGAGCCGGCGAACTGACCTCCCAGTCCGGTATGGGCCCGCTCCGGGTCCGGGTGGCCGCAACCGTGACCAGTACCCCCGCCGCCCTCGGCAACGGGATGTTCATCATCATGCCGCTGCAGCGCATCGCGGGCGAGACCGGTCCGCCCGCGACCAACCTGCTGCTCGTCACCGGGACCGGCATCAGCCATTCCGCCCTGGCCGCCGTGGTGAACAGGGACCTTCCCGGCGCGGCGATCCGGTACCGTTCGGCGGTGCTCGACGGGCTGATCAATTCTCCGCTGCAGTCCGCTGCCGACGTGATCATGCGCCTGTCGCTCGCGGTGGCGGCCGGGTTCGGGCTGGTCATCTTGCTGCTCGGGCTGGCCCTGGGGTCCGCGGACCGCGACCTGACGATGGCCCGGCTGAGCACCATGGGCCTGGATCAGGGACGCCTGATCTGGCTCGTCCTCGGGGAGGCGCTCCTTGCCGTGCTCGCCGCCGTGGCCGCGGGGGTGGCCTGCGCGCTGGCGCTGCCCACGCTGACCGCCCCGGTGCTCGACCTGTCGGTGTTCACCGGTTCCGCCGTGCCGGTCACGATATCGCCCGATCTGGCCGCCCTCGCCGTGCCCGCGGCCGGGCTGGCGGTGCTCGCCGCGGTGGCGGTCGTCGCCGAAACGCGGCTGCTTCGCCACCGCGGCGTGCCCGGCTTGCTGAGGATCGGCGGATGAACACGGATCGGGCAGTTTCCAATGGGTCAGCGCCCTTTGCCCGGGTTGGGAAGCGCTCGCGAGCAATCTGCGTAACGGGAAGCGGAGGACCCTTATGGGCCCTCCGCTCCTGGTCTGACCGGAACCTATGCCTAGCGGCGCGCTATAGCATCCGGCTTAGGGTTACTTCCTGCCGAACCGGTCGAATTCCCCGTTTCGTACGCCTCCGAGAAAGGCGTGCCATTCGTCCGGCGTAAATTCGAGAACTGCGCCTTCGGAATGTCTGCTGTTACGAACGGCGACCCCGCCATCGGCTAGGCTCGCCACCTCGACACAGGCCCCGTTAGAGAAACTAAGAGAGCTCTTCACCCAGTTAGAACCTGCATCCGACCCTTCTTGCTGACTTCCGAGCGTAGGTATTCCCACCTCATACCTCACTGATTTGTCGTAGATTATCCGGCATATGGCTGCGGAATGTAGCTTGAGCCCTACTCGTCGTAGCCACTAAGTTTTAAGACTAGCAGACGGAACAACACGCGGCACTTCTTTTACCTTAAGTACCGATATGGCACAGTGAATGCTCGTTTACACACGGTGTACCGCGCACCTCAGAGGTGCACGATTCCTGCCGCCCGCATCGTCGTTGGCCTAGTGCAGCACGCTTCGCGGCCCCTTCGAGCCTGGGAACGGCTGAGCGAGGAGGCCAGGGCCGCGACGACGAGGACGAGGTCGAGGTGCCGCGCTGGGCTGGCCGGTCTGGCTGGGGCTGGCCGGTCTGGCTGCGGGGCTGGCCGGTCTGGCTGCGGGGCTGGCCGGTCTGGCTGCGATTGGACGGGACCGTCCCGATGATCCGCGGTTCTTGGTCTACTCGTCTGTATGGCCGGATCGCGGGAATGACGGCGAAGTCTTCGTCGAATGCGAAATGCCAGGCGCCGGCAACGACCCTCTCCTGCTATTCCGCCTTCCTGGGTATCCATTTAACCGGAATAGGCTAACCGGTCCCGGCTGTGGCCCCGGTCTCGGCTCTGTCCCGCCGCATCGATGTGACATCGACACGGCTCTGACCGCCTCGATGTCACATCGACGTGGTTGCGCATCCCGGTCCGGGTGGAAAGATGAGGCTGACGTGACTGGTATGGCGTAAGGCGCCGGAGCCTGGCGCCGCCCCAGTTCCACTCCGCTTAAATGGATACCCCGGTCCACCTTATTTTACAGTTTTAGTAGTGGAATCGCTAGAAGATTGGAGTGTTTGCATTGCATCCTGAAATCTGGCATCGACAAGCCCGAAGAATTCTTTCTCGCGCTTCGTTGTACTCTCGACCTCGTAGGTAACGCGGACCTGTGCCCACCAAACGCGTAAATATTCCGATTCGAATAGTCGTGCCGCCTGAGCGGGCGGCCCGCAGGCCGGACCCGACGACATCGTTGCCACAACGACGTGCACCAGACGACATCGTTGCCACAACGACGTGGTGGGCGGAGCGGCGCCCGGTCCGCCGCAGGCCACCCCCGGGGGCCATGCCGGGCGATCGTATGAGCGCACGGACCCGGAGCGATAAGAATGCAAAAACTGAGCGGGCCCTGACGGGTGTGACCTGCGGGGCAAACGCTGCCAGACACGGCACTAGTCAGGCTGCTGCCCGACACGGCACTAGTCAGGCTGCTGCCAGACACGGCACTAGTCAGGCTTGAGTATTGGCGCGCTGCTTGGCATCTGACCACATTGCTTCCGCGGTTTCGAGTATGAGCGCCCGGGACGCCACCGGGTCGAGCGATGCCTCGGCGAGCATCTGGAACGCGATCCTGTGCAAGTACGTCTCCCGCTCCCCCTCCACGGTGAAGCCGCTCTTCAGCTGCTCAGTGCTCACCACATCCTGGAGCATCGCATCGCTATCGTCCCCGAAGCCGAATATGACAAAGGATTCGCCGAAGACCATGTGCTGCGCGTCAAGAGGAAGAATCCGCAACGTCAAATTCGGCCGGTCGGCCTCCTGGGCAAGACGCTGAAGCTGTTCATACATCACAGACTCACTACCGATACGGCGCTTCAGGACCGACTCATCGAGCACGACCAGCAGTTGCAGCCCCTCGCGACTCAGAACCTGCTGGCGTTGCATGCGGACCCGGACCATCCGCCCGATCATGCCCGGCGCCACCGGCTCGACCCGGCTGTAGCTGCTGATGATGTGCTTGGCGTAGGCTTCGGTCTGCAGCAGGCCGGCGACAACATCAACGTGCCATATGGCGATGGACGTCGCCTCGTGCTCCAGGCCGATGAATTGCTGGTAGTCATCGGACAGGCTGTCGGCGAATTCTTCCCACCAGCCCTTCTGGGCCGCGTCCTCGGCGAGCTCGAGCAGGAGCGTGCGGCGGGGCCCGGTGATCTGGTAGTAGTCGAGCAGCCTCTCGACTTCCCGTGGCCGCAGGCCGGTCCTGGCCCGCTCATACCGGCTGATCTTGGACGGCGACCACCTCAGCGCCGCGGCCACCGCGTCGCCGCTCTTGCCCTTGCTCTCCCTGATCCCGCGCAGTTCGGCGGCAAGCCGACGTCGCCGCACCGTCGGGCTTGCTGGCGCGATCATCGGGCGTCCCTCCTCCGCGGGGCCCGCGCGGACGGGCTGGCGGGACGGTCACGCAGATTTCACCGAAACAATTTGTGCAACCTTCGTACACCGTACTTACGCCCATCGCAACCAGGTCACCCCTCACCGGCCCGAGCGGACCTGCGCTGGCGTCATGGAGGCATGCCACCTGAGCGCCTCAGCCAGCCGGCAACGGTGTCCGGCGAACTAGCGCGCTTCCGGGAGACCCGTGTCGGCGTCCGTCGCCCTCGCCTCGACCGGGAAACGCAGCACTGTTAATTTTGTAAAACCATATTGCGAAAGAGACCATCGTGACTAGATGCACCTGGAGTTGCTTGCTCGGCAGGAATCCGCGAGCCTGCCCGACCGTCCGCACACAGTCCAGGCGCCAAAACGCGCCGTCGCTGCCGGGTAAACACACGAACGGCCCGCTGCGAATGGCAGTGGACTGCCAGCCGGCCGTTCGTCGTGCGACGGTGAATCAGTCGTGGTACATCTGTGGCGCGCCGTCGTGGTACATCTGGGGCGCGCCGTCGTGGTACATCTGGTAGAGCGCGGAAGAGTTTGCCGCCAGCACCTGGGCGGTGGGCGCGGCCGCGGCGATCACCGCCGAGCTAGCCGCAATTGACCCGGCGGCGCTGAGTGCTAGAATTGCTGGAATGACGATGGCTTGCTTGATACGCACGATTCCTCCATGGCATCGACACAGGTCAGCCGCCTGCTGCACGCCTCACCAACTCATTGGCGCCACAGAGTTACATGTGAGTTACTGTCAGTATTTGGCCTTCATGCACCAGAGTAAGCCATTATCTAGGCCTTTTCAACGATTAAATATTTCACTGCCCTTGCACGCAATGCTCGTTTCTTCATGCAGGGCAATAATTGGCGCGCCATGCCGTGAAAGGTGCCATGAAAATTGCAGGGAAAGGTACCGCGTAAAACATCACGATAACATTACGGTCATAAACTCGTATTCAATGCCGAATTCATGTCCGAAAATGTCGGCTTGTTCCGTACATGTTCCGGGGGTAAAGTTCGCTCCATGCACCCGGTGACCCCGGCTGGTGCGCTGGTCGGCCGCGAATCCGAGATGGCGTTGCTGACCGGGCTCATAAGAGAGGTGAGCCGGGGGCGCGGCAGCTCGCTGCTCATCGAGGGTGAACCTGGTATCGGCAAGTCCGCGCTGATGCAGGCGGCGGTGGCGCAGGCGCCGGAGGCCGGCTGCCAGGTGTTCTGGGGGGCCGGCGACGAACTCGGCCAGGCGCTCCCGCTCTTGCCGTTCCTCGATGGGCTGCGGGTCCGAGAACCGTCGGCGAATCCCCGCCGGGACACGATCGTTCGGCTGCTGCGCGGTGAGGTCAGTGCCGACCGTGGCGCGGACGTGCTGGCGGTGCTCGCGGAGCAGCTGCTGGCGCTCGTCGCCGAGCAGTGCGCGTTGCGGCCGGTCATCTTGGTCATCGATGACCTTCAGTGGGCCGACCGGGCCAGCGTTACCTTGTGGGGGCGGCTGGCCAGGTCGGCGCGGCAGGTTCCGCTGCTCCTGATCGGGATCATGCGCCCGGTGCCCCAGCGAGATGACCTGCTGGCGCTGCGCCGAAGCGCGGAGGACGCCGCTCGGCTGGAGCTCGCTGGGCTCAGCGAGGCGGCAGTGGCCGACCTGGTAACAACCTTGACCGGCGGTAAGCCCGACGACAACTTGCTGCGGCTGTCCGGCGGGGCGGCGGGTAACCCGCTGTTTATCACCGAACTTGTCGCCGCGCTGGTCCGGAGCTCCAGCCTGACCGTCACCGAGGCGGGCCTCGCCGAGCTGGCGGGCGGTTCAGCGCCGGGCTCCCTCTCCGCGGCCGTCGCCGGCCGCCTGGGCTTCGTGGCCGGGCCGGTGCGCGACGTGCTGCGGGCGGCGGCCCTGCTGGGCGTGGATTTCGCGGTCGCCGATCTGGCCACCGTGCTGCGCGGCAGCGTTCCGGACCTGATCCCGGCGGTGGACGAGGCGCTTGCCGCCGGCGTGCTGACCGAGTCCGGACAGCGCCTCGGGTTCCGGCATCCGCTGATCCGGGCTGCGCTGTACGACGAGATGCCGGCGGCGGTGCGAGCCGCCTGGCACCGCGACGCGGGCCGTGCCCTGGCGGAGGCGGGCGCGCCGGCGGACCGGGTGGCAAGGCAGTTGCTCCGGGCCACCAGCGGGCCCGCCAGCCCGGCCGAGCCGATGGACGAATGGGCGCTGGACTGGCTGGTCCGCACCGCGGACCAGCTGGTGGGCCTGGCGCCCGGGGTGGCGGCCGAGCTCCTCGCCCGGGCCGTAGCCAGCCCTCCGGCCGGCTCGGCCCCCGACGGCTGGCTGGCCAGCCGGCTCGCCGACGCCCTGTACCGCATCGGTGACAGGGCACAGGCCGAGCAGGTGGCGAACCACGCGCTGGAGTACGCCGCCGATCCCGATGTCCTTGTCGACCTGTACTGGACGCTGGTGCAGTGCCGCACGCTATCCGGCTTGTCCGCGGAGTCCCTGGCCACGTTGGACCGGGCGCTGGCTGCCCCGGCGATCTCGGCCCGGCACCGCGCCCGGCTGCTCGTGCTCGCGGCGCGGACGCATTGGAAAATCGGAGAGGTCGAGAAGGCGGGCCAGGTCGCCACGGCCGCGCTCGAGGCAGCCTCGGACGCGGGCGACAACTGGGGCATGGGCTGGGCGCTGCACGTGCTGACGATCATGACCGCGGTGCAGGGGCATCTGACCGACGCGCTGCCGCTGTTCGACCGGGCGCTGACCGTGACCCAGTCCGACCCGGCGCTGACCGACCTGCGGCTGCTGCTGCAGGTCAACAAGGCGGTCACGCTGGGCGATCTCGACCGGTATGACGAGGCCCTGGCCGTGGCCGGGCAGGCCCGCGACCTCGCGGACCAGGTTGGCACGACGGTCCGGCTGACTCAGGCGCACAATGTCCTGGGCCAGTTGCTCTTCGAGACCGGACGGTGGGACGACGCGCTGGCCGAGGTGGAGATGCTGCCCGAGGACCTGAAGGAACCCGCCACGGCCTGCTGCGACCTGGGCATCGCCGCCGTGATCGGCTTCCACCGCGGCGAAGCCGACCTGGCGCGGCACCATCTGGCAGCTGCCGTCCCGCACGCCGCGCGAGTCGGGCACCGGCTCATCACTCCGCTGGCGCTGGCCCGCAGCCTGGACCACGAGCAGGACGGCGCCGTGCCCGAGGCGCTGGCCGCGCTAACCGACGCGTTCGATGGCAACACCGAAGAGCTAGAGGAGGTCGAGGATCTGCTGGCCGACGCCGTCCGGCTGGCCACGCAGACCGGCGCCCTGCGCACCGCGCAGGCCCTCGCGGAGCACGCCGCCACGCTGGCCGCCGATCTGGAGATCCCGCACCGGCAGGCGAACGCGCTGTACTGCCGCGGCCTGCTGGACCGCGATGCCACACGGCTTCTGGACGCCGCGGAGCGGTATATGCAGGCCGGCAGGCCTCTGCCGAGGGCGAAGGCGCTAGAGACGGCCGCCGGGCACTTCCTGGAGGCTGGCGACCGTGACCAGGCACGGACCGCGTTTACCGATGCCGTGGAGGTCTACACCTCCCTCGGAGCGGCCGCGGACGTCAACAGGCTCCAGGCCGCGTTCCGCGCTCACGGCATCCGGCGCGGGCCGCACGCCAAGCACCGCCGGGCGCGCAGCGGCTGGGACAGCCTCACCGAGACCGAGATCAAGATCGCCGCCTTCGTGGAGGAGGGGCTGTCCAACCCGGAGATCGCCGCCAGGCTGCTGCTCTCCAGGAGGACCGTGGCCACCCACGTCTCCCACATCCTGAAGAAGCTCGATGTGAATTCCCGGATAGACATCGCCCGCGAAGCCGCGCTGCGCACCATCGGCCCCAGGTGACCCCGCTGACGCGTTCGGTGGGGACTGTGAACCGGGGGGGAGGGCTCACGACTCACAGTCCCCACATCTGAACGCCCTGCGGTCCGCCTTCGCCGCTCTCGCCCAGGTCGGGCTGGAACGCGAGCGTGAAGTACACGGCCTTGCCCGCAGGGGTGCGGTAGAAGCCCCACTCGGCCGACAGGGTGGCCACCAGCATCAGGCCCCGCCCGGTCTCCGCGTCGACTGCGGCCTCCACCACCATCGGCAAGGTGCGCGATGTGTCGTGGACATCCACGCGCAGGTGGTCGCGGGAGCAGGTGATGGCGAGCGTGACGGTCCCGCTCACCTCGTGCCTGATGGCATTGGTTACCAGCTCGCTGGTGAGCAGCACCGCGACGTCGGGATCGACGGGAATATCCCAGGCACAGACGGCCGCCTCGACCTGCCTGCGGGCTTCGGCTGCCGCGGATGGTCCCGCGGTCAGCCGAGCACGGCACCTCTGCAGCTCGGTCGGACGGGTCGGCGCCATGGCGTTCATCAGGTTCCTCAGGGGCCGGTTTGAGCTGATCCGGGAGAGCACTGGTCACTCTTCGCGGCTGCTCCCGGCTAAGTTCCGGGTGCAAGTACCCGATGCCGGTTGCATGACAAATGCTGCTGCAAGTTGCAGTGAGAGACATCGGTCAGCTGACCGATTTTGGGCCGCCGCCGACGGGCCGGCACGCGGGGTCCGGCGTGATGGGCCGTGCCGGATGATTGAACGAGGAGGCTGAACCGCCATGCCGTACGTTCCCATCGTCGATATCTCGGCCGATCCGGGCGTGGTCGGCGCGGAGCTGGACGAGATCTGCCGGACGGTGGGCTTCTTCCAGATCACAGGGCACGGCATCGCCGATGACGTCGCCGAGCCTGCCTGGAGGCTGGCGACGGCGTTTTTCGACCTCCCGCTGGACGACAAGCTGAGCGTGGCCGCGCCTGCGGCGGATTATCCGTACGGCTACATCCCGATGGCCGGGGAGTCGCTGAGCCAGTCGATGACCGGTGCCGACCACCTGACCCCGCCGGACCTGAAGGAAGTGTTCAATGCCGGTCCGCCGTCTCCGCCCGGGCACGAGTTCGCCCACCCGGGCGAGGCCTGGGCGTACTCACCGAGCCTGTGGCCGCGGGCGCTGCCCGAGCTCCAGGCCGCCTGGACGGCCTACTACGACGCCATGCGCGACCTCGGCGATCGCCTGATGTCCCTGTTCGCCCGCGGGCTGGGCCTGCCACAGGGATTCTTTGCCGGGCACACCGGCCGGTGCGCCAACGCGCTGCGCGCCATCAACTACCCAGAGCGGGACGCCGCCGCGCTCCCAGGGCAGCTGCGGGCAGGAGCGCACACCGACTACGGCACGCTGACGATCCTGCGGCAAGACGCGGTCGGCGGCCTGGAAGTCCTCGATCGTCACGGCACCTGGGCCGTCGTGGAACCAGTCTCCGGCGCGTTCGTCATCAACATCGGCGACCTGATGGCGCGCTGGACCAACGACCGGTGGCGTTCCACCCTGCACAGGGTGGTCGACCCGCCCGGTCACCCGGTGAACGCGCGCAGGCAGAGCATGCCCTACTTCCAGAACGCCAACTG
Organism: uncultured Actinomycetes bacterium; assembly: GCA_963705835.1. Classification (GTDB taxonomy): domain Bacteria; phylum Actinomycetota; class Actinomycetes; order Streptosporangiales; family Streptosporangiaceae; genus Palsa-504. The sequence goes on from CAVPLC010000047.1 coordinate 148,886, forward strand.
GTCCGCGCGGGTCTCCTGCCTGCCGACCTGCCTGGGACCAGGCGAGACGCCCCGCTACGAGCCCGTGCTCGCCGGCCCCCACCTGATGAGCAAGTTCCGCAGGTCGGTCACCTTCCGAGAAAGCGCATGATCGCCGCCTCAAGGGCTCTGGCGATCTCCTTCTGGAAGCTGGCGGACGTCAGCAGGGCGGCATCGACTGCGTTTCTCATGTTGCCGCATTCGATCAGGACCTCGGGAACGGTGGTGAGGTTGAGGCCGGCCAGGTTGTCGCGGTGGGTGATCCCGTTCACGCCGTCGTACGTGCTGACCGGCATGGTCGTGGTGGTCAGGAACGCCGCGCGGACGTCGCTGCCGAACCGCTCCGATGACCTGATCACCTTGTCGTTCGGCCCGTCCGCGACTGGTTCCAGGACGGTGAACCCTCGTCCGGATGCCGGGCCGCCATCGGCGTGAATGTCGACGGCCACGTTGGCGTGACTGCGGTCTATGATCTGCGCGCGGCGATTCACGCACGGCCCGACACCGTTGTTGCTGGTGCGCGTCATAACCACGCGCGCACCGTCACGCTGGAGATCTTCACGCAGATAGGTGGCGACGTTGAAATTGAACCGGGCCTCGGTGTAGCCGCTATCGGTCTCGGTGCCGGTCGTATTGCACGTCTCCCATTCGCGGCCGTTCCAGACCAGGCGGTTGATGTAGGACGGATCGGCGAAGTTGCCGCCATTGTGCCCAGGGTCGACACCGACGGTAATTCCCGCCAGCGGCCTGGCGGGCGTGCCCGCCGAGGCGTCGTGTGCCGAGCCGTTGCTTACCGGGGCCCTATCCGGCGTCGCCAGACTCCCCAGGAGAACCGTCCGGTGCTGGCCGTCCGCAAGAGAACGAGATGGGCCGCCGCTTCCGGCCAGCGCTATCGCCATCAAGCTGGCCGCTGCCGCGGCCAGTCCCCATCTCACGTGGGTGCGCCGCATCGGCAATGAACGATGGCGATCAGTCACTGTTCTCCGCGAGCGCTCGGCAACGGTGCACACTCTACAACCGGACAGCCCGTCAGGTCAGCGGGCGTCGTACTCCGGCGGCAGGCCGAACGACCCGAACAGGTCCGGATTGAAGAAGGTGACGATGCGCGCGATCCCCGTGGCGGTGACCGTGGGCACGGTCACCGCGTACGCGCGATATGTCCCGCTTGGTTCGCGCAGGTAGGCGACGAACGCCGGCTGCCTGTTGGCCATGACCGGAACCATCCGGAGCCGTCCGGGAACGTCGAACACGGGCGACGAGGCCAAGAAGCGCGCCACGGCCTGGCGGCCGGCGAACCAGGTGAGCAGCGGGGGCATCTCCAGCGCGACGTCCTCCCGCAGCAGCTCGGCCAGCGCGCTGACGTCGGCGTTCTCGAAGGCCGAGGCGAACCGTTCCAGCAGAGCCTGCTGGTCAGGCGCGGCGGGCTCGGCAAGCTCATCTTCGGCGGGCAGCGCCTGCGCGAGCTGGGCACGGGCCCGCCGCAGACCGCTGTTAACCGCGGTTGTCGTCGTGCCCAGCAGATCCGCCACCTCAGCGGCGGGCAACTCCAGCACGTCCCGCAAGATCAGCACCGCACGCTGCCGGGCGGACAGGTACTGCAGCGCCGCGACGAAAGCGAGCCGGATACCCTCCCGCGATACGGTCACCGCGGCCGGGTCCTCCCCGGCCAGCAGCGCGTCGGGAAACGGCTGCAGCCACGGCACCTCCGGCGCGGCCACCACCGGCACGTCCGGGTCGGCCGGGCCGCCCAGCCCGGACGGCAGCGGCCTGCGGTCACGACGCTCGATCGCGGTCAGGCACACGTTGGTCGCGATCCGGTACAGCCAGGTCCGCACGGACGAGCGGCCCTCAAACCCGTCATAGGACCGCCACGCCCGCAGGTACGTCTCCTGGACCAGGTCCTCGGCCTCCTCGGCCGAGCCCAGCATCCGGTAGCAGTGAGCCAGCAACTCGCCCCGGAACCGGCCGACCAGGGTGGTGAAGTCCTCGCTGACTGTCATCGGCTACCCCAAACTCGCCCGTGCGAACGCAGGCCGCCTGCTGGCCCATTTATACAGACTCGGCGGCCGGCGTGTAATCGCCGCCCGGCCCCTGGACGGTCAGATACATAAGAATATGATATAAATAACTTATGGAAATCCCGGAGGGGTACGAAGTGGTGGCGGAACAGGCGCTGGCCGCCGGGGTCGCGGCTGCGCTCGAGCGCCTCTTCGGGCTGTTCCGCTCGCTGAGCCCGCCGAGCGGGCTGTCGCTCACCGCCGCGGCCACTCTGGCCACTCTCGAACGGTCCGGCCCTTGCCGTCTCACCTGGCTCGCGGCCCGGGAAGGCGTGACCCAGCCGGCCATGACGCAGCTGATCGCCCGGCTCGCCGAAGCCGGCCTCGTCGACCGGGCCGCTGACCCCGATGACGGACGGGTCGTGCAGGTCCGGCTGACCGCCGAGGGCCAGGCGACGCTGGCCCGCCGGCGGGCCGTGCGCGCCGACCGGCTGGCCGGGCTGCTGGCCGGGCTCAGCCCGCAGGAGCTGGACGCGCTGGCGGCAGCCCTTCCGGCGATGGGCGCGCTCGCCGACGCCCGACGTGCCGAGCCGCTGGCCGCCGGGCTCGTCTGCGCGCGCTGGCCAGCTCGCATAAATCTCCCCGCCATCCTCATGACCCGTCCACGCGGGAATGTCCCGCCAGATCGGAGCATGTGCTCAAGGCTAATCCGCGGGTCGCATGACGACCGCGGTCCCGTAGGCCACGACCTCCGTTAGCTGCTGGCTGATCTCGGAGGAATCAAACCGCATCGCCACGACCGCGTTCGCGCCCAGGAGCCGCGCGTTCTCGATCATGCGATCGATGGCGTGTCGGCGGCTGTCCTCCAGCAGCGAGGTGTACTGGGGCACCTCGCCCTGGCGCAGCGCGGTAAGCCCGGCGCCGAAGGATTTCGCAAAGCCCATGCTGCGCACGACGAGCCCGAAGGTAAGGCCCAGCTCCCGCTCGATGACCAGGCCGTGCACCCCGAGACCAGTGGAAATAGGAAAGGTGGCTGGCGAAGACTCTGACATGAGGGCATCATACGGAAGAACGTCCAGCCGTGGACGGCACGCCGAGTTTACTCAGCCCTTACGCGCTAACGCGCCGCCAGGCACCCGACCAATACGACTCCGCCGTTTCGAGTATGAGCGCCCTGGACGCTGCCGCGTCGAGTGCCGTTTCGCAGAGCGCCTGGAAAGCGATCCGGTGCAGGTACGTCTCCCGCTCCCCCTCCAGAATGGAGCTGCTCCTGAGCTGCTCGGTACTCACCACGTCTTGCATCATCGCGTCGCTATCGGCCCTGAGGCCGAAAATGACAAAGGACTCCCCGAAGATCAAGTGATGCGCGTTCAGGGGGAGAATCTGCAACGTCAGGTTCGGCCGGTCAGCGTCCTGGACCAGACGCTGGAGCTGCTCATACATGATCGACTCATCACCGATCCGGCGCCTCAGGACCGATTCATCGAGTATGACCGACAGCTGCAGCCCCTCACGGCTGAGTACCTGCTGGCGCCGCATGCGGACCTTGACCATCCGCCCGATCATGCCCGGCGGCATCGGCTCCACCCGGCTGTAGGCGCTGATGATATGCCGGGCATAAGCTTCGGTTTGCAGCAGGCCGGTCACGACGTCGACGTGCCATACGGCCATGGACGCCGCCTCGTGCTCGAAGCCGATGAATTGCTTATAGTCATCGGACAGGCTGTCGCCGAACTCTTCCCACCAGCCCTTCTGGGCCGCATCCTCGGCCAGCTCGAGCAGGAGCCTACGACGAGGGCCGGTGATCTGGTAGTAGTCGAGCAGCCTCTCGACTTCCCGTGGCCGCAGGCCGGTCCTGGCCCGCTCATACCGGCTGATCTTGGACGGCGACCATCTCAGGGCGGCAGCGACCGCGTCGCCGCTCTTGCCCTTGTCCTCCCTGATCCCGCGCAGTTCGGCGGCAAGACGGCGCCGCCGCACCGTGGGGCTTGCTGGCGCGATCATCGGGCCTTCCTCCTCCTCGGTGCCGCACTGGCGGGTGGGTGCCGCACGGACGGATGAGTGCGATGGTCACGCACATTGCACCGAAACATGCTGTTGATACTTTTAGTACCCATGTCATCGCCTATCGTAACCGAAAATTTCCTGGACGTCTGCACCGGGCAGGGCATCGCCTGGTCCTCGCCGCTAGGCCTGGCCAGGTCCGCCGTACTGCCTGCTCACCGGCTGCCGCGGTCGACAACGGAACGGCCCTGTCGGGCTCAGGCAGGCGCTGACGACCTGGCCCTGAGCCTGAGCGCTTAACCCGTGTCTCAGCGGCGGGCTATCCTGCCGCGGAGACACCTGCGACTTCGTCAGGGAAGGAGTCCGATAGTGCCCGCACCTGTCCGCATCGGCCTGGTCGGCTACGGCCTCGGCGGCCGGTACTTTCACGCGCCGCTGATCTCCTCCGCCGCGAACTGCGAGTTTCTCGGGGTGGTCACCACTTCGCCGGAGCGCCGCCGCCAGGCCGCCGAAGATCTCGCCCTCCCGGCCTTCGGCTCCCTCCAGGATCTGGCCCGCGCGGGAGCCGAGGCAGTGGCGATCTCCACGCCTGCGGCCACTCACGTGGGGCTCACCGAGCAGGCGCTGCGCCTGGGGCTGGCGGTCGCCTGTGACAAGCCGTTCGCGCTCGATGCCGATTCGGCCCGCACGACCGTGCGGCTGGCCGAGCAACTCGGGGTCCTTCTCACCGTGTACCAGAACCGACGCTGGGATTCGGACTTCCTGACGTTGCGCGAGCTCCTGGGCAACGGGTCGCTAGGCGCGCTGATCCGCTTCGAGTCACGGTTCGAGCGGTTCCGGCCCGATTCCGGCCCGGCTCCGGCCGGCGGCGGCACGCTGCTGGACTTCGGCAGCCACCTGGCCGACCAGGCTCTGCTGCTGGCGGGCCCGGTCAGCAGCGTGTACGCCGAGATGCACTACCGGAATGACGCAGGTGGGCTCGACGACGACATCTTCATCGCCTTGACCCACGAGGGCGGCGTGCGGTCGCACCTGTGGGGCAGCTGGCGGCAAGGAGCCCCGGGCCCGCGGCTGCGCGCCACCGGGACCTCGGGCAGCTACGTGATCGCCGACGTCGATGGCCAGGAAGCCCAGCTGCGAAGCGGGGCATCACCGGCGTCGGCGGGCGAGCACTGGGGTGCCGAGCCACCGGAACGGTGGGGACGCCTGCGGCGTGGCGACGCCGGCGAGGTGGTGCCGTCCGTGCCCGGAGCATGGAACCTGTTCTACCCTGCCTTCGCCGCCGCGGTTCGCGGCACGCGACCGGTCCCGGTGGACCCGTGGGACGCTGTCGCCACCGCGGCCGTGCTGGACGCCGCGCGGACCAGCGCACGCACGGCCGAGGTAACCCGGCCGGTACCCGCCACCTGACCCGGAGGAACCGCGCGGCCGTCGGGCAGGAGCTCGCCCGTGTCGTCGAAGGTTCAGTTGTCCGCCGGCTAGCACGGTGACCGCCGCACGCACCACCGCCCGTTCGGAATAAATGATCTTTTGTCCGAACGGTCCTTGGTGCGTGCCTGCAGCCTGGATCCGGCGGTTACCCTGCTGCTAACAGCCGCCGCGGATGACCGGGAGTTCCTGCACATGTCGATCGCCATCTCCGAAGAGCACCGGGCCCTGGCGCGCAGCGTCGCCGACTTCCTGACCGACCATCAGTCGCGCGCGGCGGCCCGCGGCCTGCTCACGGCGGAGGTGGACGCGCGGCCGGCCTTCTGGACCGAGCTAGGCGGCCTTGGCCTGCTCGGGCTGCATGTTCCGGAAGAACTTGGCGGCTCGGGCTTCGGGCTGGCCGAAACGCTGGTCGTAGCCGAGCAGATGGGCCGGTACCTCGCGCCGGGGCCGTTCGTCCCGACCGTCATCACCAGCGCCGTGCTGGCCGCTGCCGGACCCGATGAGCTGCGCAAGCGGCTGCTGCCAGGGCTGGCTGACGGCAGCATGATCGGCGCGGCCGCGCTGGGCGGCGAGGTGACCTGCGCCGGCGGATCCGCGACCGGGAAGGTGGGCGTCGTGATCGGCGGTCACCTGGCCGATGTGCTCCTGGTCCCCGCCGGTGATGACGTATTGGTGGTCGAGAAGTCGGCCGGCGGCGTACGGGCCGAGGTGCCAGCCAATCTGGACCAGAGCCGGCGTGCGGCCAGGGTCAGGCTCGACGCCGCGGCGGCGACGGTGCTGCCTGGCGCGCGCGGGCTGCTGACCGACGTGGCCCGGGCCGTGTTCGCCGCGGAGGCGGTCGGCGTCGCCGCCGAGACCACGGAGCAGGCGGCCGAGTACGCGAAGGTCCGCCAGCAGTTCGGCCGCCCGATCGCGACCTTCCAGGCGGTCAAGCACCATTGCGCGAACATGCTGGTAGCGGCCGAGCTGGCGACGGCCGCCACGTGGGATGCCGGGCGGGCCTGGATCGGCGGCGGCGACCAGTTCAGCTACACCGCGGCCATCGCGGCCGTCCTGGCCGTACCGGCCGCGGTCGGCAACGCCAACCTCAACATCCAGGTGCACGGCGGGATCGGGTTCACCTGGGAGCACGACGCTCACCTGTACCTGCGGCGAGCCGCGGCGATCGCCGCGGTACTGGATACCGAGCTGGCGGCGGTCGAGGTTACCGGGCTGGTCCGCCGGGGCGTGCGCAGGGCTGCCGCGATCGAACTGCCGCCCGAGGCGGAGCCGGTCCGGGCGGCGATCGGGCCCGACGTGGCCCGGCTGCGCGACCTGCCGGGCGAGGAGAGGAAGCAGGCGCTGATCGAGGGCGGCTACGCGATGCCGCACTGGCCGAAGCCGTGGGGCCGGGACGCGGCCGCCATCGAGCAGCTGGTGATCGAGCAGGAGTTCGCCGCGGCGGGGATCAAGCGGCCGAGCCTGGGCATCACGAGCTGGATCATCCTGACCCTGATCCAGCACGCCAGCCCGGACCAGGTGGCGCGCTGGGTCCGCCCGGCGCTCAGCCAGGACGTGATCTGGTGCCAGCTGTTCAGCGAGCCAGGCGCCGGATCCGACGCGGCCGGCATCAGGACCAGGGCGGTCAGGACCGAAACCGGCTGGCGGATCAACGGCCAGAAGGTCTGGACCAGCGGCGCGCAGCTGGCCGACTTCGGCCTGGCCACGGTGCGGACGAACCCGGACGCGCCCAAGCACGAGGGCATCACCATGATGGTGATCGACATGCACGCGCCCGGCGTCACGGTACGCCCGCTGAAGATGCCGAGCGGGAACTCCGACTTCAACGAGGTCTTCTTCGACGACGTGTTCGTGCCCGATTCGGACGTGGTCGGGCCGGTGGACGGCGGCTGGGCCGTGGCGCGCGCGACGCTCGGCAACGAGAGCGTCAGCATCGGCGGCGGCGACGGTGGCCGGATCATGCCGGCCGTGGCGTTCATCGCGCCGCTCGACGCGCACCCGGAGCGGCTTTCCGGCGGGGCCGGGCGGGTCGGCAGGCACATAGCCCGCACGCACGTGATGGGCGTGCTGAACCAGCGCAGCGCCTACCGTGCGGTGGCCGGCGCCGGCCCGGGGCCTGAGGGCAACATCACCAAGCTGCTGCTGTCCGAGATCGGCCATGAGACGGCCGCGATCATGGCGGAACTCGCGGGGCCGGACGCGGCGTTCCTGGACGGTGACGGCGCGATGGCAGCGACGCTCGTGCTGATGAACCGGGCCATGTCGATCGCGGGCGGCACGTCGGAGATCAAGCGGAACCAGATAGCCGAACGGATCCTCGGCCTTCCCCGCGACCCCCTCATCAAGTAGCGAATGTCCCGTCCTGATCCCGTCGGCTGCGTCGTCGAAAAGAGGTTTCATGGCAAGCGTCGAGACCGTGCGCGGACCGGTCGACCTGGGCAACCTTGGCCAGACCCTCATGCACGAGCACATCTTCGTGCTCTCCACCGAGCACGTGCAGAACTACGGCAGCGGCTGGTGGGACGAGGAGGCACGGGTCGCCGACGCCATCGCGAAGCTGAACTCCCTGTACGCCAAGGGGATCCGGACGATCGTCGACCCGACGGTCTGGGGCCTCGGCCGGTACATCCCGCGCGTCCAGCGGATCGCGGCGCAGACGCCGGTTAACATCATCGTCGCCACCGGCCTGTACGTCTATGAGGAGTTGCCCCAGCAGTACGCGCACCGCGGGCCTGGCCTGCTGCTCGAGATGCCCGAGCCGATGGTCACCGACTTCTCCCGCGACATCACCGAGGGCATCGCCGACACCGGGGTCAAGGCGGCCTTCCTTAAGTGCTGCATGGAGACGCCCGAACTCACCCCCGGCGTCGAGCGCATCGCCAGGGCGGTGGCCCGCACCCACGTCGAGACCGGCGCGCCCATCATGGTGCACACCTCAGGGCCGTACCAGACCGGGCGGATCGCGGTACGGATCTTCAGCGAGGAGGGCGTCGACCTCACCAAGGTGACGATCGGGCACGCGGGCGACAGCAACGACCTGGACTACCTCACCGAGCTCGCGGACACCGGGGTCCTGCTCGGAATGGACCGTTTCGGACTGGACGTGTTCAATCCGGGTCCCGAACGGGTGAAGACGATCGCCATAATGGCGGCGCGCGGCTACGCCGTGAGCATGGTTCTGGCCCACGACGCCAACTGCTTCATCGACTACTGGGGCGGCGCGCACGACGCGGCGCGGCCGGCGGCCCTGCCGAACTGGCACTACGAGCACATCAGCGACGACGTCCTGCCCGCCCTGCTCGCGTCCGGCGTCACCCAGGCGCAGATCGACACCATGATGACCGAGAACCCGGTGCGCTACTTCACCCCGGCCAGCGGCGGTGCGGCATGAGCGGCCCGGCCGACCGGAGCAGTCTGGGCGGCATCTTCGACATGACCGGCGTCACCCGCGGGCCCGACGGCATCAAGCGTTACGCAGGGCTGCCCGCCAACCTGGTGCACATGCTGCGCACGGCCGTGGAGCGACAGGGTGCCGCGGAGGCCGTGGTGGAGACCGGCGGCCCGCGGCTGAGCTATGCCTCGCTATGGGATCGCGCCGCCCGCGTGGCGGGCGGTTTGCGCGCCCTCGGCGTCGAACGCGGCGACCGGGTGGCCATCCGCCTGGGCAACGGCGTCGACTGGGTGCTGGCCTTCTTCGGCGCCGTGCTGGCGGACGCCATCGTGGTGCCGGTCAACACCCGCTTCACCGAGGAGGAAGCCGCGTACGTGGTGACCGACTCCGGCGCGAAGTACGTCTTCATGCCGGGCGCCGCGCTGCCCGACGGCGACCCGCTCGCCGTCGACGACCAGGGCCCGGCCGACCCGGCCGCGATCTTCTACACCAGCGGCACCACCGGCTTCCCCAAGGGCGCGGTGACCAGCCACGAGAACTTCCTGTCCAACGCCGAGACCTGCCGCCGGGCGCTCTACGTGATGCCCGAGGGCCTGCGCACCCTGATCTCGGTCCCGCTGTTCCACGTGACGGGCTGCAACAGCCAGCTGCTGGTGGCCATGTACGTCGGCGGCACGGCGGTGATCATGCCCGCCTTCGAGGTCGGCGCCTTCCTGCGCGCCATGGAGGAGGAGCGCATCGACACCATGGTCACGGTGCCGGCCATTTACTGGCTGGCGATCAACCAGCCCGCCTTCGCCGGCACCGACATCTCCCGGGTGCGCTCGGTCTCCTACGGCGGGGCGCCGATCGCGCCGGACCTGGTCGCCCGGCTGGCCAAGGCGTTCCCGCAGGCGCGGCTGGGCAACGGGTTCGGCCTGACCGAGACCTCAAGCGTGTCCACCTTCCTGCCGCACGAGTTCGTGGCCCACGCCGACTCGGTGGGCTTCCCGGCCCCGGTGTGCGACGTCCGCCTTGACTCGGTGCTGCCCGACGGCACGGGCGAACTGCTGATCCGCGGGCCGAACGTCGTCTCGGGCTACTGGAACAAGCCCGAAGCCACCGCCGAGGCCTTCACCGGCGGCTGGCTGTACAGCGGGGACCTGGCCCGGATCGACGACGAGGGCCTGGTCTACCTGGTGGACCGCAGGAAAGACATGATCAACCGCGGCGGCGAGAACGTGTACTGCGTCGAGGTCGAGAACGCCCTCGCCGGGGCTCCGGGAGTCTACGAGGCGGCGGTGCTCGGCGTGCCCGACGAGATGATGGGCGAGAAGGTGGGCGCCGTGATCGTGCCGACGCCGGGCGTGACGTTCGACGTGGCGGCGGTGTTCGACTACCTCGGTGCCCATATCGCCGACTTCAAGATCCCGCAGTACGTCGCGGTCAGCACGGCGCCGCTGCCACGCAATCCCGGCGGCAAGCTGCTCAAGCGGCGGCTGCGAGACCAGACCGACTGGGCGGCCGCGATACGGCGCTGACCCCTTTCGCGCGGTTTGCTGACCTGATCCTGGTTGCTGACGCTTTGCTGGCTCTTAATCTTGCCGGCGGCTACGATCCGGTTGGGAGGGAAGATGCCCAGCAGGCGGCGTCGGCTCGACCCGGTGGGGCCGTTTGGCAATCCGGACGGGTCGCGAGCCGACATCGAGGATGTGCTCAGCGAGTTCGTCGACTTCGGCGGCAATCCGGCGTATGGCCACCTCGCGACCCGCGCCAATGACTCCATGGTGCGGGTCATCGTGGGAAAGCTCGGGGCGGGCAAGACGGTCTACCTGCGGCGTCTTCAGGCCTTCCAGGCCCAACAGGACTCGGTCTACGCCGATGTGCCACAGCAGAGCCTGCCGAAGACCGAAGTCGTGGTGAAGGCGTGCCAGTGGTTCTCGGACCAGGTCCTGGTCGAGAAGTGGATGCAGATCTGGGACCGCGCGATCATGCGGTCGCTGACCTCGCACGTGCTGAACCGTCCCGAGTTGCGTCAGCAGTTGCGCGACGAGCAGATCGATGAGATCGAGGGGTCGTACGCGCGGCTGCTCGACGACTTCCGCCGGCCCAGGACGATCTACAGCCAGGTGCGCGACATCATCAATCAGCGGAACACCGCCCATCAGCTGTCTACCTACCTGGACGATCCGCTCTGGGACGACCTCGAGGACCTGCTGGGCGAGGTGATCTGCCGGTGCAAGCCGATCTACTTCTACCTGGACGCGCTGGACGAGGAGTTCAGCCATGCCCCCATGTACTGGCTGAAGTGTCAGGAGGGGTTGTTCTACCAGGTCATGCGGCTGCTCCGCGACCACAGGCTGGGCGGCCGCCTGCATGTCGTCGTGTGCATCCGCGACATCGTCATGTCGTCGGTGTACCGGTCAGAGCATGCCCCGCGGTACTACAACGAACCGCACATTCGCGTCCTGACCTGGGACCGGAGCTCGCTGCTCTACCTGCTTCAGCGCAAGCTGCAGCGGCTGCCGCCGTCACTGCTCATGCGACGCGCCACGGACGGTCCCCCCACGATCGGCGACTGGCTCGGGGTCGACGGCCACTGGCCGGGACCCGACGGCGACGGGCCGATCGGGGACTACCTGCTCAGCCACACGAGGCTGATCCCGCGCGACATCATCTCGCTCGGCAATGACCTGAACGAGGAGGTCCTGCGACAGAAGCAGGCGGGCCACGACGGCCTGCCGCCCGCGGCCCTCCAACGGGTGGTTCAACGCTGCGCCAAGCGGTTCGGCGACTCCCAGCTCGCTCAGTGCGCCAACCAGATCTCGTCGGACCTGATGCCGATGAACGCCGCCCTGCACGACTACTCGGAATTGTTCACCAGTACCCAGGCCTACATCAGCGGCGTGCAGGAGGACGTTCGCTCCTTCGTCCGGCTGATCGGCGTCGACCGGTTCTCGCGCGGGGATCTCGAGGCACTTCAGGAGGTGGCGGATCTGCACTTCGAGAAGGCGACGGACCTCGCCTCCGTCCTGTGGCAGAACGGCCTGCTCGGGTACGTCGACGAGTCCGGGCGGCGCCGGTTCTACTCCATGGGCGACGTCGAGGAGTTCCACTTCCCGCCGGACGTAGGCACGTACGTGCTGCATCCGTGCCTCGCGTACGCCGTCGGGGGAATCCGGCACGTGGGCACCGACTCCGCCGGAGCCGCAGATGCGGTCCACACCAGGCCCTTCACATCTGCTGAGCGCAGCGATCTTCCCGGGCCACCGGCCGCAGCCGACAGCCAGGCGCTCCCTGACCCGGCAGAGGCGCAGTCCTCGGCTGGAGGCGAGGCTGCTGACTACGCTGTCGGCGATGTCATCGAGGGCCGCTTCGAGATTCTGGCCGAAGTCGGGCAGGGCGGCTTCTCGAAGGTCTATCGCGTACGCGATGACGTCGAGGATGAGGAGCGAGCGCTCAAGCTCTTCGACAGCGCCGCCGGGAATGCGGCGGTGCGCCGCGAGATCGGCGCCCTGCGGAAGATCCATCATCCCAACGTGGTGCAGGTCTTCTGGGCCGGCAAGACCAGCACCGGGCACTGGTATCTCATCACCGAGTTCATCGACGGCGAGTCGCTCGCCGAGTTTGCCAGCGGGAAGAGGCACCTCCGCGACCGGGAGGCCGTCGATGTCGCACTCGACCTGCTCGACGCGCTCGTCGCTTTTCATCCTGATTCGGCGCGCCTCAAGCAGCTCGATGCGAAACGCCGCGAGGGCGACCTGCCGGAAGCAGAGTCGCGCGAGTGGATGGAACTCAAGGACAAAGGACTGGTCCACCGCGATATCAAGCCGCGCAACGTGATGCTCACTCGCACCGGAGCGAAGCTGCTTGACTTCAACATCGCTTCCCGGGTCGGCGACCCGGTGCATACGCACTCGGGCACCCCGCCGTATCAGCCGCCCGACGCCGGACTGGATCGCTGGGACGTCTCCACCGACCTGTTCGCCGTCGGCGTGCTGCTCTATCAACTCCTCTGCAACGGCCACCACCCGTTCCCCGACGACACGCCCACGATCGGCGAACCGGTGATCGACCCGAGAGCGATCCGCTCTGACCTCGACCCTGGCCTGGCAGAGTTTCTCATCAAGGCATGCGCCCCGGTCCGCGTCGATCGCTTTACGACGGCTGCTGACATGCAGCTCGCCTTGCGTAACATCCGCGCTGGCCTTTGACAGTAGATCCGGTGCGTTACGCGCCTTGTCTGAGTGCTGCTACCGCATCCGGGTAGTCGGCCAGCTGATATGGCTTGTTTCCCGGCTCAGGCGGGCCGGAATAAGATTCGATCGCCGGAGGGTTCGGGACGATGGGCACGCTCAGGATCAGCCGGTAACCCGCGCTTTCCCATGGGGCCAGCACCGGTTGATCCGTGCCGTCCGACAGCCACAGGCGGTCAGGCAGGTAAACGCCCGCGTACTGCAAGCGGCCGCCCATCAGGTCCCCCGTGGCGTTGACCGCGCCAGGGTAATTGGCCTGCGACGATGCGCCTTGATTGATCAGCAGTGGACCGCTGGCCACAGAGACCGGGCTGACGTGCCCTTGCTCCCAGTAGAGTCCGATAGCGTCGTGGGCCTTTATCCAAGCCATCATGTTCGTGATGAACAACGGGTCGTCTTGACCGCCGAACGTATGGAAGTCAAGTCCCCACTCGGGGATGATGACCGGTTTGCCCGTGGCACGGGAGAATGCAGCCATCCAATTCAAGCCGCCAGGCGCGGCGGTAAGGATTTGCTGCCACTTTGCCTCGTGATCCAGCGCGCCAGATGCAGTATGCGGGTACGTGGGGCCGACGCCCCCGTACCAGTCGAAGATATCGGTTCCGATGTAGTCCACGTAAGCACTGCCAGGCCAGGATTCGGCTACCGACGAACCGCTCATGTACACGGTCCACAGGAACTTGAAATGCTGACCGGGCACTGACCGCATAGTCGTGACTATCTGCCGCCACGCGAGGATGTAAGCATCTGCCTCGGACGCTGGCGCGCGGTGCTCGCTCCATTCGTACCAGGTGCCGTTCATCTCGCGGCCGAGCTCGATAACGGTATTGCCGAGTCCGTCCTTGACCAGCAGTTCACCAAGGTCGTAGAAGTTCGAATTGTAGTCGCCGGCCGCTGCCGCGACGAGAGTCGGGCTGGTCGCCTCGAAGTAACCCTGCACGGTGTCGCCGTTGCCTTCATTGAGAAGAGTTCTCACTTCGGGTGCCGCGGCGACAGCCGCGGGCGTGCTGGTAGGCGTTGACGAATTCCCGAATGATGCCGTAATGCCTAGTGCGGCGGCGAAAGCCACCAGTACAATCAGGATAGGAAAGATCTTCCGCGGGATCTTCCTTATCGGGGACACGTGGTTCCTTACTGGCACCGTTAAGCTTTGACTCCTGGGTTCGGTTACCTACAGTCGATCATACGTAAGCCTTCGGGAGTCGTGTGATCTGAGGCTGGGCCGGCGTCACGGTCAGCCAGGTACACCGAGGTCTTGTTTCCTAACGAGCCCGACGAGCTTGCCGTCCGAGGTGGTGACCGGTGAGCTGTCCATGTTGCGCTCGATCATCGTGCGGCGCATGTCCTCTACGCTCACGAACGGCCGGTACGTGCTGGGTCCTGGACGCATGACCTGCTCGACGGGGAGATCCGGATCGGCGCCGAGTTCCTTGGCCCGCAGCAGCCCGAGCACTATCCGGTCCTGGCTGACGACGACGCACGCGTCCCATCCGGAGGCGACGGCCCGGTCGCGGACGTCACCGAGCCGCTCGTCGAGCGAGCACGTCGGCACGTCCCGCCGGACCACGTCGACAAGTCGCGGGCGCTGCGCGTTCGTCCCCTCGGTGGGCAAGCCCGCTCCCATCCAGTCCTGCTTGCCCGCCTTGTAGTCGTACACCCGGGTGAACCCGAGGGTCTGGAGCCGGCACGCGGCTCGTGGGCTGAGGTCTCAAGCAGAATCCGCGCAGTACACCACGATCGGCCGACCGGGATCGAGCACGCGACCCGCCTCTGCTTCGATCCTGCGGATCGGGAGGTTGACAGCTCCGGGAAGATGGTCCTCGCCGTACTCCCGGGCCGGCAAGACGTCGATGATCTGGGCGCCCTGTTCCATGAGACGGAGAACCCCCTCCCGATCGACCTCCTGCGTCATCGCTACCTCCACTCAGGTCGGACCGCGTAGCCCAGAACCCACCCTACGATGACTGCCGTTGGTCCAGTAGCTCGGTGACCAGCTCGGCCGGAAGGCCGTGCGTCTGGTGCAGGTACCGCAGGTCCGCCTCGGTCAGCGGGCGGCCAGGGCCGAGTTGGGCCAGCACCTTACGGCCGCGGGCGAGCAGACCGGCGAAGCGGCGTTCCTCGCCGCGGAGCACCTCGCGGACCGGGCCGCCCTCCTTGTGCTGGCCGAACTGCGTCAGGGTCTGCTCGACCAGCGACGCTGGCAGGTCATCCAGCGTCCTGGTGCTGTCGGGTTGCCACAGCACCGTCAGGGCCCGCCGGAGCAGCCGCCTAAGCACGTAGCCGCGGCCGGTATTGGACGGGGTGACGCCGTCGCCGATGATCACGATGCTGGACCGCAGATGGTCGGTGAGGAGGCGCAGCGACCGCTGGTCGGGCTGCCACAGGCCGGTCAGCGCGGTTCTCCAAGGCTGGAACACGTCGCAGTCGAACACCGAGGGCTGGCCCTGCACGACCATCAGCAGCCGCTCCAGGCCCATCCCGGTGTCCACGCTGCGCTGCGGCAGCGGTTCCAGGCTGCGGTCGTCGTGCCGCCGGTAGCTCATCGTCACGTGGTTCCAGAGCTCCATCCAGCGCGCGTCGGTGCCCGGCGTGCCCTGCGGCGGGCCGTCGCCGGTCCACCAGAACAGCTCCGAGTCCGGGCCGCACGGGCCGGTCGGGCCGTTGGACCACCAGTTGTCCGGCCCGAGACGCTCGACCGGGACGCCGAGCTCGGTCCAGGTCTGCAGCGACCGGAGATCGGGGCCCACCTGCTCATCACCGCCGAACACCGTGGCGTGCAGCCGGTCCCGGCCGATGCCGAAGCGGTCGGTGAGCAGCTCCCAGCCCCAGCGCAGGCTCTGCGGCCCGTCGTAATCGCCCAGGGACCACGAGCCCAGCATCTGGAATACGGTCAGGTGGCGGTCGTCGCCGATCTCGTCCAGATCGGTGGTACGCAGGCAGCGCTGCACGCCGGCTAGCCGCCTGCCCTGAGGATGCGGGCGGCCTTCCAGGTAACGGGTCAGTGGGTGCATCCCCGCCGTGGTGAACAGCACCTGGTCGCCGCCCGGCGGCACCAGCGAGCTGCCCGGTATCACCTGGTGGCCTCGCTCGCCGAAAAACTCAAGGAAGATCCGGATCGTTTCGGTCACGTTCATGGCATTGGTCCCCTTCTGGTTTCCGGCACCGGAAAGGGACCGCTGGCGCGGCGACGATCGCGAGGGCGCTAGCGAACCGTTCCCGGTCGCCAGCGTGGAATTTCGTCAGGTCAGGCAGCGGCAACCGGCGAGCCGATAGCTCGCAGGGCCGCACGGGTGAAACTGACCTTCATATCTTTACTGTAAGCCCGGCGCACGGGCCGGGCCAAGGGATTTGCGCCTCACCAGGGGACGTGTACGGTAGAGAGGCGTCGACGAGGGGGTGGTGGCTGTGCCGGTCCTCCCTCCGAGCTCACCGAGCTGATGCAGTGCGAGCGAAATGACGGGTCAGGAGCTCGTCAAACTCCTCGGCGCGAAGCGGCTGCGAGAAATAGAAACCCTGTGCCACCGGGCAGCCGAGCATTCTGAGCCCTGCGAGTTGGTCTTCGGTCTCTACCCCCTCTGCCACCGCCGATATACCCATGGCATTAGCCAGGTCGATGACGGCTCGGACGATCGCCGAGTCCACCGGGCTCTCGACGATGCCCTGTACGAAAGTGCGATCCACCTTTACTTCCTGCACCGGGAACTGCTTCAGGTACGCAAGTGAAGAATGGCCAGTGCCGAAATCGTCGATGGCTAGCCGCACGCCTAGCCGGTTGAGTTTTTTCATGACCTCGCGAGCGCCGGAAAGGTCCTCCATGACCACATTCTCCGTAATCTCGAATATGAGCAGCTCCGAGGGCAGGCCGACGGCATCGAGGGCCGCCGCCGCCTGGGACGACAGCCCGCTCTCCTGGAACTGGCGCGGTGAGAGATTGACGCTGATCGGCAGGTCCACGGCCAGCCGGTCCCGGATCGAGCGCACCTGTCGGCACGCTGTGTCGAGGACGTAACGGCCCAGCGGCAGTATCAGTCCTGTCTCTTCTGCCATCGGAATGAATCTCGCCGGGCTGATCAGGCCATTTGTGGGATGGCGCCATCGCACCAACGCCTCTGCGCCCACGATGCGCTCTTCGTCGAGGGAATAGAAGGGCTGGTAATAAACCTCGAGCTCACCCCGGTCAAGCCCCTTGCGCAGGTCGGCCTCGATCCGAAGGCGCTCGGAGGAGCGACTTCCCATGGAAGCCTGGTCGAACACCCTGTAGATGCCACCCCCGCCCTTGGCCTTGGCGTCATACATCGCCACGTCCGCGTCGCGAAGGATGTCATCGGCGCTTTTACCTGGCTGGGAAAGGGCAATGCCGACTGACACGCTGGCCACCACCTCATAGCCGTCGCGCAGCACGATGGGCTGCTCGAGGGCGGCACAGATGCGCCGGGCCGCAGCAACCGCCACGTCCACCCCAGCCACGTCTTCCAACAGCGCCACGAACTCGTCGCCGCCGAAGCGGGCCAGCAGATCGTGACTGCGCACCACGCTCTTCATGCAGGCCCCGATCGCAACCAGGAACTCGTCGCCGGTTACATGACCCAGGCTGTCGTTGATGCTCTTGAAGCGATCCACGTCGACGAAGATCAGAGCGTGGGTCTTACGGTCCAGGGCTGACCGCTGAAGCGCATGATCGAGGCGTTCCACGAGCAGCCGGCGGTTGGCGAGACCGGTGAGGCTGTCGTAAAAGGCGTGATGGTGGAGTTCGTCCTCGAAGGCTTTGCGTTCGGTGATGTCGCGAAAGGCGATCACCGCGCCTGACGGCGTGCCGTCACTAATCACGGCGGAGGCGGTGTATGCGACCGGGACCGCATTGCCGTCCTTATCCCGGAATCGGGCATCGTCCTCCCGGATGGTGTGGCCCGTGCGCATGGCCTCGCTGGCCGGAGCGAGCAGGAAGTCGGGCGCTGTGAGGGCACTGTCGCTCATCGGGTCGTCGATCGTGATGCTGGACGACGACAGCTCGATCATGTCGGCCGCGGCGCGGTTGACGAAGCTCAGCTTCCCGTCTGCGCCCACCGCGCAGACACCTTCTCCGATGTTGAGCGTGATCGATGAGAGCCTCTCGCGCTCGAGGCGGACCTGCTGGTACAGCTCGGCATTGCTGAGCGCTCCGCTGCCCACGGCGGCCAGGGCTTTCAGCAGGCCCTGATCGGCGTCGTCGAAGGGTTCGTCCCGGCGCCGGCCCGCCGCCGCAAGCCACAGCTGCTGATCGGCAACCATCATGGGCGCCGCCAACTGACCAGGACCCGGGGGATCGGACCTCAGGGTGGCTTCGGGACTGCGAAGCAGCCGCCGTACCGACTCCAGGATCGTGTCGAGCACCGCCTGGTGGCGCAGCCCCTGGTTGGCCTCCAACGTGACCTCGAACAACCCCTTCATCCTGGTGTGGTCATGCAGCGCCGCGAACCGCGCGCTGATAAGCCGGCGCTGCACGATCAGTCCCGGAATCGCCAGCGCCAGCACCCACGGATGCGCCTGTATCGCCAGAGCCAGAACCACCCCGACCAACGCTCCCGCGCCCGCCAGCGTTACCTGAATCGGAAGATCATCGGTGAGCTCGCGCCAGGCCGTACCCATCGAGACCACGACGCCGGCCACCAGAAGGGTGTTGACGACGCAGTACACCGCGACGCCGAGCATGACGGCCGCGACCTGATCCGCGGTGAGGGACGCAGACGGAGCGGCGACACCACGGCTCACGGATATTCCCAGACCCGCGGCAATCAGGACTTGCCCGACGTTGAAGGCCGACTTGACCAGCGGGCGCCGGCGGGCCGCCTGTGCCGTCACGGTCGTCAGGGCGAGGGTCCCCAAGGTAACCAGCGGCGGCACGAGCAGGGCGAGGATCACAAAGAAGCCCTCGTCCATGTTGAAGGCCTCGGATTCGCCTTCCCGGTACACCACGACCGGCCATATCCAGCTTCCCAGGACAAGGGCGCCCATCGCCGCCGCGACGATCCATTGGCGCTCGTCGACCCGCACCAGGCCCGGTTGCCGCCACATCGCGATTAGCAAGGTAAGAACGCCACCCGCTACCGAAGCCGCGACAACGGCTCCGGTAGCACGTGAAATCTTCATAGCGGACCGGGCCGGTCTCAGTTCCATGCCGAGCTGTTCCAGGCCGACCCGGCCCAGGCCGACCCGGCCCAGACCGAGCCGACCCAGGCAGAATCGTTCCAGGCCCGGCCGGTCCAGTCGGCGCCGTTCCAGGCCGCGCCGGCCCAGTCTCCGTCGTTCCACGCCCGGCCGGTCCAGGTCCAGCCGTTCCAGTCGGTGCCGTTCCACGCCCAGCCGGCCCACGTCCAGCCGTCGGACGGCCCCCGGCTCCAGGATGTCCCCGACCACAGGTTCGCGTTCCACGTGTCGGCCGGGCCGGTGGGTGACAGCTGAACCGTGGTGCCGGGCAGGACCGGAAGCAGGCCGGCCGCCGACTGGCTCAAGTTCATCGGGCCCGCGGTCGCGGCGGCGTAGGCGTTGAGGGCGCCGTGGCCGTCGACGAAGGGGTTGCCGACCGGACCTGGGTTGGTCGTGCCGAGCAGGCGGGCCTTCAGCTGGTCCGGGGCGAGACCCGGATTGTCGGCCAGGACCAGCGCTGCCGCGCCGCTCGTGATGGCCGCGCTGAACGACGTGCCCGAGCCGACGAAGTTGGCCGAGCCCACCCGCGCCGAGGGGTAATCGTCGTAGATCGTTGAGCCCGGCGCGGCCAGGCTGACCACGGACCGGCCGGAGGTGACCAGGTCGGGCTTGACCCAGCCGTCAGGCGACGTCGGCCCCGCGCTGCTGAAGTCGCACATCTCGTCGTCGGTGATCGACGGTGTGGCCATGTCGTCCAGGGCACCCACCGTGATGACCAGCGGGTCATCTCCAGGAGACAGGATGGTGCCGTTGAACGGCCCGGCGTTACCCGCCGAGACGACTACCGCGATGCCCGAGGCCCATACCGCCTGCACCGCGAGGTCTAGCGGGTTGATGACGGTTGATACGGCGGCTTGGAACCCGAGGGACATGTTGAGGATCTTGATCCCGTAGCTGGCCCGGTGATCGATCGCCCACTGCAGGCCCAGGATCAAGGCTCCCAGGTCGGTCTTCCCGTTCGCCCCCGCCACCTTGATCGACACCAGGTTGGCGCCAGGGGCTTCGCCTGAGTACTGGCCACCCGATGAGGCCCCATCGCCGGCGATCAGCCCGGCCACGAACGTGCCATGGCCATAGCTGTCCTGGAACGGGTTGTTCCCGCCCGTCAGGTCCACCCCGCCGATCAGTCGGCCCGAGAAGTCAGGCAGGTTATCGATGCCTGTGTCCAGGACGGCTACCGTGACCCCCCGCCCCGTATCTCCGGCGCCCGCCAGCTGCGTGGCCCCGGTCTGCTGGAGGAACACGTCAGAAGGCGTATGGGGCCCGGTCGAGGGCGGCGCGCCCTGAACACTCACCGAAACGTCAGGGGTCACGATGATGCCCGGGAGCGCCGCGAGCACCGGCTCCAGGGCCGCGGGAATCACAGCCTCGACCCCGTCGATGAGGTGATACTGCGTCACGATGGTGCCGCCCACACCCAGCACCGCCGCGACCGGGCTCAGTAGCCCGACTGCCGTGACGATGACGGTTTCACCCGAGCTCGCAGATGCCGCAGGGACGCCGCCCATCGACGTGCCCGCCAGCGCAACGGCTAACGCTGCCCCCGCCGCGGCGATCCGCCGCTTCTTCCGGCAGGCGACCCGTGTCCGACAGCCCACGGCTGCGGCTGATGATCTAGCATTCGGCATCCGGAAGTCCCCTCCCATAGGTTGCTTGGTCCCCCGATGACGAGCCCTGCAGGAAGCCTCCTGCGGCGCCTCCGCCAGGCACCTGCGGGCCACGTGGTCCAGCGCAGGCCGGTGAACGCAGCCAGCCCGGGATGACACGGCCAATTTCGGGAGCTAATAGCACATACAGTAAGTTTCGAGACGCTAGCACAGCGTAACCACCCTCCCGGGAGAGATTATCGCCTTTTGAGATTTGCCGTACGTAAATCGCAGAATGCGGCACAGATGCGCCGTAGCTGCAGTGCGGCGGGCGAGGTTCAGCCCTCATCCAGCGCCCGGGTCCTTATTCGACGTCGAGTTGGCGCAGGTTGGTCTTGGTGAGCTCGATGAGTTCCTCGCCACCAGCGGCTGCACACCAACACCGACACCGCCTCCGCACCGCTGCTGGCCGCGTCGATCTTCCTCGACGTGCTGAACGTCTTCCTGTTCTTCCTGGAGATCTTCTCCGGCGAGCAGCGGTGAGGTGCGAAATCACCCGAACCTGGCGATGCCGCCTCACCCACCCCGGACCCAGGCTGGAGTAAAAGGCGAATGCCGCCCCGCACCGTGAACGGAGGAGCCATGAAATCACACACCGCCGACCGCGACGAGATGCTCGTGCACAACTGGCGCGTGTTGCAGCTCACGCGGCTGGGCATTCCCTGGGGCCTGGCCGAGATCTACGCCGATCGCGTCGACTGGCATCAGGTCGCCCGGCTGGTGCAACGCGGCTGCCCGGCTCGGCTCGCGCTTCGCATCATCCGCTGACGCCGACCCGCACGGAGACGACCGTACGTGACGGGGTACAAGGCGGGCTTGTATCTGGTTATGCTGGGCGCATGGCGCTCAGCGGCCACGTCCCCGACCTCGGCGCGCTGGAGGTGCTGCTCGGCGTGGCCAGGACCGGCAGCCTGAACAGCACCGCTCAGCAGATCGGCGTGAGCCAGCAGGCGGTTTCGGCACGGATCCGGGCCATGGAGGCGCAGACCGGCGTGCCGCTGGTGCGCCGCAGCCCGCGCGGTTCGGCCCTGACCCCTCAGGGCGCGGTGATCGCGGAGTGGGCGTCCCGGCTGCTCGAGGTGGCGGCCGGGCTGGACGCCGGGATCGCCGCGCTGCGCACTGACCGGCGCAGCCGGCTGCGGGTCAGCTCCAGCTCGACGATCGCCGAGCAGCTGCTGCCGACCTGGCTGGCGTCGTTCCGGGCCGCGGCCGGCCACCCGGGCGGCCCGGCCCCCGATGTCGTGCTGACCGCGGTCAATTCCGAGACGGTCATCGGCCACGTCACCGAGGGGACCGCGGATCTGGGCTTCATCGAGGGACCGCGGCGGCCCGCCCGGCTGCGCAGCCGGGTCATCGGCCATGACCGGCTCGCCGTCGTCGTGGCTCCCGGCCATCCCTGGACACGCCGCCGCGGCGGGATCAGCGCCGCGGAGCTGGCCGCCGCTCCCCTGGTCAGCAGGGAAGGCGGCTCGGGGACCCGGGACACCCTGGCCACGGCGCTGGCCGCCGCCCTCGGCGCGGGCTACACCCAGGCCCCCGCCGCGCTGTCGGTTTCCACCACCGCGGCGGTCCGCGCCGCCGTGCTGGCCGGCGTGGCGCCCGCGGTGATCAGCGAACTGGCCGTCGCCGATGACGTGGCCGCGGGTCGGCTGGCCGAGGTCCGGGCACCCGAGCTTGACCTGCGCCGGTCCCTGCGCGTCATCTGGGCTGGCGCGGCGAGCCCGCCCGCCTGCCCGGCGCGGGACCTGGTCGCGCACATCGCCGGCCGGGCGAGGGCGCCCGGCCGAGTGGCGCCTTCCGCATTGCCTATTTCCTTATCCATTCGGGTCGCGGCCGGCCCGGCACAAGCTGGTACGCCGGGGCCGGCCTTCCCGCTGTACCGGCCCGTCAGCCGGTGACGTAGAGGTCGTCGATGACGTCGTAGACGCCGGTGGCCATCCACGCCGCGTCGACGACCGTGTCGTGCTCGGCCCAGGTGCGGACGTGGCCGGTCAGGGTCACCGTGTTCCCGCTGGTGTCGACGGCCACGTCGCTGTCGTCGGGAATCAGCGCGTAGCGGTCCAGGGCGTCCTGGACGTCGAGGGTGACGTCGACCGGGTCAGCGTCGGTGCTGATGTCGATGTCGTCCTTGACGTGGCGGACGCCGGTCAGCTTCGTCACCGCCTGCTCGGCCGTCCTTCCGGTGACTAGCCAGGATTTACATTTCTCATCGGCCAGTCCACCCGGTCAGCCGGGAATTCAGAAAGCGATACTGCCTGTCGCGCCATAGGCACGCGCTATCAGCAGGGGTATGCAGGGGTCCGCGTGCTGACGGCAAGCACCATGATCCGTTCTGATAAAAGAAAAGGCTCGCAGGACCGGCAGCGGGAGGCATTGCGGGCCGAGGCCGGCTCGGGCTGACGGCCGCGCCGGTACCGCGTGGGCCTGTTGTGCTGGGCGGGCGACGCCACGAGCGTGCGCGCTGAGGGGAATCGGTCAGGCTAGGCCGCGACGCGCGCGAGCCGGTCGGTCTCGTCGCGGATTTCCACGGCAATCTTCGTCAGGGCGGATGCGTACTGCCGGTTGTGATGCGCGCAGAACAGCAATTCCAGGCGACTGGGCAGCAGGACCCGGACGTAAGCCCGGGCGCCGCAGCGGTCACAGCGGTCCGTCGCGGTAAGCGTCCCGGCGAGGGCTTCGTCCTCGTTTTCGCCTCCCGGCCGACGGCCCTGGTTCTTGGCCCAGAATCTGCTTCCGCTCATGACGTTCACCTTCCTCGGTTTTCTCCAGTCCACCCCAGGCGGCCGTCAATGGAAAGGTGATGGTACCTGTCGTGGCATTGCCGGGGGCTATGGGCGCTGGGCCCACGCAGTAGATGGCAACGCATCCCGGTCGCGGTCCGTCAGTTCCCGCCAGAAGCCGGCAGCTATCGCGCTATTGGCGTCAGGCGTTGGCCAACGCCGCGAGTCCGGGTTCCAATGGTGCTGACATCGGGCGAGGAGGATCGGCATGACGACCGGCGCTGCGAATCCGGGAGAAAGCCAACAACGTGATGATGTGGAGGCCGTGCTTCCGGGCGTCACCGCCTCCCTCCGCCGCAGTCAGCGTCCCCGCGCCGTTCGGCGCCACGAAGCCCGCCGCCCAGGGCGCTGGGTCACGAACGCACAGGTCGGTCCCTGGTGGCTGGTACTCTGCGGCCTGGCCCGGCAAGCCGCGTGGGCGACCGAGGCGGACCGGGGACGGGCGGCCTTGCTGGCGACAGTCAGCCATGACCTGCGCGCGCCGCTCGCCGCGGCCAAGGCGGCGGTGAGCGGCCTGCGCCTGCGCGACGCTCGCCTCACCGCGGAGGATCGTGAGGAACTGCTGGCGGCCGCGGAGGAGTCCCTCGACCTGCTCGCCCATCTCGCGGCGAGCCTGCTGGATGTGAGCCGCCTGCAGGCCGGGGCGCTGGCGGTCTTCCCCAGGCCGGCAGATCTGGGCGAGATCGTCGCGGATTCTCTCGATGAGCTCGGGCCGCGGGCGCGAACGGTGCTGGCGGACATCCCATCCGGGCTGGGCGAGGTCATGGCCGACCCGGCCATCATGGAGCGGGTCATCGCAAACCTGGTCGGCAACGCCCTGCGGTACTCTCCGGCGGTGTCGCCGCCGCTGGTGACGGCCAGGGCTCGCGGGGACCGGGTGGAGTTGCGGGTCGTCGATCACGGGCCGGGCATCCCAAAGGCCGACCGGAAGCGGGTCTTCCTGCCCTTCCACCGGCTCGGCGACCCTGGCGACCGAACCGGCGTCGGGCTGGGGCTCGTGGTGTCCCGCGGCCTGGCCGAGGCGATGGGCGGTACGGTGGAACCGGAGGAGACTCCCGGCGGCGGGCTGACCATGGTCGTCTCGCTGCCCGCGGCTTCCGCCCGGTCGGCGGCCGAGGCCGGCGGGGCCCGCCGGATACGCGCCGCGTGACGAGGGGCCGGGCGCCGACGATCGACCAAGCCGTCTCCCACTCGGCAAGGCGCGCCTGGCCAACGTCTCTATCGCTCAGCCCTTACCGTCGGCACCTCGGCGCAGCCGGAGGCGGAGATAGGCGATGGCACCGGGGATGAGCGGGAGCCAGTAGTTCACGATCCGGTAGCCGAGCACGGCCAGCACCGCCGTGGCTCGCGGTGCGCCGAAGCCGACGGTGACAGCCACCAGCGTGACCTCGACGACGCCCAGCCCTCCGGGGGTCAGCGGGATGGCGCTGGCGACGCAGCCGGCGGGGTTTCCGAGCTCTGCCGAGCCGTCATGCCGAACCGCCATTCAGGTTGAGCCCGTTGCCGCCGGAGCGCTCGGCTCCACCTTGTCCGCTTCGTGCTCGCCGTCGGGTGGTCCCGGCCGCGCGCTGGCTTGCCACAGTTCCCGGGTGATGACCTGAAGGGCGCCCGCGGCCGGGATGGCCAGCAGGGCCCCCACGAAACTGCCGAAGAAGCCGCCCACCCAGTCGCCGATCGAGGTCCCGACCAGGAGTGAGAGCAGGACGAGCAGCGGGTTGACGTTGGCGGTACGGCTCATGACCACGGGGTTCAGCACGTGGTTTTCGATCTGCTGGTAGATGAGGAACGCGGCCGCGGTGACGATGCCCGCGGTGAGCGAGTGACCGAGGGCGAACAGGACCGTGGGGATGCCGGCCAGCGCGCCGCCGACCATGGGCAGGAAATCGACCAGGGCGACCCACAGCGCCCACAGCAGCGGGAAGGGAACCCCGAGGAGGGTGAGCGTGACGAAGACGACCACGCCGGCGATCAGCGACGTCAGGAGGTTGCCCAGCGCGTAGCCGGTCGCCGACTGGCCGATCTCGCGCGCCACCCGCGTGTAGTACGCCGCCCGCTCCGGCCGCATCAGCTGGAGCAGTCCCTGGCGCACCTTGGGGCCCTCGAGCAGGAAGAGCACGATCAAGGCGAAGATGGTCGCGAGCGTGGCCAGCAACGACGCCGCGCCCTTGCCGGCGGTCAGGGCCGGCTTGGCCAGGGTCGTCCCGAGGCTCTGCAGCTTGGGTGCGTTGCGGGTGACCCAGGCCTGCAGGTGAAAACGGGTGACCAGGTGGCCGATCCAGCCGCGGCCGTGCTCGGCGGCCTGCACGTAGGAGGGCAGCCGCTGCGAGAAGTGGGTCACGCCGTGCGCCAGCGGATAGCCGAACGCCGCCAGCAGGCCGGCGAAGACCGCCACCGTCCAGAAGGCCACCACGGCCACGGCCCAGCCGCGGCGCCGGATCCCCCACCGCTGCAGCGCCACCACCAGGGGGTTCAGGATCAGGCTGACGAACCCAGCGACCGCGATCATCAACAGGACATCGCGGATCCGGTACGCGAGCTTGCCCGCGAGATACGTGAGGACCACGACCGCGACGGTCACGAGGATGGTGGCCAGCGGGACGCCGCGCCTGGCCGCGGCGTCCCGCAGGCGTCCGTGCCGGACCGGCACGTTGTTCACGGCGTCGGCCGGGGCGGAACTGCCTGGCCTGACGGCGCTCATCGGATGCTCGCCCTCCAGCGGTGAGGTGCGCACTCAGGCTGCGTGACGCAGTTCCGAAAGCGAACTCACGTCACCACCGACGTGGCGGACCTGGATGCCCGCGGTAATCTGCGAGAACCCGTAGATCAGGCTGTACAGGCCGAATAGCAGGGCCAGGGTGACGGCGCCGACGCCGGGCCGGGCGAACAGCAGCACGCCGAACGCGACGGACACCAGACCGGACAGGATGAACAGCGCCCGCGTGCCTGCGCTCTCCCCGCTTTGGAAGCCGGCGAAGAACTCGGCGATGCCGCCGACCAGCGCCCAGGCTGCTACGACGATGACCAGCACGAACGCGGTAGGCGCGGGCCAGACCAGGGCGACCACGCCGGCCGCCAGGTCGATCAGTCCGAGCAGCAGGTGACCGAAGACCGGGCCGGCGTTGCGGCTGCCGAAGGCCCGCGCGGCCTGCAGCCCCGCGTCCATGAACGCGTAGACCGCGAACAGGATGACCAGCGCGAGAATCGTGACGCCCGGCCAGGCGATGGCCAGGATCCCGACGACGACGGCCAAGATTCCCAGCAGGATCAATGAGGTGGATGTCGACTTGAACATGACGGGCATTCCTTTCCCTTGCCTCAGCCGCACCGCCTCATTGGTAAGTGCGCGGTGCGTGTCATGCTCAGCAGACCCGACGGCCGCCGGTTCCGGCCAACATCTGCTGCCTATGGAGGCATAGCCGCCGGCTAGTAAGGAGAGGAAACGTGCCTGGACGGCTGCTCCGCATTCTGGGCAGCGGAACGGGCGGCGCCGGGCGAGGGCCCGCCAGATGGCGTAGATGACGAAGGGGAATCCCGTTTCCGGGACCTCACGCGTGGCCTGGACTGTTCCGGGCGCGGAGCATCGTCCGGCTTGGGTCCCGCCCGGACATGGCAGCCCCCGCCGGGGGCGCCACAGACCGGTCAGCCATCGGTGACCTACCGTCCAGGCCAGTCGGCTTAACGCGCGGAAGCGTGCCGCTGTCCGTCATCTGGTGTCTCCACGCGGTTGTCTTCACGTGGTGTCTTCATGCGGCGTCTTCACGCGGCCCGGCGGCGGCTCAGGGCTGTGAGTCATCGTCGGGCCACCCAGTCACAAGCAGATTACCGCTTGGCAGGCTCACGGAGCCGCGCGCGCCCATCACCACAAGATTCCACTCCCATGCCACCTTCGGGTGACGCCCAGCCCCTGCGTCCGCTCCTACCGTCCACAGATGAGGGAATACAACCTGGATCGATCCCCGCAGGCAGGCCGCTGGTGAGCGGTCCGCAATGGTCGAGAGGAGAGGGTCGTGGTTAGTCACGTCACGGAAGTAGCCGAGGGAGTTCACCGCCTCACCAACGGGGTTGCGAACTTCTACCTGATCCAGGAGTCGGGCAAGCTGACGCTGGTGGATCGCGGACTGCGCTTTCCGCGCCCTGGGGAAGGCCGCGGTGATCTGGATGCGGTGCTGCTGACCCACGCGCACCACACCGGGTTCGCCGAGCAAGCCCGCACCACTACCGGGGCCCGGGTGTGGATCCACGAGCACGACGTGCAGGCGGCGCGCACCGGGAAGGTCGGGCCCGCCCGTCCTCGTCGTGGCGGTACCGGATCGACCCGCTCCCCGGCGGCGGCAGCAGGGTCCGGCAGCGCTTCACCCACGGACCCGGCGCCAGCTACCTGCGGGCACCCGCCGCGAGGATGCCGGACCGGGCCGCTGAGATCATCGCTGCCCGGCGGGACGGGCTGCGGGCTAACATGAGCGCCACCCTGTGTGCGATGAAGGCCGCCGCGGAATCCTCTCACGCCACCGGCACCGGCCCGGGGTAGCGCGCATCCAGGCCTGGCAGGCGGGGCCGCGGGACAACAGGCCGCCGCGCGAGCCCGGCAGCTTGGCCTGAAACCTGACCCCGGATCCCAGCCGGTCCGGTGAAAGACCAAACGCTGGAAGCCGGCCCGGAACCGGTCGGATCCTGGCCGCACTACTACGACAGCCTGACGCTGTTCTCCCGCATAACACCGGCCACCGTCAGGCGTCTTGAACGGCTCGGGCCAGCCCGGAGCCGGGCGTGCGATGGCGAGGGAGCCCCCGATGGCAGGATTAGTCGTTGTGGCTGCGAACAAGATGCCGGCCGCCGAGGTTGAGGTGTCGGCGGACCTGGTGCGGCGGCTGCTCGCCGATCAGCACCCTGACCTGGCGCGGCTGCCCGTAGAGTTCCTCGCGAACGGCTGGGACAACGAGCTCTACCGGGTCGGCGATGAGCTCATCGCGCGGCTGCCGCGCCGCGCCGTTGCCGCGGAGATCATCAAGAATGAGCAGCGCTGGCTGCCCGGGCTCGCCCCGAGGCTGCCCCTGCCCATCCCTTATCCAGAACGAACCGGGGTACCCGCGCACGGCTACCCCTACCCATGGAGCGTGGTGCCCTACCTGCCGGGCGTGCCCGCGGCGCAGGCCAGCTCCTTCGACCCGGCCGGAGCCGCGGCCGCCGTCGGCGGGTTCCTCGGTGCGCTGCACGTCCCCGCCCCGGCGGACGCGCCGGCCAACCCGTACCGCGGCGTCCCGCTGGCCCAGCGCGCCGGCAGCTTCGCGGCCAACCTCGCCCTGATCACCGGCCAACCCGGCCGGGACCGGGCCGGCCGGGACGCGGTACTGCGCGTGTGGGACGCGGCACTCGCGGCCCCCGGCTACGACGGCCCGCCGGTGTGGCTGCACGGCGACCTGCACCCGGCGAACATCCTAGTGAACGACGGCCAGGTCAGCGGCGTGATCGACTTCGGCGACATCACCGCGGGCGACCCGGCCAGCGACCTGTCGGTGGCCTGGATGCTGCTCCCGCTGGACTGCCATGACCGCTTCTGGTCGGCCTACCAGGCGGCTGGCGGTGCCGGCGGCCGGGCCGGCGACGCCCTGCGGACGCGGGCCAAAGGCTGGGCACTGAACCTCGCGATCGTGTTCCTGGCCCACTCAGAAGACAATCCGGTACTCCTCGAAGTCGGCCGCCGCGCCCTCAGCACCGCGCTGCAGGACCAGCGCGGACCAGCCGGGTAAAGAGCCGGGCGGCCGACTGTCCGCAAGCCGATCGGTGGCCACCGGTAGCCGGTGAGCCGGGCTGCCGTCGGAGCGGGGTGAAGCGGCCAGATCGAGATCATCACGTGAATTGGCCCGGCGAGACGGCCGGACAATACTGATGAGCCAGTGGCCAACTACAGGAGGGTGACCGGGATGAGCGATGAGCAGGGCGGCGAGATGAGCGGCGAGGCCAGTGGTGCAGGCGGGGAGGTCCTGCGCCGGGAGCTCGCCGAGAACGTGGTGAAGTCAGCGGACCTGCCGCCGGGCTACCAGCTAGAGGGGCCCGCGGAGCCGGGGGCGGACGCCGACATATCCGGCGTGCTGGGCGGCCCGGGCATCGCCATCATCTCCGAAGATGAGGACGAGCCCGATAATCGATGGTCCGAGCATCCTCGGTGAGGGATCTGATGGCGGGCCCTGACGGGCAGCCGGCGGACTCAGCATGATCCAGCTGCGCCTTAATCGGTAAGGGACCTGGCGTCGCAGAGGGAGAATGAAGCTATGCCAGGTGATCTGATTCGATGCCAGCACTGCGGCCAGACTAACCGGGTCCCGGCCGCGGCGGCGGGGACGCCCCGCTGCGGGAAATGCCATCAGCCGCTGCCGTGGATCGCCGATGCTGACGACACCACCTTCGGAGACATCGCGGACAGCGCCACGATCCCCGTCATCGTCGACCTGTGGGCGCCCTGGTGCGGGCCGTGCCGTATGGTCAGCCCGGCCCTGGAGCAACTCGCCCGCGACCTAGCGGGCCAGGTGAAACTGGTCAAAGTGAATGTCGATGTCTCGCCGCAGCTGTCGCAGCGGTTCGGGGCCCAGGCGATTCCGACGTTGCTCGTGCTGCGTGGCGGGCGGGTGGAGGCCAGGCAGACAGGCGCCGCCCCACTGGCCACGCTGCGAGCTTGGGTCGGTAAGGCGCTCGCCGCGCCCGCTCCCTGAGATCCGGGCGAAATCGGGCGGCGCTCAGGCCCCTGAGCCCCGCTCGGCCACGGCGTCAGTGACGGCCTGCGGAGAACGCAGAGAGCCCTTGCCCCGGGGGGGGAGAGGACAAGGGCTGTCTGCGTTCCGTATCAGGTTACGCGCCGGTGTCCTATATCGCAATTATGTCGCAGATATTCCGCGCGTGATCCTAAGAGACCTCCCCGAACGAGAGGTGATCTCGGCATTCACTCGGACTCCTCGGCGGGCGTACTCGATGGCCAGTGAGCGGGCGACCAGTCCCCCTCTGGGTCCGTGGTTTGGCCCACTTCGATCAGATGACCGTCGGGATCGCGGATGTAGCAACGGATCTCGTACTGGTGCTGTTTGGGCGGCGTCAGGAATTGAGCACCCCGGGCGCTCCATTCGGCGTACACGGCCTCGATGTCTTTGACCCGGATATTGAGGAAGCTGCTGACCCGGTCGGGATCGCGTGGCGTCTCCAGGGTGACCGCCGGCTTGTCGTCGGTCGGGCCTCCGCCGACATTGATGATGATCCAGCTGTTGGATAGCGCGACATAGGTCAGCCCTCCGGGGCCGGAGAAGGCCACCCTGCCGCCGAGTACTTCGGTGTAGAAGCGCCGAGAGCGCTCGACATCGTCCGAGACGATGAAGTGGGCCAGCACAATTCCCTCTGGGGGCGGTGGGAGCTCGGCCATCTGGCACCTCCACTGGTTCGGTCTCACACCCCGCTCACGACGGGATCTGCAGCCGATGTTACGGAACGCGGATTCCATCTCTTGCCACTGGCTTGCCGTCGGCGGAGCGTTCCGCGGCGGGTGACCTGTTTACTTGTCGCAGGATCGCTCTAGCACGCGGATGCCGTCCTTCCCCTCGTTGGGTGAGGTCTGCCCGCATCTGCCCCAGGCGTACAGCATCTGACCGATCACGAGAGGAAACCCGCGATGGACAGCTTGCCGATCGGCGAGTATGCGCTGCTCTCGGACTGCCGCTCTGCGGCGCTGGTCAGCCGGGACGGCTCCGTGGACTGGCTATGCTTCCCCCGCTTCGACGGGCCGTCGGTGTTCTGCCGCCTCCTTGACCCGGCCGGCGGGCATTTCGCGATCCGGCCCGCAGGCGAGTTCCAAGTCAGCCGCCGGTACGTGGACCAGACGCTGGTGCTGGAGACCACCTTCACCACCGCGCGCGGCACCGCGGTACTCACCGACGCCCTCGCGGTCGGCCGCAACGAGCGCGGCCACCACCTGGGTGCACATTCCCCGGGTACGCTGCTGCGCTCGCTGGCCTGCACTCGCGGCGAGATCCAGGCAGAGGTCAGCTACGCGCCCCGGCCGGAGTACGGGCTCATCCACCCCGCCTTGGTTCCCGTTCCCGGCGGGCTCGCCGCCCGGGGCGGCGCCAACCGGCTGTTCTTGTCCACGTCGGTCAGTTTCGGTATGGATGATGCCACCGCGACCGCCAGGGTCCGGCTGGCCGCGGGGCAGGCCGCCGTGTTCGCGCTCGGGCACGGGGATATGGCCGGCCCGCCACTGGCCCCGTGGACCGCGGAGGAGATCACCGGCCGGCTGGACGACACACTGGAGGGCTGGCGGTCCTGGTCAGCGATTCACCAGAACTATGAGGGGCCGTGGCAGGAGCTGGTGCGCCATTCCGGGCGCGTCCTGCAGGCCATGACGTTCGCGCCGACGGGCGCGATCGTGGCGGCGCCAACCACCTCTCTGCCGGAGACCGTCGGCGGCGAGCGGAACTGGGACTACCGCTACACCTGGGTGCGTGACGCCAGCCTGACCATGGAGGCTCTGTGGGTGGCGGCTTGCCCGGATGAGGCGAACAAGTTCTTCGCCTTCCTCGCCGATGCGGCCGCCTCCGGGCTGCAGCGCGGCGCGGACCTGCAGATCATGTTCGGCATCGGCGGCGAGCGGGACCTGTCCGAGCGGGAGCTGCCGCATCTGGCGGGCTGGCGGGGCAGCCGCCCGGTCCGGGTCGGCAACGGCGCGTGGCTCCAGCGGCAGCTCGACGTGTACGGTGAGCTGCTCCGCGCCGCACAGCGGCTGGTCGACCAGCTCGGCGAGCTGGACCCGGTGACCAGGCGGTTCCTGGCCGCGGCCGCAGATACCGCCGCTGCCCGCTGGCGGGAGAAGGACCAGGGGATCTGGGAGATCCGCGGCGAGCCGCGGGACTTCCTGTATTCCAAGCTGATGTGCTGGGTGGCGGTGGACCGCGCGATCGCCTTGGCCAGCCATCTCGGCGCCGAAGACCGCGTGGCTGACTGGGGGACCGCACGTGACGAGATCCGGGCGGCCATCCTTACCCGCGGCTGGAATGAGCGGGCCGGTGCCTTCACGCAAGCGTTCGGCAGCGAGGACCTCGACGCGTCGAGCCTGATGCTGACCATCACCGGGTTCTTGGCGGCGGATGACCCGCGGATGAAGGCAACCATCGACGCCATCACGCGACAGCTGACAGACGAGCGCGGGCTGGTGTACCGGTATCTGACCCACGACGGCCTGGCGGGTGAGGAGGGCACGTTCCTGCTGTGCACGTTCTGGCTGGCGCAGGCGCAGGCACTCGCCGGAGACGTCGACGCAGCCACCGTGACCTTCGAGCGCGCCCTGGCCGCCATCAACGACGTCGGCCTGCTCGCCGAGGAGGTCGACCCCCGCAACGGCGAGATGCTCGGCAACTTCCCGCAGGCGTTCAGTCACATAGGCCTGATCAACGCCGCCTGGGCCATCACCCAAGCCCAGCAGCGCACCGGGCGCGCCTAGGAGGCCGCTGCCGCTTGTCGGCTCCCGCCCGCTGGTGCCTGATCCGCTGTGATTTCTGTGCCCGTTACTAGCGCAGCGGATTGTGTTAAGAGTGGTTGATGGCGCGCGAGCAGGGCGGCGACCAGGCTCCGGCACCGGTGGCGGCTGGAGGGGTGGCCCGCGGATCCCGTGAGCCGCTCATGCCGGTGCCGTTGCTGCGCGGCCCACGCGCATCGGAGAGTCTCATCACAGTGCTGGTGGCCTTCAGCGCCAACCTCTTGATCGCCGTGGCGAAGTCGGCCGCCGCCGCGGTGACTGGATCGGCATCGCTGACGGCCGAGGCGGCGCATTCGTGGGCCGATTGTGGCAACGAGATTTTCTTGCTGATCGCCAACCAACGGGCACGCCGTCCGCCGGACCGTGCTCACCCGTTCGGCCATGGCCGGGAAGCCTACGTGTGGTCGCTGTTCGCGGCGCTCGGGGTTTTCGTGGCAGGCGGCGCGGTATCGATCACGCGCGGCATCCAGGAACTTATCCATCCGGAGCCGGCCGAACGGTTCCTCATCGGGTATGGGGTGCTGGCCGTGTCCTTTGTCCTGGAGGGAATCTCGTTTCTGCAATCAGTCCGGCAGGCCAGGTCCGAGGCCGAGCCGTTGCAGCGGGATCTGATCGAGCACGTGATGGTGACCTCCGATCCCACGCTGCGAGCGGTGTTCGCCGAGGACTCCGCCGCCTTGACCGGCTTGGTCATCGCGGCGGCCGGGCTGGCCGCCCATGAGGTGACCGGTTCCGCGGTGCCGGACGCGACCGGTTCGATCCTGGTCGGCCTGCTGCTCGGCGTCGTCGCGGTCGTCTTGATCAACCGCAACCTGCAGTTCCTGGTCGGCGAGGAAGCCGATCCCCTGATACGTTCTGCGGTTCTGCGGGCCCTGCTGGAGATGCCAGAGGTGGC
Organism: uncultured Actinomycetes bacterium; assembly: GCA_963705835.1. GTDB lineage: Bacteria > Actinomycetota > Actinomycetes > Streptosporangiales > Streptosporangiaceae > Palsa-504. Next base: position 182,977 of record CAVPLC010000047.1, read on the forward strand.
TCGGGTGACCTATCTGCGGCTGGAGATCGTCGGGCCGCGGATGGTCTTTGTGACGGGCGACGTCGACCTCACCGGCGATGACACCGAGTCACACGTGGCAGTCCGGCTGCGGGCTCTGGAGGCGAAGTTCTGCGCATCGCCCGCAGTGGCCGGCGCCGTACTGAGCCTGTCCGCCCCCGACGAGCCATCGCTCCAGGCATAGGTCCCGCCAGCCTGACAAACACCCAGCTGACCCCATGCGCTGGCCGCTGGTCTCCCCCGCCACCGGTATGAGCGGCCCACGACGGCCAGACGCAACAGCACGAGGACGTCCAGGACGCCGAAGGCCCTTTCGGCGAGCATTCGAAATGCCTGGGCCGCTCAGCATCTGGGGGCGGTGCGGCGTCTTATAAGCATGACGGCGCGAAGCGATCGGGCTGCTGCGGGGTCGCAGCCCGGTCAGGCGCTCGATGACCTGTAGATCGAGGTTCGGCGGGCCACAGCGCTCCTGGTCGTCCGCGCCTCACTGGCCCAGTGTCATCTCGTGGGTGAAGCGCTTGACGAAGACCGAGCGCCTCAGGAAGAGTTTGTCCACGGCGGCGACCGGTCGCCGAGCTGTGGAACATCCGCCCCAGCCGGGGTTCCATTGGCGAAGGGGATTCGCCCTCTCGGTCGTCAATGTCACAGGCCATCTTCCAACACCGCGTCGCTGGGGGACGAGGGTGTCAAGGGGAGGCTTGTCCATGACCAAGGACGCCAGCTTCAAGAAGGTGGTCCGGCGCCACGCCGAGGAGACTGGGCAGCGCTACACCGAAGCGCTGACGGATCTTGAGGGTCTCGGTGCGCGAATGCACCACGAGCCAGGTCCTGAGCAGCTACTCGCTCATCTCCGGGATCGCTACGGCATTGACCCGGTCGCGGCGACCAAGCTCAGTGTGCACAAGACCTACGTGTTCCGCATTGACCGCAATGACGGCAGCCCGTGGGTCGCCCGCGCGTTCCCCCCTGCTCGGCCGCGTGCCGGTGTTGAGGGCGACGCCGCGATCCTCAGATTTCTGGAGCGGCAGGACTATCCCGCGGAGCGCCTGGCAGCCGACGATGCGGTATCTGACTTCGATGGCAGCGCGGTCCTCGTGACGCGGTTCGTTGAAGGCGTCCAGCTCCCCGACGGTGCCGCGAAGTTCGCCATGATGGGTGAGCTGCTCGGACGGCTACACGCGCTGCCGTACGACGATTCCGTCGGCCGCCCGGGCGGAGCCAGTGGCGAGGACCCGAGCCGTGAGGGCACGCCGCGTCAGGACCTGCTGGCGGCCCTGTCGTTTCTCGACGCCGTCGACACGAAGGTCTCGGCCGCCGAGCGCGAGCGATTCGAGCAGCTCCGCGACCAGGTGCGCTCGGCCGACGACGGTCACGGCCTTCCGGAGGGCTTGCTCCACGGAAACCTCCTCCACGCCCCCGATCACGCCGTCCTGGGCGAACAAGGGCCAGTCGCGATCAACTGGAAGGCGTCCGGGCGCGGACCGCGCCTTGCCGACTTCGCTTACCTGCTCTGGGGCACGGGTTCATGGAACCCACGTCGGCCGAACCAGGAGCGGATCGACGCTGCCGTCAACGCCTACCGGCGACATGTCGAGCCGACCGACGACGAACTCGACCGGCTCGAGGCGGTCATGTACATCCGGACGCTTTACCTCGCCTGTTTCGGCTACCGACGCGCCCTCACCAACGGCTCGACGTTCAACGAGTGGGGCTTCATCGAACCACCCGGGTACTTCAGCTCCACCGCAGCTGCAGTCCGAGCCGCGTTCCGCCGGTAGGTCGCCGGTGCGGAAAGGGAACGACGGTGGTTCGGCAGTGGCGCGCCGGATGTCTCACTCGCGAATGCAGTTTTCGTGCGGTCGCTGCTGCCTGAGCTGCCTGACGGACGCGGCGGGGATCCGGCATCATGCGCGGGTGGCGAAGCCCCCCAGGCCGGTCCTCCACCGGGTCGCGCCGACGTTGGCGATGGCGGAAGCGTCAGCGCGTTCGATCGTCCAGCGGGCTCGTCCGGCGGTGCTCGCGTGAGCGCACCCGTAGAGGTCCCGGAGGACATCGTCGAGCGGATCCGCACGCTATGCCTGGCGCTGCCCGAGGTGACGGTGCGGGTCGACGGTTCACTAACCAGAGCGAGATCGACGGCGCAGTCGTTCGACATCCGCCGGAGATCGTTCTGCTTGCTCGTGGCACGTGAGGACTCGACTGGCAAGCCCGTTCCGCTGCTCGTGTTGCGCGCCGACCCAGACGAACGCGAGGCGTTGCTGTCCATCGGCCACCCGTTCTTCGCCTCGCGAGCCGGCCGTGACCGCATCGTGGTGGTGCTCACCGACGACACGGACTGGGAGGAGATCCGTGAGCTCGTCACCGAGAGCTACCGGATCCTGGCGCCGAAGAAGCTCACCGCACTGCTCGACTAGCACACGCTAGCCGTCGAGCCCGCAGCGACCGTGTTGCTGGATGCCGGCGATCCACATGACGGCCTGCGCTGCTCAGGCCGCTCCGATGTGGCCGTCGGTCCTCTCCCCGGAGGCCAGCCCTCGGAGTATCCCGATATCGGCGATGTCCTTCTGCCGCCATGGCCGACCGTTGCGCAGGTGCGGGAACTGCTCCTTCATGGCGAGCATGCCCGAGACGCTCATGGCCAGTACCGGCGTGCCATCGAGCATCCCGGGTTTCGTCGCCGAAGGATCCTGGCGGGAACAGCCAGTCGGACCAGCGCCCCAGGGGCTGACTGAACGACCCGTCTGCCCGCCGGTCAAAGTAAGCGGTGCTAAACAGAACATCGTCCAGCGTGAACTCGCAGGCCTCCTCCGGCGGCTGAGTCGTCAGAGCTGCGGCGCCAGCTCCTACGAGCACTGCCTTCGATCGCTCGGCGTGAATGCGCTCAAGCCGGGCTCACTGCAACCGCTGGGCGGGCTGCGGCGTCTGATGTGGGAAGCGGGATACCCGGCGGCGGGGTGCTGCCCCGCCACGGCGTAATCCCGGCCGGTCATGAGGGAAAGCACCGGTGCGCTATGACCATTCAGCCCGTCACCCGCGGTAGGAGTCATGGTTGGGTGCCGCGCCGGGCGCTCACCTCGCCGGCTATCTCCCGGGGGCATCGCCTGGTGGACGGCGCCGCATGGCCGGGCGTGAGGAAGGTCCGCCCCGCAGGCCGGGGGCCGGGGGGCCGGGTACGGGCCTGCGCGCTGGCCGTCATGGGCGCGGCGGCGGCGGCGCTGATGTGCGGCTGCGGCGCGGCCCGGGCACCGGCTGGCGTCACGCCGGAATCCGGCCGTGCGGTCACACCCGCCGTGACGCTGCCGCCCGGCGTCATGCCGGCAGCGCAGGCGTGCAGGCTCGTCACCGGGCGGGAGCCACGGGGGTTCTTCACCGGCATCGAGCAGGTGCACCTGGTCCTGACCACCTACGCCAAAGGCGAGCCGATCGAGTCACAAGGCGACATCAGCACCGGGATGGCACCCGCCACCCTGGTCTGGGTCGTCGAAGTCCACGCCCGGGCGATTCACTGGAACCACAGTGCCCCCGCTTTGGCCCCCTCTACGGCCACCGCACAGGCACACGCCGTGCCGGCCTACACCGATTACTCAGTGGTGATCAATGCCCGCACCGGCTACGGATCCGACGCCGGGGAATGCAACTGCTGGCCACTCCCGCTCCGGCAGGCAGGCACCCTGATCAGCTTGCCCGCCGGCTGCTGAGCCCGCTCCGTGCCCGTTCGCGGGATTCACCGGAGCCGCCGGCGCAGTGCCGCCGCTGCAGGGCCGGGCCTGGAGGGCGCGGTGGACTCCCTGGCCACCCTCGCCCGGTGGTGCCGCATCCGCAGCCACCTTGACCCAGCAGCATGCCACGGCCTCACCGCACTCGACGCTATCCGCGCCGCCCTCGAGGGAAAACCCTGGCTGCCACCACTGCCCGCCGTAACCCGATGCCCGGCCGCGCGTTACCCGTGAATGGACACTTGGCTAACCCTGGCGAAAGCCTGAGGCTAGCTATTCCGGCCTGCCTCGCTCTTCGCCTCGCCAAAGCAGGACGTCCTGGTCATGGCACGCCGTCCAGCGACCACGCGGAGGTAGCCATGTCGGTCAGCTGGGCGAGGGTGTTCACCGGTTGCTTCGCCGTGATCACCCCGTCCGCGTTCACCGCCATCGCGAAGGGCCTCCCGGGTATGCCGAGGACCCGGGCGCATTCGGCGTCCGGCACGGTCACGACGCGCACCCCGGCGGGCAGTCGTACGATGACGCTCTCGCTTCCGGGGGCTGTCACGGCGATCAGAGACCTGCCCAGCTCGCCGGGCAGGTCGGAGCTGGCGATCTCGGCGGCAAGGCTCAGGCAGGGAGCGCATCCGGCGGACAGGAACAGCATGACGGCTGGCCGGCCTCCCAGCAGCGTGGCAGGCTCGGTCACGCCGCCGTCCCCGACGCTCGCAAACGTCGGCAGCCTGGTCCCTACCTCGGCCGCCGGCGGCAGAATCTGCATCACGGGCCCGGCGGCCGCCCGCTCAAGGTGTGACGCCATCTGACGCAGGACACCGAGGACCACGACGATCAGGGCGGCGATGGCCAGCCACTGGACGACGATCACGATGGCCCAGCCGGTCGGCATGACAACCTCCTCATCTGGAACGAATGGCTAGCGCGGCGGCGAGGATTCGCGCCGTCAGCAGGCAGAGCACGGTGGCCAGCAGGAGCGGGATGCCGGAGCCTGCCGGAAGCTCGACCGAGAACACTCCTCGCGGGCCGGGCAGAAGCTCCAGGCTGGTGGGCGGGGCAATCGCCACGCAGGTGGCCAGCGCGGCGAGTACAACGTTGACGGCAACGTGCCGCCAGCTGATCAGCTGCGGCACGGTGCGTCCCCCGCAGCCGCAGTCGAAGATCCGGCCGCGGGTGAGGTTGAGGCCGATCGCTGCTGAGAAGCACACCAATAGCGCGGCCAGTACGGCGGAAGCCACCCCGGGCGCAACTCCGAGCAGCAGGAGGAGGCCGCCCGCGACCTCGCCAGCCGGGACGCTTACGGCGATGACCGGAACCAGGCTCGGCGGCAGGATCTCGTAGTTCACGACGGCGAGCTGGAACTCTCGGAGGTTAGCCAGCTTGACGGTTCCGGCGCGGATGAAAATAGCCGCCATAGCGAAGCGCGTGATCAGCAGCGTCGTCGCCACGACTCCGGCGATACCTGTCTCGTCCACAGTCAGCTGTGCAGGGTGTCAGGTAAGGGTGAAATTGTTGCCTCCGCCCAAGCAGTAATAACCCGAAAAACCAATAATGGGGATGCCGTTGACGATCGTTTGTCCCCAGCAGAAGTGGCAGTACACGCCAGATGGCGTACAGGGTCCACCGCAGCACCCCTTGCAAAGCTGGCATATCACGGAAGTGGCCCCCACTGTCGCGGCTTGTGAGTCCTGTTCCCTCGCGCCGCGGACCTTCATTCCCCCCTCAGCTCGGGTAGCTGCCGCGGCAGGCTTCAGTCCAGCGACATCGGCGAGGCCGCTCAGGGCTGCCGTCGCTACCGCGGTCACGCCGAGCTGACGGAGGAATTTCCTGCGCCCGCTCGGCGGCTGCGCGTCGTGCTGGTGCTTGTCCATCAGATTCTCCCTCCGCGATCCGGAATGGGCGTCGCAGAGCACGAAGACCGGGGGCCGATGACCCACCCGCGCCGCGCCGTAGGGCAGGGGAAGCTGTCAGAAGCTTGCATATACGGCACACCCCACTCATAGCGTGCTATCCGTCTTATGGTCAAGATTGCATGGTTACCGTTATCACTCGACTTTCGTCGTTATGCGGCGAGGTCTTCCCAGGCCGGGCGGAGGACGCTGATTTCTTCGGGGGTCGGCTGGTCAGGGCGAGATGCCTTAAATCTGGCGGCGATGATGACGCGGCGGAGCTTGGCGCCCATGTCGGCGGTGGACGGCTGGGCTTTGCTGGCGTACCAGGGGGCGCGGGCCCGGTGTTCGGCCACGTCGGCGGGGTCGTGGCCGGCGGTGGCGTACCAGCAGGTGGCGATGGCCTGGCAGGCGAGCTGGAACGGGACGGTCCGCTCGACCGCGCGGGCGGTGCGGTTGCGGGCCTGCCCGGCGCCGAAGACCTGCCGGGCGTCTTCGATCGCGACCTCGATGGACCATCTGCTGGCGTATCGCTCGATCACCTGGGCGGCGGTGGCGGCCGTATCGGTGGTGACCAGGGCCAGGTCATATCCGGCCGCTGACCGGTCGCGGATCAGCACGGCGGTAACCTGCCTGGCGCCGAAGACCGTGGGCCACAGGCAGGTGACCGCGGCGGCGGAGATGGTGGCGGTCTTGCCGTAGCGGGTGACGGTGACCTGCGTAAACGCGGTCGTGGCGGCGAGCTTTGCCAGGCAGGGGAGCCGGTCTCCCTTGGTCCGGGGCCGGCCGCGCCGGCCGGCGCGCGCCGGCGGCAGCCCGTGCAGGGCGGCGTCCTTACGCAGCCGGGTGGTCCAGGTCACGGCGGCCGGCAGCTTCTTCAGCTCGCCCCCGGCGTAGGCGGAATCGGCCACGACGCGGATGTGGCGGCCGGGCAGCGCGCCGGCGATCATCTGTGCCATGCGGCGGGCCAGCCACAGCCGGGAGGCGGCCAGATCCGGGACAAGCCCGCGCCGGCCAGCATCCCGCACACCGTCCGCTTCCCGGCCTGGGACAAGAATCCGCAGGCCAGGCCGCAGAAGGTCCGGAACGACGGCGCGGTGACCAACGGCCCGAACACCGCCAGCAGACTGGCCAGCGAGGCAGGAACCGGCAGCGTCGCATCCGGGAGCATCGGCGGGAACCCCGTTTCATCAGCGGTTTTCATCCAGGCAGCGCCAGGCCGCCCCCGCCGCGCGGCTCCGGGGCTTGAGTAACAACGGAACGGCCAGTGGCGGGAACTAAGCAATCCTCGTTGAGTTCGTCCGTCAGCCGATAGTGTCCTGCCGTCCCGATTGGGCCCTGCTCGACCTGGACGACGTGCGCTGGGAGCTGGGCCGGTTCGGCAAGCTGAATGTCCGCCACGGCAAGGGGTCCCGGCGGCGTGGCCCCAAGCCGCGCGGCCTGCATCAGCGACGGCACCCCGATGGCGTGGATCGACTGGGACGCGGTCATCACCGCCCTCGACAGCGGACGCCTGCCGGCTTCTGGCGGGGAGAAGCGCATCGTGCGCATCGCGGCCAGCCTCGCCGCCGGCCACCCCGTGATGCCATCCCCCGGCCTCGACCACGGCAACACCAGCCTCGTGATCAAGGCCGTCTTGCATGCAGCTGGGCAGATCAAGGCACGGGCAAGCGAGCCATGACACGTTGGAGCGATGGTTTGAAGCTGACCGTTGACCGGTGCGAGCCGGGGCCTGGAACGCCCGTGGCTTCGGGCAGCGAAGCCGTACCCAGATGTGGCGGGTTCAGGCGATAAGCAGGCGAGCGCCAAGCTCTGCCGCCTCGAGATCGACGAGGTCGCGGTTGCGTTCGGCCCACCGGCCTGAGGCGAGGTCATCACGGAGGCTGTGCACTGCCCTCTGCTCGGCGTCCGGCCCGACTCCGGCCCAGACCGATATTCCGCGACGGACATTCTCGTCCAGGTATGCCTCGGGCCGGCGCCAGTAGGCCTCGAAGAAGCCGTCAGCGCAGTCCCACGGGATGGGCACCGGTTCCATCCGGGCTCCGATCGCGCGGGCCAGCTCGGTCGGCGATGCCAAGACTCTGCAGGCTCTCAAGGCAGCGAACTCGGGCAGGTAGTCGCGAGTCAGCCAGAACTGGCTAGGGTCACTGGTGTCGAACAGGAACACCACCACGCGGCGAGCGGCGCGCCGCATCTCTCGCAGGCCGGCGATCGGGTCCTGCCAGTGATGAACGGTGCAAACAGCCATCGCGGCGTCGAAGGACTGGTCATCGAACGGCAGGTTCTCGGCAGATCCAGCCAGGCACGGCGCTGCGTCCGGGGGGCGCTGCGAACGCATGAGCGCTGACGGTTCCACCGCGAGGACGCGGCGGTCGGGGGGCTCGTAGGACCCGGTGCCCGCCCCGACGTTCAGTATGGTCCGGGCATCGCCGAGCGCAGCCCAGATCTGCGCAGCGATGCGCGGTTCAGTGCGCCGTGTCACGGTATAGGTGGCTCCGATGGTGTCGTACAACCGCGCGCTGGACATTGACACTGCCTTTCTGGTTGGTCACCACCGTCGTCCCCGCACCGCGCTTGATCATGCCCAATACGCGGCGAAGCCGCCTCGGCGACGGCCAGCCGCGACCTCAAGACGCTCCGCACCTGACCTCGCCAACTTCGCGATCCTCCTCGGCGGCAACGATGGCGAGCACCTCCTCGCCCCGGACGCGAACTCACCGGAATTCTGATGCTGACGATCGCCAATGCCGTGAGTTCAGCGCCAAGAACCTTCAGTCTGGGTGAACTCACGGCCTTCTTGCCGGTAAGCAACTTGCCGCCAGGGGGCAAAGCGAGTTCAGCTGTCACGTGTCGTGATCGCGATCAGTCCGTCAGCATCTCGGCGCAGGGTCGCGGCCAGCTGGTTGCGTGCCGTCTCGGGAATCCCGTCCGGGAGTTTGCCGCCGTCCGCGGCCAGGTCGGCGGCGCCGCTGATGTACCTGGCCGCACGGCGCAGCAACGCCGGCGGGAACAGGATCCCTGCCGGGTCGCCGGCCTGCTCCGGCGCGGCGCCAGCGGTGATCTGCCCGAACCCGGACAGCGTCTGCGCGTAGGTGGTGATGACGTCCCCGAGGTGGGCGGGCGGCTCGTTCGCCGCCCGCACCTGCATCGCCTCGGCCAGGGCCGCGACGGTGATCCCCACCAGGGCCAGCGACAGCGGAACGGTCCGTGGCGCCTCCATCAGGTCGGCGCCGGGCCGTTCGCCGGCGACCTCGAACAGCATCCGCCGTGCCATGTCCTTGATGATCTCGTCGCCGAGATAGGTGCGGGCGGTCGCCTCGGTGACCCTCATGAGGGCCGCTACGGCACGGACCTGCCCGGTGATCAGCTCACCGGCACGCTGCCGATCAAGGTGCATGCCGGACGCAGCGAGCTCCTCCAGGAACACGTCGATCTTGCTGTCGAGCCACGTACGTCTAGGCACGTGGCAAGTCTTCCATCCTCCCGCCACGGAGCTCAGTTACTCCGAACGGCCGGTGGCGGTAACCCAGTGGTCCTCAGCCCGCTATCGCCACTGGCCGTTCTGCTGTTGCTCAAGCCCCGCTCCGCCCGGCCCCAGCCATCATGGACAGCGTGCCAGAAACACCTGACCCGCAGACCCGGACCGCAGTCACCCGCCGGATCATCGCCCACGTCACACGCGGCTGGCCCCGCCTCGGCGAGCCCATCGTGCGCCACCGCGGACAATTCTGCTATGTCTCTGCCCTCCTGCCCGGCCACCGCGAGCCCACGCCGATCCTGCGGCTGCGCTACCAGGGATCAGCCGACCGCTGGGCCATCGGGATCTACCTGGCCAGCAGCGGCCAGTACACCGAGTCCGAGCTGCCCGCCTCCTTCGGGCCCAAGACCGGTACGCCCGAAGAAGGGGTCGATGACACCTTCATCCTCTACGCGGGCCCCAAAACCGGCCACTTACGGCCCTCAGCCCGCACCCGGGCCCAGGCCACGAAAGTGCGAAACACGAGTTATCAGGCAAGTGCTAAATATCCCGGGATGGCAGCGGATGGTACGTCTGCGGCGCGGCTGATTGCTGGATCGTGGGCGCGACACAAGCCGACGGTCAGGCGCGTCGCCGGGCCTGCTCGTCTGGGTCGGCGTCGCCTTGGCGCCAGTTCTTGGCGAGGGCGACGAGGCCGCGAACCAGGTCGGGGGCAGCCGACCCCGTCGGCACCTAGGGGTAGTTTGTTAATTCGGGATGTAGAGGTGCAGGCCGCAGCCTGCCGCGACCGCTTACGTTTGCCCGCGTTTCCTCCGAGGCCGATGTGGCTGTGAGCCTGGCGCCGGATCGCCGTTATGCACGGGTAAGCCCTCGGCTTGAGGAACGCGCGTCCCCTTCTCCTCGAACACAGTGTCGGCCTGTGATCGTGTCAGGCGGACGCGATCTGGCAGTATCATCGCCCGGTGGTGAGAACTGACCGGACGCCCGCGGTCGGGCTCGGGACACTGGACGATGCGGCGCTCGAGGAGCTCGTGGCCCGCGCCGTTCCAGACACCGCGCTCGAGGACGTCATGCCGGTCACGCCAGGGCCAGCGGAATGGACTCCTGCGCGGCTTCAAGCGTTCATCGAATTTCATCGAGGCCGGCGCGGAGGCCTGGAAGGCCCGGCGCGCGAGGTCAGCTTCGTGGTCCGAGTCGATGGCGTGGCCTGCGGAGTGGTCCGCCTCCAGCGCGTCTCGCCGGGAGCGCTGGAAGTCGGCATGTGGCTGGCTCGCTCGGCGCGCGGCCGCGGTGCCGGCGGCCAGGTGCTCGTCGCGGCAGCCCAGCGTGCGGCGGAACTCGGCGCCCGGAAGCTGGTCGCCGAGACGACGGCCGGCAACCTCGCGGCCCTGGCCGCCCTGCAGCGCATTGGCGCGCGCATCTCGAGCCCATCGGAAACAGGGGCTGTTCACGCCGAGCTCGACCTGACCAGGTTCACCGGCTGACCATTCCGGTGCCGCTACTTGATGCCGGCCGTTCTGACGCCACCAAGAACCGCCACGTCGGGCGCGGCGCGCTCCTGGCCGAAGTGGACTCCGGCAACGTTTGTGCTGGCGGTGCTAAAGGGTCAGGTCGGCTGCAAGGCGTTTGACCAGATGGCCGGGGAGCTGAAAGCGTGGCAGCGATGAATGAACTGTCGCGTACCGCCGCCGCACCCTGGGCCGCGCGTGGCCCTATGTTCAGTCAGCCCGGCCTGGCCAGGCCGGTGGCCTGGGCGACACCGCATGATCTGGATCGGCTGCGCGCCAGCCACGCACGCGGACAGCTGGGCAAACCGCTGGTGCCGACCAGTGTTGCATCGCCGCGGCTGGGCGATGAGCTGTTCGCGCGGCTCCTGGCCTACGGCACGCCGCACGAGACTCATCGGGGCGATGTGCTGTTCCGGCCGGGTGACGAGGACGTCGATCTGATCGTGGTCGACCGGGGTTCGGTGGAGGTTGTCCGGACAGAAACGGCCGACGTGCCCGCCGCGACCGTCGCAGCGGTGGATGCGGGCGGCTTTGTCGGCGAGCTGAACTTGCTGACCGGGCAGAATGTCTACCTGCTGTGCCGGGTGCGGGAGGGCGGCACGGTCTACCGGGTGTCGCCGGAGCGCCTGCGGCAGCTCATGGCCAACGACGTCGAACTGTCCGACATCGTCTTCAAGGCGCTGATTGCCCGCCGGGAGCTGCTGCAGCGCAGCACCGCCGCCCTGGCGGTGGAGATCGTCGGCACCGACAGGTCGGCGGCGGCGCTGGCGCTGCGGACTTACGCCGCCCGCCAGCGCCTGATCCACCTGTGGTTCGACGCCGACACCCCCGCGGGCCGCGCGATGATGGAGTCCTCCGGCCTGACCGAGGACGACCTTCCCGCCGTCGTCATGCCCGGCACCACGCTGACACAGGCCACGCCGGGCGGGCTGGCCGACAAGCTTGGCCTCAGCTACCGTCGTTCGTCCGCCAAGCCGGCTGACGTCACGATCGTCGGCGCGGGCCCGGCCGGCCTGGCGGCCGCGGTCTACGGGGCGTCCGAGGGCCTGGACACCGTGCTGCTAGACGCCGTCGGCACCGGCGGGCAAGCCGCGGCCAGCTCCCGGATCGAGAACTACTTCGGCTTCCCGTTCGGCCTTTCCGGCGCCGATCTGACCGGACTGGCCGTGCTCCAGGCGCTGAAGTTCGGAGCCCAGCTGGCCAGCCCATGCCAGGCGGTCAAGCTCGACACAGACCGGACCGGCGACCTGCTCCGCCTGCACCTGCAGGGCGGGGAGGTCATCGACAGCAAAGCCGTCGTCATCGCGACCGGCGCCCGCTACCGCGCACTGCCGCTGGAACGCTGGCCAGACTTCGAAGGCGCCGGCATCTACTACGCGGCCACCGAACTAGAAGCCCGTGCGTGCACGGGCAGCCCGGTCACGGTGGTCGGCGGCGCGAACTCCGCGGGTCAGGCGGCGCTGTACCTGGCCGGCCGAGGCAGTGAGGTCTCACTGGTCGTCCGCGGCCCGGACATCGCGACCGAGATGTCGGCCTATCTCGTCGACCGGCTGCTGGCCCACCCGCGGGTGACGGTGCGGTGCCGGAGCGAGGTCACCCGGCTAGATGGCGGTAACTTCCTGCGAGGAAGTCACCATCACCGACCGGACCGCGGACACCGCGCAAGCCCAGCCCTGTGCGGGCTTGTTCTGCTTCATCGGCGCCGAACCCGCCACGAGCTGGCTGACCGGGATCGCTACCGGAGACGACGGGTTCATCCGGACCGACGTCCAGCTGAGCGACAACGACCTCGGACCGGCCTGGGCCACGCTGGGACGGCGGCCGCTTCCGTTCGAGACCAGCATTCCCGGCGTGTTCGCGGTCGGCGACGTCCACTCCGGCTCGATGAAGCGGGTCGCCGCAGCCACCGGCGAAGGCGCCAGCGCCATCGCCTCGGTACACAAGGCCATCGCCACGCTGGCCTAGCGATCAAAGGACGCGCGCCGATCCGCATCGGTTTCGGGTCTTAAAGACCAGGCCAAGTCAAAAGATCACTTCCCGCTGGCGAGCCAATTGGGGAGCCATCATCGGCCGACATCAGGCTAGTTCGAGCGGATATCTCCGACTCCTCAGCTTTGCGTTGCGATACGTCGAATTAAGTATTCGAAATTGTGGGCGCAGTAGGATTCGAACCTACGAAACCCCTCGCTTGTAAGGCGAGTGCTCTACCACTGAGCTATGCGCCCTGGGTACCCGAGCGCAGGAGGCCGGGTACCTGGAACGGAGCCAGCGTACCGGTTTCTGCACCTCGCCGGCACCCGGCCGTCCCCACCTCCGGCTCGGGGTCACGACCGTGTACCGGTCGGCGCGGGCTTCGGCCAGGGCGTCGCTGCCGTAGGCATTGGCTCCGCCGCCCTGCAGGATGAGCAGTACGGGACCGGTGCCGCGCGCCTCGTGGAACAGCCTCGCGCCGGGAACCTCGATCGTCAGGTCGGCTCCTTGTGGGGGCTGGCGTCCGGACCGAGGATGACCACGCCGCGCAGGGGCCAGGAGACGGCCCAGCCGCTGGCGCCCCTCCGGGGATACCCATCGTCCGTCGGGGCGTTTCTCCAGCAGGCGGGCGGAGTAGTAGCCGGCTATGCCCCGAGGGTCCATGCCAGCGCGCCGCGCGATCACCCGTACCTGTTCGTCGCTGGCTCCCCTGCCGCGCTCGTCGTTGATCCGGGCGATGGACCCCAGGAGACGGGGAGGGCTAGATCGGGGCGCGGCGGCCGCGCCAGGCCAGGGCGGCGAGCAGGCCCCCGCCGAGCAGGAGGAGGCCGGCGATGAGGGCCACCAAGGGCAGGGCGGCGGCGGGCAGCCCACCGGGACCTGCTTCCCCGGAGCCGGGGGCGGCCGCGTGCACGGCCACCGTGACCTCGGCGGTGGCACGGGTCAGGCCGCGCAGCTGAGATGTCCCGGCCACGGAAGCCCGGGCCGACACGACGTACGAGCCACCGGGGCGCGCGCCGTCTGGCAGTCGTCCGGTAACACCGACCTGGGCGGACGTCCCGGCGGCCAGGGTGCCCGTGCAGCTCACCGTGCGCAGGTCGCAGGTCCACCCGGACGCGCCATGCAGGCCGACAAGAGCCAGCGGTCGCGGCAGGCCGAACCTTACGACTGCGCCGTAGGCGATCTGGGCCGACGCGGCGTTGCTGACGGTCACGGAGGCGCCGAACGTGCCGCCGGCCGGGCCGCTCCCCCGCCCGCGGGCCAGGGTGACAAGGCTGTAACCGAGGCTCCACCGGGGCTGGCCGACGGCAGGCGGGCAGGCGCGGCGGACGATCTCGGTGCCGGGCGAGACCGGGCCGCCGAGGCCGGCGCAGATGCCGGAGCTTGACAGCTGACCGGTGCTCCCGTTGTACCGCCAGACCTGGCCATCGATCCCGCCGCACTGGCCGGCGAAGTCGATATCCAGCGGCACCCCGCGGGGCTGGCCGGACCTCGCCTCCAGGCAGTAGCCGAACCCGTTCATCATGACGCCGTCCGGCGTCAGCGACCACTGCTGGGTCGGCAGCGCGGAATCGCACGCGGCCAGCACGATCGGAGCGCCGTTCCCGGTCGCCTGCCAGCACAGGCGCGGATGCCCGATGGCATTGATCTGCAGCGGGCCGATGGTGGTTCCGCCCGCCGCGGGCGAAGATACCGCGGCACCCGCGACTCCGCCCGGCAGCAAGGCCAGTGTCACGACGGCAACGGCACCTACAGCCCGAAACCAGCGCACGCTTCCCCCACGGCGATTCGTCACACTTGGCGACCGAACGATTACAGGGAATCCTACGAGACGCGCAGGCACGAAGCGGCCCGGTTCGGGCTATCCCGGAGGATCGGCTAGCGGCTGGCCATGGCCGACCGGTGCGCCTGCCTGCCGCCGGCCAGGCGTTCGGCCGACCACGCGCGGCGGTAGTACAGCTGGGCGTCGTCGGACTGGGTGAAACCGACGCCGCCGAACAGGTGGATGGCGGCGTCGACCACGCCGCGGTAAGCCTCGCCCGCGTGGAGGGCGGCGGCGTGGGCCGCCTTCGGGGCCTCGGGCGCCCCGGCCGCGACGGCGATCGCGGCGTACCGCGCGTTCGCCGAGACGGACTGCAGGTCCGCGAGCATTCTCACGCACGACTGGGCCGACGCCTCGAAGGACTCGGTTGAGGGCCCGAACTGCTCCCGGTCCTTGACGTAGGCGATGCTCGCGTCCAGGCACCAGCCGATACCGCCCGCGGCTTCGGCGGCGGTGGCGATGAGGAACTCGTACTCGGCGCGGGCCAGCACCGGTTCCCCGTCCCGGGTCAGGAGCCGGGCGGGGGCCGCGTCGAAGGTGGTGATGCCGATGCGCCGCGTCATGTCCAGGTCCAGCTGCCGGGATACGCTGATCCCCGGGGATCCGGATTGGGCCAGGAACATCGCGAGGCCGTGATCGGTCATCGCGGGGACCACCGCGACATCCGCCGCGTGGGCGGCGATGACGAACCACCGGCGTCCGTAAAGCCGCCAGCCGCCGGTCGCGTACTCGGCCCGGACGCTGTCCGATCCCCGCGACCAGTGGCCGGCCTCGTCGGCGGCCGCCACCGTCCCGTTCACCGTCCCGTCGGCCAGCAGCGGCAGCCAGCGCTCGCAGGCCTCGCGATCACCCGCGGCCAGCAGCGCCGCGGCGGCCACGCAGCTCGGCAGGCACGGGCCCGGGTACAGGGCGCGGCCGAGTTCGCCGTGCACCGTGCAGGCCTCGGCCAGGGACGCACCGAGCCCGCCGAACTCCGCGGGGATCGCCAGGCCGACCAGGCCAAGCTCAGCACATAGGCCGGCGTGCAGCTCCGGGTTAAAGCCGACGTCGCCGTCCAGCGCACTGCGCAACTCGGACGAAGGCAGGCTCTCAGCGAGGACCTCGCGCAGGCTCTCGTGCAGCGCGGGCTGGTCCTCGAGCGAGCCCAGAATCGCCATGAAGCCGCTCCTCACGGGGGGCGGGAGACCGGACAGCGCAGGCGACGTACCCCACCCCAGCGGTCTCATGCTCTCAGACAATTCGCTGCCATTGCGGGCAAACTGCGGACCTGTGACCCGCGTTGGAAGGCGTATCGCATGGCGTGGTTGACGCACCACGATCCGTTCGGAATAAAAGGTCTTTTGGAAGACAGGGCCGGGGACGGCGGGTCAGTGGGTGACTAGGGTGGCGAGCAAGCCTAGGGAGCTCAGATGACCGAACTCGTCCGGTACGGCGCGGACCGGGATGTCGCCACGATCACCCTGGATTCCCCGCACAACCGCAACGCCCTGTCCGCCGGGCTTGTCGCCGAGCTGACCGCGCGGCTGACCGAGGCCGGCGCGGATCCCGCGGTCCGGGCGGTCGTGCTCACGCACACCGGGAGGGTGTTCTGCGCGGGCGCGGACCTGGCCGCCGCGGGCAGCGGCTCGACCGGCGACACGGGCACCGCGATCCTGGCCCTGCTGCGGCTGATCGTGGAGCTGCCCAAGCCGGTCATCGCTCGCATCGCCGGGCACGTGCGGGCGGGCGGCATGGGCATCGTGGGCGCGTGCGACCTGGCCGTCGCGGCGCAGGGGGCGTCGTTCGCGTTCACCGAGGCGCGGATCGGACTGGCCCCGGCGATGATCTCGCTGACCACGCTGGACATCATGGATCCGCGCCAGGCGGCGCGTTACTACCTGACCGGCGAGACGTTCGGGCCCCAGGTCGCGGCGCAGACCGGCCTGGTCACGGTGGCCTGCGGGGAGCAGGAGATCGACGGCGTGGTCGAGGGCCTGGTGGAGCAGCTCCGCGAGACCTCACCGCAGGGGGCGGCGGAGACCAAGAAGCTGCTGACGGCGGCGCGCCGGCAGCGGCTGGAGGCCTCCGGCCCGCAGCTGGCGGCGCTGTCGGCGCGTCTGTTCGCCAGCGAGGAGGCGCAGGAGGGCATCCACGCGTTCCTCGAGCGGCGCCCTCCCGCCTGGCGAGCTGACCAGGCTGGATCTAGCTGAGCAGGTCCGCGGGGACGGTGACGATCCGGGAGCGCAGGTATTCGCCCAGGCCCTTGGCCTGCGGGTCGGGCCGGGTGGTGGCCGATACGCCGGGGGCGAGCAGGCCGTGGACGACGAAGTTGAGGGCCAGGAGGTTCGGCAGCTCGTAGCGGTCGACGTCCAGGCCGGCGGCCTCGGTGAGCAGCCCGCGGAACCTTTCGGTGGTCAGGTACCGGCGCAGCCACGCGTAGGCGCGCGGGCTGACGGCCCACAGGCCCACGTTGGCGTTGCCGCCCTTGTCGCCGGACCGCGCGCCGCAGAGCCGCCCGAGCGTGGTCTCCGTTTGGGGGCCGGCGGGTGGGGGTTCGGGAGCCTGCACGGCCCGGAGCGGGGTCGGGCTTGGGGGACGATCAGATTTATACGGAACGGTCCTCATGCGTGCGCCGGGTACATGTACCTGCTGCGTGACCAGGCGTGCCGGGATCAGCGCGGGCCAGTACAGGCCGTAGGCACTGGCCGAGGCGGGCGGCGTGGTGGTGTGGAATCCGGCGTATCCGGACAGCGCGAGCTCGGTGATGGCGTCGGAGAACGCCCGGCCGACCTTGCGCTCGTCCTGGTCCTTGACCGTGATGCGCAGGTGCGCGTTGGCCAGTTCGTTGGCGGGCGCGTCCGGGCGGTCGAAACGCAGCAGGCGGACGTCGGCCTCCTCGAACTGGCCGGTGCCGCCGAGCCGTTCGAACAGCAGGCTGATGGCGTGCTCGGCCTTGGCCTCGATGTCGAGGCCGGTGATGACCATGGTCATCGTGTTGCGGTAGCCGCCGAGCATGTTGAGCGCGACCTTGAGGGTGTCCGGCGGCGGGCTGCCCCGGGTGCCGGTCAGCGCGACCCGGTCCGGGCCGGCCTGCTCGAGGCCGATGGTGTCGAAGTGCGCGGTGACGTCGGGGTTGAGGTAGGCGGGCTCGCCGATCTCGTAGAGCAGCTGGGCGGTGACCGTGCCCACCGAGACCAGCCCGCCGGTGCCCTGGTGCTTGGTGATGACGGAACTGCCGTCGCCGGCGACCTCGGCGATCGGGAACCCCGGGCTGCGGCGGTCGGTGATCTCGTCAAGGAAGCTGTAGTTGCCGCCCGTGGCCTGCGGGCCGCACTCGATGACGTGCCCGGCGGCGACCGCGCCGGCCAGGGCGTCCCAGTCGTCGTCGCGCCAGCCGTGCCACCAGGCGGCGGGCCCGACGACCAGGCTGGCGTCGGTGACCCGGCCGCAGACCACGACGTCCGCGCCGGCCTGCAGCGCGGCCGCGATGCCCCAGCCGCCGAGGTAGGCGTTGGCGGTGACCACCGGCAGGTCCGCCTTGGCCAGCGGCAGCCCGGTGTCGGTGTTGGTGAACTCGTGGCCTTCGGCCTGGAGGTCCTTGATGGCCGGAGCGAGGTCGTCGCCGGTGACGTACGCGACGCGGGCGCCGAGGCCCAGCTCGTCGATCTTGCTGGCCAGGCCCTGAGGGTTGAGGCCGCCGGCGTTGGCCACGACCTTGACGCCGCGGTCCAGGCAGGTGGCGAGCACGTCCCGCATCTGGCGCAGGAACGTCGTGGCGTAGCCGAGCGCCGGGTCCTTGCGGCGCGCCTTCCACAGGATCAGCATGGTGAGCTCGGCCAGGTAGTCGCCGGTCAGCACGTCGATCGGGCCGTCCAGCATCTCCCGGGCGGCGGAGAACCTGTCGCCGTAGAACCCCGAGCAGTTCGCGATGCGGACCGGCCTAGGCATGCGTGCTCCTGGGCCGGCCGGGGCCGGGCGGGCCCGCGAAGGCCTGCGCGATGGTCATCCACTCCTGCGCGCCGGGCCCCTCGGCGGCCAGGGCCAGGTCCTCGCGGTGCCGGCGCTGGGTCACCAGCAGGCAGAAGTCGAGCGCGGGACCGGTCACCCGTTCGGGGGCGTCGGATTGGCCCCAGGTCCACAGGGCACCGTCGGGGGCGGTCAGCTCGACGCGGACCCGGGTTTCCGGAAGGGGCTGACCGCGGACGACGAAGCTGAAGCCCCGGGTGACGACGCCGAGGTGCGCGATGTGGCGCAGGCGGGCGGTGGGCTCGCGGGTGACGCCGAGGGCGTCGGCGATGTCCTGGGTGTGCGCCCAGGTCTCCATGAGCCGGGCGGTCAGCGACGACGCGGCGCTCATGTCCGGGCCGAACCAGGGCAGCCATTTTCTGGGATCGATGGTGGCGAAGGTGCCGAGCAGGATCGAGCGGGCGTCCTCGAACCAGGCCAGCAACTGGGCGCCGCTGCGGTCGCGGTAGCGGGCGGCGATGGTGTCGGGATGCACGCCGTCCAGAGCGGCAGGGAGTTCGGCGCGGAATTCGTCGGGGTGGACCGCGGCGCGCACCGCGACCTCGTCGAAGTAGGCCAGGTGGCTGATCTGGTCGGCGATGTCCCAGCCGACCGCGGGCGTCGGCGTGCGCCAGCCAGCCTCGTCCAGGCCGGCCACCAGGGCGCGGGTGACGGCCGTCTCGGCGGCGAGGTCCGCGGCGAGCGCGGCCATGTCTACTGGCATCTAGGCCCCCGTGTCCGCGACCGTGTCCACGACGGCGAGGACCTGGCCGGGGCTGACCTGGTCCCCGGGCTTGGCCCGTAGTTCGGCCAGCACGCCGCCGGCCGGCGCGGCCACCGTCTGCTCCATCTTCATCGCCTCCAGCACCAGGAGCGGCTGACCCGGCCTCACCGCCGTGCCGACCTCGGCCAGCACGCGCAGCACCAGGCCGGGCATCGGCGCGAGCAGGGACCCGGTGGGCGCCGCCTTCTGCGGGTCGCCGAACCGCGGCACCTCCGACAGCGTGCTCGACCCGTCGCTCGCGTCGACATAGGTGTCCGCGCCGACCCGGTGCACCCGGTACACGCGGCGCGTGCCGTCGATCTCCAGGTCAACCCGGTCCGGGCCGACCGCGTGGAGGATGGCCCGTCCGGATGGCGCATCGTTCACAGACGCCTGGACACTGTTGCCGAGGACGCGGTAGGCGACGGTGTACTGGCTGCCTGGCGTGCCGTACGTGACCCGCTGGGGCGCGGAATAGACGTTGCGCCAGCCGCTCGGCAAGGTGCCGAGGACCGGCGCCTCGGCGCGGTTGACTGCCTGGCGGGCCAGGGCCGCGGCCAGCGCGTGCAGCGGTCTGGCCGGCTCGGCGGCCAGCGCTCTGCCGATCAGGGCTCTGCCGATCAGGGTGGGCGGGTCGTGGCGGGTGAGGTAGCCGGTGTCGGTGGCGCCGGCCAGGAAGTCCGGCTCGCGCAGGATCGCGAGCGAGCAGGTCGCGGTTGGTGGTCACGCCGTGGATCTCGGCTTCGCCGAGCGCGCGGGCCAGGCGCCGGGCGGCGTCGGCCCGGCTGCGGCCGTGCCCGATGACCTTGGCCAGCATCGCGTCGTAGTGCGGGCCCACGACGGTTCCGTCGGCGACGCCCGTGTCGACCCGGATGCCCGGGGCGGGCGGGAGCGCGAACCGGTGCAGCGTGCCGGTGACCGGCAGGAATCCGGCCGGGACGTCCTCGGCGTACAGGCGGGCCTCGATGGCGTGGCCGCTGATCCGCGCCTCGCGGACCTCGGGCGGCAGCGGTTCGCCTTCGGCGATCCGCAGCTGCAGCTCGACCAGGTCGAGCCCGGTGACCTCCTCGGTGACCGGGTGCTCGACCTGCAGCCTGGTGTTGACCTCCAGGAAGTAGAACGACCCGTCGCGGTCCAGCACGAACTCGACGGTCCCCGCGCCGACGTAGCCGATGGCCTGCCCGGCGGCGACGGCCGCCTTGGTCAGCGCGGCGCGGAGCTCGCCGCCGACGGCGGGCGAGGGGCACTCCTCGAGGATCTTCTGGTAGCGGCGCTGGATGGAGCATTCGCGCTCGAACAGGTGCACCACGGTCCCGGCGTGGTCGCCGAGGATCTGCACCTCGACGTGCCGGGGGTCGGTGACGAAGCGCTCGAGGAACACGGTGCCGTCGCCGAACGCGGAAGCCGCTTCGCTGCGGGCGCCGGTGACCGCCTCGGCGAGCTCCGCCGGGTCGCGGACCAGGCGCATGCCGCGCCCGCCGCCGCCGTAGGCCGCCTTGACCAGCAACGGGTAGGCCACCTCGGCCGCGGCGGCGGCCAGGTCCTCGGCACCGGTGATGGTCACGCCGGGCAGGACGGGGACTCCGGCGGCGGCCATGATGGCCTTGGCCGCGACCTTGTCGCCCATCGCCGTGATCGTGTCGGGCCGCGGGCCGACGAAGACGAGCCCGGCGTCGGCGCAGGCCCGGGCGAACGCCGCGTTCTCGGACAGGAACCCGTAGCCGGGATGAACGGCGTCGGCGCCGGCTTTTACGGCCGCGGCGATGATCGCCTCGCCGCGCAGGTACGTGTCGGCCGGCGCCGCACCGGGCAGCCGGACCGCCTCGTCGGCCATCGTGACGTACGGGGCGTCCGCGTCCGGGTCGGAGAAGACAGCGACCGTGGCGATGCCCAGGCCGTGTGCGGTGCGCATGATCCGGGCGGCGATCTCGCCGCGGTTCGCGATGAGGAGCTTCCTGGTCACGTGCTTGTCTGGCGGTTGCTTACTTGGCACGGGCATCACATCCGGAAGACGCCGAAGCCGCGGCGGCCGGCTACCGGGCCGTTGTGCACGGCGGACAGCGCCAGGCCGAGGACGGTGCGGGTGTCCCGCGGGTCGATGATGCCGTCGTCGTACAGGCGCGCGGTGACGAAGAAGGAGTGCGACTCGGCCTCGATCTGGGCCTCGATCCCGGCGGTGCGGACCCGGTCCGCCTCTTCGTCGAACGGCCGGCCGGTGGCCGCGGCCGAGGCGCGGGCGACGATGGACAGCACCCCGGCGAGCTGAGCCGCGCCCATGACGGCGAGTTTGGCACCGGGCCAGGCGAACATGAAGCGCGGGTCGTACGCGCGGCCGGACATGCCGTAGTTGCCGGCCCCGAACGACGAGGCCATGATCACGGTCAGGTGCGGCACGGCCGAGTTGGTCACCGCGTTGATCATCTTCGCGCCGTCCTTGAGGATGCCGCCCTGCTCGTAGCTGGTGCCGACCATGTAACCGGTGGTGTTCTGGAGGAAGATCAGCGGGGTGTCGGTCTGGTTGGCCAGCAGGATGAACTCGGCGGCCTTCTGCGATTCCTCGCTGAACAGCACGCCGCGGTGGTTGGCCAGCACGCCGACCGGGTAGCCGTGGATGCGCGCCCAGCCGGTCACCAGCGAGGTGCCGTACAGCGGCTTGTACTCGTCGAACTCGGATCCGTCGACCGTGCGCGCGAGGACTTCACGCGGGTCGAACGGAACCTTCACGTCGGCCGACACGATGCCGAGGATCTCATCCGGGTCGTAATCCGGCGGCGCGGCGGGCCCGGGCGGCGGGCCTTGCTTGCGCCAGTTGATCCGGGCCATGATGTCCCGGCCGATGCGGATCGCGTCGTGCTCGTCGACGGCGAAGTAGTCCGACAGGCCCGAGATCCTGGAGTGCATCTCGGCCCCGCCCAGCGCCTCATCGTCGGCTTCCTCACCGGTGGCCATCTTGACCAGCGGGGGCCCGCCCAGGAACACCTTGGCCTGCCGGTCGACCAGGACCGAGTAGTCGCACATGCCGGGCACGTAGGCGCCGCCCGCCGTCGAGTTGCCGAAGACCAGTGCGACCGTGGGCACCCCGTGCGCGGACAGCTCGGTGAGGTCATGGAAGGTCCGGCCGCCCGGGACGAACAGGTCGGCCTGGGTCGGCAGGTCGGCGCCGCCCGACTCGACCAGGTTCACCACGGGCAGCCGGTTGGTGCGGGCGATCTCCAGCGCGCGCAGGCCCTTCTTGAGCGAGTACGGGTTCATCGCGCCGCCGCGCACGGTCGGGTCGTGCGCGACGATCACGCATTCGACGCCGGACACCACGCCGATGCCGGTCACCACGCTCGCGCCGACGGTGAACGGGGTACCCCAGGCGGCCAGCGTGGACAGCTCGAGGAACGGGCTGTCCGGATCCAGCAGCAGCTCGATCCGCTCCCTGGCCAGGAGCTTGCCCCGCTGGCGGTGCCGCTGCTGGTAACGCTCCCCGCCGCCGGCCATGGCCAGCTCGAGCTGGGCGTTGAGCTGGTCGATCAGCGCGAGCTGGGCGGTGCGGTTGGCCCGGTAGGCGGCGTCGGCGAGGTCGAGGCGGGAGGTGAGGACCGGCACGCGCGTTCAGCCCTCCATTGTCTGGTTGGGCGCTGTGTAGTGGGCCGCGTGCTCGGAGCGGACGACGTTCTTCTGGATCTTGCCGGTGGACGTCTTGGGCAGCTCGTCCACGAACACGACCGCCTTGGGCACCTTGAAGCCGGCCAGGCTGGTCTTCAGCGTCGCGAGCAGCTCGGCGGCGTCGATCGTCTCCCCCGGCCGCCTCACCACGAACGCGGTGATCGCCTCGCTCCACTGCGGGTGCGGCAGGCCCACCACGACCACCTCGGCGATCCGCGGGTCGGCCGCGTAGACCGCCTTCTCCACCTCGATCGAGGCGACGTTCTCGCCGCCGGTCTTGATGACGTCCTTGTACCGGTCGGTGAACCACAGCACGCCGTCATCGCCGAACCACCCGACGTCGCCCGAGTGGAACCAGCCGTGCGCGAACGCGGTCGCAGTGCTTTCCTGGTTGCGCAGGTAGCCGGACATGGTGCTCGGGCCGCGGTAGACGATCTCTCCGGCCTGCCCCGGCGGCAGCAGCTCGCCGTCCGGGCCCATGATCGCGACCTGGACCCCGGTCACCGGGGTGCCGACGGCCCCGATGTGCGAGAGCTGGTGCTCGGGCCGGAAGGAGGTGGTGAGCGGGCTCATCTCGGTCTGCCCGAACCCCAGCGCGAAGTCGCAGCCGAAGCCGGCCAGGCAGCGGCGGATGAGGTCGTCGGGCATGGGCGCCATCGCGTAGGTCGCCCGGCGCAGGCTGGACAGGTCGCGGTCGGCGAAGCCCGGATGGTCGAGCATGGCGCGGTACATCATCGGCAGCCCGAAGATCTGGGTGATGCGCTCGCGCTCGATCAGGTCGAGCAGGGCGGCCGGATCGAAGCCGCGCAGCACGTAGGTGGTGGCGCCGACCATGACCGTGGGCGTGCTGAACCCGTTGAGCTGCGCGGTGTGGAACAACGGCATCATCGCGGCGAACCGGTCGTCGGCCCGCAGGCCGCAGTCCAGCGCGGCGGACATCGACTCCAGGTAGATCGCCAGGTGCGAGCCCACCACGCCCTTGGGGAAGGAGGTGGTGCCCGAGGTGTACAGGTAGCTCAGCGCGTCGCGGTCGTCGACGAAGCACTCCGGCTCGCTCGCGTTGTCGTGCTCGGCCAGGGCGCCGATCGTCGTCCAGGCCCGGTCGGCGGGTTCTTTATCCGCTGGCTCGGCCTGAACCCTTGAGCCCCCCGAGGTTCCCGGGGCGACGATCACGTCGAGGACCTCGGGCACCTTGGCGATGGCGTCCTGCATCGCGGCCACCAGCTGGGACTCGACGACGATGCCGCGGGCCCGCGAGTGGCCGAGGACGTAGGCCACCTCGTCCGGCCGCCAGCCCAGGTTGACCGGCACGCAGACCACGCCGAGCTTGGCGCACGCGTAGTAGACGGCCAGGAAGTCGGCGCTGTTCCCCGATGCCAGCGCGAGCGCGTCTCCGCGCTCGTAGCCGAGCCCGGCCAGCCCGTGCGCGAGCCGGTTGACGTAGGCGTTGAAGTCGGCGTAGCTGAGGCGGCGCGCCCCGTCCACGACCGCGAGCTGACCGGGCCTGGCCGCGGCGGTGCGGGTCAGGGAGTCGCCGACGTTGATCCGGCCGATCAGGTTGCGGGCGAGGTCCACGGCGGTCCTCCTTAATACGATCGGGGCAGGCCCAGGCTGTGCTGGGCGACGAAGTTGAGGATCATCTCCCGGTTGACCGGCGCGATGCGCGTCAGCCGCGCCAGGCTCCAGTAGGGCATCAGCCCGTACTCGGTGGACAGGCCGTTGCCGCCGTGAGTCTGGATGGCCGCGTCGACGGCGGCGAGCGCGGCCTCGGCGGCGGCGTACTTCGCCATGTTGGAGGACTCCCCCGCGGGCAGGCCATGGTCGTGCTGCCAGGCAGCCTGCCTGGTCATCAGGGCCGCGAGCTCGGTCTCGATCTTGGCCTTGGCCAGCGGGTGCGAGACGCCCTGGTGAGCGCCGATCGGCTCGGACCAGACCGTGCGCTCGTTCGCGTACCGGGCCGCGGCGGTCAGCGCGTACCTGGCCACGCCGACGGCCAGCGCGGCGCCGGTGATCCTCTCCGGGTTCAGCCCGTGGAACACCTGCCGGAAGCCCGCGCCTTCCTCGCCGACCAGCGCGCCGGGGCCCACGCGGACATTGTCGAAGTGCAGGGTGAACTGCCGCTCGGGGAGCAGCAGGTCAACCGGGAGGACGTGCTTGTCCAGGCCCGCGGCGTCGGCCGGGACGATGAACAGGGACAGCCGGGCGCCGCTCTCGTTCTGCCCGGTCCGCGCCACGACCAGGAGAGCCTCGGCCTCGTCGACCCCGGAGATGTAGTACTTGGTGCCGTTCAGCACCCAGTCCCCGCCGTCCCGTTTGGCCGTCGTGGACAGGCGGTGGGTGTTGGATCCGGCGTCGGGCTCGGTGATCGCGAACACCATCTTCGAGGCGCCGCTGGCCAGGCGGGGCAGCCAGGTCTCGCGCTGCTCCTCGGTGCCGAACTCCGTCAGCATCTCGGCCGAGATCGCGGCGGAGACCACCAGGAGCAGCAGCGGCGTGCCGGCCGCGGCGATCTCCTCGCAGACCAGCACGAGGTCGGTCAGCCCGCCGCCGCCCCCGCCGTAGGCCTCGGGGATGTTCACGCCGATGAACCCGGCCTCGCCGAGGGCGGTCCACAGCTCGGCGCAGGGGCGGTGCTCGGCGGCTCGTTCGGCGTAATAGCGCGGCCCGAACTTCTTCGCGATCTGCGCGACCGCGGCCCGGAGAGCCTGGTGTTCCTCGGATTCGGCAAAGTCCACGTGTGCCCTCCTGAGCCGTTTGTATCTCTTGATTGTGACTCATGCAGGGCTGGCGCACCGTCTTAGGCGGTGACCTGGGGGTGGAGCCTGAGCAGGATCACTCCCGAGCCGACGGTGCGCGAATCGGCGACGGTGAGCTTGGCCGGCTCGGGCATCGTGTCCGGGAAGAGCCGCTTGCCCTGGCCCAGGATGACGGGGAACACCATCAGCCGGTACTCGTCGACCAGGCCGTGCTGGGCCAGCGTGTGGACCAGCTGGGCGCTGCCCTCGACGAGCAGGTTGCCGCCGGGCTGGTCCTTGAGGGCTGCCACCTCGGTGGCGACATCGCCCCTGAGCACCGTGGTGGGGCCCCAGGTCGCGTCGCCGTCGGCCAGGGTCTTCGAGACCAGGTACTTGTGGATGTTGTTCATCCGCTGGCCGAAGTCATCGCCGCCCATGTTCGGCCAGGCCGCGGCGAATCCCTGGTAGGTGGTGCGGCCGAGCAGGAGCGATTCGGCGTCGAACAGTTCCTCGTACTTGAACTGGTCTCCTTCCTTGGCACGGTCGAAGTCGAAGGTCCAGCGGGGCTCCTCCATCACGCCGTCGAGCGAAACGAACTCGGTAACCACGATCCTCATGACGTTTCTCCTCCGTATGGACCGGCCTGCGGCCGGCTCTCATCCCCGACACGAACGGCTCCCGCCGAGATCGACAGGTTAGACCAAATTTTCTCGTCGGCGTCGCGCCCGCCTCGGCGATCAGCTAGCCCGAGCCGTCCTCGGGTCGGAACGTTGTGGCAGCGTGCCGGTTATAACCGGGTCAGTGCCACATCGTCCCGCCTGGGTCCCGCCTGGCATGAGCCGGCACGGGTCCTGTGCCGGGCTCAAGCTCCTGCTCCGCACGCCCGTAGGCGCGGGGCCTGGCTCCTTCCCCTGGCTTCGCCGACGGGCGCGCGGCGCTGGTCCTCGCCGACGCGGCGGAGGAGAGCCGCAAGACCGGCCGCGTGGTCCAGGTAACAGTTCGCTCACCTGGCTGCCAGACCTGTATCAAAAGGGCGATCCTTGGCTCCGTCGAGGTAACTCGATGTCGTTTCGTCGCGATTTCGTTGATGGCGGGGTTAACCATGCGACAGCGGTTCTTGTACGGCGCGGCTCTCATCCTGGCCATCGCGGGCTGCACAAGTCCGGCCACCCAGCACGCGACCACGGCGAGCCCGGCCGGCAACTCTCCGGGTTCACCGGCGGGGAGCCAGGGATCGAGCGTGCTGCTCGTCTGCAACGGCAGCACCGTCGCGTGCCCGGCGCTACCGAGCTCAGCGGGGCCTTACTACCGCACCGTCCAGGCCGCCGTCGATGCCGCGCGCTCGGGCGACTGGATACTCGATCTATCCCGGCGTCTACCACGAGAAGAGCAGCCAGTGGCCGACCGCGGGCGTCTGGATACAAAAGCCGAACCTGCACATCCGCGGAATGGACCGCAACCGGGTGATCATCGACGGCAGCAACGGGACCGCCGCGCACCCGTGCCCGTCGGCCGCCGCCCAGCAGGATTTCACGCCGCGTGACGGGATCGTGGCGTCGAAGGCCAGCGGGGTCACCATCCAGAACCTGACCGTGTGCGATTACCTGGCCAAAGACGGCCACCACGGTAACGAGATCTGGTGGAACGGCGGCGACGGCACCGGCACGATCGGCCTGGGCGCCTACGCCGGGTCATACCTGACCGCGACATCGGAGTGGACGCCGGCGAAGCCGAACAGCCCGCAGCTGGCCCAGTACGGGATATTCGTCAGCAACTCGAGCGGCCCGGGACTGATCACGAATTCGTACGCCAGCAACATGGCCGACGCGGCCTACTACGTGGGCGCGTGCCGCCAGATCTGCAATATCACGCTCGCGAACGACACCGGGTTCAACTCCGACCTCGGGTATTCCGGCACGAACGCAGGCGGGCAGCTGGTCATCAAGAACTCGCTGTTCCGGGACAACCGGGCCGGCATCGCGCCGAACTCGGAGAACAACGACGACGCGCCGCCGCCGCAGGACGGCCGCTGCCCGGGCAGCGCCACGACGTCCTGCACGATCATCGAGGGCAACACGATCGAGGCGAACAACAACGCGAACGCGCCGGGTAACGGAGCCATCGCGCCCGTCGGAATCGGCATCCAGCTCGTGGGGGGCGAGTATGACACGGTGGCCCGCAACGTCATCGCGGATCAGGGCGCCTGGGGGATACTCGTCAGCGACAACGCCGACCCGGAGCAGCCGCCGCCAGGAACGCATTGCCAGGGCGGCATCAAGAACAAACCGCTGCCCAAGTTCTGCCTTTTCGAGGCGCGCGGCAATCAGGTCTATTCGAACGTGTTCAGCGGCGTCGGGTTCTTCGGCAACCCGACGAACTCTGACCTGGCTACCTTGACCCTGGGGTCGTATACGCCGCGGAACTGCTTCTACGGCAATGTCGACCTCGGTGGCCGGCTGACCTCCGCGCCCGCCGGCATCCAGAGCGCAAACGTGGACGGGCAGCCCTGCGGGGGGCCTGGTAACGGCAACGATCCGGCGCTGACCAACCAGCTCGTGTGTGCCACCGGGTTCGCCACCTGCTCGGTGCCCAGGCAGGCGAGGTACCCGAAGCAGACCCGCACCGTGATGATGGCGCTGCCCCAGCTGCCGAGCATGCCGACGCCCTGCGCGGGCGTGCCGAAGAACGCGTTCTGCCCGTGACCAGCGTCATGCGAAGCGAGGTGGCCGGTAGTCATGGTCGGCGGGCACCCGGACGCGGAGCAAATTCGAGATGACCGCTGATGAGCGGACGGCCTGGCCGGGTGTCATCGTAGTTTCCACCGGCCGGTGCGGCTCGACGATGCTGTCGAACATGCTCCGGCTGAACCCGGAGATTCTCAGCTTGTCTGAGTTCTTTTCCCTGCTGATGCCCGACCCCCTCCCAGCGGGTGAACTGGACGCGGCGGCGTACTGGCGGTTGCTCAGCGAGCCCTGGGTGTTCTTCAGGCACGCATACCGGCTCGGCCTGCGCGTCCCCGAGTTCCTATACGTGCCGGGCCCCGGCAGCAGGTTCACTGCGGCTACCGGGATCCCGCCGATCCTGGTTACCGCGCTGCCGCACCTGAGCGACGATCCCGAAGGGCTCTATGACGAGGTGGAGGCGTTCGTCGCCGGCCTGACCCCAGCCTCCGCCGCGGCTCAGCACCGGCGCTTGATCGGGTGGCTGTGCGATCGCCTCGGCGCGCGCGCCTGGGTCGAGCGCTCGGGCAGTTCGCTGCTGTATATGAGCCAGCTCGCCGACCAGTTTCGCGACGCCAAGTTCGTGCACCTCTACCGCGACGGGCGCGAGTGTGCGTACTCATTTAGCCGCCATCCCGCATACCGGCTCGGAGCGGTATCGGCGATGCTGGACTCGCGCCTGGGCATATCGCCCTACCTGGGCGATGACAAGCCGCCGGAGCAGGTGCCGCCCGATCTGCGACTGTTTATGCCCGAGACATTCGATCACGAAGCGTTCGAGCGATTCGAAGTATCAGCCGCTGAGTCCGGGCAGTTCTGGTCCGACATGATCATGCCAGCACTCGATGTTCTCGCCAGCCTGCCGACCGAACGCGTGCTCCAGGTCAGCTACGAGAACCTCGTCGCGGAGCCAAGGCAGGTCCTGGTACGGCTGGCGCGCTTCGCCAACCTGCCAGACACGCATCCAGGTTGGCTCGACCGTGCCGTGCAACTGGTAGAGCCGCGGTCTCCCCGCTGGACGGCCCTGCCGCAAGAACAGATCAGCGACCTGACCCGCGTGTGCGAGCCGGCGATGCGGCGGCTCTACGGTGACTCATGGTGATGTGCGACTGGTGGCGGACCTCCACGCGGCCGATCGATCGGCGGACCTCGATGGCGCCTCATCATCCCCGGCAGGCCGGGGTGTTACCCGGCGCGCGCTGGTGGTCCGTGGCTGTGGAGCACCTTGGTGCGGTCCGGGTTCCAGGCGGTGGTCGTCCCGTCCGGGTTCAGGACCAGGGTCCAGCCCCACCGGTGGATGCACGATCTGGTGGTGGAAGAAACACAGCAAGCACGCAGCCTTTGACGCTGGTGGGGCCGCCGTCGGCCTTGTGCTTGACGTGGTGGACCTGGCAGGCCCGGGCGGGCTGGCGGCAGCCGCCGGCCCACTGGCAGTGCTGGTCCCGCAGGATGACCGCGTTGCGGATCGCGGCCGGGACGGTCTCGGAGTAGCCGATGTCCAGCGGCAGGCTGGGGCCGGCCAGCCGGGCGCCGAGTTGGCGGGTGCGCAGGAAGCTGGCGAGGCCGCCGGGGCCGGACAGGAGGTCGACGGCCTTGCCGATGATGGCTTTCTGCAGCGCCTCGCGGGCCGGGGACGCGGGCCCGGCGGACGCGTCCGCCGGGGACGCCGGCGGCCGGGTCGGAGGCGGGCTCGGCCCGGTCTGGGGCGTGGTCGAGGCGGTCGAGCTGGACGCACAGCTTGACCAGGCCGTCCAGGGCGGCGATGTCCACGTCGCCGGTGACGACGGGGGTGATGATCGCGTCGCAGGTCACGGCGCGGGCAGCGGCCCCGTCCAGCCAGGCGGCGCCGTCGCCGCCGGCCACCGAAGCGGCGGCCCGGGCCCCGGCCCACTTGGCCTGCACCGCGGTGATCCATTCGCCTTGCAGGACCGATCCGGGGTCTAGGGCGCGGAGCTCGGCGAGGGAGGTGTGGACCAGGGCCTTCACGGGCTGGCCGGCCCGTTCGGGGAGCAGGCCGCGAGGCGGCCAGGCGCCGCATCGCCTCCTGCAAGCCGTCGTGGTAGCGCTGGCCCTGCGTGCGGGTGTCCTCGGCGCCCATCGGCGCGGACAGGGCGTCCAGCACCGCGGACACGATGGCCGTGCACTCGGGGGTCAGGTCACCGGTCATCAGGCCGGCGCCGTCAAACGTGGTCTCCAGGCGGACGGTGCGGTCCTCGAAGCCGCGGTCGTCGTCTTTGTCATCTTGGGGGGCGCGGGCGCGGATCTCGGCGGCCAGGCCGGCCAGGTCCCGCTCGTCGGCCCCGGCCCGGGCCGCGGCCAGCAGGATCTCATCAGCGGGCTGACGGCACTCCTGGGGGAGCTTGTCGGTCCAGCCGCACAGCTTGCGGGCCAGCGACTCGCTCACGATGATGCCTTCGGCCAGCGCGGCGAGTACCTGGGGGTGCGTCACCGTCCGGCGGGACCAGCCGATGTGGCCTGCCGCCGCGCCTTTGGTGACCCCGGTCTTGTGGATCAGCCAGGCGCGGGCGGAGTAGTCCGCGTCGGCCGAGTAACCCTGGGCGGCGGTGAACGCGCCCAGGATCTGGGCCCGGGCCGCGGTGAGCGTGGCCTCGATCTGCTCCAGGCCCCGCAGGCACTCGGCCTGCACCTGAGCCGGCATAGCGACAGGATCGACAGCGGCCAGGGAACCCAGCCAGGCCCGCGTTCCCGCCAGCGCCTGAGTTGCGCTGATGGGCGTCGGTGCGGTGTCGGGCTGGCACACCTGGAGGGTCACCCCCGATCCGGGTGCTGGTTGTTTGTCTATCCCGATTCTAGCACCGCGCCAGGACATTTATCTTTATGAAATCGCGTGTCGTCAGCTATTATCGAAATAGTGAGCTATGAGCCTTGAGTGGTTGCCGAGATGGCTGAGGTCGCACGAGAAGGAGGGCGCGCACCACTGTCCGTTCGGAAGAATGATTTTGAATTTCGGGGTTAACGGAGGAGTTCCCGGGCGATGACTAGCTGCTGGATCTGGCTGGTGCCCTCGTAGATGCGGAACAGGCGGACGTCGCGGTAGAGGCGCTCGACGGGGATGCCGCGGATGTAGCCGGAGCCGCCGTGGATCTGGACGGCGCGGTCGGCGATCCGGCCGACGGCTTCGCTGGCGAAGTACTTGGCCGCGGAGGGGGCGAGGCGCTGGTCGGCGCCGGATTCGTACTGGGCCGCGGCGTCCAGGACCAGGGACCGGGCGGCCAGGTACTCGGTGTGCGAGTCGGCCAGCATGGCCTGGACGAGCTGGTATTCGCCGATCGGGTGACCGCCCTGGGAGCGTTCCTTGGCGTAGGAGACGCTCTCGTCGACCAGGCGGGCCGCAACGCCGACGCACAGGGCCGCGATGATCAGGCGGCCGTGGGCCAGGCTCCGCATGGCGGTGGCGTAGCCGGCCTGGGCTTGCTCTCCGACCAGCGCGTCGGCGGGAACCCGGACGCCGGTGAAGGCGACGTCGGCGGTCCAGGCGCCGGCCTGGCCCATCTTGTGATCGCGGGCCGCGACGGCGACCCCTTCGGCGCGGGCGGGCACCACGAAGACGCCGATGCCCCTGCCGGGCGGGGCCTGCGGGTCGGTGCGGGCGAACACCATGAACGCGTCGGCCATCGGGGCGTTGGTGATGTAGCGCTTGAGGCCGTCGATGACCCAGCACCCCCCACCCGCCTCCCCTTCCCCCTTCTCTTGCCGGGCGCTGGTGACCAGGCGGCTCGGGTCCGAGCCCGCGTCCGGCTCGGTCAGGGCGAACGACGCGACCACCTCGCCCGAGGCCAGGCGCGGCAGCCAGTGCTTGCGCTGCTGGTCGGTCCCGGCCAGGACGAGGACCTGGCCGGCGATCCCGTTGTTGGTGCCGAACAGGGACCGGAACGCCGGGGACGTGTAGCCGAGCTCGATGGTCAACCGGACCTGCTGCCCGACCGAAAGGCCGAGACCGCCGTACTCGGTGGGCAGGGCGTAGCCGTACAGGCCCATCTCCTTGGCCTGCGCGATCAGCCGGGCGGGAATCTCGTCGGATTCGTCGATGGCGGCCTCGGCGGGCATCACCTCGCGGCGGATGAACCCGCGGAGCAGGTCGAGCAGCTGATCGAATTCGGTCTCGGTCACCATGAGCGCGACCCTAACCTGTGCGGCCAGATGGCGGAAGGGTCGGCTAGGGTCGGTTCATACCGCGAGATCAATCTGGTGTGAGGCGGGCATGACTGAGGAGAACCTGGCCAGGCAGGCTGAGCTGGCGCTGGAGCGGCAGGGTGACTACGACGCCCTGTTCTTCGAAGGCCGGTGGCACTCGAGCGGCTCGCTCGCCGACCGGGCGGCAAGGTTCGCGGCCGGGCTGGCCGACCTCGGCGTCCGCCCCGGGGACCGGCTGCTGGTGCTGATGGCCAACTGCCCCGAGGTCCTGATCACCTACAGCGCGGCCTGGCGGGCGGGCGCCGCGGTGACCCCGCTGATCTTCCTGGTCAGCGAGGACGAGTTGCGGAACGCGCTGGTCGATTCCGGCGCGGTCGGCGTGGTGACCACGGTGGAGTTCCTGCCCAAGGTGTCTTCGGCCCTGAACGGGGCGCCAGACGTCCGGTTCGTGGTGGTCCCGGGAGCCTCCGCCGACGCGCCTGAAGCGGCCCCGGGCGTGACGGTGCTCGACTTCGCGCAGGTGGCTTCCGCCGCGCCAGGATCCATCGTCGACCGGTCCGGGACGGACCTGGCCGCGCTGCTGTACACCGGCGGGACGACGGGCCGGTCCAAGGGGGTGCCGCTGACCCACGCGAACCTGTTCTGGTGCGGGTGGGCGGCGCACCAGTCGTCGGTGCGGGCCAACATCACCACCTCGGTGCTGCCGCTCCCCCTGGCCCACGCCTACGGGCTGCTGGTGTTCTGCGGCGGCTTTCACCGGGACGAGGGGGCCAGGCTCATCCTCATGCGCTGGTTCGACCCGGCCGGCTGGGTGCAGCTCGCCGAGGAGCACCGCGTGCAGGGCAGCGCGCTGGTGCCCTCGATGATCCAGATGCTGCTCGGACAGCCGCTGGAGCAGGCCGACCTGTCCGGGCTGACCGCGATCTCGTCCGGGGCGGCGCCGCTGCCGGATGAGGCCCGGCGGGAGTTCGAGAAGCGGGTGCCGTCCGTGACGATCTACGAGGGGTACGGCTGCACGGAGTCGGCCACGCTCATCTCGGCCAACCCCTACGGCGCCCGCCGCGTGGGCAGCGTCGGGCTGCCGGTGGCGGGCTGCGAGGTGTCGATCCAGGATGATCTTGGGCAGGTGCTGGCCGCAGGGCGGGACGGCGAGATCTGCGTGCGGTCGCCCGGGGTGATGAGCGGGTACTGGCACACGACGGACGCCGCGGCCAACGTGCTCGCGGGCGGCTGGCTGCACACGGGCGACATCGGGCACCTGGACGAGGACGGCTACCTGTACGTGGTGGACCGGAAGAAGGACCTGATCCTGCGCGGCGGCTTCAACGTGTTCCCGCGCGACGTCGAGGAGGTGCTCGTCGCCCACCCGGCGGTCGCGCTGGCCGGAGTGGTGGGACGGCCGGACGTTCGGCTGGGTGAGGAGGTGGTGGCGTTCGTGTCGCTGCGGCCGGGTTTGTCGGCCACGGCCGAGGAGCTCAGCGAGCACGCTCGGCGGCACCTGGGGGCCAACAAGTACCCGCGGCAGATCACCATCGTGCCCGCCGTGCCGCTGACCAGCGTGGGCAAGCTGGACCGCAAGAAGCTGCGTCAGTGGGTCGCCGACGGTCCAGCTGACAGCTAGCCGCTGACGGCCGGGAGGATCCGGCCGGTGACCTCGCCGAAGCCGATCCGGGTGCCGTAGGCGGCCGGGGCGGTGGCGCTGATCGTGACCTCGTCGCCGTCCTCGAGGAAGGTGCGCACCGACCCGTCGGGCAGGGTGAGGGGTTCGGCGCCGCCCCAGCTCAGCTCCAGCAGGCAGCCGCGCTGATCCCGGGCCGGGCCGCTGACCGTGCCCGAGGCGTAGATGTCCCCGGTCCTGATCGAGGCGCCGTTCACCGTCATGTGGGCCAGCATCTGCGCGGGCGTCCAGTACATGGTGGCGAACGGGGGACGCGAGACGGCCTGGCCGTTCAGCCGCACCTCCAGCGTGAGGTCCAGGCCCCACTTGTCCACGTCGGCCAGGTAGGGCAGCGGCTCCGGCGCGCGCGGCGGCGGGCTCACCCGGGCGTGCTCCAGCGCCTCGAGCGGGACCACCCATTCAGAGACCGAGGTGGCGAACGACTTGGCCAGGAACGGACCGAGCGGCCGGGACTCCCAGGACTGGATGTCGCGGGCGGACCAGTCGTTGACCAGGAACGCGCCGAACACGTGGTCGGCGAAGCCGCCGGTGCTCACCGGGCCGGGCGAGCCGGTGCCGACCACGAACCCGACCTCGGCCTCGAAGTCCAGCCGCCGCGACGGGCCGAACTCGGGGGCGGCCCCGGGCGCGGCTGACTGGCCGTTCGGGCGGGTGACCGGCGTGCCGGAGACCACGACCGTGCCCGAGCGCCCGTGGTAGCCGACCGGCAGGTGCTTCCAGTTGGGCATCAGCGCCTCGCCGCCGGGACGGAACAGCCGCCCGACGTTCGCGGCGTGGTGCTCGCTGGCGTAGAA
This sequence comes from uncultured Actinomycetes bacterium, assembly GCA_963705835.1. GTDB lineage: Bacteria > Actinomycetota > Actinomycetes > Streptosporangiales > Streptosporangiaceae > Palsa-504. The sequence continues at coordinate 217,856 of CAVPLC010000047.1, forward strand.
GTCGACGTAGTCGCCCACCTCGAACGGCAGGTGCAGCCGAACGGTTTCCAGCGGGCGCAGCGCGGCCTCGACGGCGGCGCGGTGCCGTTCGACGGTCAGCAGCTCGGTGAGCCGGGCCCGGACGTCGGTCCACCGGACCCGGCCCTCGGCCATGAAGGCGTTCAGCGACGGCTCGGCGAAGACCTGCTCCCCGAGGACCTCGGCCAGGTCGAGCACCGAGTCGCCGATCCGGATCCCGACCCGCGGCAGCTCGTGGTTGGTTGAGAACACGCCGTACGGCAGGTTGGCCAGGCCGAAAAGCGAGCCGGGCGGCAGGTCCAGCCAGGTAGCGGTCAGCCCTCCTCCCCGTCGAGGTGACGCACGGTCTCGCCGACGTAGATCTGCCGTGGCCGGGCGATCTTCTGCTCCGGGTCCACCGAGCCCTCCTGCCAGTGAGCCAGCCAGCCGGGCATCCGGCCGATCGCGAACAGCACGGGGAACATCGCCACCGGGAAGCCCATGGCCTGGTAGATGATGCCGGAGTAGAAGTCGACGTTCGGGTACAGCTTGTGGCTGATGAAGTACTCGTCGGCCAGCGCGATCCGCTCGAGCTCGAGCGCGATGTCCAGCAGCGGGTTCCGGCCGGTGACCTCGAACACCTGGTCGGCGACCTCCTTGATGATGGTCGCCCGCGGGTCGTAGTTCTTGTACACCCGGTGGCCGAAGCCCATCAGCCGCAGCTCCCCGGCCTTGACCCGGGCGATGTAGGCGGGCACGTTGTCCACCGAGCCGATCTCCCTGAGCATGTTCAGCACCTGCTCGTTCGCGCCGCCGTGCAGCGGGCCGTACAGCGCCGCCGCGGCCGCGGCGGCCGCCGAGTAGGGATCGGTCTGGGAGCTGGCCACGCCGCGCATGGCGCTGGTGGAGCAGTTCTGCTCGTGGTCGGCGTGCAGGATGAACAGAACGTCCAGGGCGTGCTCGAGCACCGGGTCCGGGCTGTACTTGGGCTCGGTCATCTTCGCCATCATGTTGAGGAAGTTGCCGGCGTAGGACAGGTCGTCGTCGGGGTAGGCGTAGGGCAGGCCCCGCGCGTGCCGGTAGGCGAAGGCCGCGAGCGTGGGCATCTTGGCGATGAGCCGGACCACCTGCTGGTCCTGGCAGGCCAGGTCATGGACGTTCTTGGCCTCGGGGTAGAAGGTGGACAGCGCGGCCAGCGTGCTGACCAGGATGCCCATCGGGTGGGCGTCGTGGTGGAAGCCGTCGATGAACTTCTTGACGTTCTCGTGCACGTAGGTGTGGTGGGAGATCTGGTAGGCCCAGGCGGCCGACTCTTTCTTGTCCGGCAGGTCGCCGTGCAGCAGCAGCCAGGCCACGTCGAGGAAGGACGACTGGCGCGCCAGTTCCTCGATCGGGTAGCCGCGGTACCGCAGGATGCCCTTGTCTCCGTCGATGAAGGTGATCGCGCTGCGACAACTCGCGGTGTTCTGGTAGGCCGGGTCGTAAGACAGCAATCCGAAGTCGTCATCGGACGTCTTGATCTGCCGAAGGTCCGTCGCGCGGATCGCGCCGTCGACGATAGGGAGGTCGTAGCTGCGGCCGGTTCGTGAGTCGGTTACTCGCAGCGTGTCATTCGTGGTCATGTCTAGACCATAGGACGTCCCGGCGGGTGCTCGACAGACCCTAAGATCACGTGTCTCAGTTCTGACTGTGCTCGGACTTCAGCCGAGTTGGACCGAGCGTTTGGCCAGGCCGCCCCAGAAGCCCTCGATCACCGGACGCTGCGCGGCTAGATCGTCTTCGCCGGCCCCGAGCGTGACGAACAGCGGCGCGAAGTGCTCGGTGCGCGGGTGCGCGGTGCGGGCGGCCGGGGCCTGGTTTGCGAAGTCGAGCAGCGCGTCCACGTCGCCGTCGTGCAGCGCCCGCTTGCCCCAGTCGTCGAACTCCCGCGACCACTCCGGTACCGGGCCCTCGAAGACGAACTCCCGCAGGTTGTGCGTGAAGAACCCGCTGCCCATGATCAGCACGCCCTCGTCGCGCAGCGGGGCGAGCCTGCGGCCCAGGTCCATCAGCCCGTGCGGGTCGAGCGTCGGCATGGACAGCTGGATGACCGGCACGCCGGCGTCCGGGTACATCTCCACCAGCGGCACGTACGCGCCGTGGTCCAGGCCGCGATCGGCGTGCTCGTGCACCTGCCCGCCGAGCAGCTTGCGCACGGATTCGGCCAGCCGCGGCGCGCCAGGCGCGGGGTAAGTGACCTCGTAGTAGTGCTTGGGGAAGCCCCAGAAGTCGTAGTACAGCGGGACCGTGCGGGTCGCGCTCAGCGAGACCGGGGCGTTCTCCCAGTGGGCCGAGATGACCAGGATCGAGTCCGGCCGCGGCAGTGCGGTTGCCCAGGCCGCCAGCTCTCCCGGCCAGATCGGGTCGTCGGCCAGCGGCGGCGCGCCGTGGCTCAGGTACACCGCAGGCATCCGGCTGCTCATGGGGCTTATGCTAGTCGGCTAGTTCAGAACATGACCGACAGCCGCGACCCGCAGCCGGGTTTTCAGGCAGTCGGCCGCTGGCATGGCCGACTACCGCTCGCACCCTGCGCTATACCGCGCCGTCCGGAGTTGACGACCCGCCGTCCTCAGCGGACGGCGTGGCAAGCAATGCGGGTTCCAGATCGGTGTGGCTGAAGTCGCTGCCCTTGAACAACAGCGCTTCTCCGGTGGACTTGGCCAGGGCGTATGCGAAGCAATCTCCGAAATTCAGGCTGGCCTTGTGGCCACTGCCCTTCCCGAAATCGCGGTACGCTTCCCGGGCAATGCGGGCCTGGTCGTGTGTCACTGGTTCGACACGCAGCTCTGCCGTATCGACCAACTCGTCGAAGCGGCGGCTCGCGATAGGGTCGCGGCTCGCGTCGATGACGACCGCCGTCTCCAGATAATTGGCGGCTGAGATCTTACGGATCTCCGCTCTCTCGATGGCCAGCGCAATGTCCGGGGCATCGGCTTCGTCGCGCAGGATGGCGATGAGGGCAGACGTGTCGACGATCAAGCCGGAAGCCCTCGTTCGTCGTAGAGCAGATCACCGTGGTCTACGGAGCGGAATGGCTCGCGAAGCCGGGGGGCGGTGTCTCTGCCGATGGCCAAGAGCCGGTCAGCCAGGCCAGCCTCACGGAGATGCCGGACCCTATCGAGGCGCTCGCGGACCGCAATGGTCACCGCCTCTGTCTGGGTCTCGCCGGTCAGCGCAGCGAGTTCCTGAACTAGCCGGTGAGTCTCGGCATTCTTGATATTCAGGCTCACGATCTACCTTTCTACCGGATAACTTCTACCAGGGTACCTGAACACTGCTCAGGCGTCGCGTTCGAGGGGGCAGCTCATGCAGCGGGGGCCGCCGCGGCCGCGGCCTAGTTCGCCGCCGGGCACCGGGATCACCTCGATGCCGTTGTCCTGCAGGTAGGTGTTGGTGGTCACGTTCCGCTCGTAGGCGATGACCACTCCCGGCTCGACGGCCAGCACGTTGCAGCCGTCGTCCCACTGCTCCCGCTGCGCGGAGTGGACGTCCTGCACCGCGGTCAGCACGTTAATGTAGGGCCGGTCGAGCGCGGCCGCGATGGCGCGGTGCATGTCCTCCGGCGGGTGATCGGTGACCTTCAGCTCGCTTGCCGTCGCGCCCGGCTCGACGGTGTAGGACGGCAGCATGCCCATCCCCGCGTACTTGTTGAACACGCCGTAGTCGGCCATGGTCAGCAGGGTGTCCAGGTGCATGAACGCGCGGGTCTTCGGCATGTCGATGGCGACTAGGCAGCGAGCGGCACCGGCGCTGAACAGCCGGTGCGCCAGCACCTCGACCGCCTGCGGCGTGGTCCGCTCGCTCATCCCGACCAGCACCGCCTCGTTCCCGATGACCAGGATGTCGCCGCCTTCGATGGTGGCCGGCGCGGCGTCGGAACCCTGGTACCAGACGTCGAATTCCGCCTGGGCGAACATCGGGTGCCAGCGGTAGATGGCCTCGCCGGTGACGGTCTCCCGGATCCGGGCCGGGCGGCGCATCGCGTTGATCGACACGCCGCCGTAGATCCAGCATGACGTGTCGCGCTGGTAGAGCAGGTTCGGCAGCGGGGCGAGCACGAAGCCGTCGGGGTCCAGGGAGTGGAAGGCGATGCTCTTGGGCTCCGGGCCGAGTTCGGCGATCTCGCGCTTGGTGATCCCGCCGGCCAGGAACGTGGCCAGGTGCGCGGAGTCCAGGCCGTCCATGGCGGCGCGCAGGGTCGCGGCGGCCAGCGGCCCGTGCCAGCGCGGGTCGAACACCCGGTCCAGGATGTACTCGCGCGCCTCCGCGATGTCCAGGGTCTGGGCCAGCAGATCACCGTAGTAGTGCACCACCACGCCCCGCGAGCGCAGCGCCTCGGCGAACGCGTCGTGCTCAGCCTGCGCCCGGCTCACCCACAGCACGTCGTCGAACAGCAGGTCGGCAGCGTTGTCCGGGGTCAGCCGCTTGAGTTCCAGGTCAGGGCGGTGCAGGATCACCTGCCGCAAGCGGCCGACCTCGGAGTCCACGTGGAACATCGCGCCCCCTTCTGGATGGGTCCTGTCCGGCTCAATTCTGCCCGATCCGCCGCGGATGCCCGCCGAACGACCTGGGTAGAGATCACCAGTGGACCCGGTGCAGGCGTTGCGGCAGATCGCGTTCGAGCTGGAACGGGGCGGGGAGCCGACGTACCGCGTGCGGGCGTTCCGGCGGGCCGCGGCGGTGCTGGCCGAGCTGGCGCCGGGCGAGGTCGAGCGCCGGATCGCGACCGGCACGCTGGAGGCGCTGCCGGGCATCGGCGCGACCACGGCCCAGGTCATCACCGAGGCCGCGGCCGGCCAGCAGCCCGCCTACCTGGCCCGGCTGCTCGCCGAGCAGCCGCAGTCGCCGCCGGACGGCCTGCGCATGGCGCTGCGCGGCGACTGCCACACCCACTCGGACTGGTCCGACGGCGGCAGCCCGCCCGTGGAGATGGCCGAGGCGGCCCGGGCGATGGGGCACGAGTGGATCGCGCTGACCGATCACTCGCCGCGGCTGACCGTGGCCAACGGGCTGTCGGCTTCGCGGCTGGAGGCTCAGCTCGAGCTGGTCGCCTCGCTGAATGAGGAGCTGGCGCCGTTCCGGATCCTGACCGGGATCGAGGTCGACATCCTCGAGGACGGCTCGCTCGACCAGCGGGAGGACCTGCTCGCCCGGCTGGACGTGGTGGTGGCCAGCGTCCACTCCCAGCTGCGGATGCCCGCCGGGCCCATGACGGCGCGGATGGTGGCCGCGATCCGCAACCCGCACGTGGACGTGCTCGGCCACTGCACAGGGCGGCTGCTCGGTGTTGGCCAGCGGGGCGGACGCGGCCGGCGGCCGGAGTCGGTGTTCAGCCCCGAGGCGGTGTTCAACGCGTGCCGCGAGCACGGCGTGGCGGTGGAGATCAACTGCCGGCCGGAGCGCATGGACCCGCCGGACCGGCTGCTGGGGCTGGCGGCCGAGGCCGGCTGCCTGTTCGCCATCGACACCGACGCGCACGCGCCGGGGCAGCTCGACTGGCTGGGCAACGGCACGGTGCGGGCGGAGAAGTTCGGCATCTCGGCGGAGCGGGTGATCAACAGCCGCGGCGCCGAGGAGGTCGCTAGCTTCCGGGGATGACCTAGTTGTCCAGGCCGAGGGTGAAGGTGGGCTTGGGGGAGGTTTCCGGCAGCCGGTGCTCCTCGCTGAGCCGCCGGACGGCGGTGCCGGTGGCCAGGAACTCGGTCGCGTGCGCGCCCCAGACGTGATTCTTGACATCCACCGTGACGCCGACGATCCCGGACGACTGGGCCTGCGCGGCCTCGGCCTGCATCCGGGCCAGCGCCAGCTCGCGCGCCTCGTAGACGCCCTGGGTGAACTGCAGCATCTCCTGGTTCTGGCCGACCTGGCGCATCGACTGCAGCACGCCCTGGTGGGCGATGTGGTAGACGCAGGTACCGAGGACGAAGGCGACCGGTACCGCGCCGGCGGCCAGCAGCCGGAAGAAGTCCTGGGCGGACAGGTCCGAGGTGAACGCGCGGCCGTCGGGCGCGCGGTGCGCTCCCTGGCCGGTCAGGTGGCGGACCGCGGTGCCGGTCGCCACGAACTCCAGACAGCTCTCGCCCCAGGCGTACATCTGCAGCCGCAGCTGGACCCCGACGATGCCGTCGGCCGCCAGGTGATCCGCCTCGGCGCGCATCCTGGCCATGGCCAGTTCCCTCGCGTTGTACATCGCCTGGGTCAGGACCGTGAGCTCCTGGTTCTGGTTCCACCGCCCGACCTGCAGGCCGACGTGGTAGATCGAGGAGCCGACGACGAAACCGAGCGGCTCGAACCCGGCCTCGCCGAGCAGCACGTACTCCGAGACCGACAGGTCCGAGGTGAAGACGCCGGCCGGGCTGGCACCCGCGGTCTGCGCGAGCCGGCTGTCGGCCGCCTTTGGCTCCCACACCGCCGTGGACTGGTTCTGCTGGCCTCCGAACAGCGGCATTCATGGCCTCCCGGGTCGCTGATGAACGATCACCGGAAGCCTACTCTCTTCGCCATCTTGGCCTGTGTGAGCTGGCCTTCGGGACCGGCGTAGGTACGGTCGGCCGGGCCGGCCTTCTCTTCACGAAGATGTTGACGATTACTGCGGCGCGCGGGAGCCTTGAGCAACATGTTTCCGTCATGAAGGAGCAGCCATGGCCTGGCGACTGGAAGGGACGTATTTCGAGTCGTGCTCGTGCGACGCGGTCTGCCCGTGTACCTGGTCCGCGCTTACGGCCAAGGCCACGCTCGACCGCTGCCGGGCGCTGCTGGCCTATCACGTGGAGTCGGGCCAGATCAACGACGTCGACGTCAGCGGACTGAATTTCGCCCTGTTCCTGGACACGCCGCCGGTGATGAGCGAGGGCAACTGGCGGGTGGGCGTATTCCTCGACGAGGCCGCGTCTGATGCGCAGACCGAGCAGCTCGGGGCGGTCCTGTCCGGGCAGGCGGGCGGGCCGCCCGCCATGCTCGCCCCGCTCATCGGCGAGATGCTCGGCGTGGAGAAGGCGCCCATCATCTACAGCGAGGAGGGCCGCGGCCATCACGTGCGGATCGGCGAGGCCATTGACGTCGGCGTGGAGGACTTCGTCGCGATCGAAGGCCAGGATCCGGTCCGGCTGACCAACGTCTTCCATCCGTCCAACACCACGCTGACGGTCGCTCCGGCCAACGCGGCGCACCTGTCGACCTTCGGGGTGGACTGGGGACGCGAAGGGCAGAGCGGCTTTTCCGCGCCATTCTCATGGTCCGGGTGAACGGCTCCGCCGGGTCTGCGGGTCTGGTCCGGCCGGGGCTGGCCCGGCGGGAAGTCGGCCTGCTGCTGATCGCGGCCGCCGGGGCCTGGGCCGCGACCGTGGTGCTCGCCCGCGGCATGACCGGGATGGCCGGCACGATGGGCCTCGGCCTGGCCGTGTTCGTGCCGGTGTGGACGCTGATGATGGCCGCCATGATGCTGCCCTCGGTGACGCCGACGGCCTCGCTGTACGCCAGGACCGTGCAGAGTAACCGGACGGCCAGGATCGGCCTGCTGGTGCTCGGCTATCTCGCGGTCTGGGCGGCGGCTGGCGTGCCTGCCTTCGGGCTGGCCTGGCTCGCCGGCTGGCTGACCGGGAAGCACCCAGGAGCAGCCCACGTCCTGGCCGTGGCGGTCTTCGCGGCGTGCGGCGTGTACCAGCTGAGCCGGCTGAAGGATCGCTGCCTGGCGCACTGCCGTTCCCCGCTCGCGCTGCTCCTGCACTACGGCTCCTACAAGGGCAGGTCCCGCGACCTGCGGGCCGGCGCCCACCATGGCGCCTACTGCCTGGGCTGCTGCTGGGGCCTGATGGTGATCCTGATCGCGGTGGGCGTGATGAACATCGCCGCCATGATCGGCCTGGCCGCGGTGGTGCTGGTCGAGAAGACCTGGAGGTGGGGCGCGCTGGCCGGCCGGGTGGCTGGCGTGGCCACGCTGGGCCTCGCGGTGGCCATCATCTGGCTGCCGTGGCTGGCTCCGGGCCTGCACGCCGCCCCGCCGATGATGATGAACTGACCGATCCGACGTCGGCCTTCGCAGGGCGCCGGCACCAGCCGTTACCCTGTCGCAGAAGTCAGCGCCCGGGGACGCAGGAGCGTCCTGCTCGTCTGACGGAAGGTCAGGTCATGACGATCTACCAGCACATACGCCATCCACACATCACCTCCCGGCTCGGCGACCGCCCGGTGAGGGTACTCGACATGCTCCCGCGCGGGACGGCCATCAACCGGTTCAACACGAAGGTCGCGATCTTGACCACCCAGGTGGTGGGCAGTATGTGGTGTGCTTACGCCTTTGGGCTGTTCGACCTGATCAGCCTCCCGTCTGCGATACCGCACGCTGGCGCGTCCGCGGATCGTCACCTGGGTCGCCCAGACCGTTCCTGCAGTTGGTGTTGTTGTCAGTCGATCATGGTGGGGCAGAATGTGCAAGCAGCGGCGGCGGACAAGCGGGCGGAGGCGACCTTCCACGACGCGAGCGCCACCCTGCACGAGATGGCGCACGTGCAGGGACACCTGGCCGCCCAGGATGAGCTGCTGAGCAGGATCGCGGAGAGGATCGGCCTCGAGCCGGTACCCGTCATAGACGTTCCGCCCGACGATACGATCAAGCCAGGCGACGAGACCTGGTTCGACGACGAGACGGCCGGGCAGGACTCCTGACGCTGCGGTGCGTCGCGTTCCCTGCGCCCCACCGGCTCGAGCACGGCGAACACCGCAGCACCCACTCGGACGCCTGCGCTCGGCAGCCGTGCCTCACGAGATGCCACGGTACGCCGGGACGTTCCGGAAACGTTACAGAACGGCACGCACCCGGCGCAGGACCTCATCGGTGCCCAGCGCACCGGCCACCGTGCGAGGTCGGGACTGTTCGACATGCCGGTCGAACAGCACCCGGATGATGTTGGATGCGTCGACGATCGAGCCCGGATAGGCCGCGGGTCCTGCCTGTAGACCTTCGCGCTGGGCGCGAACCCGAGGTCGGCCGCGAGCTGGCGGATCTGCTCGAACCACTGGGGGTCTTTCTGGGCGGGGTGTACGGCCCGGGCGGGGTGTACTTGCTGGCGAAGGCGTCGGCGACGGCGCGGACCAGGTTCGGGTCAAGGCCGCCGAACCTGGCGTCGGCGGGGTCGGTGACAAGCGTAAACAGCGGCGGGAAGAAGTACCCGTAGACGGCCGGGAAGTCCGCCCACTTCCGCAGGTCCTTGCGCAGGTTCTCCGACGCCTTCCCGCTCGATGGACAGGGCGCGCAGCGCCAGAGACCGCTCGGTTTCCAGGACGGGCACGAGGTCGGGGGCGTAGCGGCGGGCCCAGGTGGTGACCTCGGCGAGGATCTCCTCGCCAGGCAGCGTGGCCACGTAGTCGGCGCAGATGTCGTCGAGCTTAACCATGTCGACCAGCGGGCCCGCGGTGCCCATGTCCGACAGCCTGATCGGCGCGGCCAGCGCCTCGGGCAGAGGCATCTCGGCGAGCCGCCCGTTGGCCAGCCCGCGCAGGTAGTACTGAACGGCCGGGGCCGGGAAGCCTTGCTCGATGTAGAAGCTGACGGTGGCTTCTGGATCCTTCCGCTTGGACAGCTTCCGGCGGCTCCCGCCGTCCTGCTTCATCAGCAGGGCGATGTGCGCGTACTGGACGCGCTCGAAGCCGAGGGCATCGAACAGCTGCAGGTGCAGCGGCACCGACGAGATCCACTCCTCGCCCCTGATGACCAGCGTGACCCGCATCAGGTGGTCATCGACGGCGTGCGCGAAGTGATAGGTGGGCAGCCGCGGTTCGGCGTCGCTGCTCTTAAGGATCACCGCGTCGTTGCGGTTGTCGTCCAAGGTCAGCTCGCCGCGGATCGCGTCGGTGAAGCTGACCCTGGCCCCGGTCAGCCCGGGAGACCGGTACCTGACCACGTAGGGGTCACCGGCGGCTAGCCGTGCGGTGACCTGATCCTCGGGAGCGTCGCGCCAGATCGCCCACTTCCCGTAGTAGCCGGGCAGGGCGCCCGCCGCCCGCTGCCGGGCGGTGATCTCTTCCAGTTCCTGCCTGGTCGCGAAGCACGGGTACGCCTTGCCCTGGCGGAGCAGTTCGCGGACGTAGGTCAGGTAGGTGTCGGCCCGCCCGGACTGGGCGTACGGCCCGTAGTGGCCGGTCTGGTCGTCCTCGTCAGGGCCGATGTCGAAGTAGGCGAACGCTTCCGCGAACTGTTCGGCGGCGCCTTCGGCCACGCGGGCCTGGTCGGTGTCCTCCAAGCGGACCAGGTAGCGGCCGCCCGAGTGCCTGGCGATGTCGACGTCGATGGTGGCCACGTAGACGCCGCCGATGTGCAGATAGCCGGTCGGGCTCGGCGAGAAGCGGGTGACTTGCGCGCCTTCGGGCAGGTCGCGAGGCGGGTACCGGCGCTCCCAGTGCTCGGGCTCGGGCAGGCCGGGCGGGAACAGGGAATCGACAAGACGTTGGCTGAGCATGGGTTTGCGACTCCGGACGATGCGCGATCAGGGCCGCAAGCAGGCTACCGCTTCATCAGGCAGCACTGGGATCGGGCATGATGCGCAGCCGGAATCGAACGGGTCACCGGCGAGGCAAGCCAGATGCCCTGAGCACAGTCATGCGCTCACCCATTGCGTCGCGGGGTCGCACCCTGGTTGCGGGCGGGCGACGCGGTAGGCAGGGCTTTCTCCCAGGTGAGGGACTCGAGCGGGCCGTTGAAGTAGTGACCGCGCGGGCATCGGATCCGGGCGCTCTCCAGCGGCCCGTCGGTTGACTTCATCGTGTACCAGTCCTCCACGACGGCGGGCAGGCCGCACCGGGCCGTGCCGCGCTGATCCATGTACGCCGGGCAATCGAGAAACATCACGCTGTCCATCAGGAACCCCCGTTCCCCTCCGCAGGCGGTAGAGTGCGCCCTTTGCCGATTCGGAGGGCCGGACGGCAAGCCTGATACAAGCGCCCGCTCGTACACTCCCCTTCGTGAGGGACTTGCCGGTGCTGCTCGACCGGCTCGAGGAGGCGGACGGGGCGGCCGAGCCGGTGCCGTCCGCGGACGGCTGGGAGCTCGTGCTGGCCGAAAACGTGGCCTACCTCGTCGATGACGAGCGCCGATGGCGCGCGCTTGGCGACCTGCGGCGAACGGTGGGACTGGCTCCAGAGCAGATCCTCGCCGCACCCGAGGCGGCGCTGCGCGAGGTGGTGGCGGGCGCCGGCTAAGGCCGGCCGAGCGCTGCCGAGCGGCCGCGCCGGTGCTCCAGCGCCTGCGCGGGTCGGCGGCACCGGCGAAGTCAGCGGGGTCGGGCCTGCCTCTGCGGGGTCGGGCTCTCGGGGGGTCGGCCCGGTCTGAGCGGTCAGGTGGACCCGCGGCACTTGGCGCACCTGGCCGGCGTAGCGTGAACCAAGGCCACCGTGATTGACGGGGCGCAAGATTCAAACTTTCTTTCAAAAAGGAGCACCGCTATGTCCGAAAACGAAACAGAAAATGACACACCTGTCAGCGATACGCTCCTGGGGATGACCGCCCTGTCGCTGGATAACAGCGACTTGAGCCCTCGTGAGCTCATGATCGCCCGGATCGCCGCCCTGGTCGCGATAGACGCACCCGCCGCTTCCTACGCGCTCAACGCCGTGCCGGCGACAGAGTCAGGCATCGACCTCGATGACGTCGAAGATATTCTCGTCGCGGTGGCGCCCATCGCGGGCACAGCCCGCATCGTCTCGGCGGCGGCGAACATCGCCGAGGGACTAGGGTTCGTGATCGCCCTAGCCGAAGCTGAACTCGAGGAGGAACTCGAGGAGGAAGCTGAACTCGAGGACGAACTCGAGGCCGAGCAGAGGCAGAGGCAGAGGCAGAGGACTAAGGAGACCCCCTTTGCTGGCGGTGTTACCGGCCGGATGATCAGGCCGGTAACACCGCCAAGGCCGATCCGCGCGGTGTCAGGTCGCGGTCTCTTGGTTGCCGGCCGCCTGGTGCTCCCCCTTTGCTGGACCGGCGGCGCGGCCCTTCGATGCCTGCTGCGGCGGCGGCTTCCGGACGTGCGTCCACCCTTGTGACCTGCAAAAGGCCGTATGTTCGTAGGTATTGACAATCTCTTGTCCTGGCCTGACCATGAGGTCAGCCTGAGGGAGCCGTCCGGGCCGGCCACTCGCGCTCTGCCAGCCTGGCTTGGTGTTCCTCGCCCTGGTGGTGCTGCGGCTGGAGGTAGGCCAGTGACTAGTAGTAGCGAAGCATCGGTTCCGGCGGGAGCGCCCAGGGTCGGGAGTTCCGAGCCCACCCGGCTGTTCGTCCGGCAGACGTCGGGCCTCGTCCGGGACCTGGGGATCCCGGCGGCGACGGGGATCTCGCTGGCGTCGGTCGCCGTCGTCAACACGTTCATCAACTTCAACGCCGGGCTGACCGACTTCACCAAGTCCGACATGTACCTGCCGCTGATCGCCGCGGCGGTCATCTGGCTGGTCGCCATGTTCGCCTACCGCTACCTGCTGCGCGCGGTCCCGAGGGCGGGCGGCGAGTACGTCTACCTCTCCCGCATCGTCTCCCCCGCGGCGGGGTCAGTGGCCGGACTCGGCATCGCCGTGGTGTTCACCTACATCTTGTCGACCAACGCGCACTTCGCCGCGCAGTTCACCCCGTTCATGCTCAGCGGGCTGGGGGCGGCCTTCCACAGCACCGCGGTGACCAACGCGGGCAACCACCTGACCAGCAATATCGCCATCGCCTGGCTCAGCGTCGCGGTCATGCTCATCGTCGCGGCGCTGTCGCTGTTCTCGGTCAAGATCGTGGCCAGGATCATCTTCTGGCTGATCGTCCTGCAGGTGCTGGCGTTCATCGTGCTGATCGGGGTGCTGGCCGCCAACTCGCATAACGACTTCACCTCGGCGCTGGCCACCTACAGCAACCACCCCGGCGCCTTCCAGGACATCATCAACGCGGCCAAGTCCAACGGCGTGGTGTTCGGCACGTCGATCGCGTCCGCCGTGGCGATCATCCCGTTCATGGTGCTCAACTACAACGGCGTGCTGTACTCCTACTACGTCGGCGGCGAGCTGCGCAGGCCGGGCCGGACCTACCTGTACGCGTCGGCGATCAGCATCGGGGTCCTGGTGGTCCTGTGGATCGGCGTGTGGGCGCTGCTGCGGGCCCGCGTCGGCCTGACCTTCATGCAGGCGCAGGCGAACCTCGGCCTGGCCAACCCGACGGCCTACGGGAAGATCACCAGCCTGAACTCGGTGGCTGGCGGCCTGGGCTACGGCATGGTGCTGTCCACCGACCCGATCACCAAGATCCTGTTCGCCACCGCCGTGCCGCTGGCCGAGATCGCGGTCAACCTGGCCTTCCTGACCGTCACCACCCGCGTGCTGTTCGCCCAGGCCTTCGACCGGCTGCTGCCGGTCGGCGTGGCCAAGATCGGTGACCGCAACCACGCGCCGAACGTCGCCATCGCCATCGTGCTGGTCATCGGCATCGGGTTCTGCTTCCTGACCAGCCTGGTCAACCTGGGCAACATCGTCGCGCTGCAGAGCCTGTTCTTCGCGCTCATCCTGCTGGCCGGCGGCATCGCCGCGACCATGCTGCCGATGCGCCGGTCCGACCTGATCCAGACGCCGGGCATGCCCGACGAGGCCAGGCGCCAGTGGCTGCGCAAGGTCACCGCGGTGGGTGCGGCCACCACGGTGCTGGCCCTGTTCACCGTGTACGAGCTGATCGCCCACTCCAGCGTCTACGGCAAGTTCAGCTGGGAGTCGATCCTGACGCTGATTATCGTGCTCGGCGCCGGGCCGGTCATCTACCTGATCGCCCGCTCGGTGCGCAAACAGCGCGACGCGCTGGACCTGTCGATGGCCATGCGCGAACTTCCGCCGGAGTAGCCGGATGTGGGGTAGGTCCAAGGGATCGAAGAAGCGCGCACTGCGCATCTACTTCGCCACCGACATCCACGGATCGGAGGTCTGCTTCCGCAAGTTCCTGGCCGCCGCGAAGGTCTACGAGGCGGACGTGATCATCCTGGGCGGTGACTTCGCGGGCAAGGCCATCGTCCCGGTGCTCACCGAGGACGGCATGCTCCGGGCTCGGGCGGGCGGTGAGGACGTGACCGTACCCGAGTCGGAGTGGGACCGGCTCGCCGCCGATCTCGGCAAGGCCGGGCTCTACCCGGTCCGGATGGATGACGGCGAGCTGACCCGGCTGGCGCAGGACGAGGCGGCCGTGGACCGGCTGTTCCGCACCGAGATCACCGCGCAGATGCAGCGCTGGTGCGACCTGGCGGCGGAACGGCTGGACCCCTCCGTACGCTGCATCATCACGCCGGGGAACGACGACCCGGTGGACGCCGACCCGGTGCTCGCCGCGCACCCGCGGGTGGAGTGCCCGGAACTCGAGCTGTGCGACCTCGGGCCGGTCACCATGGCCAGCCTGGGCGTGGTGCCGACCACGCCGTGGAACACCGAGCGCGAGTGCTCAGAGGACGAACTGGCCAAGCAGATCGACGAGATGCTGGACCGGCTGCCCGAGGGCCGGCCCTTCATCCTCAACCTGCACTGCCCGCCGTACGCGTCGGGGCTTGACGACGCCCCAGAGCTCGACGACACGCTGAAGCCGGTGATCCGCGGCGGGCGGCCCAGCATCATCCCGGTCGGCAGCCACGCGGTGCGGGAGGCCATCAGGCGCTACCAGCCCGTGGTGGGCCTGCACGGGCACATCCACGAGTCGCGCGGCGCGCAGAAGATCGGCCGCACGCTGTGCGTCAACCCGGGAAGCGACTACTCCTCCGGGGTGCTGCGCGGGGCCGTGGTCGACATCGCGCAGGACGGAAGCTGCCTGGACTTCCTGCTGACCACCGGATGACCTAAGCCATTTTGGCATGGCCGCTATCAAATAGTGGGAATCCGTTTAATTGCGGGCCGATCCGTAGTTCGCACTTATTACGCAGCGTATTTGCGTATTAACCGCGCATTAGGGTCAAAGCCTTGACGGGCCGACGAATCCGCTCATAGTGTCCGATTCAGTCCGTTCCAAGGTCGCGATTGGCCTACTCGACGAGGAGACGCGGATGCGGAAAGTCCCGAAATCGCACATCTTGTCAAAGAAGCTTCCAAAGCGGCGGCTATGGGGAGGTCCTGCCCGCCGTGCTGGGCCTGATGACGCTGGGGGTGATGTACGCTCCGGCGGCGGTCGGAGCCGCGGCAGCGACGCCCGCGGCGGCCAAGTCGGCGCCCTTCACCATCAAGCCGAACGCATCGGGAGGCCTGGACTGCAACGGCTTCAGCCCGATCCAGAAGACGATCCTGGGGGCCGCCACTTGCACCGACCCCAAGGGCGGCACCGTCAACAACAAGAACACCTGGGGTGGCCGCTTCTACGACAACGGCCACTACATCGGCCACGACGAGCCCAACGTCGGGTTCTTCTCGAACCGGGCGGGGTCGGGCGACAACGTGAACTGGACCTATACGCTACCCAAGGACCCCACGGCCGCGCCGACCGTGAAGACGCCGGGCAAGGACGTCTCGCACTGGTTCGAGCTGACCGTCGCAACCTGGCTGGGGATGGCCCTGTGCGACGGGAACTCCTACCCGCAGCTTCCGTGCACCCCGGAGAGCGACGCCAACGCGCCGGCCTGCTTCGGAGTGAGCTGCCCGCAGGCGAGCTACCCGGGCGGGGGCAGCGCGTTCCTCGAGATGCAGTTCTACCCGCCGGGCGACGCCCCGTTCATCGAGAACGTGAGCTGCAACAACACGCAGTGGTGCGCGTCGCTGCACATCAACGAGGCCGAGTGCACGTTCAACTTCGTCAGTTGTAATAACAACTGCAGGGAGACGACCAACTTCGCGTTCATCCAGACGAACGGCGTCCCCACCGGGCCGCCCAGCCCGCAGCTGATGAACAACGCGTCGGCCGAGCCGAACGCCCAGACCCTGCTGATGAACCCAGGCGACAAGCTCCAGATCCACATCGTCGACGCGGCGGCGCCGGGGGTGCCTACGGCGGGCATACCACCGGGCAAGGCCCTTGAATTGACGATCGACGACCTCACGACCGGTCAGACCGGCTTCATGCAGGCGTCGGCCGCCAACGGCTTCGCCCAGACCGACATCGCGACCTGCAACGGGCGCCTGTTCAACTTCCAGCCCGAGTACCGGACGTCCAAGCCCGGCAACATCGTCCCCTGGGCCGCGATCCAGGCCAACGTCAGCTCGACGGTCGAGATCGGGCACTTCACCCCGTGCACCTCGGTGAGCGGCCTACTCGGCAATGGCGTCGGCGGCAACGGTGACCCCGTCTTCAGCACCTGCAACGGGCCGTACGAGACCACGGCCGACACCAGCGAGCCGCAGGAGGCGGGCATGGATACGCCCTGCTACCCAGCCGGCGCTACTCACGGATCGCTCAATTCCGATCCCAACCCGATAGCGAACTGCACGGATCTGACCGCCGGTGACCTCGACTTCGACGGGTCGACGTACCGGACCGACTATCCGACCAGCGGCACGATCAACCCGACGGCGATCAACCCGGGCAGCTTCCTGTTGTCGCAGCCCACGTCGTCCGGGCACGCCTACCCGCAGATCAAGTTCCAGGCCGACATCGGCCTGAGCGAACTGGCCTGCAACGGCACGACCGGCGCCGGGTGCACGGTGCCGCCGACGGGCTCCTACGTCGACCAGCCCGGCCACACCACCTTCTACCCGTTCTGGAGCGTGAACTTCGGCGGCGGATGCTCGTTCGTGTTCGGGAACAACACCACCGGGGTCAAGGACTTCGGCATGGACGCCGAGTACGGGAAGGTCATGTCCGCAACGCTCGGTTACCCCGAATTCGAGGGGAGGCTCATGGCCAACCCCTGCTAAGGGTAGGCAAATGCTCGCCCCGTGAGAATCGGTGACGGGCTCAGACCGTAATACCACTGCCCGTTCTGGATAATGAATTTCTTTTATCCCGAACGGGCAGTGGTGGCGGCGAGCTCGGCCATTATGACGGGCCGATGAGTTCCCCCGGTGTGGTACGTCTCATGAGAACAGGGCCGTGGACCGCTGAAGGGGGCACCGATGACCGAACCGAAGACCGAGACGCTGGATGCGCCGGGTGCCGTGCTGCACTACGACGTGCGGCGCAACGATTCAAGCACCGAGCCGGTGCTGCTGATCATCGGGTCGCCGATGGGCGCCGCCGGGTTCGTCACCCTGGCCGGGCACTTCACCGACCGCACGGTCGTGACCTACGACCCGCGCGGGGCCGGGCGCAGCCCGCGTACCGACGGCGCGCTGGAGACCACGCCCGACGAGCACGCCGACGACCTGCACCGGCTGATCACGGCGCTGGACGCCGGGCCGGTGGACATCTTCGCCAGCAGCGGCGGCGCCGTCAACGCACTGGCCCTGGTGGCCAAGCATCCCGAGCAGGTCAGGACGCTGGTGGCGCACGAGCCGCCCGCGATGCGGGAACTGCCGGACGCCGAGACCGCGCTGGCCGTGTGCGTGGACATGCACGAGACGTACCTGCGCAGCGGCTTCGGCCGGCCATGGCGAAGTTCATCGCGCTGGTCAGCCAGCCGGGCCCGATCCCCGCCGACTACCTGGACCGGCCCGCTCCGGACCCCGCCGCCTTCGGGTTGCCGGCCGAGGACGATGGCTCGCGCAACGACCCGCTGGTGGGGCTGAACATGATCCCGGGCTCGCATTACCGGCACGATTTCGACGCGCTCCGCGCGGCACCAACCCGTGTCATCCTCGCGGTCGGGGAGGAATCCGGGCAGATGGTGGCCGGCCGCGCGGGCATCGCGGTGGCCGAGCGGCTGGGTACCGCGCCCGTCACCTTCCCGGGCGGGCACGACGGGTTCCTCGGCGGTGAGTACGGCGGGATGGGTAAGCCCGACGCCTTCGCCGCCACCCTGCGCGAGGTCCTCACGGGCTGAGGACCAGGTCGAAGTTGATCGCCGCCCCGGCGGTCAGCCCGGCGGCCGCGGCCGTGATGACCTGCGCCTGGATGTTGGCGAGGTTGCCCGCGACCCACACCCCGGGCACGGCGGTCGCGCCGGTGGGATCCGCCTCGATCTGGGTTCCCACCAAGTAGTCGCCGAGCAGAACCTCGGCCGCTAGGCCGAGGGCGTGTTCGGCCCCAGGGCGAGCGCATCCACGTCCGGGCCCGCCCGCGCGGCCGTCGCGACTGACGCGATCAGTGTTCGCGTTGCGGGGTAACCGGAATTACGGCAGCGTGGTGTTAGCCGCCGAGCGATCCCGGAGTAGCCATGCCGCGCAAACCGCTGGAGCCTGGCGATCCCGTGCGCCTGGGCCGTTTCGAGTTGCTCGCGCGGCTCGGCGAGGGCGGCCAGGGCGTGGTCTACCTCGGCCGCGGGACCGGTCCCGGGGAAGAGCGGGTCGCGGTCAAGGTGCTGCGGTCCACCGTCGACCCCCTCGTCATGGAACGGCTGGGTCGCGAGCTGGAGGCGGTCCACCAGGTCCAGCCGTTCGTCACCGCCCGCATCATCGAGGCCTCGTCAGACGGCGACCGGCGCTTCGTGGTCAGCGAGTTCATCGACGGCCCGTCGCTGCAGGAGCGGGTGGACGCCCAGGGTCCGCTGCCCGAGGGCGACCTGCTGCGCCTGGCGGTGGGGACGGCGACCGCGCTGACCGCCATCCACGGCGCGGGGGTGGTACACCGTGACTTCAAGCCGGCCAACGTGCTGCTCGGTCCCGACGGTCCCCGCGTGGTGGACTTCGGCATCGCCCGGCTGACCGACGCGGCGACGATCACCAGCGGGCTCATCGGCACCCCGGCCTACGTGGCCCCCGAGCAGCTGGCGGGCGTACGGCCGACCAGCGCCGTGGACATCTTCGCGTGGGCGGTGACCGTGATGTTCGCCGCCACCGGGCGGCTGGCGTTCGGGGCCGACTCGGTGCCCGCCGTCATGCACCGCATCATGTACGAGGAGCCAGACGTGCGCGGCCTGCCGCCGTCGCTGCAGCCGGTGGTCCTGCAGTGCCTGGACAAGGACCCGGTGCGCCGGCCGACAGCGCGTGAGCTGCTGCTCCGCCTGGTCGACCCGTCGGCGCAGCATCCCCAGCTCGACCTGGGATCCCACGGCGAACCGGTGGCCAGGACGGTGGGACCCGCCGGTGCGGACCCCAGGGCCCTGTGGACCGACCCGGTGCCCGCGATGCCCGGGTCCACGATCTCCGGGCCGGACGGGCTCACCCGGGCGGCCCGGTCACGGCGAGGGCCGGTGCTGGCCGCCGTCGGCGGCGGCGCCGCGGTGCTCGCGCTCATCGTGGTCGGCGTCTTGCTGCTGACCCGGGGATCGCCGGGCGGTCACGGGACCGCCACCGGGAGCACGTCGGCGGCCGGGCACGCCAGCAGCACGGCGCCGCCCAGCAGCACGGCGTCAGTGACGGCGCAGGCCACCGGGGCCACCATCCCATCGCAGTTCGCGGGCACCTGGGCGGGCACGGCGACGATTTCCGCCATCGGGAACTCCAGCTTCGGCATACAGAACCCGATCACATTCACGTTCGCGGCCGGCGGGACGACGGCCCACGAGACCGACCAGGACCCGTCATCGGGCAGTACCTGCGTCAAC
Source organism: uncultured Actinomycetes bacterium (assembly GCA_963705835.1). Classification (GTDB taxonomy): domain Bacteria; phylum Actinomycetota; class Actinomycetes; order Streptosporangiales; family Streptosporangiaceae; genus Palsa-504. Next base: position 237,442 of record CAVPLC010000047.1, read on the forward strand.
ACGCTGACGCTGACTAAGGCCACGGCGACCGTGCTCACCTTCAGCGAGCCGACGGCCGGGCAGTGCGTGGCCGGGACCGTGACGTTCACCCGGCACGGGGCGAACCTGGACTACCGCTGGCTCGATGCGGCCGGCCTCGAGCAGAACACCGCCACCCTGCGCAAGAAGGCGAAATGATGGCACCCACCCAGGACCGTTCGGAGAACCCAGAAGGGCCGGGGCCGCCACCGCGGCGTGGTGACCGGCGGCTGTACTTCGCGCTCATGACGGTCTGCATCGGGCTGTTCGTCCTGTCCTGGGCGGTGCTGGACCGGTACTCTACGACTGCGGCGGTGGTGGTCAGCATCGTGGCGCTGGTCATCCCGCCGTTCGCCGTGATCATCGCCAACGCGGCGAGCGCGACGGATCGCCGGCGTCCGTAACGACTCAGCCGATGGGGCCCAGAAGGGGGCACAATGGGGCTGTCCGCGTGCTTGCCAACCCAGGGAAAGAGCGTCGCATGACCGACAACTCGCCTGCCGACCCGCAGCCGGCGCCGGGGATCGACACCAGGGTGCCGCACTCGGCACGGATCTGGAACTACTGGCTGGGCGGCAAGGACAATTACGCCGTGGATCGCGCGGCCGGCGACCAGTTCCTGCAGATCTTCCCGGACATCGCGGTCGTGGCCCGGGCCAGCCGGGCCTTCATGGGCCGCGCGGTGCGCTACCTGGCGGACGAGGCGGGGGTCCGGCAGTTCATGGATATCGGCACCGGCTTGCCGGTCGCGGGCAGCACGCATGAGATCGCGCAGCAGGTGGCGCCCGAATCCCGGATCGTCTACGTCGACAACGACCCCGTGGTCCTGGCGCACGCGCAGGCGCTGCTGGTGTCCGCTCCCGAGGGGGCGACCGACTACGTCGACGCCGACATGCGCGAACCCGAGCAGATCGTGCAGGCCGCGGCCAAGACGCTGGACTTCAGCCGGCCCGTCGCGATCATGCTGCTGGGGGTCCTCGGCCACGTCGTCGACGACGAGGAGGCCCAGTCGATCGTCCGGCGGCTGGTGGACGCCGTGCCGTCCGGCAGCTACCTGGTACTCAGCGACGGGACCAACGTCATCCACGGCGACCAGGGCGAGGCGGCCCAGCAGGACTACAACGAGAGCGGCGCCGCGCCGTACTGCCTGCGCAGCCCTGACCAGATCGGCCGGTTCTTCGACGGGCTGGACCTGGTGGAGCCCGGCCTGGTCTCGGTTCCGCGGTGGCGGCCCGAGGGTTCCGGGGTCCCGGACGAGGTGGACCAGTTCGGTGCGGTAGGCCGCAAGCCCTGAGCTCGTTTTACGCGGCGTACCCGGTGACCTTCTCGACCACCATGCGCACGACCACGCGGACCGCGCCGGGCCGGTCGGGGCTCGGGTCCCTGCCGTCGTACTTCCACGACAGCTCGGTGTCGACCCGCCGCCCGACGTCGGGCGTCATCGACGCCCGGCCCCGCAGCTCGACGTAGTTCTCCGGGTCGGCCGAGTCGATCACGGAGACGCTGACACGCGGGTCGCGCTGCATGTTGCGGTGCTTCACGCGCCCGGCCACGGTCGAGAACAACAGGTCCTCGCCGTCACGGCCGACCCACACCACGGAGGTCTGCGGGCTGCCGTCCGGATTGACGGTGGCCAGCACCGCGTAGTTCCTGCCGTCGATGAGGGCGAGCGTGGCTTCGCTGAGCGGGATACCCATGGCTGCACGGTAGCAGCGGGTCCGGTGCGGGCGCGTTACGGGCGGGGCGGGGGCGGCACCCGGCCTTCCATCACGTTCCAGAGCGGGCCTTCACGTGTCACCCGGCTATTCCTATCAGATGATGCACGGCCATCCGGCCCCCGGGGAGCGGACCCGGACCCGGGCATCTGCATAGCGGTGCGGCGGCGATTTCCGTTACGCCGGTGAGGGATTGTGGCCGCCCTAAAGGAAAGCAGGGCGGACCGCAATCTGACGGTCCGGACGGCATTTACGACGTTGTAATCATGCGGAAGCGCTCCGTATATAGGGAGCCGGCCTGGCCGCGAGCAGCAGGTTTGCCCGCCCGAGTCGAGCTATTTGTCGGCTGGTTCTCGGCGTGTCGTCCGGCCGAGAAGGAATCCGCACGGTACAAAAGGGATGTCATCGTCAGGCGTCAGAATTGCGTGGCCAACCCCTACGGAATACCTGATTGCCGGTACGGCGCGGTGGGCGGGTCCGCTGGAGGTATTCGGAAATGGTCAGGAGGAAGTTCCCATCGTACAGGGACGTGGCGGTGACTATAGTCGCGGCGGCCGTGGTCGCGCTTAGCACGATCCCCGCGCTGGCCCGGCCGTCCGCATCCAGTGCCCCCGCCTCGCCGCGTTCCGGTGCGGCCGCGTGCCGGACCAGCGATCTGCGTATCAGCGCGCCCGCCACCATTCCGGGAGATCCGGCCGACGGGATGGGCAAGCAGGTATGGAATCTGGTGTTCAGCGATGTCGGCAACTCGTCATGTTCACTGCGCGGCTGGCCGCGGCTCGTGGTGCGCACGACGGCCGGGAAAAGCGTCGCCACCAAGATCAGCGATGTGACGTTCAGCAATCTCGCCGTCGTGCCGGACACACCGGTCGTCCTGCAGCCCGGCCAGAGCGCCGTCGTGACGACGATGTCCCGACCCGCACGGTCCGGGTGCGCCAGTACCTGGATGCTCGAGCTGACCCTGCCGGGAGCAGGTCGTCCCGTGACCGTCCCCGGGCCGGCCAGCTCCGTCACGGCCTGCGTGGGCGGGCAGCTATGGCTGTCCCCGTTTTATGCCGAGCAGACGCTGCTCAACCAGATCAAGGGGCTGAAGGTCTCGGCTGCCCCGCCGCCGTTCTCCGCCACCACCACGGCGGAGACGCCTGCGTGCAAGGCGGCCGCGCTCCGGGTGCGTGTCACCTCCGCCGTGTCCGGGCACGGCGGCTCCATCGTCGCGCTCCAGCTCAGCAACGTGGGCGGCACGTGCGTGCTGCCCGGCAGCTGGCCGACGGTGCGGGTCGGGGAGGCCGGGGGGGCCGGGCGGGGGCAGCCCAGGCGGCAAAGCTGTTTTCTGACGCCCCGGCGCTCCAGGCCGAGAGGTCATTGCTGAGCACCTACGTGCGGGGCACGGCGCAGAGCACCGCGCTTGCGCTGCAGCACGGCGGGTCGGTGTCCATCGTGCTGCTGGGGGCGGGGGCCTGCCGGCAGTTGACCTCGGTGACGGTCTTCGCGTCCACGGCCGCGGGCCATTCGGTACACGTCGCGGCGTCGGGGAGCATGTGCGGGTCACCGCGGGTCCTCCCGTATCTGCCTAGCCGCTCCCGGCGCGGCCATGACGATCGCGCGGAAGGCACTGGGCGCCCTGCAAGCCGATCCCCCGTCGACGGCACACGATGTCACATCGGCCGTCTTCTACTACGGAACCGATAGCTCCGCCCCTGTGGCCTGCGGACACGGCCCCTACACCGAGCCGGCCGGTGACTGCTCGGCAGGCACCCACGGCGTCTACGGAGAGTACATCGGGGAACTGGGCTCATGGCTGAACTGGAGAGGCTGCACCGATAGCGGGCTCAACTGGGTTCAGGCCAACTACGACATGGCAACCAGCAATCTCATCCGCTACCACACGGGCCTGGGCGCCGCGGCGTACTGGTTCGCGGCCGGTCCCGGTCGCGATCCCCATTACAACGGCACGACGACGGAGGCGATGATCTGGGGCCAGAGGCAAGCGGTGCGGTTCCTGGCCGATTCCGCCGGCGTTTTCCTCAGCTTCCGCTACGTCTTCATGGACATCGAGAACAATGGTTTCGCGCCGGACGGGAACGGGTGGAACACCGTCTGGGACAGCCCGTGCGGCAACGGGATCAAGGCCGGATTTATCCCCCCGGCCGTGGACTACGCGACCTACCAGGGATTCGCTAACTACATCGACAGCCACTCGCCTTACCGTGCAGGAGTCTATTCCGCGGGCGGTCCGGGGTACGGCTCGTGGAACGGCATCTTCAGCCCCGTGCTGCTCTCCCACGCGGCCGAATGGACCTTCACGAACGAGCAGACTCAGCTGACTTTCCCCCGGGGATTCTCCGATTCCGGCGCGAGCGCCGACTGGTTCGGCGGTGAGCCGGCCGCCTGTCAGCTGCTATGGCAATGGTCGGGCGGCAACGGCGACCTCAACGGCTACGGTGACTTCGATCAGGCTGCGGCGGCCAACGTCGACAACCCGTCGTGTTAGCTCAGGGTTCGCCCATCGTGGCGGCGTGGGTGATCAGCAGCGAGTCGGGGGGAACCAGGTCAACGCCGTCCGGGTCGTTGAGGTAGCCGGGCGCGCGCCCGGAGACGCGGGTGTGGCCGTACTGCCACACGATGCGGTTGGTGACCGGGTCGACCACGCACACCCGGTGATTGAAGTCGTCGTTGAGCAGGATGTCGCCGTTGGGCAGCGGCAGCGCCAGGGACGGCTGGTTGAACCCGCCGAGCCGCCACAGCAGGCGGCCGCCGGAGGTGAACTCGACGATCTGGCCGGGGTCGGAGTAGTCGGCGGTCAGGTACCGTCCCGGGTACACCTCGTTGGTGTCCGACGGGTACAGCACGCCGGGCGGATTCGCGGACCATGACACTGTGCTGCCTGAATAGGGTCCGGCCAGGGACATCTCGTCGGCCCAGTCGCCGTTGATCTCGGTGACCAGGTAGTGCCCGTTGGTCATCGGGAACGCGCCGTTGGGGCTGCCGAACCGGCGCGGCGGATCATGGTCGCACGCGTTGGTCGTCCGGCCGATGACCCGGGTCAGGGCGTGCGCGGGGGGCGTGATCACCACCAGGCGGCAGTTCTTGATGTCGGCAGAGACGATGGCGCCGGCCGGGGTGAGCATCGCGTCATCCGGGTTGAACAGGTGGTTGGGTCCGGCACCGGGAACGCCGGGCACGCCGTACCGGTAGACGATCTTGCTGGTCGCCATGGATATCACGCTGATGACGTAGTCGTCTTCCTGCGTCGCGACGATGTACTTGCCGTCGGGTGAGAAGAACGCGTCGTCCGGCGCGATGAACGTCTGGCCCGGGGCGAGGTCACCCGGTCCGGGGAACTCCCATCTGATCCGGCCCTGCGGGTCGACGATCAGCAGCCGGTTGTTCTGGTGATCGGCGATGAGGACATCGGAGGGCAGCACCGAGGGGTCCGACCCCGGCCTGAGCAGGCCGGGCCCGGTGGCGGGAGCGAGCCAGGGCGACGTCGCGGCGTCCGGCATCGCCTGGCCGGGCGGCACCAGGCGGAGCGTCGTCACGGCCGGGACGGCGCGCGGGCCGTCCTCGCCGCCGATCAGGTAGCCGGTGCTGCCGGTCACGGCCGCGCCCGCGTAGGCGACCGGCACCGGCAGCTGACCCGCGACCGTCACACCGGACGTGGCCGGGTCGAACCGGTACACCACCGGGCTGGTCAGCGTCCCCGCCACGCCGCCCGCGACGTAGACCTGCCCGTCCAGCACGATCGCGGACGCGCCCTGCAGCGGACGCGGCAGGTGGCCCACCACCGTGGCGGCGCCGGCGGCCGGGCTGATCCGCTGGATGGCGTCGGTGGGCCCCGAAGACGTCTGGCCGCCGAACACCCAGATCTGCCCCGCGGCCGCGGCCACCGCCGCGTACCGCACCGGCACCGGCAGCCGCGCCGCCGTCCGGAAGTGCTGGCCGTCCTGGGTGGCGAGCACCTGCGGATCCCAGATGAGGCCGTCGTAGCCGCCGATGACGTAGGCGACCGACCCGGCCGTCACGCCGCTGGCGTCAGAACGGGCGGCGGGCAACTGGCCCACGACCGCGGCCTGGAATCCCGGCGCGGTTCCGGGGGTGAAGGCCTGGACGGTGGGCACGCTTGCGGCCGTACCGCCGCCGAACAGGTACGCCCGCCCGCCCAGGTTCGCTCCGGCGGCGTCGTGCGTGGCGGCGGCCAGCCGGCCCGCGAGGCTGGTCGCGCCGGTGGCCGGGTCGAGGGCGGTGAGCGAGTCGGTGGAGGCGCCCTGCGCGGCCAGCCCTCCGGCGAGCAGCAGCCCGCCCGCGCCCGGCATCACGATCTCGCGGGACAGCGGCGCGGGCAACTGGTACGGCGCGGGCGTGACCTGGAGCGCCATGCGGAACGGCGCCGCGCGGTGGGGTGCTGGCGCGGACGACGCCGTCGCCGCCGACCTGGCCGGCCCGCGCGTGAGGTGCTGGACCACCGAGTAGGTCAGCGGCAGCAGGCAACACGCGGCCACCACGGCCACGGTAATGCGGAACCGCTGGCTGCGTCGCATCGCTCCGGTAGTAGTCATGGGTGCGGGGGACACATACTGCCAGATCAGACGTTTTCGCGCAGCTAGTTGGCTGGTTGAGGCACTAGCCGGTGACCGGCTCGGGCCTGGGGAAACTCGTGGTGAAGGCGTACCGGGACGCCCGGTACAGGTGCCTGGCGAACTCGACGGGCCGGCCGGCCTGGTCGTAGGCGATGCGCTCCATGGTCAGCAGCGCGGTGCCCCGGGTCTCGTCCAGCGTGCGTGCCTCTGAGGCCGAGGCGTTCTTGGCGCCCATCCGCTGGGTGGCCGAGTACAGCCCGATGCCGGACGCACGGAGCAGCTCGTACAGGCCGTGCTCCTCGAGCATCTCGACGTTCAGCTGGACGAGCCCGGCCGGGAGGTAGTTGTGCAGCAGGGCCATGGGCTCCCCGTCGGCCAGCCGGATCCGCTCCAGCGACATCACCAGGGCCCGCTCCGGAAGCTGGAGCGCCTCGGCGACCTGATCGCTGGCGTGGCTGACCTCGGCCTTGAGCACCCTGGTGGCGGGATTCCGGCCGCTGGCCGCCAGGTCGTCATACAGGCTGGTCAGCTCCACGTTGCGGTCGATGCGCTCGTTGGCGACCAGGGTGCCCGCACCGCGCTTGCGGACGACCAGGCCCTTGTTGGCCAGGTACAGGAAGGCGGCCCGCACCGTGGGCCGGGACAGGCCGAGCATCTCCGCCAGCTGCACCTCGTTCTCCAGGCGGGCTCCGACCTTGAGCGCCCCGGACCTGATGGCTGACTCGAAGTGCTGGGCCAGCTGGAAGTACAGCGGTACCGGGCTGGTCCGGTCGATGGTTATCGGGCCGCTCGTGGCGGCCTCGCGTCCTGGCATCATCGTCATCCGGCGGGTCACTAGGCCTGTTTGTTTGAACATTTTAACCACTGCAGAGTTAATAAGGGCGCCGCGAGGCCGGGCGCATTCGGCGGCGAAGCGGCTGATGGGGAACTTAATTTCTAGTTTGTCCTTACATACTCACAGACTCTTGACAGGTCATAGCGGTCCGAGACAGGATCATTTATCGCACCCTTGGGAGGCGCGGATGACGGCCGACGGCACGGGGGGGCTGCGGATCGGGGTGGTGCTCGAGGCCTTTCTCGACTGGCCGCTGGAGCAGGTCATGGCGTGGCTGCGGCGGCACGCGCCGGAGGTCACCGACCTGGAGGTCGGCGCGGGCGGCTACGCGCCTCATCCGCACTGCGACGTGACGGCGCTGCTGGCCAGCGGCCAGGCCCGGTCGGCCTGGCAGGCCGGGATCGCCCGGCACGGGCTGCGCGTCGACGCGCTGAACGCCTGGGGCAACCCGCTGCATCCCGATCGGGACGTAGCGCGCCAGCACGACCGGGCCCTGCGCGACGCCATCCGGCTGGCCGCGCTGCTGGGCGTGGACCGGGTGGTGGCCCTGGCGGGCTGCCCGGGCGGCGCGGCGGGCGACCGGGTGCCGCACTTCGGCGCGGGCGGGTGGCTGCCCTACCTGGAAGGCGTCTACCAGCGGCAGTGGGAGGAGCAGATCGCGCCGTACTGGGCCCACCTGGCGGAGTTCGCCGCGGCCGAGAGCCCGGACCTGCGGGTCTGCCTGGAGCTGCACCCGGGGACGTGTGTGTTCAACGTCGAGACGTTCGGCCGGGTGGCGGCGCTCGGTCCGGCGCTGGCCGCCAACCTGGACCCGAGCCACTTCTTCTGGATGGGCATGGACGGGCACAAGGTGGCGGCCGCGCTGGGCGACCGGGTCGCGCACGTGCACGGCAAGGACACCGTCTTCCACGCCGAGGCCCTGGCCCTCAACGGGCTGCTGGACCGGCGCTGGCCGGAACCCGCCGCCGAGATGCCGTGGACGTTCGCGGTGCCCGGCCGCGGCCACGACCTGGCCTGGTGGGCAGGCCTGGCCCGCGCGCTTGACGGCTCGCAGGCGTGGGTCATATCGATCGAGCACGAGGACCCGTTCGTGCCTGCCACGGTGGGTGTGCCCGAGGCGGCTCGGCTGCTGCGCAACGCGATCGACGCTGCCTTGGAACCGGCGTGACCGCCGGGCGGGTGCGGGTCGGGCTGGTCGGGACGGGGGTCATCGCCCAGGTCATGCACCTGCACTACCTGGCCGAACTGGCCGACCTGTTCGACGTGGCGGCCGTGTGCGATCTCGATGGCTCGAGTGCGCGGGCCTGCGCTGACCGGTATGCCATCCCCGCGGTCTTCACCGACTGGCGCGAGCTGATCGGCCACCCGCTCGACGCCGTGATGGTGCTGACCTCGGGCAGTCACGCGCCGATCGCCGAGGCGGCCGCCGGGGCCGGACGGCACGTGTTCGTGGAGAAGCCGATGTGCTTCTCGGCCGCCGAGGGGCGCGCGATGGTGGCGGCCGCGGAGCGGTCAGGGGTGACCCTCATGGTCGGCTACCCGAAGCGGTACGACCCGGCCTTCGCCCGCATGAAGGAGGAGACCTCCCGGCTGGAGGGCGCCCGTCTGCTGCGGGTGACGACTCTGGAGTCGCCGTTCCGGCCGTACGTCGGGCACTATCCCCTGCGGCCCAGGATTGCGCTGCCCGCCGAGGTGGCCGCCGGGCTGAGGGCCGACAGTGACGAGCGGATCCTGGCCGCGGTGGGCTGGGCGACTGCGCTGGAGCGGCAGGTGTACGAGATGGTGCTGCTCGACACGCTGGTCCACGAGCTGAACACGGTGCGCGGCCTGCTCGGCGAACCGACCCGGCTGGAGCACGCCAGCCTGGCCATGGACCACGTCACCGTGATGCTCCGGTTCGGCGACCTGCCGGTGGCCATCCACTGGATCGACCTGCCCGGCATCGCGCGATACGCGATGGAGTTCGCGCTGTACGCACCGGAGCGCCGGCTCCGCCTGGTGTTCCCCTCGCCTTTCCTGCGTAACTCCCCTGCCGTGCTCGAGATCGAGGCCGGCGCCGGGCAGGAGGGCCGCTCGTGGCGGACCGAGGAGATCGCCGGCTACGAGAGCGGGTTCAAGCGCGAGCTCGTGGCGTTCCACGAGGCCATCGTCGCCGGCCGGGTGCCGGACACCACGGGCACGGACGGCCTGCGTGACATCATGCTGTGCCAGGCCATCATCGACAGCCATCACCGCGGCGCGCCGGTCGACGACCCGGTGGGCCAGGGGGGTCCGGGGGATGGAGTCCCCCCGGGCCAGAGGGGTCCGGGGGGATGGAGTCCCCCCGGAAAAAAGGGAGTCCGGGATGAGTGATCAGATCGCGGTGGCGAACGCGCCGGTCAGCTACGGGGCGTTCGAGCTGACCGTCGGCTATGACCCGAACGTGCCGGGCGGGGAGAGCGTGCTCAGCCAGGTCGAGGTGGCCGGCTACGCCGGCATCGACCTCGGCCCCGTCGGATACCTCGGCGAGGGCGAGCAGCTCGGCGAGGCGCTGGCCGGACGGCACCTCGGCCTGGCGGGCGCGTACGTCGAGCTGCCGTACGCCGATCATGACCTGCTGGAGCAGTCGCTCCCGGAGCTCGACGCGGTGCTGGACACGTTCGACGCGGTGCGGTCCTACCTGCCGGGGCCGCCGCCGCGGCCCACCCTCGCCGACAGCGGCAGCCCGGTGCGCGGGCTTCTGCCCGGCCGGTCGGTCCGTGATCCGGGCCTCGGCTACGACGACGACGGCTGGCGTCGGTTCGCGGCGGGCCTGGCCCGGGCGGTGGCCCGCTGCCGCGACCGCGGCTACGAGCCGACCTTCCACCCGGAAACCGGAACCCACGTCGAGGCGCCCTGGGAGATCGAGCGGGTGCTCGAGGTGTCCGACATCGGGCTGTGCCTGGAGACCGGCCACATGCTGCTCGGCGGCGGCGACCCGGTGGCCATGCTGCGGGATCTGGGCGACCGGGTCAATCACGTGCATCTCAAGGACGCGCGGCTGTCGGTGATGAACGAGATCATGGCCGATCACGCACCGGTGACCGAGATCTGGACCAGGGAGGCGTTCTGCGCGCTGGGCGCCGGTGACCTGGACACCGACGCCGTGCTGGACGAGCTGCGCCGGATGTCGTTCAGCGGCTGGCTCGTGGTGGAGCAGGACATCCTGCCGCGCAGCGCCGAGCGGTTCGCGCAAGCCGCGGCCGAGCAGCGGCACAACCGCGCGTTCCTCGCCGCGCGGGGGCTGTAACCAATGCGAGGGCTGTAACGTGCGCCCGTTCCGTATAGGTCTTATCGGGGCAGGCCGGATGGGCCGCACTCACCTACGGGCCCTCGCCGGCTCGGGACAGGTGGCCGTGACGGCCGTCGCGGAGATGTCGGCGGCGGCCCGTTCGGCCCTGGACGCGCCCGGCGCGACGCTGCACGAGAGCGTGGCGGAGATGCTGGACCGGGCCGCGCTGGACGGGGTGCTCATCGCCGCGCCGACCGACCAGCACGGCGTGATCATCGCCGAGGTCGCCGCGCGCGGGCTGCCCATCTTGTGCGAGAAGCCTTGCGGGCTCACCGCTGCGGCCGTGCGGGCCTCAGCGCAGGCCACCGCGGCCGCGGGGGTGCCGCTGCAGGTGGCCTACTGGCGGCGGTTCGTGCCGGGGCTGCGGCAGCTGCACGACCGGATCGCCGCGGGCGAGCTCGGCGTCATCCACCTCGTCACCTGCTACCAGTGGGACGAGCGCCCGCCGTCACCGCTCTTCCGCGCGCACAGCGGCGGGATCGCGATCGACATGGGCGTGCACGAATTCGACCAGTTGCGGTGGCTGACCGGCCAGGACATCGACGGGCTGGCCGCGGTGGCGTCCGGCTCGGCACCCGACGGGATCGCCGACGTGGACGGCGCGCAGGTGATCGTGAGGCTGTCCGGCGGCGCGACCGGTTTCATCTCGCTCGGCCGTTACTATCCGGTGGGCGACGCGGTGTGGGCCGAGGCGTTCGGCACCCGGGGCCACGAGCGCTGCGACGTCATCGACCCGGCCGAGGGCGAGGTCGCCCAGCTCGAGGCGCTGCGCCGCCAGGCGGAGTCGTTCGCCGCCTTCGCGGGCGGCGGCCCGTGTGAGGGGGCCACGGCGGCCGACGCGATCGCGGCGCTGGCCGCCGCCGAGCAGGTCACCGCGGTGATACCCGCCCTCTCCGGGCGTAGCCCGGAAAATCAGGCGCCGGGCGGGGCTGCCCCGGGCCGGAACGTCAGCGACAGCCTGCCGCCCAGCTACCGTCACCGGCCGGGCGGATGAGCGCCGGGGCGGTTTACGGGGCGCCGGCGCTGCGGGTCGGCATTGTCGGCTACGGGCTGATGGGCAAGGCGCACAGCTACGGCTACCGCGTCGCCCCGATGCTGCGCCGGCTGCCGGTAACGCCGGTGGTCACGGTGATGTCGGGCCGTGACCAGGATGCGGTGGCGGCGGCGGCCGCGGCGTACGGCGTGCCCGCGACCGTCACCGACTGGCGGGAGCTCGTCGCGCGGGACGACGTGGACGTCGTGGACATCTGCACCCCGCCCGGCACCCACGCGCAGATCGCCCAGGAGGCCGCGGCGGCCGGCAAGGCGGTGCTGTGCGAGAAGCCGCTGGCGCTGACGTACCGGGAGGCGGCCGCGGCGCTCACCGCGGTGACCAGCGCCGGGGTGCACAACGCGGTCGGCTTCAACTACCGGCGGCTGCCGGCCGTCGCGCTGATGCGGCGCATGATCGACGAGGGCGCGGTCGGGCCGGTCAGGCTCTGGCGCGCCACCTGGCTGTCCGATGAGTTCACCGATCCGGCCACCCCGCATGACTGGCGGTTCGACCGGGCGATGGGCGGGACGACCATCTCCGACCTCGGCTGTCACCTGATCGACCTGGCGCTGTCCATGGCCGGCCCGGTGGACAGCACCTGCGCGCAGGCGGCGACGTTCATCGGGTCGCGATCGGCTCCCGGCGGCACCGGCACGGTCGCGGTGACCGTGGACGACGCGGCCAGCGCCCTGCTGCGGTTCGAGTCCGGCGCGCTCGGGGTGTTCGAGGTCGCGCGGGCCGCGGTGCGCCGGCCGTGCGACTTCACCATCGAGGTGAACGGAAGCAGCGGCACGCTGATGTTCAGCTACGCCCGGCTGAACGAGCTGTGGTACGGCAGCGGGGCCGACGACGCCGGGCTGTACGGCATGCGGCGGATCCGCGCCGAGCACCCGTCCCACCCGTACGCGGCGCAGTGGTGGCCGATCGGCCAGGGCGTCGGCTACGGCGCGTCCTTTGCCAACCAGGTCGCTGACCTGCTGGAGGGCTGGCCGGACGCGCCGTGGACGCCCGGTTTCCGCGAGGGCGCCGCGGTGCAGGCGGTGTGCGAGGCGATGGAAACCTCGGCGGCGGCCGGCCGTTGGGTCAGCGTCGGCGAGGTGATCGCGAGCACCTTGTGACCTGGGGCGCAAGCCCCTATACGATGGCCTGATCCCAGCACGGAGGAGGAGCGGTGGCGGTCATGAATTCACTGTTTACCGATCGGCTGCGCGGCGAGACCGTGCTCGGTGCCGAGGGCTACGTCTTCGAGCTGGAACGGCGCGGCTACATCAAGGCCGGGCCGTTCGTCCCCGAGGTCGTGCTGGACTTCCCCGACGCAGTGCGCGAGCTGCACCGGGAGTTCTTGCGCGCGGGCGCGGACGTCATGGTCGCGCTCACCTACTACGCGCACCGGGAGAAGCTGCGTGACGTGGGCCGCGAGGACGACCTGGAGGCGATGAACCGGCAGGCGGTGCGGATCGCCCGCGAGGTGGCGCGCGAGGGCCCGGACGATGGCGGGGCCCGGGCCCTGGTCGCCGGGAACGTGTGCAACACGTGGGCGTACGACCCGGACGACCCGGGAACCCGCGAGACGGTCCGGGCCATGTACGCCGAGCAGCTCGGCTGGGCGGTGGACGAAGGCGTCAACTTCGTCATCTCGGAGACGAACGACTACCTCGGCGAGGCGCTGATCGCGTTGGAGGTCATCCAGTCGCTGCGGCTGCCGGCCATGGTGACGCTGGCGCCGACGCAGCCCGGCCACACGCGTGACGGGTACGAGTACGCCGACGCGTGCCGCATCCTGGCCGCCGAGGGCGCGCAGGTCGTCGGCCTGAACTGCGACCGGGGGCCCAAGACGATGTTGCCGCTGATCGCCAGGATCCGGGATCTGGTCGACTGCGCGGTCGCCGTCCAGCCGGTGCCGTACCGCACGGACGCGATCGCCCCCACGATGCAGGCGCTGCGCTCTGCTGCTGGCGAGCGTGCGTTCCCGATCGCGCTCGACTCCTTCGCGTGCACCCGCTTCGACATGGCGAAGTTCGCGGTGCAGGCCAGTGAGCTCGGGGTGGACTATATCGGCATCTGCTGCGGCGCCGGCCCGCACCACGTGCGGGCCATGGCCGAGGCCCTGGGCCGCGTGGTCCCGGCCAGCAAGTACTCACCGTCGATGGAGCTGCACCCCATGCTCAAGGCGGACGTCTCGGCCAAGGACGCGGCCTTCCTGCCCAGCTGGATCGCCTGACCGCAGGCGATCCAGGGGCGGCCGGGTCAGGCCCAGAAGTCCGGTCAGGCCCAGAAGTCGAGGGTCGCCTCCGGGTCGGTGGTCGACGCCCAGAACTCGGTGATCTTGCCGTCGCGGTTATGGCTGACGTTCACCACCGGCTGGTTGATCGACTTGCTGCCGCGGGTGGCCGTCAGCGTGGCCAGCACCGCGGTGTGCTCGTCGTTCGCGAGGATGTCGTGGACGTCCAGCCGGAACGTGCCGCCGGTTTCGGCGGCCAGGCGGCCGAAGAACCCGAAGATCTGGTCCCGGCCTTGGTAGTCGCCGTTGAGCGGTCCGGCGCCCCGCACGTGCCAGACGGCATCGTCGGCGATCAGCTCGGTGAGCGTCGCCAGGTCGCCATTGGCGAACGCGTCATACCCTCGGCGGGCTTGCTCGACATTAGGATGCTCGGTCACGGTGCCTCCCCTGTCCGTTTCCTGGACCACGCGGACCTATAGCCGCACCCGAACCATAACACTCACGACGTCGGCGCCGCCGGGTTGGCCACCCTCGCCAGGAACAGCGGTTCCCCAGTCGCGGCGTCGGTCACCAGCATCAGGAAGGGACGGTCGAACGCGACCGGCGCGCCCTGCGGCCGGGCCGCGGTCGTCGCCATGCCGACCGCGGTGGCGGCGCTGGCCTCCGTGCCCTGCTCGCCGACCTTCAGGGTGGCCGCGTGCTCGACCAGGCCGATGCAGCACGCCTGCGGCGACAGCCCGCTGAAGTCCGCGGCCGAGCTGAACGCGACGCCCATGCCGAGCCCGCTCAGCAGGTGCTCGAGGCGGACGTGATCCTGGATGCTGACCCGAGGCATCGCGACGTCCCGGTTGGTCACGCCCGTCATGCCCGTTCCCGCCAGGGTGGCTGTCATCCCGGCCAGGGTGCTAGCGGGCGGCATGGCGCAGGTTCCGGCGTCGGCCCCGGCGGGCGGAAGCAGAGCGACCATGCCGAGCTTGCCGCCCTGGTACGGCAGCCAGACGCCGGTCCAGCCGCCCACGCTGGCCGTGCGGTACAGGCCGCCGTTCATGAACGGCACGCTGACCTGGGCTCCGGCGGCCGTGGTGAACGGCGCCGGGCTGGTCTGGTTGGCGTCGAACGGCGTGGCCCAGGCGGCGTGCAAATAGAGCGCGTCGGTCAGCACAGAGCGAGTGCCGCTACGGCGAGCCCGGCGGCGACCAGTCGCTTGTTCATGCGCATGAGACGGCATGCGGCCGCGGCCCGGTTCCGCCGCGACCGGAATGTTATGAACTGCGATCATCGGGTTATGCCAGATCGCACCATGACATGGGCCGAGGTCGCCGGGCGGCTCTCGAAGGCCCGCACGTACTGGCTGGGCACCACCACCCCGTCGGGCGCACCGCACGCGGCGCCGGTCTGGGGCGCGGTGACCGGCCAGACGCTGTACCTGTATAGCGAGCGGAGCACGGTCAAGGCCCGCAACCTGGCGATCGACCCGCGCGTCGTCGTTCACCTGGAAAGCGGCGAGGACGTGCTGATCGTGCACGGGGCCGCCGAAGACCTCGGAACCCCGGCCGAGGTTCCTTCGGTGGTCGCGGCGCTGGCCGCGAAGTACACCAGGCCGGAAGACCGGCAGTACCTGCCGGACGCCGATCCGGCCTTCAACGTCGTCTACGCGGTGCGGCCGCGATCGGCGATAGCGTGGCGCTTGGACGACTACGCGGACTCCCAGCGCCGGTGGTCGTTCTGAGCCGAGGAGGGCCTCTTCATGGACAGCGCCGATTTATGGACGGCCTTATGGACAGCGCTGAGCTCCGCGCCGTGCAGCAGCCGCTCAAGGACGCCTACCGCGAGCACCCCGACCAGGCGGTGGTCACCTTGCGGGCCGAGGGCCACCTCGATGACGCCATCTCGTGCTCGGTGGCCACCGGCCAGGCGCTGACCGTGGCGGGCCTGCACCCCGCCACCGGCGGAGACGGCTCGCTGGCCTGCTCCGGGGACATGCTGCTGCAGGCCCTGGTGGCGTGCGCGGGCGTCACGCTGCGGGCGGTCGCCACCTCGCTGCAGGTACCGGTGACCGGCGGAACCATCACCGCCGAGGGCGACCTGGACTTCCGCGGCACCCTGGCCGTCAGCAAGGACGCGCCGGTCGGGTTCAGGTCCATCCGCCTGACGTTCGACCTCGATACCGAGGCCAGCGCCGAGCAGGTGCAGACGCTGATCCGGCTCACCGAGCGCTACTGCGTCGTCTACCAGACGCTGGCTCACCCGGCCGAGCTGGCCATGTCGGTCCGCTAGGACCAGTCCGGGGCAAACCAGCCCTGCGGGCTCCGCTGGGCGGTCGAGAGCAGCCACTCCCCGGTCCGTTCGGCGGCAGCGAGGTAGGACATGACCGCAGCCTAGCCAGCCCGGCCTCGCTTGCGGTCACGCTGCTCTGGGCAGATCTGCCGACGGCAGCGTACGGGGGTCTGCGGTGCGGCCGTGGCGCAGGCTGGAGGCATGGCTCACGACGAAAGAAATCCCCTGTTCAGCGAGCGCGTACGCGAGCAGCTGCTGCGTCAGCGGATACTCGTGCTCGACGGGGTGCTCGACGACGACAACGGAGCGCTGCTCGCGACGCAGCTCTTCACGCTGGCCGCCGAGGATCCGGTCGCTGACGTCGCCCTCTGGATCCACTCCCCCGGCGGATCCGTGCCGTCCATGCTCGCCATCCGCGATGTCATGCGGCTCGTGCCGTGTGATGTCTCCACCCTGGCGCTGGGGCTGGCCTGCAGCGCCGGGCAGTTCCTGCTCTCGGCCGGCACCAAGGGCAAGCGGTTCGCGCTGCCGCACGCCCGCATCCTCATGCACCGGGGATCGGCCGGCATCGGCGGCAGCGCCGTCGATATCGAGGTCCAGGCCGACGACCTGCGCCACACGGTGGACACCGTGCTCGGCCTCATCGCCGAAGACACCGGCCAGCCGGTCGAGCGCATCTTCGACGACTCCCTGCACGACCACTGGTACACGGCCGCCGAAGCCAGGGAATACGGCTTCATCGACCAGATCGTGGAGACGTTCGGCCAGGTCATGCCCGCGAGAAAACACCGGATCGGACTCCAGGGAGGGACATCATGAGCAGCTACACGATCCCGAACGTCATCGCCCAGCATCCCCGGGGCGAGCGGATCATGGACGTGTACTCGCACCTGCTCACCGAGCGCATCGTCTACCTCGGTACGGCCATCGACCCCGGCGTGGCCAACACGCTGATCGCCCAGCTGCTGCATCTGGAGGCGGACAAGCCCGGAGCAGGAGATCAACCTGTACATCAACTGCGAGGGCGGCGACCTGCCCTCCATGCTCGCCGTGTACGACACCATGCAGTACATCCAGGCGTCGGTCGCGACCACCTGCGTGGGCCAGGCGATCGGGGTCGGCGCCGTCCTGCTCGCGGCCGGCACCGCGGGCCGACGCGCCCTGCTGCCGCACGCGCGGGTCGTGCTGCATCAGCCGGCGGCGCGCGGCCAGGGGCCGATCCCGGACCTGATCCTGCAGGCGGACGAGGTGGTGCGAATGCGCGCCGATATCGAAGGGATCCTGTCCGTGCACACCGGCCGGTCGGTACAGACGCTGCGAGCCGACACCGATCGCGACCGGGTCCTCACGGCGCAGGCGGCGCTCGAGTACGGGATCGTCGACCAGGTGCTAGGGCAGCGATTTGCGGACGCGGGCGATCAGGCCGCTCGGCCAAGTGATCCGGTTCAGCCGCGTGATCCGGTACGCCTACGTCGCTTACGCCGCTTACGCCGCTTACGCCGCGAGAGCGAGCATGACCGGACCGGATGCGCGGACGCCCTGCCGGCCGCGCAGGTCCTCGGCGACCTGCTCGGTCAGCTCGATGAGCGTGGTCCCCAGCGCTCCGGCCAGGGCCGCGATCATCTCACTGGACGGCTCCTTGCGCCCGCGCTCGATCTCGGACAGGTACTGCGGCGATATGCCGGCCCGGCCTGCGGTTTCCGAGAGCTTTTCCTCGTGAGCCAGGCGTAGTGCGCGCAGGCGCTGACCGAGCACCTCCCGCCACAGTGGTTCCTGGGGTGGGGCCTGCCTGGGTGGTGTTTCGGGCGGAAGCTCTCGTCGCAGCGGATAGACACGCGCGTGCTCGGCCATAGTTCAGCGTACGAGCGGACGGGTGCCCGCGAGCTTTGATTTCGCTGCAGGCAGACCCCGACTTTCGGCTCAGACGGCGTATTCGGTGGGGGCGGTGATGTAGCTGCGGCCATTAGGGGTTTGCCAGACCAGGACGCCGGGCTCTGGCTGCTCCAGGGTGGTCCGCAGCCCTGCCAGCCATCTGCCGTCCCGTGCCCGTGTCGGCGGCATGGTGTCGGTGACGAGCGGAGCTTTCACGAGCCCGGCCATGGGACCTCACAGTGCCCGGTGCGGTGATACCGCGTATTTGGTCCCGAAATTACTCCCGGTCGCGGGATGCGGACCGGCCCGCGCCGTTAGGGTCCCGTTAGGGTTTATCTGAACACGTGGTGCTCGGCGGCGAGCTGCCGCGCCGCCTCCAGGGTCTGCGGCGGCCTGCTGACCAGGCGACGGGGCGGGGCCGCGTGGCCAGGGCACTCTGTGCGGCCCAAGCGCGCAGTGGCAAGTGCTCTCCGAGCGCGGGCCAGGCCTTCAAATAAGCCGATCACCGATACTGACCGGCGGAGGGACGAAGACGTGACGGACAGCCCCGTGCGGTGGGGAATCCTTGGAACGGGCGGGATCGCGCGCACGTTCGTGACCGATCTCCAGCTGACCGATTCCGGCGTTACCGTCGCGGTCGGGTCGCGCAGCCAGGGATCCGCGGACCGTTTCGCGGACGAGTTCGGCATCGCGAACCGGCATGCCAGCTATGAGTCGCTGGTGGCCGATCCGGACGTCGACGTGATCTACGTGGCGACGCCGCACCCGATGCACCACGACAACGCGATTCTCGCGCTGCGGGCCGGCAAGCACGTGGTGGTCGAGAAGCCGTTCACGATAAACGCCCCCGAGGCCCGCGAGATCGTCCGGGTGGCGAGGGAGCACGGGCTGTTCGCCATGGAGGCGATGTGGACCCGGTTCCTGCCGCATGTGGCCATTATCCGGGACTGGCTGGCGCGGGGCATGCTCGGCGACGTTGTCACCGTGACCGCGGACCACGGCCAGTGGTTTGCCGAGGATGCCGAGTTCCGGCTGTTCG
The DNA here is from genome assembly GCA_963705835.1 of uncultured Actinomycetes bacterium. GTDB lineage: Bacteria > Actinomycetota > Actinomycetes > Streptosporangiales > Streptosporangiaceae > Palsa-504. The sequence continues at coordinate 256,339 of CAVPLC010000047.1, forward strand.
CACCGGAACTGGGCGGCGGTGCGCTGCTGGACCTCGGCGTTTACCCGGTGTCGTTCGCGTCGATGGTCCTCGGCACGCCGAGCCGGATCGTGTCCATGAGCGACCCGGCGTTCACCGGCGTAGACGCGCAGACGTCCATGTTGTTCGGCTACGACAGCGGCGCCCAGGCGGTGCTGACGTGCACCTTGCGGGCGAAGAGTCCAACGAGGGCTGCGATCGTCGGCAGCGACGGGAGGATCGAGGTCGAGGGCAACTTTTACGCTCCAGCGGCCGTGACGCTGGTACCGAGGAATGGCGACCCGACCCGCGTCGAGTCGGTGCACGAGGGCCGGGGGCTGCGCCACGAGGCCGACGAGGTCGCGTGTCGGCTGGCCGCTGGTGATGTGGAGAGCCCGTTGATGCCGCTGGACGAGACCGTCTCGATCATGGAGACGATGGACACGGTGCTCGCGCGGGCTCGGCAGAACGCCTGAGCGACATGGCGGCGGTTTGCCGACCAGGTGAAGGGCAGCCGGGCGTTAGGATTTCGGCCCTCCAGCGAATCCCTCCGTGCGCACTTGCGAGCGCGGGGATCCTTTCCGGGTGCCACCCGGACGCGAAGCCGAGCCACCGGGCGCTGTCCTCGTCTGGGACTGATAGCGGAACGGCGTGCTGGCCACGCGACGAGCTTGGTGGTAGGCCGCGGGTCACCCCGGCGGCTGGCTAGACCGCGTATTCGGTGGGGGTGGTGACGTAGCTGCGGCCGGCCGGGGTGCGCCAGACCAGGACGCCCGGTTCCGGCTGCTCCAGGCGCCAGCCCTCGGCCTGTTTACACCGGTGATGGCGCCGGCACAGCGGCGCGAGGTTACAGGGACAGGTGGGCCCGCCGTGCTCCCAGGGCTCGGTGTGGTCCAGGTCGCAGCGGGCGGCGGGCTGCCCGCACCCCGGCGCGGTACATCGGGTGTTGCGGGCGCGGACCAGGTGCTGGGTGAGGCGGCCGGGGCGGTAGCGGTCCTCGGCCCGGGCGTGGTCGCAGGGGCCGCGGATGACCGGGGTCCAGGTGAGAGTAAGAGAGCGCAGCGATGCGGCGGCCTGCGGCCCGGCGAGCCAGGGCAACGGGCCGGGCAGGCAGGCGTGGGCGGCGGCGGTGCCGTCGGAGTTCAGGGCGGTGAGGCACCAGCGGGTGCGGGGGTGGCGCGCCGCGGCGGCGGCCAGGTCCCGGGCGGTGTCGGGGTCGAGGAGGCCGTACCCGGTGGCCTCGCCGGGGGTCTCGGAGTCCCCGGTCGCGGTAGCCAGGGGGACGGTGAGGTTGACCAGGGCCGCGACGGCCGGGCCGGGATCCGGGGCGGCGCGGCCGTCGGGACCGGTGCCGCCCGGGCCGGGCCGGGCCGGGGCCGCCGTTGCCGCCCGGGCCGCCGTTGCCGCCCGGGCCGTCGTTGCCGCCCGGGCCGCCGCCATCGGTCCCGTCCGGCGGGCCGCCGGGGTCGCTGGTGCCGGTGGTGCCGGTAGTGCTGTCCTGCGGGGCGCCGGTCCCCTCCGGGGAGGCGGGGCTGCCGTCCGGCACGGCCAGGGTGGTGCGGGCGTCGCGTTCTTGCAGCAGATCCAGGTAAGCGCGGACGCGGAGCTCCTGGAGGGTGCCGGGCAGGCCGGCGGCGCGCAGGTCCAGGGCGCGCTGTTCCACGTGCTGCCAGGACGCGAGGATCTCGTCCGGGGGGAGTTCGCGGGCGACCATGCCGGCGTTGCCGGAGTCTTCCCGGAACCGGCGCACGTGGGCGTCCTGGCGGGCGGCCTCCTTGCGCTTGCGGGCGGCGTCGGGGTCCAGCTTGAGGATCAGCCGGTGCGCGTAGGAGCGGAGCCGGCCGAAGGTCATCGACCCGGCCTTCTCGGCCAGCTCCTCATCGGCCCGGGCGGCGTCTTCCGGGGACAGGACGCTGGTCTCGTCCTCGATGATCCGGACGTGCACCGGGTAGAGCCGGCCCTCGGCCAGCGCCGCGAAGGTCCGCGGGAGTCGGCCGGCGACGGCCTGGGCGTAGGCGACCTGACCGGCGGCGGACTGCCACGTCAGGTGCAGCTCGCCGGCCAGTTCGTCCGCGGCGAACTCATACGGCTGGATGGACCGGCCCCGGCCCCGGCCGACGGGCTCGGCGGGGCGGCGGGCGGCGAACTCGGCCACCGCGGCCATCGCCGTCCACACCGCGCGGCACTCCAGCCGCCGCGCCGCCGCGATGACCCCCATCAGCTGATCATCGGACAGGCCGACCAGACCTTTGGCGTCGTCGCCGGTGAGGGCGTGCACGACGGAGGCGAGCATCGGGCCGGGGGTCATGGCGTCGGACTGGCCGTGCTGGGCGAAGCGGGCTACGTCCAGGTTCTCCGATGGGAGGCATACGTACAGGCCCTGGGCCGGTTCCTCGCCATCGTCTGACCCCCGGGAGTCAGGCGGCTCCTCGTCGTCGTGGCTGGGGAACGGGTCCCGGCGCATGCACCACCGTCCGTTCGGAAGAAAATCTTTTAATAATCCCGTACGAACAAGTATACCAGTGAACTGCATGATTTAGGCCATTAAGGGAAAGTTTTTTCAAGATCATTTCGAGAGCGGCGGTGACGTGATTCCTAGGAGCCGGTAGCGTCTGTAAATCAAGAGCGGTAGTGGCATGCCCTGGGCCGCAGATACTCGCGTCTGGGGTATTCACTTGCTCGGAGTTGGAGCGCGGAGGTGGATCAGCCCTCCACGCCCGAGTTCACTACGTGCGGTCTACGGGTGAGTTCCAGGCGTGGTGCGCCTATCCGCGGCGGAGCAGGGCGGCCACGGGCTGGCCGGCCAGCGGGCCGGAGCGGTCCGGCAGCCGCACGACGACCGCGTCCTGGTGCAGCGCGGCCCAGACCAGCCCGTCCTCCAGCGGCACCTCGGTGCCGACGTCGGAGTCGCCGACGATGAACTCGGTCGGACGGCGCCCGATCCGGTAGCTCGCGCCGTCGCCGTCCTGTGCCAGGTCGGCCGCCACGAGCAGCACCGCGACCTGCTGCTCGGCCAGCTGCTCGGCGACGGCGTTAATCCCGTAAGCCGCGCCCGTGGCGGACGAGGCAACCAGATTCCCGACGGCGTTGATGGCCTCGCCGGTAATCCCGTCCAGGGCGGCGCCGATCCTGGCGCTGAGACGGTCGTCGCTGTCCGTGGGCACCGGGCCTTCGGCGATCGTGGTGACCGGGCGGAGCGGACCGGGCAGGTGGCCCACGACCGCGTTGAGGATGTGCTGGTCGCCCGCGCCGAGGACGATGTGCGCGCCGACGCTGGCCGCGGCCTCGGAAACGCGCGCGGCGATGGACGCGGCGTTCTGCTCGCCGCCGCTTTCCGACTCGCTGCTGGTCACGTGCCGCTCCCCGTGATGCTGCGCGGGCGGCCGGTCCGGATGGGTATCGCGCCGCACGTCTGGGGCTCCGAACCGGCGGGCGGGACGCTGGTCGCCGGCGGCGTGGGCGATGACCGCGGCGTCGCCACGGTCCGCCAGCAGGACCACGTGGGCCGGACGGCGCCCGGCGAACGCGGCCGCCGCAAGCAGGTGCGGCAGCGGCCCTACCCGGACCTCGGGTGCGGCCGCGCCGTGCGGCACCCGCAGGGCGAGCAGCACCTGGCCGTGCGCCGCGACCACGATCCAGGTGCCGCCGACCAGCGCCTTCCCGGCGCCGGCGGCGAGCGCCTGGGCGGTACGCTCATCGGCGCCGAGCTTGCCCGCCTCGCGGACGGCATCGGCCAGGGCAACGTCCCAGGCATACTGCGGTTCAGACACCGAGTCAGGCACCTCGACCGTGGCCGTCGCCACGAGGTCGGACGCGTCCTGGCCCGGCTGGAGGGCGCGCAGCCCGGGATCCAGCTCGAGCCGGCCGAGCCTGAGCAGTGGAAGGGTGTTCGGGGCATCTGGCATGTTCCCATCACAGCCGGCCGGCGACCGCCAGGGCAATGCACTTCCCGCTATCGCCGACGTGCTGGCCGGCCAGTCGCAGATGGCCTGGCCCGCCAGCGAGGACCTGATCGACCACCACCTTGCCTGTGTGGCCTGCGAGCTCCGCGGGTCCGGCGATAATGAGTAAATGGGTGCCCGAGGCGCCGCGGACCGGGTTCGCGGGCGGATCGGCGCGGCGATCTTCGAGCGGGTCGTCGGGCCGCCCGACCCCGCGCGCAAGCGGCCGCCGGACCGGTCGCCTGGTGAGCGCTGGTTCGCCGCGGACCGGCCGATCCGCCAGGTGCACAGCGACTCGGCGATGTTCATCGGCGCGATCAGGGCCCTGCTGCTGCAGTCGCTGCACCCGCTGGCCATGGCCGCCGTGGCCGAGCACTCGGGTTACCGCGGCGACCCGTGGGGACGGCTGCAGCGGACCAGCTACTTCGTGGGCATCACGACGTTCGGCCGGGTCGAGGAGGCGCAGCAGGCCATCGCGCGGGTCCAGGCGGTCCACCAGCACGTCACCGGGATCGCGCCCGACGGGCGGCCCTACGCGGCGTCCGATCCGCACCTGCTGACCTGGGTGCATGTCGCCGAGGCGGACAGCTTCCTGCGGGCCTACTCGTGCTTCGGCACCCGCCCCCTGGACCAGGCCGGACGCGACGGGTACGTCGCCGACATGGCCAGGATCGGCGCCGAGCTCGGCGTCCCCGACCCGCCGCGCACCGAGGCCGGGCTCGCCGACCGGATCCGGGCCTACCGGCCCGAGCTGGCCGCCACCGCCGAGGCCCGGGAGGCGGCCCGGTTCCTGCTGCTGCGGCCCCCGCTCCCGGCGATCGCCCGGGCTCCGTACGGGGTGCTGGCCGCGGCCGCGGTCTCGCTGCTGCCCGGATGGGCCCGCCGGCCCCTCTACCTGCCGCGTTTGCCGGTAACCGAGAAAATACTTGTCCGCCCGGCCGGGCACGCCATGGTCCACGCGATCCACTGGGCCATCACGGCTCCCCGCCCAGCCCCGGCGGCCTGACCGCCCCATGATGCAACTAAGGTGACGCAGATAATCAAGATGCCGGGTTCGACGCAGGAGAGACAACGATGTTGAGCGCAGACTTCCCTGATCACCGAGCGAAAACGAGCCTTCCGGAGCTAGCCGCCTGGGTCGGCGAGATCGCGGAGCTCACCAAGCCCGACGCCGTGGAGTGGTGCGACGGCTCGCAGGAGGAATGGGACCGGCTGACCACCCTGCTGGTGGAGAACGGGACCTTCACCAGGCTCAACCCGGAGCTGCGGCCGAACAGCTTCTGGTGCGTCTCGGACCCCGGCGACGTGGCGCGGGTCGAGGACCGGACCTTCATCTGCTCGGAGCGGGAGGAAGACGCGGGGCCGACCAACAACTGGATCGCGCCGCAGGAGATGCGCAAGACGTTCGCGGAGATCTTCGACGGGGCCATGCGCGGCCGCACCATGTACGTGATCCCGTTCTGCATGGGCCCGCTGGGCGGCAGCATCTCCCAGCTCGGCGTGGAGATCACCGACTCACCCTACGTCGTGGCCTCGATGCGGATCATGACCCGGATGGGGACGCCGGCGCTGCATTCGATCGAGGAGAGCGGGTCGTTCGTGCGGGCGGTCCACTCGGTCGGCGCGCCGCTTGCGCCGGGAATTGGGGTCCAGGCGGACGTGGCGTGGCCGTGCAACCCGGTCAAGTACATCTCGCACTTCCCCGAGACCAGGGAGATCTGGTCGTTCGGCTCCGGGTACGGCGGGAACGCGCTGCTGGGCAAGAAGTGCTACGCGCTGCGGATCGCCTCGGTGATGGCGCGGGACGAGGGCTGGCTGGCCGAGCACATGCTCATCCTCAAGCTCACTCCCCCATCCGGTGAGCCCAGGTACATCGCCGGGGCGTTCCCGTCCGCGTGCGGCAAGACGAACCTGGCCATGATCCAGCCCACCGTCCCCGGCTGGACGGCCGAGACCATCGGCGATGACATCGCCTGGATGCGGTTCGGGCCGGACGGACGGCTGTACGCGATCAACCCGGAGGCCGGGTTCTTCGGGGTCGCGCCGGGGACGGGCATGAAGACCAACGCCAACGCGGTCGAGGCCATGTGGGGCAACAGCATCTTCACCAACGTGGCCCTGACCGACGATGGCGACGTGTGGTGGGAGGGGCTGACCGACGAGCCGCCCGCGCACCTGATCGACTGGAAGGGCCGGGACTGGACGCCGGGCTCGCCCGAGCCGGCGGCGCACCCCAACGCACGGTTCACCACCCCCGCGGACCAGTGCCCGATCATCGCGCCGGAGTGGGACGACCCGGCCGGGGTGCCGATCTCGGCGATCTTGTTCGGCGGGCGGCGGGCCAGCAACGTGCCGCTGGTCACCGAGTCGTTCGACTGGGATCACGGGGTGTTCCTCGGGGCCAACGTCGCCTCGGAGAAGACCGCCGCGGCCGAGGGCACGGTCGGGGAACTGCGCCGGGACCCGTTCGCGATGCTGCCGTTCTGCGGCTACAACATGGCCGACTACTTCGGCCACTGGCTCAAGGTGGGCCGGATGACCGACGCGGCCAAGCTGCCGCGGCTGTACTACGTCAACTGGTTCCGCAAGGACTCCGGCGGCCGGTTCGTGTGGCCCGGGTTCGGCGAGAACAGCCGGGTGCTGAAGTGGATCATCGAGCGGCTTGACGGCGACGCCAAAGCCGTGGAGACGCCGATCGGGAACCTTCCGGCGCCGGGCGCGCTGGACACCGACGGCCTGCGGCTCAGCCAGGCCGACCTGGACCTGCTGCTCACCGTGGACCCCCAGGCCTGGAAGCTGGAGGCGGACCGGATGCCCGAGTTCTTTCAGATGTTCGGCGATCATCTGCCCGAGCGGCTATGGGAGCTGTATCAGGATCTGGTCGACCGCCTCGGCTCAAGCTGAACCCTGGGACGCGCGGCTTAGCTGGCTGATCCATGGCTCGGCCAGCGATCCGATAGTTACCAAGCTGTGACCTACGAGGTGTTGTCCATCCGGCGTCTCCGCACTCTAAGTGTGTGGGTATGCACAGGCATTTCATCATCTGACCTGGAGATGGACAAGATGGCTGAAGCGTCAGCGGAACGTAGGTCCACGCAGCCATGGGGTGCTCGTGATGGCGAGGCCGGGCCGCCCGAGGTCGCCCTGCCCGAGGTCTGCGACGTGCCGTCCCCGGCGACGGTTACCGCTAGGCCGCCTCATCCCGCGACGCCGCCTCGCCCGGCGACGGCGCCCGCCGCGCCTGAGCGGCCGGGGTACGTCATGCGGTACGGTCCGGGGGTTCCGGCCACCCCGCCGGGCAGCTCGGCCGGGCAGACGGCGGAGCGGATCTGGCGGACCGGCACGCTGCCCGAGCCGCCCCGGCGCCGGGTCAGGCTGCGCCGGATGCTCGGCACCGCGCTCACCGTGATCCTGCTCGCGGCCAGCGGTGTGGTGCTGTACCTGCGCTTTTATCATCCGCCGTTCCACGTGACCGCGGCCAAGATATCGCAGCAGACGAAGACGGGGTGCGGGGTAAACGTGACCGGGCGGATCACCACCAACGGTTCCGCCGGGACCGTCTCTTATCAGTGGCTTTTCCGCGGCGACAGGCAAGCGCCCCAGCCGCTGAGCCAGTCGGTCGTGGCCGGGCAGCATGCCGTGTACGTGACCGTCGCCGTGGAGGGAAGCGGCCACGGCAGCGCGTCGCAGACGGTCACGCTGCAGGTCCTCGGCCCCGACCCGGAGGCCGCGTCGGCTTCCGTGGTCGTGAGTTGTCCATAAACCTCGGTCGCAGCAAAGGGGCTTGGGATGTCAGAGTGGAAGGTCCCCGGCTACACCGAGCTGACGGCGCTCGGCTCGGGCTCGTTCGGTGAGGTGGTGCTGGCCAGGCACGACGCCTCGGGCATCTTGGTGGCGATCAAGTACCTGCGGGCTGATCTGCTGGCCGATGCGGACTTCGCCGAGATGTTCCGAGGCGAGGCGGAGGTGCTGGCGTCGCTGGATGACCAGAACGTCGTCCGGCTGTACGAGTACGTCGAATCCGCTTCGGGCGCGGCCATCGTCATGGAGCTCATCGAGGGCCTCTCGCTGCGGGAGATCCTGGATCACCAGGGCAGTACCACCGCGGAGGCGGCCCTGGTGGTCTTGCAGGGCTCGCTGCTCGGCCTGGCCGCGGCGCACCGGCGCGGTGTGGTGCACCGGGACTACAAGCCAGAGAACGTCCTGGTCGACGGCGAGGGCATGAGCAAGCTGACCGACTTCGGCATCGCGGTGCGCGCTGGTGACCGCCCCGTTCCGGCGGGCTCCTTGCGGTACGCGCCGCCCGAGCAGATCGCCGGCGCCGCCGCCAGCCCGGCCAGCGACGTCTACTCGGCCACGGCCACCTTTTACGAGTGCCTGGCCGGCCGTCCGCCGTTCGGCGGGGAGACCAGCGCCGAACTGATGCGCATGCACCGTTCCGAGCCGGTGCCGCTTGACCCGGTGCCCGAGCCGCTGCGGCCGCTGGTGAGCGCGGGGATGGCCAAGCAGCCAGAGAACCGGCCGGCCGATGCGAGCAGCTTCGTCGCCGAACTCCGCGCGGCCGCGGCCGGCGCCTACGGCCCCGGGTGGGACGAACGCGGCCGGTCGCACCTGGGCGAGGCGGCACTCGCGCTGGCGGCCCTGTGGCCCGCCGGCCAGGCCCCCGCGCTGCAGGGCACCGCGGTGCACCGGATCGACCTGTCCGAGAACACCGGGGAATCCCGGGAATCCCGGCACCTGTGGCATATCAAGCACCTGCGGCACCTGCGGCACCTGCGGCGTCTCCAGGTGCTCCTGGCGGTCGTCGCCGCCGCCGCGGTCGTGGCGGCGGGCACGGCGGTGGCCGCCACTACGCTCGGCAAGCCCAAGCTCGCCGCCGCAACCCATGCCGCGCCGACGCAGACGGTATCGCTCCAGGCGCCCACGCCGTCCCCGTCCGCGTCCTTGCCCTCGGTGTCCGCGGCTTTTAAGTCCCCGCATCCGACGTCATCGCCGTCCTCTTCGGCATCGTCGCCGGCCCCGCCATCGCCGGGCCCGTCGTGGGTGCCGCCGTCGCCGTCGCCGTCGAAATCCCCGTCAACGAAGCCCTCACCCACGAAGTCACCGAAGCCCTCACCCTCGAAGTCGCCGAAGCCCTCGCCGTCCCCGTCCCCGTCGACGTCCCCGTCTCCTTCTCCGTCTCCGTCCCCGTCCCCGAGTTGCGGGCCCTTTGGGTGCGCCAACCCGGGCGCGTAACCTGGCCCGAGCGCAGTGATCAGCGGCAACTACACGGGTTCCAGATCGTCTGGACGCGATCGGCCGCGGAGCCGCCTGGTATCGTGAGCCGGTGACGGCCGTAGCGGAAACGAACGAACCCGGCGGGGATGTCGCCGCCCGGTCGGCCCGGCTGCGGCACCTGATCGTCACGATCTACGGGCTGTACGCCAGGTCCGGCGGCGGCTGGCTGTCGGTCGCGGCGCTCATCAGGCTGCTCGCCGATCTGGGGGTTGACGAGCCCGCGGTACGTTCGGCGATCTCCAGGCTCAAGCGGCGGGGCATGCTGGAGGCACGGCGGCAGGACGGGGCGGCGGGCTATCAGCTATCGGCCGGGGCGCTGGACATCCTGCGCGAAGGTGACGCGCGGATCTTCCGGCGGCACCGGGCGACGCTCGCCGACGGCTGGCTGCTGGCGGTGTTCTCGGTGCCGGAATCTCAGCGCGACCGGCGGCACGTGCTGCGATCCGAGCTGACCAGGCTCGGGTTCGGCATGGTCGCGCCGGGGGTGTGGATCGTACCCGCCCACCGGCGGGACGCCACGGCCGAGACGCTGCGGCGACTCGGCCTGGACGCCTACGCCGACCTGTTCCACGCCGATCACCTCGCCTTCGGCGACCCGGCGGAAAAAATCCGCCGCTGGTGGGACCTGGACGAGCTCGACCGCCAGTACCAGGCCTTCATCCAGGCCCACGAGCCGGTGCTGCGCCGCTGGGAGCAGGGGCGCTCCGAGGAAGATGGGGGGCCGGGCCGGGCCACGGACGAGGCGTTCGCCGACTACGTGCGGGCGGTCACCGACTGGCGGCGGCTGCCCTACCTGGATCCCGGCCTGCCGGTTGAGCTGCTCCCGGCCGGCTGGATCGGCGTCCGCGCGGCCGAGGACTTCTTCGCCCTGCGCGCGCTGCTTGAGGAACCCGCGCGAGCCTACGTGCAGCGCGTCATCCGGGGCTGACGGCGGCGACGCCCTGGATCTCCACCAGCGCGGCGGCCTCCCACAGGCGGGTCACGCCCACGGCCGCGGTGGCCGGGTACTCGGTCCCGGCCAGCCGCCGCCAGACCGCGCCGATCTGGCTGGCGTGCGCCTGGTAGTCCTCGATGTCGGTGATGTAGATGGTCAGGCCGACCAGGTCGGCCGGATGGCCGCCCGCCGCGGCCAGCGCGGTGAGCAGGTTAGCCAGGGCCTGCTCGAACTGCGCCACCACGCCGTCGGCGAGCGTCCCGTTCCGGCTTAGGCCGATCTGACCGGCCAGGAAGACCAGCCGACCTCCGGTCACGGATACCGCATGCGAGAAGCCGGAGGGCCGGCCCAGTTCCGCGGGATTGATCCGCTCGCACGTCCATGACCGAACCCTAGCGCGTTCCCCGGACCGATATAGCGTTCTCTTGACGATCGTGCGAGATCCGGCATACTTTGGATCGGGGAGTCTAAGAGGAGGAGCACCGTGCGTATCGCGGTCCTGGGCGCCGGCCCTGGCGGCCTGTACTTCGCGGCCCTGGCCAAGCAGCTTGACGCCCGGCACGACATCACCGTCTGGGAGCGCAATGCCGCCGACGACACCTTCGGGTTCGGCGTGGTGTTCTCCGACGAGACCCTCGGCGGCATCGAGCACGCTGACATCGAGATCTTCGACGCCATGCGCCGCGAGTTCGCCCGCTGGGACGACATCGACGTGCACTTCCGCGGGAGTACCTTCACCTCGGGCGGGCACGGCTTCGCGGCCATGAGCCGCAAGCGGCTGCTGGCCATCCTGCAGGCCCGGTGCGCTTCGCTCGGGGTACGGATCCACTTCCGCACGGAGGCGCCGGACGTGGCGGCGCTGGCCGCCGACCACGACCTGGTGATCGCCGCCGACGGCATGAACTCGGTCACGCGCGGCCGGTTCGCCTCGACGTTCGCGCCGGACCTGGAGCGGCGCCGGTGCAAGTACATCTGGCTGGGCACGGACCTGGTGTTCGACGCGTTCAAGTTCTACATCCTGGACACCCCGGCCGGGATCATGCAGGTGCACGGGTACCCGTACAGCGACCAGGCCAGCACGTTCATCCTGGAGATGCACGAGGACGTCTGGCGGCGGGCCGGGTTCACCGAGGCCGCGGGACTGGTGCCGGGACAAAGCGACGAAGCCTCGATCGAGCGCATCCGCGGCCTGTGCGCGGAGATGCTCGACGGTCACGAGCTGTTCGCCAACAACTCGCGCTGGACCACGTTCGCCACGGTCCGGTGCCAGACCTGGCGGCATGAGAACGTGGTGCTGCTCGGGGACGCCGCGCACACCGCCCACTTCTCCATCGGCTCGGGCACCAAGCTGGCCATGGAGGACGCGCTGGCCCTGGCCGCCTGCCTGCACGAGCAGCCGTCGGTGGCGGCCGCCCTGATCGCTTACGAGGCCGAACGCAGGCCGGTGGTGGCCTCGACCCAGCGCGCCGCGCAGGCCAGCCTCGAGTGGTTCGAGAACCTCGGGCAGTACGCCGGCCAGGACCCGCATCAGTTCGCCTTCAACATCATGACCCGCAGCCGCAGGGTCACCTACGACAACCTGCGGCTGCGTGACCCGGAGTTCGTGGCCGGGATGGACGAGTGGTTCGCGTCCACCCAGGACGACGCGCGCGAGACGTGCCCGCCGATGTTCCAGCCGTTCCGGATCGGCCGCCTGGAACTGGCCAACCGGGTAATCGTCTCCCCCATGGACATGTACTCGGCCCGCGACGGCGTGCCGGGCGACTTCCACCTGGTGCACCTGGGCAGCAAGGCGCTGGGCGGCGCCGGGCTGGTGATGACCGAGATGGTGTGCGTCTCCCCCACCGGCCGGATCACCCCCGGCTGCACCGGCATCTACACCGCCGAGCAGGAGGAGTCGTGGCAGCGGGTCGTGGGGTTCGTACACGGGCAGACGGGCGCGAAGATCGGGATTCAGCTCGGGCACTCCGGGCGGAAGGGCTCGACCAAGCTGATGTGGGAGGGGATGGACGACCCGCTGCCGGACGGCAACTGGGAGGTCTGCGGCCCGTCGTCCATTCCGTACAAGGCGGGTAGCCAGACACCGCGGGAACTGGACCTGGCGGAGCTCGCTGAGATCAAGGATCAGTTCGTCGCGGCGGCCCGGGCCGCGGCGCGAGCCGGGTTCGACCTGCTCGAACTGCACTGCGCGCACGGTTACCTGCTGTCGTCGTTCCTGTCCCCGCTGACCAACCAGCGCACCGACCAGTACGGCGGATCGCTGGCCGGACGGCTCCGCTACCCGCTCGAGGTCTTCGACGCGGTCCGCGCGTCCTGGCCGCAGGACCGGCCCATGACGGTGCGGATCTCGGCCACCGACTGGCACCCGGACGGCCTGGGTATCGACGACACGGTGGAGATCGCCCGGGCGTTCGCCGAGCACGGCGTGGCGGGCATCGACGTGTCGACCGGGCAGGTGGTGAGCGATGAGAAGCCGGCCTTCGGCCGCAGCTACCAGACGCCGTTCGCGGACCGGATCCGCAACGAGATCGGCCGCAAGTACGGGGTGGCGGTGATCGCGGTGGGCGCGATCTCCTCCTACGACGACGTGAACTCCATCATCCTGGCGGGCCGGGCCGACCTGTGCGCGCTCGGCCGCACCCACCTGTACGACCCGCAGTGGACCCTGCACGCCGCCGCCGAGCAGGGGTACACGGGGCCGGGAGCCGTCTGGCCCGACCCGTTCGCGGCGGGCAGCCGGCGGCCGCAGGGCGGGCGCGCCGACGGCCCGCGGCCGCGCCTCGAGCTGATCCGCGCCGGGACGCCGCGGACCGCGCACGCCCGCTGGCGCCCCGCCTTGGTACCCGGGGCCGCCCGATGACCGCCTTCGCGCTGACCGAGGAGCAGCAGGCCTTCGCGGACGAGATCCGCGTCATCGCGGCCTCCCAGCTGCGGCCGCTGGCCGAGGCCGGGCGGCCGGGTCACGTGAACCGCGAGCTGGTCAAGGCGATGGGCCAGCTCGGCCTGCTCCCCCGTCTGTTCCCCGGCCAGGGGGGTTTGGGGGGGCGGGGAGCCCCTCCCGAGCAGGGTCTGGGGGGATGGGTCCCTCCCAAGGGGGGTCTGGGGGGATGGGTCCCCTCAGTAGGAGTGGGAGGAGTGGGGTCACCGGGGGGTCGCCCCGCGGGGGCACAGCAGTCTCCGCGACCGACCTGTGCCTGCTCCGGGAGTCGCTGGCCACGCAGAGCACCGAGGCGGAGACGGCGCTCGCGCTGCAGGGCCTGGGCGCCTACCCCATCTTGCAGTCCGGGCTCCCGGAAACCGTCCGCCGCTGGCTGCCCGCCGTGGCCTGCGGCGACGCGGTGGCGGCCTTCGCGCTCACCGAGCCCGAGGCCGGCTCGGACGCGGCCGCGCTGAGGCTGCGGGCCGAGCCAGACGGTGACGGCTGGCGGCTGACCGGGCAGAAGACCTGGATCTCCAACGCCCCGGAGGCCGACGTCTACACCGTGTTCGCGCGCACGACGCCGGACGCGGGCGCGCGCGGCGTGAGCGCGTTCGCGGTCCCCGCCGACCGGCCCGGCCTGGGAGGCGAGCACCTGGACATGATCAGCCCGCACCCGATCGGCAGCCTGACCTTCGACGGCGTCCGCGTCGAACGGGCCGAGCTGCTCGGCGAGCCGGACCGGGGGTTCCGGGTCGCGATGCGCACCCTGGACCTGTTCCGGCCCAGCGTCGGCGCGTTCGCGGTCGGCATGGCCCAGGCCGCGATCGACGCGGCCGTGCGGCATGCGGGGAGCCGGACGGCGTTCGGCGGCCCGCTGAAGGATCAGCAGGCCGTGGCGCACCTGCTGGCCGAGATGGCGACCCGCACCGAGGCGGCCCGGCTGCTGGTGTACGCGGCCGCCACGGCCTACGACGCGAACAGTGAAGGGGGCAGGGGAGGCGCGCGGGGGATTACCGCGAAGTCGGCCATGGCCAAGCTGTTCGCCACCGAGACGGCCCAGTTCGTGGTGGACGCGGCGGTGCAGATCCACGGGGCGCGGGCGCTGCGCCAGGGTCACCTGCTCGAGCACCTGTACCGCGAGGTCCGCGCCCCTCGCATCTACGAGGGCGCCTCGGAGGTCCAGCGCTCGATCATCGCCCGCGAGCTGTACCGCTAAGTTCGCCTCTACGCTGGCCTCGAGGATGTGCTTGAGCTTGCCGAGGTCCTTGCGGTTGGCGCGCCGCATGGCGGCGGCCATGACCGAGCCGGCCAGCTTGGAGAACCCCGCTGGCTCGCCGCGGTTCCGCAGCGTCATCCGGGTCGAGCCGTCGCCCAGGGCCTGCCAGGTGTAGGTGGTCTCCATCGGGAACGGTCCCTGCGCGGTCCGCATGACCAGCCGCTCGGACGGGACGAAGTCGGTGATCTCGTAGGTGTAGGCCAGCTGCCTGCCGAGGAAGCGGGCGGTGAAGGCCACCCGCGACCCGGTCCGCAGCGGCGGCTCGGTCTCCCACTGGATGGAGGTGATGTTCTCGTACCAGGCCGGGGCGTTGGACGGGTCGGCGGCGTAGGCCGCGACGGCGTCCGCGGCCCGGCCGATCGTGATCTCGGTGAGCACATCGACGGCCATGGCATCCTCCGTTAGGTATCTGGAGCGTCGTGCCCGGTGCGCGGGGTCGGGGCGGGCGGCTGAGCGGGGCTTGCGGGCCTTCCAGACTTCCTCGCAGGGCCAGCGCCGGGCCCACTCGAGGGTGGCCAGGGGGTGCGAGGCGGTGGCGCCGGACTCGGGCCGCAGCTCGATCAGGTCCTCCACCTCCAGGCCGCAGCGGCGCAGCAGCCGGATCATGTCGCCGTGGCTGAGGTGGAACTCCACGGAGTCGTCGTCGGGCCACTCGAACCGGTGCATGCCGAACTGCGGCCGCAGCAGCGTCTCGGTGGCGGGAAGGCCTTCGGCGTCCGGGATCGTGAGCATGAGCAGGACCGAGTTGACCAGGAAGATCAGCTGCCCGCCTGGGCGCAGCAACCGGGCCGCCTCGGGAATCCAGGCGTAGGGATCACACCAGATGGAGGCGCCGTACTCCGAGATGGCCAGGTCAAACCGGGCGTCGCCGAAGGGCGCGTGCTCGGCGCTCGCGTGGACGAGCGGGAACCGCAGCCCGAAACGGTCCTGAAGCCGGAGGGCGGTGGTCAGCTGCGCCGCGGAGTTGTCCAGCCCGACGGCCCGCGCGCCGCGGCGGGCCAGCCAGGCCGACACGTACCCGGTGCCGCAGCCAAGTTCGATGCTGTCCCGGCCCTCTAGGTCAGGGGGCAGCACTGCGGCCTGCGCCTCGGCGACGGCCCAGATGCCCCAGGTGGGGTCGGCCGCCGCCCAGCCGCGCAAGCCCGCCGCGGCGTAGTCGGGGGCCCACTGGTCCCACGCGGAGCGGTTACGCAGGACGTGATCAGGGGTCTCGGGCACAGGGCCAGCTTCGTCCGGCGATTCCGCGGTCGTCAACCACGGCGTCAAATCAGTGGACACCGCGGCCCGGGAGCCGGTAGGAGTCGGCGCATGGATATCCGCATTCAGTGCCTGTGCGTCGATTCGGCCGACCCGCGCACGATCGCCTCGTTCTGGCAGGCCGCGCTCGGCTGGCGGCGCACGTACGATTCCGACGACGAGGTCGTGCTCGAGCCGCCAGAGGGCAGCCCGGAGGACGGCGTCGTTCCCGACTTGCTGTTCTTGAAGGTTCCCGAGGCCAAGGTGGTCAAGAACCGGCTGCACCTGGATCTGCGGCCGCTTGATCAGGACGCCGAAGTGGCCCGGCTGGAGGCACTCGGCGCCCGCCGGGTCAGCGTCGGCCAGGGCGAGGTCAGCTGGGTGGTCATGGCCGATCCGGACGGCAACGAATTCGACGTGCTGCGACCGCTCACCGCCGCCGAGCTAGCGGGAGGCTGATCCGGGGCTCAACCACCCAGCAGGGCACGGAGATCGGCAGCCTGACGGTGCAGTTCGGCGTCGGGCACGGGGGCCGGTGAGTGCATCTGCTCCCAGGTGATCGGTCCTCCCGGAGCCGGATCGTCCAGGTAGCGCGGCACGACGTGAGTGTGCAGGTGCGGGACGAGATTGCCCAGGGTCATGTAGTTGAGCTTGACCGGGTCGAACCGGGCCCGTACCGCGCGCCCGACCGCCAGCACTTCCGCCCAGTACCCGCAGGCCTGCGCGGGGTCCAGGTCGGCGGGGTCGGCCACGTGCTGGTGCCGCCATACCACCACGCAGTAGCCCGGCAGGCTGGTTCGCCGCTCCAGCTGGACTTCGGCGAATTCGCCAACGAACACCTCGACGCCAAAGTCGTTGTCGCCGTGGCCGACGGTGGCGCACATCGGGCACCCCCGGCCGGCCACCCGTTCGTCCCAGTCGTCCGGCCAGCCGCGATCAGCCATGGCTCATTCAACCACCCGCACGAGCCGCATCACCGGGGTTAAGGCGCTGGCGGTCGGCTGACCCAACGCACCTCGCCATCAAGGAGGTCGGCCGTGGGCGATAGCCCGGCGGCCCGGGCGACCTGCTGGGAGGCCAGGTGGCCGGGATGGACGTATATCTACCTAACGGCCGGGCTTTCGGCAAGAAGGTGAGCGCACCGCCCGGTAAGCACCGGACGGTAGCGTTCCCTGAATGACCCGTGCACCCATCTCGCTGGCAGGCCAGACCGTCATCTTCGATTACGGGGAAGTCATCTCGCTCACGCCGTCAGCGGCCGACCGCGATGTGATCGCCGGCCTGGCCGGGGCCGAGCGCGACAGCGGGCCGTTCTGGCAGGCCTACTTTGCCCACCGGGACGGCCTGGACCAGGGCCGCGCGGGCGTCGCGGCGTACTGGCAGGCGATCGCCGGCGACATCGGTGCCAGCTGGGACGACGCGCGGGTGCACGAGCTGTGGGCAGCGGACTTCCGCAGCTGGTTGTCCATCAACCCGGGAACCATCGAGGTGCTCGCCGACCTCAAGGCCGGCGGCACCAGGCTGGCGCTGCTGTCCAACGCAGGCCCGGACTTCGGCAGCTATTTCCGGCACGGCCCGCTCGGCGACTTCTTCGCCGCCTGCTACGTCAGCGGCGAACTCGGCCTGCTCAAGCCGGATCCCGGGATCTACCAGCACGTGCTGGACGACCTGGGCATCAGCGCCGCCAGCGCCGTCTTCATCGACAACCGCGAGGCGAACATCCGCGGCGCCCAGGCGCTCGGCATCACCGGCCATCTGTTCACCGACGCGGCCGCGCTGCGCGCCTTCCTCGTCTCGTTCTGTTGAGCCGGGCTAACCTCTCGGTGACCGGCGCCCCGCCGGCTGGCAAAGTCCGCGCCCTGATTACCCGGCGCGGATGAGGCCCAGGGAGCGGGCCCGGCTGACCGCCTCGTCCCGGCTGTGGACGCCGAGCCTGTGATACAGGCGTTCCGCTCGCTCCTTGGCTGCGGACCGGGAGATGCCCAGCTTGCCGGCGATAACGGAGAACGGCAGTGGTGTGGGGAGGTACCGCAGGACCTGGGCCTCTGCCATGGTGATCGACGCTGCCTTGACTCGTGCCCCGGCTTGGCTGGTCGCTTCGGCGGCTACCTCGTCGGCGGCGGCAATGGTGATGAGGGACTCCGCCACGGACTCGGCGGCCACCTCGTCGGCGGCCTCTATGGTGGCGATGTCTTCGGCCACGGCGTCATCGGCGGTCTGGTCGGCGGCGGCCACGATGAGGCCAGCTGCGGTCAGCGCCATGACCGCCTCGTGGGCGGCCGCCTCTTCCACCAGCCCGGCCGTGATCAGCGCACGGACGGCGTCAGCGGCAGCGGCCGACTGGATCCGCTGCGACTCGGCCACCGCCTCGGCCGCCTCGGCTTGGGCCGCGGCCGCCGCGAGCAAGGCGACGGCCTCGTCGGCCTGGGCCTGGGCGATCACCTCGGCTGCCTCCTCCATGGCGGCGACCTCGGCTCCCACTACCAGTCCGGTCTCGGCGGTCAGGAAGCCCTCGCCGATCAGCGTGCCGCCGGTCTCGGCGATGGCGTCAAACAGCGGGGCGGCCCAGTAGTGCTCGACGAGCAGGAAGGCCAGGGCGGTCCCTGGCTGCAGAGAATCAGCCAGAGCCCGCGCACCGGCCGCGTCAAAGGCCGCGGAACCATCAGCTGGCGACGACCCAGCCGGACCGCCGTCCGCAACCGGAACCACTGCCGCCAGCAGCGAGCCGAAGTCCTCGTCATCACCGATGGTCAGCCGTTCGATGGTGCCGTCCTGGCTTTTGGCCACGAACAGCATGTCGAGCAGGCGAAGAACTCCCCGGCCGCGCAGACGATCGACCTCGGCCAGGATCCTGTCCTCCGAACCGGCGTCGCGGCTGAAGCTCAAGGCGATCACCTGCAGCGGTGCGGTCATCATTGCCCTCCTCGTCATGGCTCGTAACCTCGCCGACGGTACCATCAAGCAGCGAAGCCTTGACAGCAGAGCTCGGCGCGTCAGTCCAGGCCCCAGGCCGTCCAGCTGGAGGGCGGCCCTTCGGGGGTGATGGCCAGCAGGACACGACCCTCCGCGGCCAGGCCCCGGAGGTGCTCTTGGTCATCGGTGATCCGCATCCCGTGCTTCTCCCTGATGGCGCGGAACCTGGGCAGCTCGGCGGCGATGTCCTCGCGGATCTCCACGGTGGCCGGGACAAGGACGGCGCGGAAACCGGTCGGATCGTCGATAAGCAGCTGAGCGCGCGGGTCACGCTTGAAGATCTTGTACTTCAGCCGGTCCCGGGTGGTCGAGACGTAGAACCGCTGGCCGTCCCAGTAGAACCAGTTGGGGCTCAGGTGCGGCCGGCCGTCGCGGCGGACGCCGGCCACGACGATGTTGCGCGGTTCGGCCAGGAACGCCTCGAGCTTGTCGGTAGACGCCATGCCCGTACGCTATCGGCCTGCGCTCGCGCGGGTGCGTTACTTCCCCTGCCAGCGCGGCGCGCGCCCGGCGGTGAAGGCGGCGTGGAACTCCGCGTAGTCCTGCCCCTTCATCAGCAGCGCCTGCGTCATCGCCTCCAGCTCGACCGCGGCAGAAAGGCTCATGTCCTGCTCGCGGGTCAGCAGCGCCTTGGTCTGCGCGTAGGCCTGCACCGGGCCGGAGGCCAGCCGCCGCGCGAGCCCGTCCACCGCGTCCTCGAACTCGCCCGCCTCGACCAGCTCGGAGACCAGCCCGATCCGGAACGCCTCGTCGGCGGAGATCGTGTCGCCGAGCATCAGCAGCCGGGTGGCGTGCCCCAGCCCCACCAGCCGGGGCAGCAGGTAGGCCGCGCCCATGTCCGCGCCGGACAGGCCCACCTTGGTGAACAGGAACGCGAACCGGGCCTGCGGGGTGCATACGCGGAAGTCGGCGGCGAGCGCGATCACCGCGCCGGCCCCGGCCGCCATGCCGTGCAGCGCCGCGATGATCGGCAGCGGGCACTCGCGCATGCGCTGGATGACCTCGCCGGTCATCCTGGTGAAGGCGAGCAGCTCATCCGGGGACATGGACAGCGTGGCGCCGATAATCTCGTGGACGTCCCCGCCGGAACAGAACGCCCGGCCGCTCCCCCGCAGGACCAGAACTCGTGCGTCGCCCCGCTGCGGCAGCTCGGCGAGCAGGTCACGCAGGTCGGCGTACGCTTCGAAGGTGAGCGCGTTGAGCTTGTCCGGCCGGTCGAGCCGGACTGTGGCCACGCCGTCCTCGACGGAGAACCAGAAATGCTTCCACTGGCTGGTCAGAGGGGCCGACGCTCGGAACGGACTCATCTCCTGCTCCCCAGGTATGGCGGTCTCTTGACTGTCGTCACAGAAGGTAAATACTGGTCTTCTAAATCTATGGGAACAAAGGAAGTGCGGCCAGATGCGGCTCTCCCCTTCGGCGCATATCGACACCTTCTGCCGTGACCGGCTGCCGCCGCTGGAGCAGTGGCCGGAGTTCCGTTTCGACCTGCCCGAACTCGGCTATCCGGAGCGGCTGAACTGCGCCGCGGAACTGCTCGACGCGACATCGCTGGCCGTCGGCGCCGACCGGCCCTGCCTGCGGTCCCCCACCGAGACCTGGACCTACGGCGAGACCGTCCGCCGCACGAACCAGCTCGCTCAGGTGCTGACCGAGGACTTCGGCCTGCAGCCGGGCAACCGGGTCCTGCTGCGCGGCCCCAACAATCCCTGGCTCGCCGCGGCCTGGCTGGCCGTGATCAAGGCCGGCGGGGTCGCGGTCACCACCATGGCCCTGCTGCGCGCCAGGGAGATCGCCACGATCGTCGGGCTGACCGAGCCGAGCCTGGCCATCTGCGACTACCGCTTCGCCGACGACCTGACGGCGGGCGCGCCCGCGCTGACGGCGCTGCACTACGGCGGTGACGGTCCCGATGACCTGACCGTTCGCTGCTCGGCCATGGACGGCGCGTTCACCCCGGTGGCCACGGCCGCGGACGACGTGGCCATGCTGGCGTCGACCTCGGGCACCACCGGCCAGCCCAAGGTGGCCATGCACTTCCACCGGGACGTGCTCGCCACCTGCGACAGCTTCTCCAAGCACCTGATCAAGCCGAACCGGGACGACGTGTTCACCGGCACGCCCCCGCTCGGCTTCACCTACGGGCTCGGCGGCCTGCTGCTGTTCCCGCTCCGGGCCGGCGCGTCCACGCTGCTCATCGAGCGCGCCGTGCCCGGCGATCTGGCCGACACCATCGCGGCCCACGGCGTGACCGTGCTGTCCACCGCGCCCATCATGTACCGGGCCATGCTGGCCGCGGGCAAGGCCCGGGAACTGTCGAACCTGCGGCGCTGCGTCTCGGCCGGGGAGCACCTGCCCAAGTCGGTGTGGGAGGAGTTCCGCGACGCCACCGGGATCGCGATCATCGACGGCATCGGCTCGACCGAGATGCTGCACATCTTCATCGCCGCCGCGGACGGCGGCATCCGCCCCGGCTCGACGGGTCAGGCAGTCCCCGGTTACCGCGCGATGATCGTGGACGCCGACGGCGCCCCGGTGCCCGACGGCGCACCAGGCCGGCTGGCCGTGCAGGGTCCCACCGGCTGCCGCTACCTGTCCGACCCGCGCCAGCAGAACTACGTCCAGCACGGCTGGAACATCACCGGCGACACCTACATCCGCGACGCCGACGGCTACTACTGGTACCAGGCCCGCAGCGACGACATGATCATCTCGGCCGGCTACAACATCGCCGGGCCCGAGGTGGAGGAGGCGCTGCTCGGCCACCCGGACGTGCTCGAGGTGGCCGTGATCGGGGTCCCGGACGCCGACCGGGGCATGATCGTCCAGGCCTTCGTGGTCCTGCGCGAGGGCTCCGCGGCTTCGGCGTCTATGGCCGCCGAGCTGCAGGACTTCGCCAAGCAGTCCATCGCGCCGTACAAGTACCCGCGGGTCGTGGAGTTCGTCGCCGAGCTGCCCAAGACGATCAGCGGCAAGACCCAGCGCTACCGGCTGCGCCAGCTGGCCGAGGAAAAGCTGCGCGCCGCGCCCCGGTGAGGGCGGTGAAACCCGGGTTCCACCTGGTTAGAGCGAGGTCGAAGTCCAGTTTCACCACGTTGGTGGGCGTGGGGATGGGCGGGCTGGTGGGGCTGGGGATGGTACCGAGGGCGGGGATCCCAGGACCGTTCGGGATAAATTGATTTTGGACTGAACGTGGCGGGGTGCGTGCGGTCGGTCAGGAACCGCTGGGCAGGGGGGTCGTGCAGGAGATCTTCGGGTTCAGGCCGATGTAGTTGAGCGGGCCCGCGATGATGGTCAGCGCCATCGTGGCCCCGACGGTGCAGTTCACGTTGGGGGCGCTGAAGTAGCCGCGCTGGCCCGCCGCAGCGGCCCCGATGATCAGCCACACGAACAGGAAGATCGTCCCCTTGCGCATGTACCCTCCGCCGGCCAGGGGCGCAAACCCGTACATTGCTTATGCGATAGTAGCTCTCATACCCGTTTCGGGGGTTTCGGCGCGCCGTTAATCGCGGTAGAGGAAGTCCCGGACCGCGGCCTTGTACGGTTCGCGGTCGTAGCTGGCCACGTACGCGCCGGCCATCCGCACCGGGTCGCCGAAGAAGTAGTACTCGTACAGTGCCTGGCGGCCGGCGAAGGCCGAGATGCAGGTGTCCCACACCAGCCGGAACAGCCGGACCCGGTCGGCGCCGCCCAGCGTTTGGGATTGCAGGTAGGTCTCGATGTCGGCCGCGGCGGGCCCGGTGACGTCGGCCTGGGTGGGCGTGGCCATCAGGCCGGAGGCGCCCAGCTTGCGCAGGATCTCGGGGAACCGCTGGTACAGCCGCGGGTACAGGTTGCGGGCCGCGTTCAGCGGCGCCCAGGCCGGGGTGAGCACGCCGAACTCGTTGATCTCGGCGTCGGCCTCGGCGGCGCGGCCGAACGCGCGCAGCATCTCCAGGGTGGCGATGACCTCCGCGATGTCGGCCTGGACGTGCCCGAACTGCTCGATCCCGATCGCCTCGGTCAGCAGCGAGACCAGGCCCAGGATGTACTCGGTCTTGGCCGTGGTGCGCGCGACCACCTGGTGGGTCATGTGCACGACCGCCGACGTCTTGGCGTAGAAGCCGTTGCACAGCTCCGGGTCGCCCAGCACGAAACAGCGCTCGTAGGGCACGTGCACGTCGTCGAAGACCACCACCGCGTCGGACTCCTCGAACCGCGAGCCGAGCGGGTGATCGTGCCTGGGCCGGCCGTAGTCCAGCGGCTCGCGGGCGATGTAGCGGAGCCCGGGTGTGTCGTTGCTGATCGCGCACGCGAAGGAGTACGGCTTGTCCTCCGGGGCGTTACGCAGCAGCGTGGAGGGGAACACGAGCAGTTCGTCGGCGAACGGGCCGATGGTGGCCAGCAGCCGGGCGCCGCGGATGACGACGCCGTTGTCGTCCTGCGCCACCACGTGCGCCATCAGCGAGCCGCGGCCCTGCTGGCTCGCGGCCACCGCGCGGTTGGCCTGCGGCGGGACCAGGGTGTGCGTGCAGAGCAGGTCTTCCTCGCGGACCTTCTCGTAGTAGTTCTTGACGTTCTCGCCGAACCTCGGGTCGGACCCTTCACCCTGCGCGAACCAGTCCGCGGCCGTGGCCAGCGCCATCAGCGCGCTGTTCAGGTAGTCGCCGGTGCGGCCCAGCATGCCGAGCGAGCGGTCGGCCCACAGCTTGGCGGCCTGGCGCCGTTTGACCAGGTCTTCCGCTGTTTTCGGGGTGAGGAACGAGGTGGCGACGGGTGCTCCCGTGGTCGGCGAGGGGTACGTGAGAACGTCGCGGTACGCGGGGTCGTGCTGCATGTCGTACAGCTCGGCGTAGCTGTTTATGACGTTGCGGAAGGCGGGGTGGTCACTGATCCCGCTGGTGACGGTCTCGCCCTGGATCTCCACGTGCACCCGGGCGGTGGCGAGCCGATCGAGGAACTGCCTGCCGCTGCGCGCCGCCATACGGGGGACGGTACCTTCTGGTCATGGGCGCGCGTCAAGCAGCTTGGGCAAGGCGGTGCACCTACTGGCTGGAGCCGAAGAACTGGCTGATTGTCACCGTGGTCCTGATCGGCTGGCACGCCGACGGCCTGGCCGGCGTCGGCTGGGGCCTGCTGGCCGCGCTGTTCGCCGCCGTCCTGCCGACCTTGTTCATCTCCTACGGCATCCGGCACGGCCGGTGGAGCGACCGGAACGTGGGCGCGCGGCGCCCCCGGCTGATCGTGCTGGGATTCATCACCGCGTCGGTCGCGGCCGGGCTGATCCTGCTCGCGGTGCTGGGCGCGCCGCGCATGCTGACCGGCTACCTGGCCTTCATGCTGGCCAGCGTGGCGGTGCTGGCTTTGGTTACCACGGTGTGGAAGATCTCGATTCACTGCGCGGTGGCGTCCGGTTCGGTGGCCATCCTGGCTCTCATGTACGGGCCGCTGGTGTTGTGCGGCTACGTTCTGGTCGCGGCGCTCGGCTGGTCCCGGGTGGCGCTGGCCGATCACACCGTCGCGCAGGTGGTGGCGGGTTCGGTGCTCGGCGCGGCGGCCGCCGTGCTGGCCTACGCGGCGCTGGCCCGCTGAGCGAGCTGTTCGGGTTCGGGCGGGACCTGTTCGGGCGGGCGGCGGCAGGACAGCACCACGGCCAGCGGCCAGGCGGCCTGGGCGCAACCTGTGACGCGTTCGGCCAGACCGACCTGTCCGGCCCCGGTGATCAGTTCCACGCCGAACCACGTCACCAGGGCGAGCAGCACCGCGACGGCGACGGCGGCCACGGCGGGCCTCAGCCCCCACGGCACCGCGGGCCCGCGCCGCCGGGCCCCGGCCGGCCAGGCGGTCAGGCCCGCCAAGCCGATCGAGGCACAGATCATGTGCCCGGCCGGGTAGGGGTTCCCGGGTTGCTCCGGGTTCACCGCCACCAGCATGCCCCCGGCGGCCCCTGCCATCAGGATCAGGCGGCCTGCGGGCCCGGCCGGGCGCAGCGCGAGCCCGGTGACGACGTAGCACACGCCGACGGCCAGGAACGTCGCCGTCATCACCCAGCGGTCGGTCGCGCCCGGCGCGGCGAGCGAGCTGACCGTGCCGGCGATCTGGTCAAAGTGCGGCTGCAGCGCGGCGGCCGCCGTCCACCCGCCGACCAGCAGGACCGGAGCCGCCGCCGAGGAGACCATCCCCCACCAAGGCACCACCCGCACGGCACCACGGTAGGCGACGGCCAGCGGCACGGGCTAGCCGGGTCGGGGAGGCAGGGGCGGTCCGCGTGATGGGACTCGCCTCGGCACGCCACCACGACCACGGGCACAACCGCGATCGCGGGCATAATCACGACTAACGTCGGCAAGCAGGTGTCGGGTTCTGCTGGTGGCCGGCGCTCGGGCCGGCGAGACGGCCGACCAGCGCCTGCACGGCGCGCGCGGTCCAGGCGGAGGGGCGGGGGCGGGCGCCGTCCACCAGGCCGTTCCAGTAGATCGACCAGGTGCCCGCGACAACACGCCGCACGACCGGGGCGGTGAGCAGGCGGACAGCCGCCGACGTGGTCCTGGGCCTGGACAACAGCGCGCTCTGGATTGCCGACGCGCCGGCCATGTACCGCCCGAACGCCGCCTCGATCGCCTCGGTATACGCCGAGCCCGCTCGGGCTGGCTCGGCGAGTACCGCCTCGGCGGCCAGCCTGGCGCTGACCATGGCCGGGCCGATGCCCTCACCCTGCAGCGGGTTTATCAATCCCGCGGCGTCTCCTGCCAGCAGCACGTTACCGGCGGCAGGCGGGGCGCCGGTGCCGCCCATCCGCAGCCATCCGCCGATGACCGGCCCCGGCCGCGCGTCCCCGCTCAGGTCACCACGCTGGCCGAGCAGCGCGACCAGCCGGGCCAGATCGGCTCGCAGCGATGCCTGCCCGCGGCTGCGGCCCAGGCCGACGCCGATGCCCACGTTCGCCTGGCCATCCGCACCGGGAAACAGCCAGCCGTATCCCGGGTAGATACGCCACGGGCTGGCGTCGAGCAGGACCAGCAGGGGCAGCGGAACCTCGGCCGGCACGTACGCGCGGATCGCGAAACCCCACAGCGCGGTCTGCGGGTCCAGCATCCCGACCAGCCGGGCGACCGGGCTCAGCGCCCCATCCGCGGCGATGATGACCTCCCCGGCCAGGCGCTGCCCGTCGCTGGAGACGACGGCACTGACCCTGCCGTCCCCGCCCGCCTCGACCGCGGTGATCCGGGCTCTGACCGGGACCGCGCCGGCCTGCAGGGCGGCCTCGCGCAGCGCGTGGTCCAGCGCGAGCCGTGGCACGATGATCCCGTGACCGGGGTAGGTGCGCCCGGTGAAGGCAGGCAGCCTGCTCCGCCAGCCGGAAGGGCCGACCGCAAGCAGGTCAGAGCCCTGCCCGGCGTCCGGGACAGCCAGCCCGAGATCCGCCAGAACCTGTACCCCGCGGGGCCCCACCAGGTCCCCGCATGCCTTGTCGCGCGGGAAGGCCGCCTTGTCGGCAAGCGCCACCCGGGCACCGGACCGGGCCAGCACCAGCGCGGCGATGCTGCCGGCCGGGCCGGCGCCGACCACCACCACATCGAAACCAGAGCTCACCGGGCCCCACCTTCACCTTCGTCACGCCTGGGGCCGGATGCGGCGCCGGTTTGGGCGAGTACTGACCACAGCGCGTCGACGGCGAGTGGGATCTTGTGTTCGGGGAGGCGGCCGAAGCCGAGCAGGAGTCCTCGGTCGGGGGATCGGGCCAGGTGCAGCGGTGACAGCGCGGTGACGCCGACGCCGGAGGCGGCTGCGGCTTGGGCGAGGGCGGCGTCGTCGGCCTGGCCGGGCAGCGGCAGCAGCAGTTGCATGCCGGCGGCGGCGCCGCTGACCTGGAGCCGGGGGAATCGGGCGGTGAGGGCGTGCAAGAGCAGGTCGCGGCGCCGCCGGTAGGCGTGCCGGGCCCGGACGATGTGCCGTTCGTACTCGCCGGTCGTCAGCAGGCTGGTGAGCGCGAGTTGGTCGATGGCGGGTGAGCCTGAGTCGGCCGCCGACTTGCGTGCCTGCAGGTCGCCTGTCAGGCCGGCGGGCGCGCTGATCCAGCCCAGGCGCAGGGCGGGGGCGAAGGTCTTGGAGGTGGTCCCGACGTGGGCCACCCGGCTGGGGTCGAGCCCCTGGATGGCGCCGATGGGAGTGCGGTCGTAGCGGAACTCCGCGTCGTAGTCGTCCTCGATGATCAGCCCCCGGGTCCGTGCGGCCCACTCGATGAGCGCGGCGCGGCGCGCTGGCGCCATCACCGCCCCGGTCGGGAACTGGTGGGCGGGGGCGACCACGACCGCGTCCGCGCCGAGGGCGGGCAGCCGATCGGCGCGCAGGCCGTGCTCGTCGACCGGGCACCCGGCCAGGGTGAGGCCGGACTGCCGCACGGTGGCCCACAGCCCCGGATGCGAGGGTGACTCCATGGCCGCCGCGCTCCGGCCGGAGGCTGCCAGGACGTGGCACAACAGGTCCAGGGCCTGGGTGAAGCCCTGGGTGATGACCATGTGCCCGGGATCGATCCGCACGCCGCGTACGCGGGCCAGGTAGGCGCTCAGCGCGGTGCGCAGCTCGACCCGGCCGCGGTGATCGCCGTAGTCCAGCGCCTCGTCAGGCGCGCTGGCCAAGGCGCGCTGCACCGCCCGCAGCCACACGGCCCGCGGGAACAGCGTCACATCCGGCGTCGTCGCCGTGAAGTCGAACCGCCACCGCGGGACCGCCGGCTCTGACGCAGGCGGCGTCGGCGCCGCCACCGCGGCCACTACAGGGGCTGACCGGGGCCTGACGTCCAGGTACCCCTCGGAGATCAGCTGGTCATAGGCGCTGCTGGCCACTCCCCTCGACACCCCCAGCCCTGCCGCCAGCCGCCGGGAAGCGGGCAGCACCGTCCCCGCCGGCAGCCGGCCCTCCTGTATCGCCGACCTGAGGGTCTCGCGCAGCGACTGGCGCAGGCGGCCGCGGCGGGCCTCGAACTCCAGCAGCAGCTCCCAGGCACCCCTGGCCTCATCCAAAGAGCTATCTGTGGCTCTGTTCATGATGCCAGCAACGTTACATCATCGGTAGCAGAGCAGGCCGGCCACCGGGCCGGCCAGCGCCGCAAGAAAGGGAAACAGCTATGCCAGTCCAGGATGTGACCGTCGTATCCGTTCCGGTCTCCGACCAGGACCGGGCCAAGGCATTCTACGTGGACACGCTCGGGTTCCAGCTGATCCGCGACGACGACTCGATACCGGGGATCCGGTGGCTCCAGGTGGCCCCCCATCCGGGTGCCACCGCGCTGACGCTGGTCACCTGGTTCGGCACCATGCCCGCCGGATCACTGCGCGGGCTGGTCCTGGCCTGCGACAACCTCGACGCCGAATACCAGCGGCTGTCCACCGCGGGCGTCCAGTTCGACAGCCCGCCGCAGCAGCAGCCATGGGCCACCGAGGCCGTCATCCGCGATCCCGATGGCAACATGCTCGTCCTGCAGCAAGCCTGACGCACACCACGCAGACGATGACCGCCCGTACACTGGGCGTGCGCCGAGGGGCGGGAGGTCCGGGATGGCCAAGGAATTCGCGGATCGCTGGGGTGTGCCCGTGCGGGCTGGCACCGCGGAGGCGGTGGCGCTGCTCGACGAGGCCATCGAGGATCTGGCGGCGCTGGCGGGCGATCCTGTCGGGGACGCAGAGGCGGCGGTGGCAGCCGACGACAGCCTCGTGCTGGGCCACATCTTCCTGGCTTATCTCGCGCTGTACGGGACGACGCCGGAGGGCGTCGCGGCGGCGGCCGAGATCCTGAAGAGGCTGGATGTGGCCGTCGTGGGCGAGCGGGAAGCTCACCATCTGCGGGCGGCCAGGTCCTGGGCGGAGGGCGACTGGGAAGCCGCCACCCGGTCCCTCGAACGGGCGCTGCTGCGCCATCCGCGGGACCTGCTCGCGCTCAAGGTGGCCCAGGACCTGTACTTCTTCCTTGGCAACCGGCTCGAGCTGCGCGACAGCGCGGCCCGGGTGCTGCCCGCCTGGGCGCACGGCCTGCCGGGCTGGGGGTACGTGCAGGGCATCTACGCGTTCGGCCTGGAGGAGAACGCGGACTACCGGCAGGCCTCCTCACGCGCCCGGGCGGCGCTGGACCACAATCCCAGGGACGTGTGGTCCGTGCACGCGCTGGCGCACGTCTTCGAGATGGAGGGCAGCCACCGGGACGGCGTCGACTTCCTCAGCGCTTCGGCTCCTGACTGGTCGGCCAGCTACTTCGCCATCCACAACTGGTGGCACCGGTGCCTGTACCACCTGGAGCTCGGAGAGATCGACGAGGCGATCCGGCTCTACGACTCCCCCATCCGGGCCGGGCGGTCCACCGAATGGCTGGACGTGGTGGACGCTTCGGCGCTGCTGTGGCGGCTGTGGCTGTTCGGGGTGGACGTCGCCGATCGTGCCGCCCAGCTCGCGGCCGACATCGACGACCTGGTCGGCGAGCCGGTCTACATCTTCAATGACTGGCATGCGGTAATGGCGTTCGGCCTGGCGGGAGACCGCGCGCGGGTCGAGCGCGTCATCCTGGCCGACCGGCACCTGACCGCGCCGACCAACCGGCGGGCCGCCGAGCGCGCGGGCCTGGACCTGCTCGAGGCCTTCGCCGCCGTCGCCGACGGACGGCCCGGCCGGGCCATCGACCTGCTGATCGACATCCGGCCGCGGGCCAACGCCGTCGGCGGCAGCCACGCGCAGCGCGACGTCATCGACCTGACCCTGATCGCCGCCGCCGCGCGCACCGGCGACGACAGCCTGGCCCGGGCGCTGGTCACCGAGCGGGTGGCGCGCAAGCCTCCCGCCGAGGCCTCCGCCCGGCAGCTGGTGGCCTGCAACGGCGGCTCGCTCGGCGCGCTGCGCTGGTGATGCCTGCCGCGCCCGGGCGACGCGGGTCCGCCGGGGAGCTACCATTCCGCATGCACGTTCACCAGCATCCGAGCGCGGCGCCGGGCGGCGGCGCGGCTGAAGGCGCCCCCGCCGACTCCCCCGACGGCATCTGGCAGGCGGCGACCTGGCCGTTCACCCGCGGCCAGCTTCCGCCGCCGCCGACCCGGGTCATCGAGCTCGGCTGCGGGCCGTTCGGCGGGCACGTCCCGGCGCTCATCCGCGCCGGATACCAGGCGACGGGCGTCGATCCCGAGGCTCCGGAGGGCGGCGCCTACCTGCGGACCACGTTCGAGGACTACCGGCCGGAGAGTTCTGGGGTCCCGGCCGATGCGGTCATCGCGTCGCTCTCCCTGCACCACGTCGCCGATCCCGGCGCGGCGCTCGACCATGTCGCGGAGGTGCTGCGCCCGGACGGCGCCCTGATCGTCATCGAGTGGATCTCGGAGGACTTCGACGAGGCGACCGCGCAGTGGTGCTTCGGCCATCAGCCGCGTGAGCGGGACGGCTGGCTGGACCGGATGCACGAGCACTGGGCCGAGTCCGGGCTCTCCTGGGACGCGTTCTTCGGCGGCTGGCTGGGCGAGCACGGGCTGCATCCAGCGGGAGTCATCCGCCGGGAGCTCGACGCCCGGTTCACCTCGACCCACCTGAGCACCGGGCCGTATTACTTCTCCGAGCTGCTGGACGCCGACGCGGCCGCCGAGCAGGCCGCGATAGAGGCCGGCCAGCTGCGGGCGGGGTGCCTTCGGTATGCGGGGCGGCGCGCCGGCACGCCAGGGCCCGGATCCCGCGGCTAGCGCGGAGATCCGGGTCCGTGTACTGCGAGGTCAGCGGACCAGTTCGAGGTCCTCGGCCGGCTCGGCTGCGGAAGAGACCGCCGCTGCCCTGCGGTACCGCGGGAGCAGGAGCGCGGCTGCCGCGGCGACGGCCACCGCTGCCCCGCCGACCCAGACGGCCGGGGCGAGCCCGGAGACGAACGCCGTTCCGCTGGCGTAGCTTCCGTGGGCCGAGAACACCGCGCCGAGGACGGCGATCCCGAACACGCCGCCGAGCTCGCGGATCGCGTTGCTGGCGCCGGAGGCGATGCCCTCCTGGTCACGGCGCACCGAGCTGAGCACGACGTTGGCCACGGGGGCGAAGAACAGCGACATCCCGACTCCGGCGACGACGAAGGCCGGCACCAGCGTCAGGTAGGGCACGGTCGGGCTGACCACCGCGGCCAGCCAGCCCAGCCCGATGGCCTGCAGGCCCAGCCCGGCGACCAGCAGCGGCCGCCCGCCGATGCGGTCCGACAGCGCGCCGGCGATCGGAGCCACGAGCACCGGCATACCGGTCCACGGCAGGGTCCGCAGCCCGGCCTGCAGCGGGCTGTAGTGCTGGACGACCTGCAGGAACTGCGCGAGCAGGAAGATGGAGCCGAACATCCCGAAGAACATCAGCAGCGAGGCCGCGTTGGTCGCGGTGAAGCCGCGGCTGCGGAACAGTTGCAGGGGCAGCATCGGCTCGCGGGCCCGCAGTTCCCAGGCGATGAACGCCGACACGAGCAGCGCGCCGGCCACGATCGGCGACAGCACGGTGGCGCTGGTCCAGCCGTGGTCGTTGCCGCGGACCACGCCGTACACGATGCCGAGCAGGCCCAGGCTGGCCAGCACGAGGCCGGGCAGGTCCAGGCTGGTCGAGGGGCCGTAGCTCTCGGTGAGGCGGGCGCGGGCGATCGGCAGCAGCGCGACGCCGATCGGCACGTTCAGCCAGAAGATCCACTGCCAGGACGCGCCCTCGACGACGGCCCCGCCGACCAGCGGCCCGATCGCGATGGCCAGGCCGCCGACGGCGCCCCAGGCGCCCAGGGCCAGGCCGCGCCGCTGCGGGGTCACCGCCGCGGACAGCAGGGTCAGGGTCAGCGGGATCACGATGGCGGCTCCGACGCCCTGCACGGCCCTCGCGGCCACCAGAGCGCCGATGCCCGGCGCGAGCGCGGCGGCCGCCGACCCGGCGGTGAACAGGCCCAGGCCGATCACGAACATCCGGCGGCGGCCGTAACGCTCGCCGAGCGCGGCACCGGTCAGCAGCAGCACCGCGAAGGTCAGGGTGTAGGCGTTGACCGTCCACTGCAGCCCCTGGAGCGAGGCGTGCAGGTGGGCCCGGATCGACGGCAGCGCCGTGGTGACAACGAGGTTGTCGAGCGAGGCCATGAACAACGCGGCCGAGGTCACGGCGAAGGTCCATGCGGTGCGGCTCTTCGCGGTCATGATCTTCCCTCCTAGGAAGTGAGTAGTCACTAACTTCTGGGCTTAAAAAAAAGAGGACTCAGCGGTCGGAGCTCTGCACTTCGTCCTTCGGGCACCAGCTCGTCCACCGCTCGTCGACGGCGGGCAGGTCCATCGCGGCGGCGACGTTCATCAGCATGCCGATGGCGAAGAAGTCCACCACGGTCTGGAACGGCAGCCCGGTCAGCCGCTCGGTCAGCTCCCACAGCCGCTTGAACCCGGCCCGGGTCGCGGCCCGGATCTCGGGATCGTCACACGCCGCGTAGGCCTGCATCTGCAGCAGGAGCAGGGTGCGGTCATCGAGGAGCCGCTCGTAGGCGTCAGCCATCGCCAGCTTCGCTTCCTCGCCGGTAAGGTCGCCGGCCGCGGCGATGAACGCGTCCTGCACCCGCCGGAAGCACCGGTCGACCAGCTCGAGGAACAGCGCCTTCTTGGTCGGGAACAGGCGGAACAGGTACGGCTGGCTGATCCCGGCCCGCCGGGCGACGTCCTCGGTGGAGGTGCCCGCCAGGCCGCGGACGGCGAACTCGGTGACCGCGGCGTCAAGGACGAGCTCGCGGCGTTCCGCCGCTGGCATCCTCACCTTGGTCTCGGTCATGTCCGCTAAGTTAGTGATGACTCACTACTTTGTCAAGTGGGTTGTCGCTATCTGGCCACGGCGTCGTAGATGGCCTGCCCGTATTCGGCGCTGCGTTCGGAGCCGACGACGCCCGGGCCCATCTTGTTCATCATGTAGGAGATCGTCATGCGGCGGCCGACGTCCATGACGATCATCGAGCCGCCCCAGCCGCCCCAGAAGCAGATCTTCTCGTCGGGAAGCCAGGGCAGCATGTCGAGCCGGGGCAGCCCGTAGCCGATGCCGAAGCGCAGCGGAACGCCGAGCACCAGATCGATGCCGTTCTGCTGCTCACGGAAGATCAGGTCGACGGTCTCCGGGCTGAGCAGGCGGACGCCGTCGACCTCGCCGCCGCGGGCGACCACCGACATGACCCGGGCCACCGAACGGGCGTTCCCGTGCCCGTTGACCGCGCCCATGTCCGCGCGCCGCCAGTCGGGCGTGTTGGCGACCTCGGCCTCGACGGCAGGCCCGGTCAGCGTCCTTACGGTCGGGCTGGCCGGGTCGAGCGCGGCCAGGTCGAAGGGCAGCGGCGGCGGCGGGACGACGTCCGCGATCCGGTTCCAGTCGCCCTCCGCGGCACCGATCTGGAAGTCGGCCCCCAGCGGCCCGGCGATCTCGTCGGCCACGAACTGCTTGAGCATCTTGCCGCTGATCCGGCGGACCAGCTCGCCGACCACGTGCCCGTAGTTGAGCGCGTGGTAGCCCGAGGCGGTTCCCGGCTCCCACCACGGGGCCTGGGCCGCCATCCGGGAGGTCGACGTCGGCCAGTCGTAGAGATCCTCGATGACGGCGGGCTGGTCGAGGCCTGAGACCCCGGAGGAGTGCGACATGAGATGGCGGACCAGGACATCCTGCTTGCCCTCGGCGGCGAACTCGGGCCAGT
Organism: uncultured Actinomycetes bacterium; assembly: GCA_963705835.1. Lineage (GTDB taxonomy): Bacteria > Actinomycetota > Actinomycetes > Streptosporangiales > Streptosporangiaceae > Palsa-504. Next base: position 289,554 of record CAVPLC010000047.1, read on the forward strand.
ACCTGGCGACCGGCGCGTCGACGTCCAGCTCGCCCCGGTCGACCAGCATCAGCGCCGCGAGGCTCGTGATGGTCTTCGTGGTGGACCAGACGTTGGTGATGGTGTGCTCGGACCAGGGAGTCGTGCGCTTCTCGTCGCAGAACCCGCCCCACAGGTCGACAACGATGTCGCCGTCGACGTCGATGACCAGCGACGCCCCGAGCTCATCGCCGGAGTCCAGGTTCCGCGCCAGGGCGCTGCGCACGGCCTCGAACCGCGTGTCACACGGGCCATGAAGATCCGCCATGGTCGCCATCTTTCCTTGTCGCGCTAGGTCACGGCTAGGGTCAATCCAGGCGGGGGCTAAGCGGAGGGGATACTACACTTTGTCCGGATCCCGGCGGTCCGCGGTCCTCGCGGGACGGCCGGGAAGGCCAGAGAGGCAGGCAGCGCGTGGCACGCGGCATCCAGGTCGGTGACAAGGCTCCGGACTTCACGCTCCCGTCGCAGTCCGGTGAGCAGGTCCGGCTGTACGACCGGCTGGGCGAAGGGGTGGTCGTCCTGTACTTCTATCCCAAGGACGACACCCGCGGCTGCACCGCGGAGGCGTGCGCCTTTCGGGACAGCCACGAGGTGTTCACTGACGCCGGAGCCGAGGTGATCGGGGTCAGTTCGGACTCCTCGGACCGGCACGCGGCCTTCGCCGGCCGGCACAACCTGCCGTTCACGCTGCTCAGCGACCGGGGAGGCCGGATCCGCAAGAGCTACGGGGTGCCGGCGGTGCTGGGGGTGGTGCCCGGCCGGGTCACGTACGTGATCGACCGCGAGGGCACGGTCCGGCACGTCTTCAACTCGATGACCAACATCGGCCAGCACGTCGGCGACGCCCTCGACGTGGTCAAGCGCCTCCAGGCCGACCACACCGCCTGAACACGGAAGGCCCGGAATTGCCGTAAGTCGCCGGGAAAAGACCCGGCGATTACAGTCGGCGACGATGAGCTGGGTATTCTCCGAGTTACCGGCGGTGATCTGTGGAAGGGCTGTGCATAAGCCGGTGGATAACTGCAGCCGACTGCGAATAACTACCGGCGTTCTGTGGACATCATGTGGATAGCAAAGAAATTCGCAATGACTTTGCCGCAAACCCTTGCGCGGCACCCGCGGGAGGCGTAGAAATACTTTCACCGTCGGAAACGGGTACCGCCCGGAGGAAACTCCGGGGACGCGGGAGGAACCGGGAAACTGGTATCTCTCACGGGTACACGGCACTGGCGGGCGGTCCGCAGGGCCGGGAAGGACAGGAAACTGACCGACTTGGCTCAGTATCGGGAGGCCGGGCAACCGGCCGCCTGGTGCGGCACAGGGAAGGCCGGGCAACCAGCCAACTTAGTGCGATGCGGCCAGGTGAGGCCCCCTCCATCTCATACATGGAGGGGGCCTTGCTCTATATTTGGGCTCTATTTGGGCCCGGCTGGCGGACGCCGCCTGGCCTCGCCACCGACCCGCGGGATCATGGCCGCCCACGATCTTTATCACCGCTGCCCGCTAGCAGTACGCTGATCGCTGTTAGGCCGAGAGGGGAGCAGTGAATTGACGATCACCGCACGGCCGGCGCCTAATGCGGCGCCCGCCCGGCTTAAGGTAAGAAAGAATATTGAATCGCTGAGCGCCCAGGAACTTACCGATTTCCGGAGGGCGGTCAAGCAAGCCATTGCGCTGAACGATAAGCGCGGTTTTGACTATTTCGCGGGCTGGCATGGCGTGCCGCTCGCGGCCGCGGCCAGTTGAGCGCGCCGCAAGGTCAGTGCACGGCCGCGGGCGGCGGCGGACGCCAGTGCTTCCAGCCCGGGTGCACGGCGACCAGCCGGGAAGGTCCCGGCGGGATGGCGGCCATCTGGGTCCGGGGACGCAGGGCCAGCCCGGCGGGAACCGGTTCCCACCACCGCTGGCCGGAGAACAGCCGGCTGAACAGCTCGGGCGGGCGGCCGTTCGGCCCGAGGATCAGCTCGGCCGGGGCCGGCTGGTCGGGCCGCTGCCAGCGGAAGTCACCGGAGATCCGCAGGGCCGAGCCCGTGTTGGGCAGCGCGGCATGCGGGGTGAGGCAGTGGAAGACGATCACGTCGCCCGGCTCGTAGCTGGTCGTCGCCCAGCCGGCCTCGGACAGGCTGAGCGGGCGCGGCGGCCGGGGCGGCCCGAGGTGACCGCCGGGCTGCACGGCCAGGCCGCCGATCCGGACCGGGATGTCCATCAGCGGGATCCAGCTCGTCAGCATGTCCTGGACACCGGCCACGCCGTAGTCGTAGTGGATGTACCGGCCGCGCGGGCGCGCCTGCGGCCGCTCGGGGTAGACGGCGCGGAGCACCTTCACCGGGTAGGAGAACGCGGCCGGGCCGAGAACCCTCCGGACCGCCGCGCGCAGCGGCGCGAGGTAGGGGATGCGGTTGAACTCGGCGCTGGTCATGGCGGCCCGGAACGCCTGGTCGGACAGCGCGTCCATCGAGTTGACCGCGCGCGGCTCGATCGACGGTATGGCCCGGTCATCGACCCACCCGCCGTCGCGCAGCCGGGCCAGGACGGCCTGCCCCGCCGTGCGGACCTCATCGGCGGGCAGCAGGCCGCGGAAGAACAGGTACCCGTCCTCGGCCAGGCGCCGGCGCAGTCCGCCCTGGTCGTTCACTAGCGAAGCGGAATCGGCCAGCTCATCCACACGCACACGATAGGCGCTGGCCTGGACCTACGGGGACCACGGGGGCCCACGGGGGGCCACGGGGGCCGTGCCGTCCGGGGCGGGCGCGGCCGTTTAGCCCGGGGAGCGCCGGGTAGCCGGTCGTTCGTGCGAACCGGGAGATGAATTGGTAACGGGTGAAAGGGGATCCCGAACTCGGTCAATGAGCCGCTCGCTAGCTTCTCCCGGGAAACGATGCACCCGGGCTCAGCTGCTCGGGGAGGGCAAATGGCACGAAATCTTGGGGTTGACACCTACGTAGTTGAGCGGCCCCGCGATAATCGTGACGATGACCGTTCCGGCGCGGGCGCAGGTGGCCGACGAAGAGCCGTAATAGCCGCGCTGGCCGGCCGCGATCGCCCCTATGATCAGCCAAATCAATATGACGAGCGATCCGACTCGCATTCATACCTCCGGCAGACGGGCAGCTCCCGGCGTTCGGCCGGGCTGCAAACTCGGGACGCTCCTTCGTCTACCCCGTGTGCGGCGGCTACACGCGGATGCGGGAATCCATATGCCGCGCATTCTGAGGTCCGCGACACGGGACGTATTGTCGGGGACGGTTTCCCGCGCCGGTGTATCCTGCCTGCTGATGGCCTGGCACGGCAAGACCGGGCCGCGCGCGCCCGCGGCACGCGCGCCCGCGGCGACCGAAGCGCTCACCCGTCAGCCGGTTTCCCGGCCAGACGGGGGTGGCCTCCTGCCCCCGCTGGACGATGCGCCTGGCGATTCCATGTCGTACGCGTACACCACTGACCTGGCCGCGATCCGGGCCGTCGTGCACCGGTACGCGATCAAGGCCGGGCTGACCGAAACCCGCGCGATCGACCTCGTGCTGGCGGTAAGCGAGGTGGCGGCCAACACCATCCGTCACGCCAAGTCTCCTGGGTCCCTGAAGATCTGGTACGACACCGATGAGATCGTCTGCCAGATCCACGACGACGGGATCATCTCCGATCCGCTCGCGGGCCGGCGCCGACCCTCCCTGGAGGCCATGGGCGGACACGGGCTGTGGATCGTGTACCAGATCTGCGACGAGGTCGAACTGTGTTCCGACGAGACCGGCACCACGATCCGGCTGCACATGGAACTGCCCAGGTAGGAGGCGCGTCCGAGGCGCCGCGACGTAGTGGTTTCTCGACCCGTTTACGGTCAGCTCGGGCCTATCCCGCTGGAATCCGCCTTGTGGTACAACAAGTGCGTGGATCTGCTGACGGTCTCCGTCACGGCCCGGGAGTCCGCCGGCGAGCCTTACACGCTGGTGGAGATCGCCGGCGAGGCTGACGTGACCAATACGGACGAGCTGCGGCGTCTGCTGGACGAAGAGGTGTCCCAGGAACCGCGGACGATGATCATCGATCTGTCCGGTCTGCGTTTCATGGATTCGTCGGCATTGCACGCGCTGCTGCGGGTAAACCGGTCGCTGGACCGGCAGGGCGGCGTGCTCGCGCTGGTGGCCCCGCAGGCCGCGGTGGCCAAGATCCTGCGGCTGACCACCGCTGACCGGCTGATTCCGGTGTTCGACAGCGTGGCGGAGGCCGCGGCTGGCTGAACCCGTTTAACCTGCGGGAAGCTCGTCCGCGGAGCGCGTGTTTGGGAAGCTCCGCCGTGGGATATGCTTCCCTGCAGTGGTGCCTACGACGCAGGCACGCTCAACGCGACACGTGTTCTCGCGGGGCGTGCGGATCGGGCACCACTTTCCGCTTCCTTGGACGAGACCGTGACTGAGGCTCGTCAACAAGGAGGCACCCCATATGAAGATCGCCCTGGTCGCTCAGCACGCGACGCCGCTGCGCCCGCGCGCGGGCTCGGGTCCCGATAGCGATGACATCGGGCTGTCCGAGCTCACCCGCGAGCTCGCCAGCCATGGTCACCAGGTGACCGTGTACGCCCAGAAGCACCAGCCGGACCTGCCCGAACGGGCCGAACTCCACCGCGGCGTCCGGGTCGAGCACATCGACGTCGGCCCGGTTCCCGAGCACGGCGAGCAGGACGACGCCGACCTGCTGGAGCGGGTCCCCGCCTTCAGCGGCCCGCTGCGCAGCATCTGGCACCGTGACTGCCCGGACGTCGTGCACGCGTTGCACTGGACGAGCGGGCTGGCCGCGCTGGCCGCGGCACGAGACCTTGGCGTACCTGTCGTGCAGGAGTTCAGCTCCCTCGGCGTCACCGAACGGCGAGACCGGGTGCGGGCCGACGGTGCCTCCGCCGCGCGGATCAGGCTCGAGCCCGCGATCGGGCGCAGCGCCGCCGCCGTGGTCGCGACCCATTCCGCCGGGGTGTCGGACCTGGCCCGGCTGGGCGTGCACCGGTCCTCGATCAGGGTCGTCCCGTGGGGCGTCGACACCGACACGTTCACCCCCGAGGGCCCGGTGGCCGAGCGGAACGGCCGGCCCCGGCTGCTCACCGCGGCCGACCTGAGGGAACGCGCGCCGCTCGAGACGCTGCTGCGGGCGCTGACGCGGGTGCCCGGCGCCGAGCTCCTGGTGGTCGGCGGCCCGGCCCGCGACGAGCTGCCCGCCGACCAGGCGTACGCCGGGCTGGCCAGGTTCGCCGGGACGCTGGGCGTTTCCGATCGCGTGATCTTCACCGGCAAGGTCGAGCGCAGCGCGATGCCGGCCCTGCTGCGGTCCGCCGACCTGGTCGTGAGCACCTGCCAGTACGAGCCTTCCGGCACGACGTCGCTGCAGGCCATGGCCTGCGGGACGCCGGTGATCGCTCCCGGAACCGGCGGTCACGTGGACGCCGTGGTCGACGGCACGACCGGCATCTTGATCCCGCCGGGCCGGCCGGCCCTACTGGCCCAGCGGATCCGGCAGCTGCTCGCGCACCGCATGCTCCTTGAGGCGTACGGGGTCGCCGCGGCCGACCGCGCGAAGTCGCGCTACTCCTGGGACCGCATCGCCACGGAAACGCTCGCGGTCTACGACCGGGCGACGGCTCTTGCGGCGTAGCGGGGTATCCCGGTCAGCGGATGCGCACCACGACCAGGCAGGCGTCGTCGTCGGTGTCGGACACCGCGCTGGCCAGTACCTTGTCGGCCTGCGCCGCGGCGGTCAGCTCGGCTGACCCCGACGGCAGCGCGGCGACGAACTCGCCCAGCACGTCCTCGATCGACTCGCCGCGCCGCTCGATCAGCCCGTCGGTGAACAGCAGCAGGGTGTCACCCGGTGCCAGCGACTGGGTCGCCTCCTCATAGCACGCGTCCGGGTCCATGCCGAGCAGCACTCCCCCGGGCAGCGGAAGGTCCCAGGCGGTCGGGCCGCGCATCAGGACCGGCGGCAGGTGCCCGGCGCGAGCCCAGCGCAGCACGCGCGTCCCGGGGTCGTACAGCCCGCACACCACGGTCCCGACCACTCCGGAGGTCAGACGGCACACCACGCCGTTGAGCATGCGGAGCAGCTCGGCCGGGCCGGCCCCGGTGATGGCCAGGCCGCGCAGGGAGTTCCGGGCCGCGACCATCCCGGTCACCGCGTCGATGCCGTGCCCGGCCACGTCGCCGACGACCAGCAGCACCCCCGCGGGCAGCAGCAGGGTGTCGTACCAGTCCCCGCCGACCAGTTGCCCTTCGCCGGCCGGCCGGTAGCGGACCGCGACGTCGATCCCGCCCGCCTCCACCGGCACTTCGTCCGGCGGCATGATGGCCCGCTGCAGGCGCACGGCGAGCAGGTGCTCCTCCGCGACGCGCTGCTCGGTGTCGGCGAGCTGGTCGCGCGTCGCGGCCAGGGCGACCTGGGTGTGGTAGTGCGCCGAGACGTCCTGGAACGCCCCGCGCAGCGCCACCACCGCGCCGGCCGCGTCGACGACCGGTTCGGCGAAGACGCGGATCTGGCGGATGCTCCGGTCCTCGGGATGGACGACGCGGAACGTCGCGGTCGCGGCCTCCCGCCGTTCCGACAGGCGCTGCCGGAAGCGCTTCACCACGGGTTTGTCGGCCGCCATCACGTAGCTGTGCAGCTCCGCCAGCGGGATCTCCGCGCCCGGGCGAGGCAGCAGGCCGAACAGGCCGAACGCCGAGTCGGTCCAGCGCACGAGCCCGGTGACCAGGTTCTCCTCCCAGCCGCCGAGACGGCCGAGCCGCTGGGCGTGATCGAGCAGCACGGCCAGCGGCGGGGTCCGGCCCGCCGGGGCATCACCGTGCCAGGTGAAGATCACGCCGTCGAAGAACCTGGCCACCCGCAGGTCGGCCAGGTCGGCGGCTTCCTCGGCCGGGAGCCCGCTGGCCAGGGATTCGCTGAGCGGCCCGGGGACGTGCTGCGGCACGCCGTCCGCCAGGACCTGCATCGCCCGGGCGAACAGGCCCCGGCCGGACGCGCTCGACGGGTACGCCTCCAGCAGGCTCAGCCTGGTCAGGTCCGGTCCCGCCCGGCCCCCGGGATCGCGGAAACCCGGGCTGACGTGCTCGATGCTGAAGTCGGTCACCTGCCCGCCGTCGTCCCTGATGGCCTGCACCACGAGCACCGAGTCGGCCAGGCCGTCCAGCAGGGTGTAGACGGCCGCCTTCGGCTGGGCGGCGGCCAGGCTGCCGTGCGCGAGGCGGGCGCCGACGACCCGCGCGCAGCCCGCGGCGAGCGCGGACAGGTGCTGGCGCGTCTGCGAGCCGAACTCCGGGAGCGGCCCGGGCCAGCTCGCCTCCATCACGCCGAGCAGCTCGCCGTTCCGCTCGCGCAGCACGAGCACGGCCCGGGCGCCGTCCGCGCGGCCGATGACCGCCGCGGCGTCGTCGTCCGGACGGCCTGCGGGCCACCACAGGTCTGCGGCGCCGCGGGCGACGCGCTGAGCGGGACAGTCCAGCTGCGGCGGGACGTGGCGCCACCGGCTGGCCTCGCCGCTGGACAGCCCTGCCTCGCCGAGCAGCGAGAGCGCACCGTCGGCTTCGAGCAGCCACAGCACCACCGCGGCCGCGCCGAGCGGCGCCAGCACCTGGCTGGCCAGGGTGCCGGCCAGCTCGGCGCCATCGGCGGCCAGTTCGGCCTCGGCCTCGACGATCAGCGAGCGAGGACCGGAGGCGGCACCGCCCGGCCCCGGCCCCGGCCCGTCAGCGTTTCCGGACGTATCGGCCTGCGAGCCTGCGGCGACAGGACCGTGGCGGCCATCTCGGTCAGCGGTATCCCGGTCGCCGCGGACAGCTCGGCGAGCTGGCTGGCGGCCTCGGCCGAGGACAGGCCGAGCCGCTCCATGAGCGCGCCCCTGGCCATCGCGACGACGGATTCCCCGGCGGCCGCGGCGCGGACGCGGTCGAGCGCACGCCGCTGGTCCTCGATGACCGCGATGAGCCGCCGTACGTCATCGTCGCCGACCGTCACGATCACCCGCCTCCCCGCACGTTAGCCGCCTAACCACATAAGCCGTTAAATCGCGCCAATTCGCATTAAATGCACTGGCTGTCGGGGTTAGCGCGGCCCGCCGTGCCCGGGCTTTTCGAGTCTTTGTCCTGCTGATGAAGTCCGTTCGGCCCATGATAGTTACATCCGGTCTACCATCGGAAGAGATCGCACGACGGTGCCGAACGCACATCTCGCGGACGGCACAGCTGACGGGAGCGGTTGGTGACTGATACGGTTCAGTCCGGTCCGAGACTCGACAAATCCGGGCTCGAGCAGTTGCTCGCGGGGCTGACGGCGGTACGAGGCGGCGACTTCAGCACGCGCCTGGCCAAGACCGGCGATCCGCTGATGGACGAGATCGCCACCGTCTTCAACGGCATGGCGGACCAGCTCGACCAGTTCACCTCCGAGGTGACCAGGGTGGCCCGCGAGGTCGGCACCGAAGGCAAGCTCGGCGGCCAGGCCTACGTGCCGGGCGTCTCCGGCACCTGGAAGGACCTGACCGAGTCGGTCAACGCCATGGCGGGCAACCTCACCGGGCAGGTACGCAACATCGCCCAGGTGGCCACCGCGGTGGCCAAGGGCGACCTGAGCCAGAAGATCGACGTCGACGCGCGCGGCGAGATCCTCGAGCTGAAGTCCACGCTGAACACCATGGTCGATCAGCTGTCGTCCTTCGCCGACGAGGTGACCCGGGTGGCCCGCGAGGTCGGCACCGAGGGCCGGCTGGGCGGCCAGGCCGACGTCAAGGGCGTCTCCGGCACCTGGAAGGACCTGACCGAGTCCGTCAACGTCATGGCGGCCAACCTGACCGACCAGGTGCGCTCCATCGCCGAGGTCACCACCGCGGTGGCCAAGGGCGACCTGAGCCAGAAGATCCGGGTCGACGCCCGCGGCGAGATCCTGGAGCTGAAGGAGACCATCAACACGATGGTCGACCAGCTCTCCGCGTTCGCCGACGAGGTGACCAGGGTGGCCCGCGAGGTCGGCACCCAGGGCAATCTGGGCGGCCAGGCGGTCGTGCGCGGCGTGTCGGGGACCTGGAAGGACCTGACCGACAACGTCAACGTGATGGCGTCCAACCTGACCGCCCAGGTGCGCTCCATCGCCCAGGTGGCCACGGCGGTGGAGCGCGGCGACCTGAGCCAGCAGATCACGGTCGAGGCCAAGGGCGAGGTCGCCGCGCTGGCCCAGACCATCAACCGGATGGTCGGCACGCTGTCCGCGTTCGCCGACGAGGTGACCAGGGTGGCCCGCGAGGTCGGCACCGAGGGCCGGCTGGGCGGGCAGGCCGACGTCAAGGGCGTGGCCGGCACCTGGAAGGACCTGACCGACAACGTCAACTCGATGGCGGACAACCTGACCAGCCAGGTCCGCAACATCGCGCAGGTCACCACGGCCGTGGCCCAGGGCGACCTGTCCAAGAAGATCGACGTCGCGGCGCGCGGCGAGATTCTCGAGCTCAAGACGACCATCAACACCATGGTCGACCAGCTGTCCTCGTTCGCGGCGGAGGTCACCCGCGTCGCGCGTGAGGTCGGCAGCGAGGGGCGCCTGGGCGGCCAGGCCGAGGTCGAGGGCGTGTCCGGCACCTGGAAGAGGCTGACCGAGAACGTGAACGAGCTGGCCGGGAACCTGACCAGGCAGGTCCGCGCCATCGCCGGGGTGACCAGCGCGGTCGCCTCCGGCGACCTGACCCGCTCGATCTTGGTCGAGGCCCAGGGCGAGGTCGCCGAGCTCAAGGACAACATCAACGCGATGGTCCACTCGCTGCGCGAGACCACCCAGGCCAACCAGCAGCAGGACTGGCTGAAGACCAACCTGGCCCGTATCGCGGGCATGATGCAGGGCCACCGGGACCTGGCCGTCGTGGCCGACCTGATCATGGACGAGCTGGCCCCGCTCACCGGGGCCCAGCACGGCACGTTCTTCCTGACCGAGCCGGCCGCCGACGGCGACACCCAGCTCCGCCTCATCGCCGGGTACGGGCTGCGGGCCGACAAGGCCGCGCCCACCCAGTACCGGCTCGGCCAGTCCCTGATCGGCCAGGTGGCGCGGAGCAAGCGGTCCGTCGTGGTCGCGGACCTGCCCGAGGACTACGTGAAGATCTCCTCCGGGCTCGGCGAGGCGCCGCCCGCGAACCTGGCCATCGTGCCGATCCTGTTCGAGGACCAGGTGCTCGGCGTCATCGAGCTTGCGTCGTTCACCCCGTTCAGCCAGGTGCAGACCGTCTTCCTCGAGCAGCTCACCGAGACCCTCGGCGTCAACTTCAACACGATCATCGCCAACGCGCGCACCGACGCGCTGCTCGAGGAGTCGCAGCGGCTGGCGTCCGAACTGCAGGCGCGCTCGGAGGAACTGCAGGCCCAGCAGGTGGAGCTGCAGCGGTCCAACGCCGAGCTGGAAGACAAGGCGGCGCTGATGGCCGCGCAGAACCGGGACATCGAGACGAAGAACGCCGAGATCGAGCGGGCCAGGCAGGAGATCGAGGAACGCGCGCGGCAGCTGGCGCTGGCGTCGAAGTACAAGTCCCAGTTCCTGGCCAACATGTCCCACGAGCTGCGCACCCCGCTGAACAGCCTGCTGATCCTGGCCCGGCTCCTCGCGCAGAACCCCGGCCGGAACCTCACCGCCAAGCAGGTCGAGTACGCCAACGTCATCCACTCGGCCGGCTCGGACCTGCTGCAGCTCATCAACGACATCCTCGACCTGTCCAAGGTCGAGGCGGGACGGATGGACATCCACGCGGAACGGTTCCCGCTCAGCGCGCTGCTGGAGGACATCCAGGCGACGTTCCAGCCGCTCACGGCGGAGAAGGGACTGGACTTCGCCGTCGAGGCCGATCCAGGGGCCCCGCAGGAGCTGTTCACCGACCGCCAGCGGCTCCGCCAGGTGCTCGGCAACCTGCTGTCCAACGCGGTCAAGTTCACCGAGCGCGGTCACGTGCTGCTCCGCGTCGGCAGGCGGGCATCCGACCAGGACATCCTGGCGTTCTCCGTGGCCGACACCGGCATCGGCATCGCGCCGGAGAACCTCAGCACGATCTTCGGCGCCTTCCAGCAGGGCGACGGCACGCTCAGCCGCCGCTACGGCGGCACCGGGCTCGGGCTGTCGATCGCCCGCGAGGTCGGTGCCCTGCTCGGCGGCGAGATCGCCGCCGAGAGTGAGCTCGGCCACGGCAGCACGTTCACCCTCTACCTGCCGTGCGAGCTTCCCGGCGCGGCGAGCGATAGCGTCGCCTCCCCCGCGACCGGCGACCAGGCCGGCAACGGCCTGGGCATCATTCACAACGGCGACGGTTCCGGAGTTGCACGCCGACACCACCCAGGCCCTGCAGCTACAGCCGACCGTACCGGACGACGGGGCGGCGGGCGGGCGGCGCCTGCTGGTCGTCGAGGGGGCGCGCGGCGGCCTGCTGACCTTGCTCGCGCACAGCGCGGTGTCGGATCTCACCGGCATCCCCGGGCCGGTCCACGTGGGCACGGCGGTCAGCCCGGAGCAGGGCATCGAGGCGCTCAGCGCCGCGCCGCATCAGTGTGTGGTGCTGGACCTGGGCCTGGCCGACGCCTCCGCGTTCGCCTTCCTTGACCGGCTCGCCGAAGACCCGGAACTGCGGGCCCTGCCGGTGCTCGCCCACACCAGGGACAAGCTGGACAGCGCGCAGGCCCGGCTCGCGCGGCTGCGCTTCGGGTCCCAGCCCCTTGAGCTGCTCCCGTCGCTGGACGAACTGCGCGAGCGCATCACGCTGCACCTGTCCGCCGCACAGCCCGAGCACGTACCGGCGCTGATCAGCGAGCCCGCCGAGACGGGGACCAGGGTACCGGGGTTCCTGTCGCCGGAGGCGGCGGGTCACGAGGCTCTGCGGGGCCGGAGCGTCCTGGTCATCGACGATGACGCGCGCAACGTCTTCGCGATCACCAGCACGCTCGAACTGCACGGCATGGCCGTGACCCAGGCCCCCAACGGCCGCAAGGGCATCGAGGCCCTGCTCACCGCCGACGACACCGATCTCATCTTGATGGACGTGATGATGCCCGAGATGGACGGCTACGTCACGATGAGCAAGATCAGAAAGATGCCCGCCTTCGCCACTCTGCCCATCATCGCGGTGACCGCCCGGGCCATGCCCGGCGACAAGGAGAAGAGCATCGCGGCCGGCGCCAGCGACTACGTCACCAAGCCCGTGGACACCGAGGAACTTCTGGGCTGCATGGAGCGCTGGCTCACCCGGCGCTAGCCCAAGAGGGGGCATGGGCCGCGACGGTCCGCTTGGCCGCGGCCCGCCGGCGCCTGCGCCGCCGGTCCCGCTGCCGGTCCTCCGCGGTGGTCCCGCCCCAGATGCCGTGCGTCTGGTCGTGGGTCAGCGCAAAGTCCAGGCACTGGATGCGCACCGGGCAGCCGGCGCAGATCACCTTGGCCCGCGCGATCTGCCGCTCGGCCGGGCCGGTGCTCGATATCGGGAAGAAGAGGTCAGGGTCGGCGGAAAGGCAGGCCGCCGACGAACGCCAGTTCACGGCGCTCCCAGTCGCGGTCATTGCGTGTCCTCACGAGGGTCTGAGCTGGTGTTATGCCCGGCGGCCTGCCCTTCCCGAGCAGCGCCCGCAAGCAACTCCGCTTCCCCTCAGTCAGCCGGTTACACCTCGCTATGGCGGGGCCGGCCTGTGACGAGCATCACAGGGCATCACGTTTATTCGCCTTGGACCGGGCACACCGTACTCGACCGTAAATCGCCCAGGGCCCAAGGAGACCGCCTTGACGAAGGGAACCCTCCGGCGCACCGCCGCACAGGCCGCCGGCACCGCCGCAGACGGCCCTGACGCCAGCATCCACCCCGGATCGCGGGCGGAGCTGAACGAGCTGTCGGACAACGCCCTGCTGATCAAGGTTCGCGCCCTGCCCAGGGACAGCGAGCTGCGCGCCGCGGCCTGCGAGATAATCGTGGACCGCTACCAGAAACTGGTCCGGTCGTGCGTCCGGCAGTACCGCGGCAGCCCCGAGCCGACCGAGGACCTGATGCAGGTCGGGTACGTCGGCTTGCTCAAGGCGATCAACAACTACGATCCCGAGGTCGGCGACAGCCTGTCGGCGTACGCCCAGCCGTGCGTCAGCGGCGAGATCAAGCGCCACTTCCGGGACAAGCGCTGGCAGATTCACGTCCGCCGGTCGGCCCAGGAACTCCTGCTGGAGCTGCGTAAGGCCAACGAGGATCTCACCCACCAACTCAGCCGGGCACCCGACGAGGAAGAGCTTGCCGAGCGGCTGGGGGTCAGCCAGGACGACATGCAGGAGGCCCGCCAGGCGGACCTGGTGTTCAGCACGTACTCGCTCGACGCCCCGCTGTCCGACCGGGACGATCCCGCCCTGCTCGCGGACGTGCTCGGCGACGATGACCCTGGCATGGCGCACGCGATCGACATGGAAGCCGTTAACGCCCACTGGGAGGAGCTGCCCGAACGCGAGCAGCGGATCCTGGTCATGCGCTTTTACGGGAACCTCACCCAGACCGAGATCGGCGACCGGCTCGGCATCTCCCAGATGCACGTCTCCCGGCTCCTCGCCCGAGCGCTGGCCCACCTGCGGAGCAGGCTGCTCGACGGGCCCGAACCGACAGTGACGGCCTGACAAGCCCGGCGTCAGAATACGGAAGGATTCTCATGAAAACCGGTGTGGGACTAGCGGTAATCGCGTTCGGGGCGATCCTCGCGTTCGCCGTGACGACGAATACCTCTGTCCTCAACCTGCACACCGTCGGCTGGGTGCTCATGATCGTGGGCATCATCGGGCTGGCGGTCCCGCGGCGCGGCTACGGATGGGTCGGCCGGCGCCTGTTCGTGCGCCAAACTCGCCGGCGGTCCGGGAACACGATCGAAGAGGTCACCTATCCGACCTACGTCAACCGCAATCCGGCGAACACCCGGGTGCAGGCTGGCCTGCCCGCTCCCGGCGCCCTCAGCGGCTCCGAGACAACCACGCGCCTGGACGGGGAGCCGATCTCCACCGAGCCGCGCCCGGGCGAGACAGAGATCGTGGAAGACATCTATGAAAACTGAGCACTCGTAGCGGAGCGCACCTAATCCTTAACGCATGACGTAGGAGAGACCATGACAATTACAGTTTCCGTCATCATCGCCTGGCTGCTCATCGGATTGGTAGTCGGCGGGCTGGCCAGGCTGCTCGTGCCGGGCCGCCAGCATATCGGGCTGATCCTGACGATCCTCATCGGCATTGTGGCGGCGCTGCTCGGCGGGATCATCACCACCGCCCTGATCGGTGCCGGGCATGCGGTGATCACCTTCATCGTGGCCCTGATCGCGGCGGCCCTGCTGGTCAGCGCGTTCACTACCCGCGGCTACGGCCGCTACCGCAGCCGAGGCCGTCGCCGCCCCGCCAGGTGGCGCTGGTAAGCACATCCAAGCGGATCCGCCGGGGCCCCCCGCGCCCCGGCGGATCCTTGTGCATTCGTGCAGTTTGTCCTCAGTACCATTGAACCCGCGCCTGCGGGATACTAGAGCGAGCGGGGAAGTAGAGAACATGCCGAACGGCTCCGACGCCGACCTGGCCGACCTGGCGGGACGGCGCGATGCGCTCCGCCAAGCCGCGGTGATGCCCGGCGCCGACCCGCCGGCCTTGCTCGGGGCCGCGTTCGCCGAACTCGATGCCGCCGTCGAGGCGCTGACCAAGCTGACCGAAGCCGCTGCGGCCGAGCCTGCGGCCACGCCCGAGGCGCTCAACGCGGAGCGGGCGCTGCTACGGGCCGTGTTCCAGCACGCGCCGGTGCCCCTGTTCGTGCTCGAGCAGGATGCCACCGTGCGGCGCGCGAACGCCCGGGCCGGGGACCTGATCGGCGCGCCGCCCGGATACGCGACCGGCAAGGCGCTGACCGCATTCGTCGACCTGCCGTTCCGCGCCGCGGTCACGAGCCAGTTCGCCGCGGCGGCGCGAACGGGGACGGCCAGGCAGGTGGAGTGCCGGCTGCTCGGGCCGGATGGACCGGTCGACGCCGTCCTGACCGCCGGCGTCATCGCGCCGCAGGACGGCACGCGGCTCCTCGTGGTCTCCGCCGCCGGACCCCGGGGGGAACGGGAGGGCGGGAAGCCCCTCCCAAGGGGGGTCTGGGGGGATGGGTCCCCCCAGAAAGAGAAGCGGGGGGGGTCTGGGGGGGGTCGTCCCCCCCGAGGCGACACAATCCGGGCCATGACGCGCCGGATGGACATGATCACCGAGGTCACCCGGCTGCTGCTCGACAACCGCACGTTCAGCGAGGCGGTCACGCTGCAGCGCTGCGCACGGCTGCTGGCCGGCGGCATCGCGAGCTGGGTGATTGTCGACGTCGAGCGGGCGGAGCGGCTCCGGCGACAGTACGTTATCGGCCCGAACGACGAGTCGTCGCAAGACCTGGCCAGGAAGGTGCGCGTCCTCGATCCGCAACCCGGCTCCGTGCCAGCCCAGGTTCACGACGCGGGCACGTCCATCCTGGTGGCGCACGCCGACGACCCGGGGATTCTCGGCTTTACCCAGGATGAGACGCCGCTGCTGATGCTGCTCGGCACGACCTCGCTGCTCAGCGTGCCGATCACCGACGGCGCGACCATCTACGGCGCCCTGACCCTGGCCCGCGCGGCGGGCGAAGGCCGCTTCGAGGTCGCCGACCTGGGCCTGGCCGAACAGTTCGGTCGGCACCTGGGCGTCGCCATCCGGGTCGACCGGATGTTCCGGCACCATTCGGCCGTGGCCGAGGCGCTGCAGGGCAGCCTGCTGCCCGCCACGTTGCCTGGCGTGCCGGGACTCGACCTGTACGCCGCATACCTGCCGGCTGAGCGAGGGGCTGGAAGTCAGCGGCGACTTCTACGACGTCTTCCCGGTCACCGGCGGCTGGGCGATCGTGGTCGGCGACGTCTGCGGCAAGGGCCAGGAGGCCGCCGCGATGACCGCGGCGGCCAGGCATGCCATCCGGACCCTCGCGCACTGGAATCCGGATCCGGCCGACGTGCTGGCCAAGGCGAACGAGGTCATGCTGGGCGGGGGCTACGAGGATCGGTTCGTGACCGCCAAGCTCGCCTACCTGCACTGGGATGGCGACCTGCTGCGCGTGGTGCTGGCCAGCGCCGGCCATCCGGGCCCGGCCCTGGTAAGGCCGGACGGCCGGGTCGATGTGCTCGGCGGCGGCGGGCTGCCCCTCGGCCTGTTCCCCGACGCCGACTCCCGCATCGACAAGCTCGAGCTCGGCGAGGACGACCTGCTGTTCTTCTACTCCGACGGGGTCACCGACGCGCGCAGCCCGGAGATGCGCTACTTCGAGGACAGCCTCGCCGATGAGCTGGCGAGCCTGGCGGGGCGTTCGGCCGCCGACACCGCGAGGATCATGCAGAGCCGGGTCACCGCCTTCTCCCAGGACCAACTGCGCGACGACCTGACCATCCTGGTCGCCAAGGTGACGGCCCCGCCCGTCTAGCCAGCCCGCCTAGTCACGGTCGCTTCCTGGCGGGTGAGGACGCGGCGCGCTTGCCCTTCTGCCCCCGGCCACCCTGCTCCTGGCCGCCGTAGGCCGCCACCACCTGAGCGGCCACGTCGGTGACCTTGACGTGGCGGCGCTGCGATTCGGTGCGCAGGCGCCGCAGCGCGTCGGCGGCGTCGCAGCCCAGCGCGTGCATCAAGATGCCCTTGGCCTGGTCCACGACCGAGCGGGCCACCACGGCGTCCTTCAGCTGGCTGGCCGTGCGCTGCGCCTGGCTGTAGGCCGTCGCGTTGGCCAGCATCGCGCCGCCGAAGGCGGCGAGCATGTCGGCGACCGGATTGGACTGCGCGTCCAGCGTCCCGGGGCGCACCCCGAACAGCGACAGGACCAGGGCGCCGCCCGGGAGCTCCCTGACCAGGTGGACCGAGCAGCGCACACCGCGGCGAAGCGCCGCCTCCGCATAGTCCGGCCAGCGGCTTTCGTCCAGCGTGTCCGGGCAGCTGACCGTCTCGCCCGCGTCGGCGGCCGCGATCAGCGGGCCCTGTCCGAGCGTCAGCTGCAGGTCGGCCAGCTCGGCCAGGTCGGGATGAGTCGCCGCGGTGCCGATCACGTCACCGTCGCGCCAGACGGCCGCGTGGGCTCCGGCGCAGGCCGGCACCTGCCAGGCGGCCAGCTCCGCGAGCTTGTTCAGCGATCTGGCTTCTCCGCCGTAGGTGAGGCTCAGCAGTTCTGCCGCTTGCGGACCGAGGTGCTCGATCGGCAACTGGCCTCCCTCCTGGCGGAGTCCTAACAAGCCGCGGGCGGGCCTACCGCGGCCGTCGCCGCCGCGGGCGGGGTCACGGCCACGTTGCGGTTGCGGGTGACGAAGCGGATGGCCGGGATCCGGGCGGCGCAGGACGCCAGGCTGGCCCGGGACGCCCCGGTCTTGGCGTTGCCGGTCACCTGGCACCACGGCCGGCTGACCCACGGCGACCCGCTGCCTGCCGAGTAGCCGACCTCGCAGGCACCCGCGCTGTGCGCGCGGCCGCTGAGCATCGCTCCGATGATGATCATCGTGAACATGACCGGGACCAGCACGAACGCGTACAGCGCGGTACCGTGCTGCAGCCACCGGGTCCGCCGCCGCGGGCGGGCCACCGGCTCCGCGAAGACCGGTTCGTCATGGTTTATTCGGGTGAAGATCGCGAACATCGCGGCCAGATGGGGCTCGCTGGCCTGCAGCGTTCCCTCCATTCGGTCGAGAACGCGTTGCTGGGCAGCAGGCAAGCTCACACAAGACTCCTAGCACCGTGAGAATGCGGGTGCAGAATCATCGCCTACCCCGCCTTCTGGCGACAAACGGCATCAGTGGCAGCTTACCGGCTCGTTACCCGTGCCCGCTCCGTTACGCGCAGCATTCAGTCATGTACGGCGGCGGTGATTTCGCGGGCGGCCGTCAGGTGTTCGGCGGGACGGCCGAGATTCCCGAGAGCGTGGACAGATCGCCGGTGTCCAGCGCCAGGTCGCCGAGCGACACCATGCCCGCGACCTGCCCGTCCTCGATGACGGGCAGCCGCCGCACGGCATGCTCGCGCATCAGCCGCGCGGCGTGCGAGGCCTCGGCGTCCGCATCCACGCCGATCAGGTCTCCGCTGCTCAGCGGCCCGACTGGCTCGTCCGGGCGCTTCGATTCGGCGAGCGCCCTCACCACCAGGTCGCGGTCGGTCACCAGGCCTCGCAGAGCCTCGTCGTGAACGACCAGGACGGCGCCGACGCCCCAGTCGCGCATGATCCGGGCGGCGTCCCCGATCGACTGGTGGTAGTCCACCGCGATGGGGCCCGGTGTCATCACGTCGCGCACCTTGGCGCTCATGATGTCCCTCCTCGATGTCGTGGATTCGGTCGATCCCGTACATGTCGCGCTACCTGCTGGGCCCGGCCCTAAACAGGAATCCGCGCGTGCGAGGGAAACAAATCAGTGTGACGAATGGGAACGCGGGTCAGGTGCGGCCGAGCAGCCGGTCGAGGGCCCGGCTGACCTCGTCGGCCAGGGCGGCGTCGGATGCGCCGCGGGCACCGGCCGATAGATCCGCGCCGCCGGCCGGGACCAGGCTGGGCTCGGGATCGCGGACCAGGCCGCAGTCCAGGCATTCGACCTGGCCCAGCCGCCGGATCAGGTGCGCGCTGCGGCACTTCGCGCAGCGCTCGAGGTCGGCGGTCCAGTCGGCGGCTTCCTGGCAGGCGGGGCAGATGAGGACCAGCCGGTCCCGCACCACCCCGCGCTTCCAGGGGCTCTTGCCCCGGTCCGGGTCCGTCTGCCGCACCCCGCAGCGGTAACACGGCACTGCCCCCAGCCCTCCTAGAGTGCGGCGCTAACTGAGCGCGGCGAGCGCCTTGGAGTACTCGGCCAGTTCGCGCGCCTGCAGAACCGGGTTGACGACCTTCCAGCGCACAACCCCGTCCTTGTCGATGATGAACGTGCCCCGGTTCGCGATGCCGCGCTCGGGGTCGAACACACCGTACTGCGCGGCCACGTCCCCGTGCGGCCAGAAGTCCGACAGCAGCTCGAACTGGAAGTGCTCGGCGTCAGACCAGGCGCGGATGGTGAACGTGGAGTCCACGGACACCGCGAGCACCTCGACGTCGTCCCTGGTGGCCTCGGGGAACTCGTCCCTGATGGCGCACATCTCGCTGGTGCACACGCCGCTGAAGGCCAGCGGGTAGAAGACCAGCACGACGTTCTTGGAGCCGCGGAAGCTCGACAGCCGCACGGGCGTGCCGTGCTGGTCCTTCAGCTCGAAGTCGGGCGCCAGATCGCCCACCTCTACCGCCATGACCGGTCCTTTCGCTGGTTCGTGGGCCCGCCGCCGCAGGCGGCCAGGCTAGCAATGCCCGTCACCACCCCAAGTCTGCCACTGCGACAAAGGCGTCGAGCCACTGCCCGTTCAGGATAAAAACAAAGGTAACGGACGGTCAGTAGGGCACCTACGGCTCCCTTATCGGCGCGCCTTCGGCACCTTCGGTGCTTTGGCGCACTCTCGCTTATCGGCGCGCCTTCGGCGCGACCAGTCGCGTGCCCGACCAGTCGCGGGCCGCGCTCACGCTCGAGGTCTGGGACAGCCCCGCCGTCGGCGCGGCCTCGCCGATGTCGCTCGGCTCGACGTGGCCTGGCCTGCCCGCCTTCGGCGTGAGCAGCCAGATGTACCCCCCGTCGGCCAGCGGCGTGAGGGCGTCGACCAGCGCGTCGACGAGGTCGCCGTCCCCGTCCCGCCACCACAGCAGGACCACGTTGACCACGTTGTCGTAGTCCTCGTCGACCAGCTCCACGCCGTCTACCTGGGTGATCGCGCCGCGTAGCTGCTCGTCGCAATCATCGTCGTAGCCGATCTCCTGCACCACCTGGCCCGGCTTGATACCGAGCCGCTCGGCCTGGCCGCGTTCGCCCTGAGCCTGGCCCGCGGTCGCGCTCACTTACGTCCTCCTTGGATCCCTCCCCGCGTCACCGCACGCCGGGGCGCGCCGGCCTTTGCGGCCGGGCCCCCCTGACGGCGACGACACGTCAGCACTTCTTGTTGGGACAGTTCACACTGGGTCGGCCCGGCGCGCAAGTGGCAATCGCCCCGGCCGGGAAAACCGCCGCCATAAATTGACCTGGCCGATCCGCTGAGCAGTTACGCAGAGCGGTTTTCATCACGTAGGGTAACGAGGGAATCTGCTCTGGGCGAAACAGCCCCCGGGCGGGCGCGACCGGCCCGGGGCGGTACGCCGGCTGCCCCGGACGCCGGTTACCGTCAAGTAGAGATGCGCTCAAGGTCAGTTCGTACGACGATTGGTCTGGACAACACATCGCGAACGAGCCCATGAGTGGGCACCGCACCCCCGCGGCCGAACAGCCGCCCGATCTACGCGGAAGGCGAGGCTACCCCGTGGCTTCCGGACGCCAGCGATTCTCCATCATCAGCGACGGGCTACCGACCCAGCTACCCGACATCGACCCGGACGAGACTCGCGAATGGATCGAGTCCTTCGACACCGTCGTCCGGACCAGGGGCCGGGCGCGGGCCCGATACGTGATGCTCGCCCTGCTCGAGCGGGCGCGCGAGCAGCAGGTCGGAGTGCCCGGCCTGCGCAGCACCGACTACATCAACACGATCCCGCCCGAGCGCGAGCCGTGGTTCCCTGGCGATGAGCACGTCGAGCGGCGGATCAGGGCCTACATCCGGTGGAACGCCGCGGTGATGGTGTCCCGCGCCAACCGCCCCGGCATGGGCGTGGGCGGGCACATCGCGACCTACGCCAGCGCGGCTTCGCTCTATGAGGTCGGCTTCAACCACTTCTTCCGGGGCAAGGACCACGGCGAATCCGGCGACCAGGTGTTCTTCCAGGGACACGCGGCGCCGGGCATCTACGCGCGCGCCTTCCTCGAAGGCCGCCTCACCGAGGAGCAGCTCAACGGGTTCCGGCAGGAGCTCTCGCACCCGGGCGGCGGGCTGCCGTCCTACCCTCATCCGCGGCTGATGCCGGACTTCTGGGAGTTCCCCACGGTGTCGATGGGGCTCGGCGCGCTGAACTCCATCTACCAGGCCCGGTTCAATAGGTACCTGCTGGCCCGCGAGATACACGACACCTCGCGCTCGCACGTGTGGGCGTTCCTGGGCGACGGCGAGATGGACGAGCCGGAGGCGCTCGGCGCGATCGGCCTGGCCGCCCGTGAGGAACTGGACAACCTCACCTTCGTCATCAACTGCAACCTGCAGCGGCTGGACGGCCCGGTGCGCGGCAACGGCAAGATCATCCAGGAACTCGAGACGTACTTCCGCGGCGCGGGCTGGAACGTGATCAAGGTCATATGGGGCCGCGACTGGGATCCGCTGCTGGCCCTGGACACCGACGGCGTCCTGGTCAACAAGATGAACACCACGCCGGACGGCCAGTTCCAGACCTACAGCGTGGAGTCCGGCTCCTACATCAGGGAGCACTTCTTCGGCGACGACCCGCGGCTGCGCGCCATGGTGGCGCACATGTCCGACGACGAGCTGCGCGGGCTGTCCCGCGGCGGGCACGACTACCGCAAGGTGTACGCGGCGTTCAAGGCCGCGCGCGAGCACGTCGGCCAGCCCACCGTCATCCTCACCCACACGATCAAGGGCTGGACGCTGGGCAAGGACTTCGAGGCCCGCAACGCCACGCACCAGATGAAGAAGCTCACCGTGGCCGAGCTGAAGGAGTTCAGGGACCGGCTGTACCTGCCGATCCCGGACTCGGCCCTGGAGGCCGAGCTGCCGCCCTACTACCACCCGGGCGAGGACTCCGACGAGATCCAGTACATGCGCGAGCGGCGGGCCGCCCTCGGCGGGGTGCTCCCCCGCCGCGTGGTCCGGGCCAAGCCGCTGAACCTGCCCAGCGACTCGGTGTACGACGAGCTGCGCAAGGGCTCGGGCAAGCAGGCGGTCGCCACCACGATGGCCTTCGTACGCCTGCTCAAGGAGCTGATGAAGGACCCCGAGATCGGGGAGCGGTTCGTGCCGATCATCCCGGACGAGGCCCGGACGTTCGGCATGGACTCGCTGTTCCCGACGGCGAAGATCTACTCCCCGCACGGGCAGACCTACGACGCGGTGGACCGCAACCTGCTGCTGTCCTACAAGGAGTCCGAGAAGGGCCAGATCCTGCACGAGGGCATCAGCGAGTCCGGCGCGATGGGCTCGGTGATCGCGGCGGGCAGCTCGTACGCCACGCACGGCACGCACATGATCCCGGTGTACGTGTTCTACTCGATGTTCGGCTGGCAGCGGACGGGCGACGAGATGTGGCTACTCGGCGACCAGCTCGGACGGGGCTTCCTGCTGGGCGCCACCGCTGGTCGTACAACTTTGACGGGCGAGGGCCTGCAGCACAACGACGGGCACTCGCTGCTGCTGGCCTCGGTCAGCGAGGCCTGCGTGTCCTACGACTGCGCGTGGGCGTTCGAGCTGGCCTACGTGATGCGGGACGCGCTGGGCCGGATGTACGAGGCCACCCCGGAGCACCCGGACGGCGAGAACATCTTCTACTACCTGACCGTCTACAACGAGCCGTACCCACAGCCCGCGGAGCCTCAGGATGTCCCGGGCGGTCCGGCGGCGCTCGAGGACGGCATCTTGCACGGGCTGTACCGGTACTCCCCGGCGGCCTCGAACGGCGCTTCGGCGCCGCGGGCGCAGGTGCTGGCGTCGGGGGTTACGGTGCGGGAGGCACTGCGGGCCCAGGAGCTGCTGGCCACGGACTGGGGCGTGTCGGCCGACGTATGGTCCGCGACGTCCTGGACCGAGCTGCGCCGGGAGGCGCTGGCCAGCGAGTCGTGGAACATGCTGCACCCCGACGAGACGCCGCGGGTGCCCTACGTGACGTCGGTGCTTGCCGATGCTGCCGGGCCGGTGGTGGCGGTATCGGACTGGATCAAGGCCGTGCCGGACCAGATCGCCCGCTGGGTGCCCGGAACGTTCACCTCGCTGGGCACCGACGGGTTCGGCTTCTCCGACACGCGCCCGGCCGCGCGGCGCTTCTTCCACGTCGACGCCGAGTCGATCACCGTGGCCGTGCTCTGGGAACTGGCCCGCAGCGGCGCGGTCGACGCCGGGTTCCCGGCCCAGGCCATCGCCAAGTACCGGCTGGACCTCCCGGTCAGCGAAGCGCTGTCGTAGCCGGGCGGCGGCGGGTTTGCGGCGGTTTAATGATCATGAAGGATTTGGTACTCGTAGGGGTACAAAACCCTTCGCGATCATGGAGATTAGGGTTTCGCGGTGACGGCGGAGGAGGCGGGCAAGGGGGGTAGGCGGCCACGGCCGCGAGTGAACGCGGAGACCGTGCGGCGGATCGAGCGGGCCTCCGGGACGCTCGGCACCGCCGCCATCGCCGCCATGGACAAGCGGCTGCCGTGGTATCGCAACATGTCCGCGGAGAACCGGTCCTGGCTCGGCCTGGTGGCCCAGGCCGGAGTGGCCGCGTTCGTTGACTGGATCAGGCATCCGGAACGGACCCGGCCGGCCGTGACCGAGGTGTTCGGCACCGCGCCGCGCGAACTGGCCCGGGCGGTCAGCCTGCAGCACGCGGTGGAGATGGTGCGGGTCATCATCGACGCGGTGGAGGCGCAGGTCGGCGAGCTGGCCGCGCCCGGCAACGAGGCCGAGCTGCGCGAGGCGGTGCTGACCTACGCCCGGGAGATCGCGTTCAGCGCGGCGCAGGTCTACGCGCGGACCGCGGAAGCCCGCGGCGCGTGGGACGCCCGGCTGGAAGCGCTGGTGGTGGACTCCCTGGTGCGCGGGGACACCGAGGACTCGCTGCACTCCTGGGCCTCGGCACTGAACTGGTCGTCCTCCCCGGTCACGGTCGTGGTCGGCACCCTGGGCGACGAGGGCGACGACGAGCACAAGGGGCATACGCCCAGTTCGGCAGAGGCGCTGATCGAGGATCTGCGGACCCAGGCCCGGCGGGCCCGGCTCGACCTGCTGGCCGGCGTGCAGGGCAACCGGCTCATCCTGGTCGTCGGCGGCGTCGACGACCCCATTGCCGCCGCCGAGCGGTTCGCCGGGCGGTTCGGGCCGGGACCGGTGATCGCGGGCCCGCTGGTCCGTGACCTGCAGACCGCCTCGATCTCCGTGCGCGCGGCACTGGCCGCGCTGCGCGCCGCGCCCGCCTGGCCCGATGCGCCCCGGCCCGCGGGCGCGGACGACCTGCTGCCCGAGCGGGCGCTGGACGGCGACCCCGACGCCCGGGCGGCGCTCATCAGCGACGTCTATGAGCCGCTGCTCGGCGGCGGCCACGCCCTGCTCGACACGCTCACCACCTACCTGGAGCAGGGCTCGTCCCTGGAGGCCACGGCCCGGCTGCTGTTCGTGCACCCGAACACCGTCCGCTACCGGCTGCGCCGGGTCGCCGAGCTCACCGACTACACGCCCTCGGCAGGGCGGGACGGCTTCACCCTGTGGGTCGCGGTCGCCCTGGGCCGCCTGACGGCCAGCCGCTGAGACGCAAGGGGTAACGCTACGGTAACGCTGGCGTGAACATCGTTTGTAGGAATACAACAGGGTTTCCTCGGACAACTTCGTATCGTTCGGCATTCATGTGGCGGAGTCCTACAGGGCAGGCTGAAAGGATGCTTATCATCACCGCGCCCGGGCAGGGCGCGCAGACGCCGGGCTTCCTCGCTCCGTGGCTGGATATGCCCGGCGTGGCCGAGCGTCTCGGCGCCTACTCCGAGCTGGCGGGCCTGGACCTGATCAGGTTCGGCACCACCGCGAGCGCCGACGAGATCAAGGACACCGCGGTGGCCCAGCCGCTGCTGGTCGCGGCCGCGCTCGCCGCGGCGGGCGCGCTGGCGGGCTCCTCGGCGGAGCCTGGCGAGGTGCGCGCTGACGCGGCCGCCGGGCACAGCGTCGGGGAGCTGGCCGCCGGAGTCCTGGCCGGGGTGCTCGGCGCGGACGACGCCATGCGGCTGGTCAGCGTGCGGGGCGCGGCCATGGCGGCGGCTTCGGCGATCGAGCCGACCGGGATGACGGCGGTGCTGGGCGGAGACGAGCAGGACGTGCTCGCGGCCATCGCCCGCCACGGCCTGACCCCGGCCAACGTCAACGGGGCCGGGCAGATCGTGGCCGCCGGGACGCTCACGGACCTCGAGGCCTTCGCGGCGGATCCGCCCGGCCGGAGCGCGGCTGCGCCCGCTGCAGGTGGCGGGCGCCTTCCACACCCGGCACATGGCCCCGGCCGTCGCGGCGCTGCGTGAGGCCGCCGCGGACGTCGGCGTGACCGATCCGGCCATCACGCTGCTGTCCGACGCCGACGGCGCCGCGGTCACCACGGGCAAGGAGTGGCTGGAGCGCGTGGTCGCGCAGGTGGCCGCGCCGGTGCGCTGGGACCTGTGCCTGAAGACCATGGCGGACCTGGGCGTGACCGCGCTCATCGAGCTGCCGCCCGCGGGCACGCTGACCGGCCTGGCCCGGCGGGCGCTGCCCGGGATCGCCCAGCTGGCCATCAAGACCCCGGACCAGCTCGACGCCGCGCGCGACCTGATCCAGGAGCATCTGTCCGAGCCGGACGACCACGACCACCTGCCGGAATGGCGGCTGATCGTGGCGTCGACGTCGGGCACGTTCCGGACGCCGGCCGGGCGCATGGACTCCACCGCCACCGGCGCGCTGGTCGCCCTGACCACGGACCTCGGCACCGTCGTGGCGCGCGGCGGAGAGCGGCCAGTCGCCGCGCCATGGCCCGCTGAGATCATCGAATGGCTGGTCGAGGACGGGGACCCGGTCAGCGAGGGTCAGCCACTGGTCCGGATACTCCCCAAGGGGGGCCCAGGGGGATGGGTCCCCCCGGAGAGTGACACGGGGGGCCCGGGGGGATGGGTCCCCCCGGAGAGTAGGGACGGCGCATGACGCCGATGAGGTCCTCTACGCCGTTCCCGCCCGCGGCGGGGGCGCGGATCATATCCCTGGGCGACTACCAGCCCGGCAACGTGGTCACCAACGACGACCTCGCGGCGCGGGTGGAGACCAGCGACGAGTGGATCCGCAGCCGGGTCGGCATCATCAGCCGCCGCTACGCCGGGCCTGACGAGAGCGTGGCCGACATGGCGTTCGTGGCCAGCGGCAAGGCGCTGGCCGGCAGCGGCCTGTCCCCGGCCGACATCGACCTGGTCATCGTGGCCACCTGCAGCGCCGAGGTGGCGATCCCGAACACCTCCGCGGTGGTCGCGCACCGGCTCGGCATCGCCGCTCCGGGCGCCTACGACGTCAACGCGGCATGCGCCGGGTTCTGCTACGCGATGGCGAACGCCTCCGATGCGATCCGGGCCTGGCACGGCCCGGTACGTGCTGGTCATCGGCGCGGAGAAGATGACCGCGTGGATCGACCCCCACGACCGCTCCACCTGCATCATCTTCGCCGACGGCGCGGGGGCCGCGGTGGTCGGACCGGTGGCGGACGGCGAGCCGCCCGGTATCGGCCCGGTGGCCTGGGGCAGCGCCGGTGACCTGGCGTCCAAGATCGCGATCCCGAACCGCCGCTCCTACATGTACCAGGAGGGCCAGGCGGTGTTCCGGTGGGCCACCACGACGCTGCACCCCATCGCGGCGCAGGCCTGCGAGCGGGCCGGAGTCGACGTGAGCGACCTGACGGCGTTCGTGCCGCATCAGGCGAACCTGCGGATCATCGAGGCCATCGCGCGCCGGCTCGGCGTACCGCGGGAGCGCCTGGCCGACGACATCGTGCACGCGGGCAACACGTCCTCGGCGTCGATCCCGATGGCGCTGTCGCGGATGGCTGAGCGCGGCGAGGCCAAGTCGGGCTCGCCCGCGCTGCTGCTCGGATTCGGCGCGGGGATGTGCTACGCGGCGCAGGTGGTCACGGTACCCTAGGCCCCCGATGCCTCAGCCGGGCTCCGCCGCGTGCGCGGGACTCAGGCCCCCGTCAGGGGCAGGCAGACGACACCAAACCATCAGGACAAGGAGCAAGGACCATGACAGATCAGGAGATCCTCGCCGGGCTTGGCGAAATCATCGAGGAGATCGCCGGCGTCCCCGCGGACGAGGTGACCCCGAACAAGAGCTTCGTCGATGACCTCGACATCGATTCGCTGTCGATGGTGGAGATCGCGGTGGCGGCGCAGGACAAGTTCGGCGTCGAGATCCCCGACGACCAGCTGAAGGACCTGACCACGGTCCAGGACGTGGTGAACTTCGTGTCCAAGAACGCCGGAGAGCCCGCGTGAGCAAGGGAGGCAGAGCGTGACCGTAGAGCGCGAGACCATCGTCGTCACCGGGCTCGGCGCGACCACCCCGCTCGGCGGGGACGTCGCGTCGACCTGGTCGGCGATGCTCGCCGGGCGCAGCGGCGTGCAGCGCCTGACCGAGCCGTGGGCCGAACCGCTGCCGGTGCGCATCGCCGCATGGGCAGCCGTCGACCCGGTGGAGATCGTGGGCCGCGTGCAGGCGCGCCGGATGGACCGCTGCGAGCAGTTCGCGCTGGTCGCCGCGCGCGAGGCGTGGGCCGACGCGGGCACGCCGCAGGTCGACCCCGAACGACTCGGGGTGGCGGTGACCAGCGGGATCGGCGGCATCGGGTCGACGCTGACCGCGTACGACACGCTGAACTCCAAGGGCTGGCAGCGCATCTCGCCGTACACGGTGCCGATGCTGATGCCGAACGGGTCAGCCGGCTGGATCAGCATGGAGCTCGGGGCCCACGCCGGGGCGCACTCGCTGGTCAGCGCCTGCGCGTCGGGCGCGGAGGCGATCGGGTACGGCATCGACATGATCCGCGCCGGGCGGGCCGACGTGGTCTTGGCCGGGGGGACCGAGGCGGCGATCATGCCGCTGAACATCGGCGCCTTCGCGGTCATGCGTGCCATGTCCACCCGCAACGACGAGCCGGAACGGGCCTCACGGCCGTTCGACAAGGCCAGGGACGGTTTCGTGCTCGGCGAGGGAGCCGGCATGCTGGTGCTTGAGAACGCTGTCGCACGCGCGGCGCCGCGGCGCCACGGTGTACGCCGTCGCGGCCGGGGCCGGCTACTCCTCCGACGCCTATCACATCGCGCACCCGGCCCCCGACGGCGCCGGCGTGGTCGCGGCGATCACCCGGGCGCTGGCCGACGCGCGGGTCGACCCGGCGCAGATCGTACACGTGAACGCGCACGCCACCTCCACCCCGGAAGGCGACGCGCTTGAGGCGCAGGCGCTGGCCAAGGCGCTCGGCGCGGCGACCGACGGGGTGATCGTGTCGTCCACCAAGTCGATGACCGGGCACCTGCTCGGCGGCGCGGGCGCCATCGAGTCCGTGGCCGCCATCATGGCGCTGCGCGATCAGGTCGCCCCGCCCACCATCAACCTCGACGACCTCGATGACGACGTGCCCGTTTACGTCGCCACCGAGCCCCGGCCGCTGAGCAAGCGCGGCTCGGAGCCCATGGCCGTGCTGAACAACGCGTTCGGGTTCGGCGGCCACAACGTGTCGCTGGTGTTCACCGCCGCCTGAACCCACCGCGAGAGGAGAGCTCCGTGGATTCGAGCCTTTCTGGGACCGACGTGTCCAAGCCTGCCGCACTGCCGCGTGACCCGCGAGGGCGGCTGGCGGCGCTGTTCGATCCCGGCACGCTCGAGATCTTTCCGCCCGCCGACGGGGACGAGCGGAGCGGGGCGATCGCGGGCGTCGGCCTGATGCACGGCGTGGCGGCGGTGGCCTTCGCCTCTGATCCCCGGGTACAGGGCGGCGCGATGGGCACCGCGGGCTGCGCCGCGATCGTGGCGGCCTACCAGGAGGCGTTGTCGCGGGGCGTTCCGATCGTGGCGCTGTGGCATTCGGGCGGCGCGCGGCTGGCCGAGGGCGTGGCCAGCCTGCACGCGGTGGGCACGGTCTTCGCGGCGATGACCGCGGCTTCCGGGCGGGTCCCGCAGATCTCCGTGGTGCTCGGCCCCGCGGCCGGCGGCGCCGCCTACGGGCCGGCGCTGACCGACATCGTGATCCTGTCCGGCCAGGGACGCATCTTCGTCACCGGACCCGACGTGGTGCGCTCGGTGACCGGCGAGGACGTGGACATGGAGCGGCTCGGCGGGCCGGAGCCGCACAGCCGCCGCTCCGGCGTGGTGCACGTGGTGACCGAGACCGACGGGGAGGCCATCGACCGCGCCCGCGAGCTCGTGGCCTTGCTCAGCGACCAGGGGAAGATCACCGAGGACGCCGAAGACCGCGACCTTTCCGGCCTGCTGCCCGACTCGCCCCGCCGGGCCTACGACGTGCACCTGCTGACCGGCACGCTGCTCGATACGCCGGGCGTGGAGCTGCATCCCCGGTGGGCGCCGAACATCGTGACGATCCTGGGCCGCCTGGCCGGGCGCACGGTCGGCGTGGTGGCCAGCAACCCGATGCGGCTCGGCGGCTGCCTGGACGCCGCCTCGGCCGAGAAGGCGGCGCGCTTCGTGCGGATGTGCGACGCGTTCGGCGTGCCGCTCGTGGTGCTCGTGGACGTCCCGGGCTACCTGCCCGGAGTGGGCCAGGAATGGGACGGCGTGGTGCGCCGCGGGGCCAAGCTGCTGCACGCCTTCGCCGAGGCCACGGTGCCCCGGGTGACGCTGGTGACGCGCAAGGCGTACGGCGGGGCCTACATCGCGATGAACTCCCGCTCGCTCGGCGCGACCCGCGTGTTCGCCTGGCCGGGCGCGGAGGTGGCCGTCATGGGCGCGGTCGCCGCGGTCCGCATCCTGCACCGCCGCACGCTCGCCTCCGTGCCGCCCGAGCGGCTGCACGAGGCCGAGGCGGAACTTGCCGCCGAGCACGAGGCCACCGCGGGTGGCCTGCAGCGTGCCCTGGACATCGGCGTCATCGACGCGATCATCGAACCCAGCCAGACGTTCCAGGAGCTGGTCCGCGCCATCGCCGAGGCTCCGCAGCTGCGGGGGGCGCACGCCAACATCCCGCTCTGAGCCGGGCCCGGGAGGGTTAGAGCGGGTTGGGCGGGGTGCTGCCGCCCAGGCCGCTGCCGCGGTCCGTGCCGGAGGCGTCGGGGCCGATGGGGGCGTCGGAGGTGCCTGTGGTGCCCGAGGCCCCTGTGGTACCGGGGGTGGCCGGGGTGCTAGGTGTGGGCGGGGTGCCAGGGGTGGGCGGGCTGGCTGGGGCTTCGGGGGTCTCGGGGGTCTCGGGGGTGTTCGAGTCGGCGCGGCTTTCGCGGATGAGCTCCTCGAGCCGGGCGGCGCGGATCCGGCGGAACGTCCGGTGGTCGCGGGCCCGGTCCAGGATGGCGACCTCCAGCTGGCTGGCTGGCATCTCGGTGCGCTCGCCGTTGCCCGACGCGGACAGCGCGCCCAGGGCCGCGGCGAACGCCCCGGCCAGGGACATGCCCGGGGAGTACCGCTCCTTCAACGCGGCCGACACCTGGTCGGCCTGCCCGCCGAAGGCTACGAAGCCCGGCTCGTCGGTCACCGACCCGTCGAACGTGATCCGGTAGATCTGGTCGCCCTCCGGCTGCTCCCCGACCTCGGCGACCACGATCTCCACCTCGAACGGCTTGATGCTCTCGGTGAAGATCGTGCCCAGGTTCTGGGCGTAGTAGTTGGCGATGCCGCGTGCCGTCACGTCGTGCCGGTCGAATTGGTAGCCGGTGAGGTCCGCGTAGGTGATCCCGGCCTTGCGCAGGGTCTCGTACTCGTTGTACCGGCCCACCGCGGCGAACGCGATCCTGTCGTAGATCTCGCTGATCTTGTGCAGCGCGCTCGACGGGTTGGGGGCCATCATCAAGATCCCGCCGTCGTACTCGAGGGTGACGCAGCTGCGGCCGCGCGCGATGCCCTGCCGCGCGTACTCAGCCTTGTCCCGCATGGCTTGCGCGGGTGAGACGTAACCGAACGGCATGGACACCGCGAACGCTTCCTTTACCTGGTATGGGGGTGGCGGGACGGACGGGGATCGCTAGCTAGCTTGCCGGGCGCAGCGGGGCGGACGGGCCGTCGGGGGTGGTCATCCGCTCCCGCACGACCTGCTCGGCGACTTCCTCGGATTCGGCCTCGGACAGCTTGTGGAAGCCGTCGGCGGTCACCGTGGCGATGACCGGGAAGATGCGCCTGGTCAGGTCGGGGCCGCCGGTCGCAGAATCGTCGTCGGCGGCGTCGTATAGCGCCTGCACGGAGGCCAGCACGGCGTCGCGCACCGGCATGCCGTCGACGTACAGCTTCTTCAGCGAGCCCCTGGCGAACACCGACCCCGAGCCGATGGAGTGGAACCGCTGCTCCTCGTACGGGCCGCCGGCCACGTCGTAGCTGAAGATCCGGCCGCGGCCGGCGTTCTCGTCGTAGCCGACGAACAGGGGCACCACGATGAGGCCCTGCATGGCCGCGGCCAGGTTGCCCCTGATCATCCAGGCCAGCCGGTTCGCCTTGCCCTCCAGGGACAGCGAGCGGCCTTCCATCTTCTCGTAGTGCTCGAGCTCGACCTGGAACAGGCGGACGAACTCGATGCCGACGCTGCCCGTGCCCGCGTAGCCGACGGCCGAGTACTCATCGCTGCGGAAGACCTTCTCCACGTCCCGTTTGGCGATCATGCTCCCGGCGGTGGCCCGGCGGTCGCCCGCGAGCACCACGCCGTGGTCACAGACCGCGGCGACGAGCGTGGTGGCGTGCGGCAGGTCCCTGATGGCCTGGCCGGGCCGGGGATCGCTGGCCTCGGTGCCGTGGCCGGGTGCCCGGCCGGGCAGCAGGCCCGGCGCGTGGGAGGCGAGGACATCGGCGAACGAGGAGGAAGGCACGTTCAGCAGGCCCGACGGAGGTTGCCCGCCAGGGACCCCAAGACCCCCCATGCGGCCGGAACCCCCTTCTCCCGCGCCGAACGGGCCAGGCTGGCGGCCGTCGAAGAAAGAGTCCAATGCGAGCCTCCTCCCGAGGTGGTCAACATGTGCGGGTGCCGCGGAGCTTCGCGTCCGCGGCAGCACTCTCAACTGACCCTACTGCCGTACCGGAGCTGGACGGCACCCAGAAGGGGCGAGCGCGTCCGCCCACGGCGAACCAGCGGCGGTTACTGGCCGCCCTTCTGGACGTACGACCGGACGAACTCCTCGGCGTTCTCCTCGAGGACCTCGTCGATCTCGTCGAGGATCGCGTCGACATCGTCGGAGAGCTTCTCGTGGCGCTCGCGGACTTCCTCGGTGGTGCCCGACTCGGCCTCTTCGGTCTCCTCGGCGCGCCTCGTGGTCTGTCGCTGACCGCCGGTGTCCTTGTTGGTTGCCATATCCCTACCTCCGTCTGTCCCAACGCTATCGTCACCCGTGGGAGTCCCGCGCAATCCCGCCGGACCAAAATCGGTACGAACTCGCGATCCCTGACGCCGGCGGACTTACTCCTGGCCGGTGAGCGCCGCGACCAGCTCGGCCGCGCTGCGGCAGCGGTCCAGCAGCTCGCCCACGTGCGCCTTGGTGCCGCGCAGCGGCTCCAGCGTGGGGACGCGCTGCAGCGACTCCCGGCCCGGGATGTCGAAGATGACCGAGTCCCAGGAGGCGGCGGCCACCGACTCGGGATACTGCCGCAGGCAGCGGCCGCGGAAGTAGGCCCGGGTGTCCTCGGGCGGGTTCTCGATGGCCCGGTCGACGGTCGCGTCGTCGGTCAGCCGCACCATCCGGCCCCTGGCCGCCAGGCGGTTGTACAGGCCGCGATCCGGCCGCACGTCGGAGTACTGCAGGTCGACGAGCTGCAGACGGGGGTGGTCCCAATCGAGCCGGTCCCGTGACCGGTAGCCCTCGAGCAGCTCGAGCTTGGCCACCCAGTCCAGTTCCCTGGACAGCTGCATGGGGTCCTCGGCCAGCCGGTTCAGCACCGACTCCCACCGGTCCAGGACGTCGGCGGTGATGTCGTCGACGTCGTCGCCGTACCGGTCCTCGGTGTACTTGCGGGCCAGCTCGAGGTACTCGGCCTGGAGCTGGACGGCGGTCATCTTCCGCCCGTCCTTGAGCGTGACCAGGCGCCGGCAGGCCGGGTCGTGCGAGATCGCGCGGAGCTCGGCCACGGGCGCCTCGACCGACAGGTCCGAGCCGAGGAACTTGTCCTCGATCATCGAGAGCACCAGCGAGGTGGTGCCGACCTTGAGGTAGGTGCACACCTCGCTCATGTTGGCGTCGCCGATGATCACGTGCAGCCGCCGGTACTTCTCCGGGTCGGCGTGCGGCTCGTCCCTGGTGTTGATGATGGGCCGCTTGAGCGTGGTCTCCAGGCCCACCTCGACCTCGAAGAAGTCGGCCCGCTGGCTGATCTGGAAGCCCGACCCACGGCCGTCGGCGCCGATGCCGACGCGTCCCGCTCCGCAGATGACCTGGCGGGACACGAAGAACGGGACCAGGAACTTGACGATGTCGGCGAAGGGCGTGGCCCGCCGCATCAGGTAATTCTCGTGCGAGCCGTAGGAGGCGCCCTTGTTGTCGGTGTTGTTCTTGTACAGCTGGATGGGCGCGCTGCCCGGTATGGTCGCGGCCCTGGCCGCGGCCTCGGCCATGACCCGCTCCCCCGCCTTGTCCCAGATCACCACGGACAGCGGGTTGGTGCACTCGGGCGAGGAGTACTCGGGGTGGGCGTGGTCGACGTACAGCCGCCCGCCGTTGGTCAAGATGACGTTGGCCAGGCCCAGATCCTCGTCGGTGAGCTGGGATGAGTCCGCCGCCTCGCGGGTCAGGTCGAACCCGCGGGCGTCCCTGAGGGGGTTCTCCTCCTCGAAGTCCCAGCGGGCCCGCCGGGCACGCGCGGCGGTGGCCGCCTGGTAGGCGTTGACGATCTGGGATGAGGTCACCATCGCGTTGGCACCAGGCTGCCCGGGCACAGAGATGCCGTACTCGGTCTCCGTGCCCATCACGCGCAGAACGCTCATGTAAAGCAGCCTAATGCCGCTACGGACGAAGACGGCATGGTGACACGGTTTCCTTAGGGCGAACGATCATCAGAGGTACTGCCCGGTGTTGGCCACGGTGTCGATCGAGCGGCCCGCCTCGACGCCGGTCTTGCCCGAGACCAGGGTCCTGATGTACACGATGCGCTCGCCCTTCTTGCCGGAGATGCGCGCCCAGTCGTCCGGGTTGGTGGTGTTCGGCAGGTCCTCGTTCTCGCTGAACTCGTCCACGCACGCGGCCAGCAGGTGGCTCACCCGCAGGCCCTTCTGGCCGGTCTCGAGGAACTCCTTGATGGCCATCTTCTTGGCCCGGGCGACGATGTTCTCGATCATCGCGCCGGAGTTGAAGTCCTTGAAGTACAGCACTTCCTTGTCGCCGTTGGCGTAGGTGACCTCCAGGAACCGGTTCTCCTCGGACTCGGTGTACATCCGCTCGACCGTGCGCTGGATCATCGCCTCCACGGTGCCCTGCGGGGAGCCGCCGTGCTCGGAAATGTCGTCCGGGTGCAGCGGCAGCGCCGTGAGCACGTACTTGGAGAAGATGTCCCTGGCCGCCTCGGCGTCCGGCCGCTCGATCTTGATCTTGACGTCCAGCCGGCCGGGCCGCAGGATCGCCGGGTCGATCATGTCCTCGCGGTTGGAGGCCCCGATGACGATGACGTTCTCCAGGCCCTCGACGCCGTCGATCTCGGACAGCAGCTGCGGCACGATGGTGTTCTCCACGTCGGAAGACACGCCGGACCCGCGGGTGCGGAAGATCGAGTCCATCTCGTCGAAGAACACGATGACCGGCATCCCCTCGCTGGCCTTCTCCCTGGCCCGCTGGAACACCAGCCGGATGTGCCGCTCGGTCTCGCCCACGTACTTGTTCAGCAGCTCGGGGCCCTTGATGTTGAGGAAGAAGCTCTTGCCCTCCTTGGCCCCCTCGTCGGCCGCCGTCTTGGCCGCGACCTGCTTGGCCAGCGAGTTCGCCACCGCCTTGGCGATCAGCGTCTTGCCGCAGCCGGGCGGGCCGTACAGCAGGACCCCCTTGGGCGGCTTGAGCTGGTGTTCCTTGAACAGGTCGGCGTGCAGGTAGGGCAGCTCGATGGCGTCCCTGATCTGCTCGATCTGCGAGGACAGGCCGCCGATGTCGTTGTAGGAGATGTCCGGCACTTCCTCCAGGATGAGCTCTTCCACCTCGGCCTTGGGGATCCGCTCGTACACGTACCCGGACCTGGGTTCGAGCAGCAGCGAGTCACCGGCCCGCAGCGGCTGGTTCATCAGCGGCTCGGCCAGCCGCACCACGCGCTCCTCGTCGGCCTGGGAGATGACCAGGGCGCGCTCGCCGTCGGCCAGGATCTCCTTGAGCATGACGACCTCGCCCACCTTCTCGTAACCCTGGGCGATGACCACGTTGAGCGCCTCGTTCAGCACCACTTCCTGGCCGGGGCGCAGCTCGGACAGCTCGACGTTCGGAGAGACGTTCACGCGCATCTTGCGGCCGCCGGTGAAGACATCGGCCGTGTCGTCCTCGCAGGGGTTCAGGAAGACGCCGAAGCCCGACGGCGGCTGGGCCAGCCGGTCCACTTCTTCCTTCAGCGCGACGATCTGGTCGCGCGCCTCGCGCAGCGTCGCGGCCAGCCGCTCGTTCTGGGCGGTGACGCCGGTGAGGCTGCCCTCGGTCTCGCGCAGCCTGTCCTCGAGCATCCTGACCTGCCGCGGCGAATCCGCCAGCCTGCGCCGGAGCACGGCGATCTCCTCGTCGAGGAAGGAGATCTGTGCGGTAAGGCTCTTCACCTCATCGTCGTGCCGTGAGGCACGCCCGCTTTCTTCTCTGCTGGCCACGCCCCTCACCTCCTCCTGAGCCGCTAAGTAAGACATTACCTATACACGGGCGTTCCCTAACCTCGCGAGGCTGTTTCGACGCCGTCTTGCCGCTCGTTTGATCGTCAGCCCGTCACACCAGCATCGCTAAGCGTTACCGTTCACGAGGGGCGTAACTGTCTTTCTCGGGGGACGATCCCCCCAGACCCCCCTGGCTCTTGGGGGGAAGTCGTTTCCCCCCAAACCCCCTCGACGCCTGCGGGGCGGGGGGACCACGCCCGGCGCCAGCCGTCGCGCGGTCACCAGGAAGCCGGTGTGACCCACCATGCGGTGCTCCGGGCGGACGGCCAGGCCGTCCACGTGCCATCCGCGCACCAGGCTCTCCCAGGCGGCGGGCTCGTCGAAGCCGCCGTGCCCGCGCAGCGCCTCCACGGTACGCGAGAGCTGGGTCGTGGTGGCAACGTAACAGCAGGCCAGGCCGCCGGGGGCGAGCGCCTCGGCGGTGGCGTCCACGCAGTCCCACGGGGCGAGCATATCGAGGATGACCCGGTCGAAGTCGGTCAGCCCGTGATCGTCTCCGGGACGGCCGAAGTCGCCGATGATCAGCTGCCAGCCCGGCGGCGGCCCGCCGAAGAACTGCTCGACGTTCCGCCTGGCGATCTCGGCGAAGTCGGGCCTGCGCTCGAACGAGACCAGGGTGCCCTGCTCCCCGACGGCCCGCAGCAGCCAGCACGACAGCGCGCCGGAACCCGCGCCGGCCTCGAGCACCCGCGCGCCGCCGAACACGTCGGCGAACGCCACGATCTGGGCGGCGTCCTTGGGGTACACCACCGCCGCGCCGCGCTTGGCGGCCAGCGTGAAGTCGGCCAGCAGCGGGCGGAAGACTACGTAGGGGGTGCCGCCGCCGGACCTCACCACGTTCCCGTCGGGGCCGCCGATGATGTCATCGTGGCTCAGCGTGCCCCGGTGCGTGTGGAAGGATGCGCCCGGCCGCAGGGTGATCAGGTGGCTGCGGCCCTTCGGGTCGGTCAGCTGGACCGGCTCGCCAGGCATCAGCGGCCCTCGCCGCGGTTTGGTCATGGTTGGTTATACCCCGGCGAAGGCGTGGTCGACGTCGCGGGCCGCGAGCACGCCGTAAACCTGGCCGGACGGCTCGACCAGCAGGTACTCGGTGGCGGGCGCCCGGCGGATCGCGTCGAGCAGCGCCATCCCTGACAGGTCGGCAGGCAGCACCAGGCTCGGCTCCAGCGTCCTGGCCAGCGACCCGGCCTCGATCCACGGCCGGCGCTGCGGCGGGGTGGCCATCACCGCGGTCTCGTTCAGGATCGCGATCGGCTTGTCCTCGTGGTCCACGACCACGACCGCCCGGGCCTGGTTCTCGTCCGCGCGCCTGATCGCCTCGGCCAGCGGGGTGTTCGCGGCGACCGACACCGCCTTGCGGGCCAGCCGCCGGGCCTGCAGCGCGGGCAGCCGCTCGCGGAACCTGGTCGCCTTGATGGCCTGGCCCGCCCCGATCCACATGAAGGCGGCGATCACCGCCAGGTACAGCACGCTGACCCTGGTCCCGACCCTGGAGTCGATGCCGGGATCCAGCAGCGGGATGAACAGGCCGAGGGCAATCACGCGGCCGGCCCAGGCGGCGATGATGGTCGAGGTGGACGGGCGGCCGGTCACCTTCCAGATCACGGCGCGCAGGATCCGGCCCCCGTCGAGCGGCAGTCCCGGCAGCAGGTTGAACAGGCCGACCACCACGTTGGCCACCACGAGCTGGGAGACGAGCGTGCCGCTGATGCCGTCCGTGACCACCTGGTTCAGGCCGTAGCCCGCGGCGGCCAGCGCGAGCGACAGCGCCGGCCCGGCCGCCGACACCAGGAACTCACGGCCGGGCGTCGGCGGTTCCCGTTCGATCTCGGAGAAGCCGCCGAGCGGGTAGAGCAGGATGCGGCGCACCGGCAGGCCGAAGCCGCGGGCCACGACCGAATGGCTCAGCTCGTGGACGAGGACGGACACGTAGAGCAGCACGACGAACGCCGCCGCCACGAAGTACCTGGTCGAACCGTGCAGGGTAGAGGCGAGGTCGTTGGCGTAGATGAAGATGAAGACGCCGGCGATCACGAACCAGTACGGCGAGACGAACACCGGGATGCCGAACGGGCGCGCGATGACGATCCCGTGACCGGCCTCACGGCGTTGCGGCTTCTCCGGTGTCGTGCGTGCCACAGTACCGATGCTACGTGCTCTGTTGACTCGGGGGGCCGACCCCCCGAACCCCCCCGATTAACCCGCGGCGGTGCTCGCCGTCGCGTCATGGCCCCGAATGTCGGTGGGGTGCCCTACGGTGCTGCTGTGGAAGAAACAGCGGCGCTCCTTGATGTCCTCCCCCCGGCGCCCGGCGCGCCCGAGCCCGAGCAGGCCGCGGCGGGAGCCGGCGGTTCGCGAGCCGGCGGGCCCGGCGCTGTCGCCGTCGCGGGCTGCCGATTTCATGACGTGTCCGCTCCTGTACCGGTTCCGGGTGATTGACCGGCTTCCCGAGCCGCCCAGCGAGGCCACGGCACGCGGCACGCTGGTGCACGCGGCGCTGGAGCGGCTGTTCGACCTGCCCGCCGCGGGCCGGACTCCGGAGGCCGCACGGGCGCTGGTCATCCCGGAATGGGACCGGCTGGCCGCCGAGGAGCCCGACCTGGCGGCACTGTTCCCCGACGAGGCCGAACGGGCCGCCTGGCTGCGGTCCGCGACCGCCATCATCGACGCGTACTTCACCCTCGAGGACCCGCGCAGGCTCGAGCCTGCCGAGCGCGAGGCGTACGTGGAGACCACGCTCGACTCGGGGCTGCGGCTGCGCGGCTACATCGACCGGCTCGACGTGGCGCCCGGCGGCGACATCAGGATCGTGGACTACAAGACCGGCCGGGCCCCGCGGGAGGCCTACGAGGCGAGCGCGCTGTTCCAGATGAAGTTCTACGCGCTGGTCATCTGGCGCCTTCGTGGCCGGGTGCCCAGGCTGCTCCAGCTCATGTACCTGGCCGAGGGCGAAGTGCTGCGGTACGAGCCCGACGAGTCCGACCTGCTCGCCACCGAGCGCAAGGTCGCGGCGCTGTGGCAGGCCATCGAGCGGGCCCGCGCCACGGGCGACTGGCGGCCGCGGCCGAGCCGGCTCTGCGACTGGTGCAACCACAAGGCGTTCTGCCCCGAGTTCGGCGGTACCCCGCCGCCGCTGCCCCCCGAGGGTGGCGGGCCGCCGGCGCCCCGCGAGGGCGGCGTGGAGTAGGTCCGGGGCACGCACCCAGGATCGTTCGGAATAAATGCTTTTGATCTTGGGGCCGAGCTGGGCGCGGGTCAGGCCAGCAGCGCGACGATGAGCAGCGCGAGCGCGGGCACGGCGATGGCGGCGAACGGGAACCAGGCCCACCGGGCGGTCACGGCGAACGTCGGTCCCGGCTTGGCCTGCACGGCGTCGAGCGGCGCGGGGCTGGCTTGCCGCAGCCTGGCGCGTTCCTTGGTCGGCCCAGGTGTCCAGGCGCGAGGCGATGGCCTTGGCGGGCGGCAGGGACTCGAGGTACTTCGCCTCGGCCGGCAGCCGCGCGTTCTCGTCGCGGCTGGGCGAACCC
Organism: uncultured Actinomycetes bacterium; assembly: GCA_963705835.1. Lineage (GTDB taxonomy): Bacteria > Actinomycetota > Actinomycetes > Streptosporangiales > Streptosporangiaceae > Palsa-504. The sequence continues at coordinate 328,824 of CAVPLC010000047.1, forward strand.
ACCGAAGCAGCCGAAGCCGCCGAAGCCGCCGAATCGCGACGCGGACCTGCCCACCGCGCCCCGCCGCTTGGCCCGCGCCGAGACGTACAGCGCCCAGCACTCGATGGCCTTGCTCGGCACGTCGATGGCGGTCACCGGCGAGTCGTCCCTGGTGTGGTGCACGCTTCACCCAGTCACCGGTATCCACGCCCTGGATGACCGCCCAGGGCACGTGGTGATCCCGGAAGGGGTTCACCACCGTGATGCCGGCCTGGTCGGCCACGACGCGGGGCCGCAGCGCCAGGGCGTAGGCGAACCCGGTGATCACGAGCAGGATGGCGCCGATCACCAGCCCGGAGTGCACGGACGACCCCTGCACGGCCAGGTCGATGACGTTCGCCGCGGCGAACGCCACCCAGATCCACCACAGGACGACCGGCGTGGTGAGGCGGAACACCTCCGGGCCGGCCGCGGGCAGGCCGCGGTTGCGCACCGCGCTTGACTGGCCGGACACGGTTACGCGATCCGGACCCTCGGATCGAGCAGGGCGTAGGCGAGGTCGACGATGATGTTGGCCACCACGACGAACGCCGCCGCGACGATCACGAACCCGATGATCACCGGCAGGTTGTCATCGAAGACCGACTGGACCGCCACCTGGCCGAGACCGCCCAGGCCGAACACCTGCTCCACCACGATCACGCCGCCGAGCAGCTGGCCCACGTCCACGCCGAGCTGGGACACCACCGGGGTGAGCGCCGCCCGGACGCCGTGCCGGAAGACCACCCGGCGTTCGGACAGGCCCTTGGCCCGCGCGGTGCGGATGTAGTCCTCGCCGAGGGTGCTCAGCAGCTGGCCGCGCATCAGCCGGGTGTACACGGCGGCCTGGACGGCGGCGAGCGTGATCCAGGGCAGGATCATGTGCCCGATCCAGGTGCCGAGCCCCTGCGAGGGCCCGGAGTACTGGTCCTGGATCCAGTGGAACCCGTGCTGGTTCAGCGGCACGAACACGATCAGCAGGAGGAACTCCCCGATGACGAACGTCGGCATCGACAGGCCGATCAGCACGCCGACCGCGGAGCCCCGGTCGAACAGGCTGCGGGCCCGGGTCGCGCTGAGGATGCCGATCGCCAGGCCCGACGATCAGCCACAGGATCGACGCCGCCGATCACGAGCGAGGCGGTGGGCGGCAGGTCCTGCCTGACCATCGTGTTGACCGACTCCTGGGTGAAGTAGGAGTACCCGAGGTTCCCGTGCAGGTCAGGTTGTCGAGGAAGTGCCAGTACTGCACGACGATCGGCTGGTTCAGGCCGAGGTTCTTGATCACCTGGTTGATGACCGCCGGGGTGGCCTCGCGGCCCGCGAGCTGGCGGGCCACGGTCGCCACCGGCCGGGCGAAGAACAGCAGGAAGGTGGCCGTGGCCACCAGCCACAGCACGACGATGCCGGTGAGGATGCGCCGGATGAGGAAACGGACGATGGTCATGACGGACGCCTCCTAGCCGAGTCCCGACAGGCGGCTGCGCTTGCGTGCCCGGATCGGGGAAGGCCTCGCTCGGACCCGCCCCCTTCATCTCGCGCCGCTGGGCCCGGCGCTTCTTGGCGCCCCGGCGCGCCGCAAGCAGGCGCTCGGTCCCCGGGTCCATCGCGTCCCTGATGCCGTCGCCGAGCAGGTTGAACGCGAGCGTGGTGATCAGCAGCGCGAGGGCCGGGAACACGATGTACCACCAGGCCACGGTGTAGAAGTTGGTCGCCGTGGCCAAGATGTTGCCCCAGCTGGCCGTGGGCGGCTGGATGCCGAGGCCGAGGAAGGACAGGGTGGACTCGAATACCACCGCGGTCGGGATGTACAGGGTGGCGAGCACCAGCACCGGGGCGAGCAGGTTGGGCAGGATGTCGATGAACATGATCCGGAACGGCCCGGCGCCCAGCGATCTGGCCGCCTCGATGTACTCCTTTTCCTTCAGCGACAGCGTCTGGCCGCGGACGATCCGGGCGATGCCGGCCCAGGCGAAGAACGAGATCACCCCGATGATCACGGTCAGGGACGGGCCGAGCACGACGGCCAGGGCCAGGGCGAGCACGATGTACGGGAAGGCCAGCACGGCGTCGGTGAACCTGGCCAGGATCGTGTCGATGACCCCGCCGAAGTACCCGGCGATCAGGCCGACGGCCACTCCCGCGACCGTGCCGATCAGGGTGGTCACGACGCCGACGAACAGCGAGATCCGGGCGCCGTAGAAGATCCGGACCATCAGGTCGCGGCCGGTGTCGTCGGTGCCCAGCCAGAAGCCGTTGGTGCCCGGGCCCACCGGGTTGCCTGCCACGTTCTCGCCGGTGAGCGGGTAGGCCGTGTTCGGCGGATGGTGCACGAGCGCGGCGATGGCCGGCGCGGCGATGGCGAGCGCGACCATGATCACGATGACGATCAGGGACGCGATCGCCACCTTGTCGCTGCGCAGCCGCCGCCAGGTGAGCTGCCACTGGCTGCGGCCCTCGACCGCCTGCACCGGCGCGTTCTCGACGGTCGTTGCCTCGAACTGAAGCTCGGTGATGCTCACGGGGTTACCTCCTGCCAGCGGCGGCGGCGAGGTTCTCGCCTGCCTCGACCGGGAAGTGGCAGGCGGTCAGGTGGGTGGCCGCGTCGCCTGCCTTTACCTCTAGGGGCGGATCTTGCTCGCTGCACAGTTCTTGCGCCTTGGGGCAGCGGGGATGGAACCGGCACCCGGACGGCGGGTCGATGGGCGAGGGGATGTCGCCGACTAGGATGATCCGCTGCCTGCTGGCCGCGGCGTCCGGGTCGGCGGCCGGGGCCGCCGACAGCAGGGCGGCGGTGTAGGGATGCCGGGGCGTGCCGTACACGACCTGCCTGGACCCGGATTCGGCGACCCGCCCCAGGTACATCACGGTGACGGCATTGCTGACGTGGCGCACGACCTCCAGGTCGTGCGCGATGAACAGGTAGGTGAGCCCGAAGTCCTTCTGCAGGTCCGACAGCAGGTTGAGCACCTGGGCCTGGATCGACACGTCCAGCGCGCTCACCGGCTCGTCGCAGATGATCAGCTTGGGCCGCAGCGCCAGCGCCCGGGCCACGCCGATCCGCTGCCGCTGGCCGCCGGAAAACTCGGCGGGGTACCTGTTGTAGTGCTCGGGGTTGAGGCCGACCCGCTCCATCAGCTCCTGCACCTTGCGCTTTCGCTCGGAGGAGGGGACGGTCTTGTGGATGGCGAACGGGTCGCCGATGATCGCGCCGACCCGGCGGCGCGGGTTCAGCGAGCCGTACGGGTCCTGGAAGATCATCTGGATGTCGCGGCGGAACGGCTGCATCCTCCGCCGCGACAGGTTGGTGATGTCGTGCCCGTCGAACGTCACCTTGCCCGAGGTGACCGGGATCAGCCCGGCGATGCAGCGGGCCAGGGTCGACTTGCCCGATCCGGTCTCGCCCACCAGGCCGAGCGTGGTGCCCCGCGGAATGGCCAGGGACACCCCGTCCACGGCCTGGACGTTACCGACGGTCCGGCGGACGAACCCGGCCGTGCGGACCGGGAAGTACTTCACCAGGTTCTCGACCCGGACCAGGACGTCGTCCCCGCCGAGCGCGGCGTCCGTCAGGACCGGGCCAGCGGACTCTGCGGTCATTACTGCACCTCCGGACTCGCGGCGATCGCCTCGGCCACCTCGACCGCGGCCCCCGTCCGGCCCTCGCGCACGGTCTCCTCGCGGATCTGCTCGGCCGCGCCGCCGACCCCGGCCGCGGCGGCCGGCAGGTAGCAGGCCGACAGGTGCGAGAAGTCGCGGATCTGGCGCAGTTCGGGCTCCTCGATCAGGCACTGGTCCATCACGTAGGCGCACCGGGGATGGAACTTGCACCCGGACGGCAGGTTGATCAGGCTGGGCGGCTGGCCCGCGATCGGCCGGAGCCGGTCGGCCGCCGCCGAGCTGTTCGGGATGGATTCCAGCAGCCCCTTGGTGTACGGGTGGTGCGGCTGGTAGAAGATGTCGCGCTTGGACCCCTTCTCGGCGGCCCGGCCCGCGTACATGACCAGGACGCCGTCGGCGATGTCGGCCACCACGCCGAGATCGTGGGTGATCATGATCAGCGCGGTTCCCGACTCCTGCTGCAGGTGCAGCAGCAGGTCGAGGATCTGCGCCTGCACGGTGGCGTCCAGCGCGGTGGTGGGCTCGTCGGCGATGATCAGCTTGGGCGAGAGGGACAGCGCCATCGCGATCATGGCCCGCTGCCGCATCCCGCCGGAGAACTGGTGCGGGTAGTCGTTGACCCGCTGCGCGGGGTGGGGGATGCCGACCCGGCCGAGCATTTCGATGGCCCGCTCGTGAGCCTGCTTCTTGGTGACGCCCTTTTCGTGGGCGCGGATCATCTCGGCGATCTGCCAGCCCACCCGGTACAGCGGATGCAGGCTGGTCAGCGGGTCCTGGAAGATCACAGCGATCCGCGAGCCGCGGACCTGGCGCATCTGGTTCGGGCTCAGCTGCAGCAGGTCCGTCCCGTCGAACATCGCCTTGCCGGTGACGTCCGCTCCCGGGGTGAGCCCGAGCAGGGTCTGGGTCAGGACGGTTTTGCCGCTGCCCGACTCCCCCACGATGCCGAGGGTCTGTCCCGTGTCGACGTTGAACGACACGCCCCGGACCGCCCGTACCACGCCGTCAGCGGTGGGGAAGCTGACGGTCAGGTTCTCTACCTCAAGCAGGGCCAACGCTTTCCTCCGCTCGCCGGTCTGCCGCGTATGCCGCATGTGCCGCGTCCGCCGTACGCGTCACGGCAAGCGTGACACAAGATGATGCCTACCGCCATATGCGGATCTGGCTGGGCCTTTGCCATGCTCCCAGCCAGATCCGCGCTAGGCGATCTGTGTCAGCCGTTAGACAGCCACAGGTTGGTGATATCGACTTCGCCGATGTTCGGCCCGAACACCACGTTCTTGGTCCGGGCGCTCGAGAAGTTCGGGAAGCCCTGGTCCAGGATCGGGACGATCGCGGCGTCCTGCATGATGTCCACGTCCGCCTGATGCCAGGCGGTGGCGGCGGCCGACAGCGAGCTGGCGCTCTCGGCCTGGGTGATCAGCGTGTTGACGGCCGGGTTGTTGTAGCAGCCGTAGTTGTTGGTGTTGACCGTGCACCTGGGCGCGAACAGCGCCTGGATGAGCGTGCGGCCGTTGTTGCCGAACCAGTCGGGGATCCAGGCCGGCTGGGCCAGGTCCCACTGGTTGGCCTTGTTGTTGATCGGCGAGTTGCCGATGTTGACGAAGAAGCTGGACCCTGGCTCCGGCTTACCGTTCAGCGTGATGCCGCACTGCGCCAGGGAGGCCTGGATGGCCTCGAAGGCCCGGGTGTTCGTCGAGTCGTTCGGGTAGGAGTAGATGCACCGACACGCCGTTCGGGTATCCGGCCTTGGCCAGGTCGGTCTTGCACATCGCCGTGTTGCCCTGGCCGTTGTTGTCCGGGTAGAGGTTGAAGTTCTGGTACCCGACGTTGCCCGGCATGATGACCGAGTTCAAGAGCGGCCCGACGGCCGGGCCGCCGTAGGCCCTCTGCACGGCCACCTTGTCCAGCCCGTACTCGACGGCCTGACGGAACAGCAGCTTGCCCGCCGCGCCGCCCGCGTCGGGGCTGCGCAGGTTGAACACGATGTACGGCTGCGTGCTCGACCAGGGCCAGATCTTGAAGTTGGGGTTGCCCGACGTCTCGAGGCCGGGCAGCGAGGCCGGGTTCAGCGGGGTGTCGTTGGTGACGTCCTGGGTGCCGGCCTGCATGTCCGAGAGCTGCGTCTGGGCCGAGGTGACACCCTCGGTCAGCACGATCCTGTCCACGTAGGCCTTGCGGAGCGAGTCCGTGGACGCCTTCCACGCGGGGTTCCTGACCATCGTGATCGACTTGCCCGCGACGTACGAGCTGATCTGGTACGGGCCGTCGGAGATGGTGTGCTGGTCCAGCTGCAGGCTGTTCGGCACGTAGCTGTCGTACTCGACCGGCCGGGCCGAGGTGAACGGCATCGCCATCATGTACAGGAAGTCGCTGGCCGGCTGGCTCAGCGTGATCTGCAGCGTCGACGCGTCGGGCGCGGACAGGCCGGAGATGTTGTTGGAGTTCTGGAAGGCCGCGATGTTCGCCGCCGTCGCCGGGTGCGTCTTGGTGTTCGCGAAGTACGCCTGCTCGTTGTTGCAGTAGCTGTTCATCCCGGCGATCGTGCTCGCGTAGTACGTGATGTTGCCGACGAACCCGCCGGCGGCCGGGTTGCAGAACGCCTTGAACTCACGGATGAAGTCAGATGCGGTGACCTGGCGCGGCGGGGCGGTGTTCCAGTCCACGCCCTGCTTGATGTGGAAGGTGTAGGTCTTCCCGTCGGCGCTGATCCCGCCGTTGGCGGTCGTCGGCACCTCGGTCGCGATGTCCGGTTGACGGCGTGACGTTCGCGGTCCAGCCCGCATCCGATGTGCTGTTGTACGGCTGGCTCGGGTACTGGAGGAGCTGCCGGGTGTAGCCGTGCTCGAGCTCGTAGTCCGCGGTGTAGTACGCGGGCACGGTGTCGACGTGGTCCGGGCCGGACGCGGCGACCATGTTTAGCGTCCCGCCGACTTTAGGTGTCCCCGCGCTAGCCGATGGCGACCCCGACCCCGACGAGGTTGTCGACGAGGAGCTGCACGCGGCCAGCCCGGCCGCGGCCAGCACGGCCACCGCCAGCGTGGCAAGGCGGTTTGGTGCACTGATCATGGGCATGTTCCTTTGGTGAACCGAACTCCGATGTCTAGGCAGCCGTCGGCGCCCCGATCCTGCTGATCACTGCCTATCTGGAGAGACTGTGCGCTTCCGGCTCTGAAATCCAGACCAAAGCGGCGGTCGTAGCGCGATTGTGACTAAAAAAATCCTTAGCTGATGCCGTAACGGCGCAAGATTGTCCGTCCCGCCCTCACGTGATGCCGTGGCGGCGCAGGATGTCCTCGACGTCCCCGAGATCGTCGTCATCGTCGGCGTTCTTGCCCCGGCGCGCCTTCGCGGGTGCCTTGGCGGGGACCGTGGCGGCGCCGCGGGTCGGGCCGGGTGGCCACGCTGCCTGCCGGTCGCGGCCGGGAGGGTCCGCGTCGTGCCCTGGGCCGATCCGGGGGCCTGCTTGTCCTGGCCGCCGGCCACGCTGCGCTTCCTCAGCGGCCTTGCCACCATCAGCAGCACGACGGCCAGGCCGGCCAGCGCGACCCCCGCCCACACCTTGGGCGAGAAGACGAAGCCCTTGGCGAAGTCCCCGATGGCCACGCCTATCTTCCAGAACATGGGGACCGAGCCGGTCAGGTACGCCGCCAGCGGCAGCAGCGACCAGGCCGCCACGCGCAGGCCCGAGCCGAGGCCGCGCCGGCGCATGACGAGGTAACTCAGGAACAGGCCGAGCGCGGTCAGTCCCCCGCACAGCGGCAGCCCGACGATCTGCTCGTAGGTAGACATGCGCGCCTCCCCGTAGTTCTACGAGAAGTCTAAGGCGTGAACCGGACCGGGGGCTCTGGGGCTAACCCCCCAGGATTGGCCGTGGGGCTAGCGCCCGGGTGGGGCTCGGTTTCCGGCGCGGCTGGACCGGGGTTGGCTGACCCACGTACCCAGATGCCGTTCGCGTCGGCCCGGAGGTCGAGCAGCGAGCTCACCACGATGCGGCCCGGCGAGGGGGGAATGGGGACCAGCGACGGCACGGCGATGACCCGGCAGCCGGCCGCCTCGGCCGAGGCCACGCCGTTCGGCGAATCCTCGAGCGCGAAGCAGTCGGCCGGGGGCACGCCGGTCAGCTTGGTCGCGAGCAGGTAAGGCTCGGGATCGGGCTTGGTCGCGGTCACGTCGTCGGCGCACACCAGCACGTCGAACCGCATTCCGGTGCTGGCCAGCACCGCGTCCATGAAGCCGCGCTCTGAGGAGGTCACCAGCGCGTGCGGCAGGCCCGCCGCCTGCACCGCGGCGAGCAGCTCGCGCGCGCCGGGCCGGACGGGCACGCCGTAACGGCGGACACGCTCGGCGATGCCGGACATCAGCCACTCGGCGACCACGTCCGGCGGGGCGGGCCGCGTCGCCTTGCTGAGCAGGTAGCGCACGGTACGCTTCAGGCTGCCGCCGAGCAGCTGGGCCTGGTCGCGTTCGGTCCAGCCGGCCCCGAGCCTGGCCATGACCGCCGTCTCGGCCTCGAGCCACAGCGGCTCGGAGTCGACGAGCAGCCCGTCCATGTCGAAGAGCACGGCGGGACCTGAATTCAGACACTGAAGTACTTCGCCTCGGGGTGATGGATCACGATGGCGTCGGTGGACTGCTCGGGATGAAGCTGCATCTCCTCGGACAGCTCGACGCCGATGCGGGACGGCTCGAGCAGGCGCACCACCTTGGCGCGGTCGGCCAGGTCGGGGCAGGCCGGATAGCCGAACGAGTACCGCGCGCCCTGGTAGTCGACCCGGAAGAAGCCGGCCAGGTCGCCGGGATCGGCACCGCCGATGCCGAGCTCACGCCGGATCCGGGTGTGCCAGTACTCGGCCAGCGCCTCGGTGAGCTGGACGGACAGGCCGTGCAGTTCCAGGTACTCGCGGTAGGCGTTCTTCGCGAACAGCTCGGCGGTGGCCTCGGACACCCGCGACCCCATGGTGGCGACCTGGAAGGCCACCACGTCGGTCTGCCCGCTGCCCTCGGGCCTGAAGAAGTCGGCCAGGCACAGCCGCCGGTCGCGCCGCTGCCGGGGGAACGTGAACCGTTCCAGCTCGGTCACGCCGTCCTGAGCGAGCACGATCAGGTCGTTCCCCGAGCTCACGCACCTGAAGTACCCGTAGACGACGGCCGCCTCGAGCAGGCCCTCGGTCTGGATCCGCTCCAGCCACATGCGCAGCCGCGGCCGCCCCTCGGTCTCCACCAGCTCCTCGTAGCTCTTCCCACCGCCGCCGCGGGTCGGCTTGAGCCCCCACTGGCCCATGAACAGGGCCCGCTCGTCCAGGTAGGCGGCGTAATCAGCCAGCGGGATGCCCCTGATCACTTCGGTACCGAGGAAGGGTGCCTCGGGCACCGGCCCATCGGAATGTATGTCCGAACGGTCCGTGGTGCTCGCGTCCGCCCCGTCGGCCGCCGCGGGCGCGACGGCGCGGACCCGGCGGGTCCGGAGCTCGGGCAGCCTGGCGCCGGGGTCACCGCGCTTCACCGCCATCGCGGCGTCCATCAGGCGCAGCCCCTCGAACGCGTCCCTGGCGTACCGGACCTCGCCCTCGAACACTGAGGCCAGGTCCTGCTCCACGTAGGCGCGGGTGAGGGCGGCACCGCCCAGCAGCACCGGCCAGCGCCCGGCCAGGCCCCGCGAGTTCAGCTCGGCCAGGTTGTCCCGCATCACCACGGTCGACTTGACCAGCAGCCCGGACATCCCGATGACGTCCGCGTCGTTCTCCTCCGCCGCCGTCACGATGGACGAGATGGGCTGCTTGATGCCGATGTTGACCACGTCGTAGCCGTTGTTCGACAAGATGATGTCGACCAGGTTCTTGCCGATGTCGTGCACGTCGCCCTTGACCGTGGCGAGCACGATCTTGCCCTTGCCCTGATCATCGCTTCGCGCCATGTGCGGCTCGAGGTAGGCGACCGACGCCTTCATCACCTCGGCGGAGGTCAGCACGAAGGGCAACTGCATCTGCCCGGACCCGAACAGTTCGCCGACCGTCTTCATGCCGTCGAGCAGCACGTCGTTGACGATCTCCAGGGCCGGCCGCTGGGCCAGGGCCAGGGCCAGGTCCTCCTCGAGCCCGGTCCTCTCGCCGTCGACGATCCGCCGCTTGAGCCGGTCCCACAGCGGCAGCGCGGCCAGTTCGGCGGCCCGGCTGGCCTTCAGCCCGGCCGTGTCTACTCCCTCGAACAGCTCGAGCAGCCGCGCCAGCGGGTCGTAACCCTCGCGCCTGCGGTCGTAGACGAGGTCCAGGGCCACCTGCCGCTGCTCGTCGGGTATCCGGGCGATCGGCACGATCCGCGCCGCGTGCACGATCGCGGAGTCCAGGCCCGCGCGCACGCACTCGGCCAGGAACACCGAGTTCAGCACGGCCCGGGCGGCGGGCTTGAGGCCGAACGACACGTTCGACACGCCCAGCGTGGTCTGTACCGCCGGGTGGCGGCGCTTCAGCTCGGCGATCGCCTCGATGGTCTCGAGCCCGTCGCGCCGGGTTTCCTCCTGGCCGGTGGCGATGGGGAACGTCAGGCAGTCGACGATGATGTCCTCGACCCGCATGCCCCAGTTCCGCGTCAGGTCCTCGATGAGGCGCTCGGCCACCTCGACCTTCCACGCCGCGGTGCGCGCCTGCCCCTGCTCGTCGATGGCCAGCGCGATCACGGCGGCGCCGTGCTCGCGGACCATGGGCATGACCCGCGCGATACGGGAGTCGGGCCCGTCGCCGTCCTCGTAGTTGACCGAGTTGATCACCGAGCGGCCGCCGGTCAGCTCCAGGCCGGCCTCGATCACCGCGGGCTCGGTCGAGTCGAGCACCAGCGGCAGCGTGGCGGCGGTGGCGAGCCTGCCCGCGACTTCGCGCATGTCGGCCACGCCGTCCCGGCCCACGTAGTCGATGCACACGTCGAGCAGGTGCGCGCCGTCCCTGGTCTGGGTCCGCGCGATCTGCACGCAGTCCTCGAACCGGCCCTCGAGCATCGCGTCGCGGAACGCCTTTGACCCGTTGGCGTTGGTCCGCTCGCCGATGGCCAGGAACGCGGTGTCCTGGCGGAACGGCACGTGCTGGTAGAGCGAGGCCACCCCCGGCTCGGGGCGCGGCTTGCGGGGTTTGGCCGGCCGCCCGGCCATCCGGTCCGCCAGCATCGCGATGTGCTCGGGCGTGGTGCCGCAGCAGCCGCCCACCAGCGACAGCCCGAACTCCCTGGTGAACCTGTCGTGGGCGTCCGCCAGCTGCGCCGGGGTCAGCGGGTAGCGCGCGCCGTCGGAGGTGAGCACGGGCAGGCCGGCGTTCGGCTCGCAGGAAATCGGGATCCTGGCGTGGGCGGCCAGGTAACGCAGGTGCTCGCTCATCTCGCCCGGGCCGGTCGCACAGTTCAGCCCGATCATGTCGATGCCGAGCGGCTCCAGGGCGGTCAGCGCCGCGGCGATCTCGCTGCCGAGCAGCATCGCGCCGGTCGTCTCTATGGTGACCTGGGCGACGATCACCGAGTCGGCGGCCAGGTGAGCCACGGCCCGTTTGGCCCCGATGATCGCGGCCTTGGCCTGGAGCAGGTCCTGGCAGGTCTCGATGATCAGCGCATCGGCGCCGCCGCGCAGCAGGCCCTCCGCGTTGGCCTGGTAGGTATCGCGCAGCTCACGGAACGTCGTATGACCGAGCGTGGGCAGCTTGGTGCCAGGTCCGACCGAGCCCAGGACCCAGCGCGGGCGCCCCGGCGTGGCCCACCGGTCGGCCGCCGCGCGGGCGAGCCTGGCCGAGGCCTCGGACAGCTCCCAGATCCGGTCGGCGATCCCGTACTCGCCGAGATTGCCCAGGTTGGCACCGAACGAATTGGTCGTGACACAATCCGCCCCCGCCTCGAGATAAGCCTCGTGGATCCCGGTCACGATGTCGGGCCGGGTCACGTTGAGGATCTCGTTGCAGCCCTCGTAGCCGGCGAAATCGTCAATGGTGGCATCGCTCGCCTGGAGCATGGTGCCGATTGCCCCGTCTGCCACCACGACTCGCTCCGCCAGAGCAGCCCGTAGTGTGCTCATTAACATCCATTCTAGGCAGTTACGGCCAAGATGCTCTGCTCATCCCCCATGCCCACCCTCAGGTTACGTGCCCTGGCCAGGGATACGCCAGCAGGTCACCCAACGAGTAGGGCCGACCACGTAGTCTGGGAGGGAACGGTGGAGCCGATGGGAGGTGGAGGGTCATCGAGTTCAACGACATCGGCGAACTCAGCTCTCCGGTCGCCATCGCCGGGTTCGAGGGATGGAACGACGCCGGCGAGGCGGCCAGCGGGGTGGTCAACCACCTGGGCATCGCCTGGCAGGCGACCCCGATCGGCGCGATCGACCCCGAGGATTTCTACGACTTCCAGGTCAACCGGCCGGTGGTCGAGATCGAGGAAGGCCACACCAAGCGCCTCATCTGGCCGACGACCAGGCTCTCGCTGGCCCGGGCCCAACCCCTTGGGCCGGTTGACGCGGCCGAGGGCGCCGCGCCGCCGACCGGGCTGTCCCGTGACGTGATCCTGGTGCACGGCATCGAGCCGAACATGCGCTGGCGGGCGTTCAGCGAGGAACTCGTGCACGGCCTTGAGAGCCTGGGTGTGGAGCTCATCATCCTGCTCGGGGCGCTGCTGGCCGACGCGCCGCACACCCGCCCGGTGCCGGTGTCGGTCGGCTCGTCCAACGCCAAGCTGGCCAGCGACGTGGCCACCGGCGGCGTGGGCCGGGTCGACTACAAGGGCCCGACCGGGATCATCGGGGTGCTCCAGCACACCTGTACCGGCGCGGGCATCCCGACCGTCTCGCTGTGGGCGCAGGTGCCGCACTACGTGGCGCAGCCGCCCAGCCCGAAGGCCACCTTGGCGTTGCTGCGCGGCGTGGAGGACATCCTGGACGCGCCGCTGCCGCTGGCCGACCTGCCCGAGGAGGCACGGGCGTGGGAGCGCGGCGTGGACGAACTCGCCCAGCAGGACTCCGAGGTCGCCGAGTACGTGCGGACCCTGGAAGAGGCCAAGGACGCGCTGGACCTGCCCGAGGCCAGCGGCGACGCCATCGCCCGCGAATTCGAGCGCTACTTCAGGCGCCAGGGCGACTCCGGCGGGTCTACGGGTTCGGGCGGCGGCTGACCCGTCGGCCTCGGGGAGCCCTGAGGTCGGCCGGGCCGGAGTCAGCTGGTCCCGATCAGGTCAGGCGGACCCGAGGGTCGAGGAATGAGTAGGCGACGTCCACCACGATGTTGGCGACCACCACCGCTGTCGCGGTAAGGATTACGACCGCGAGGATGAAGAAGAGGTCACCCCTGACCACCGCCTGGACGGTTGACTGACCCACGCCTCCCAGGTTGAATACGGTCTCGGTGACGATGGCGCCGCCGATGAGAGTGGCGAGGTCCACCCCGAGTTGGGTCGTCACGGGGATGAGCGCCGCCCGCAGGCCGTGCCGGTAGATCACCCGCCGTTCCGTCAGTCCTTTGGCGCGTGCGGTACGGATGTAGTCCTCGCCGAGCGCATCGAGCAGCGAGCCCCGGGTGAGCCGGCTGTATACCGCCACCTGAACGGTGGCCAGGGTGATCCACGGCAGGATCATCCGCCCGAACCAGATGGCCGGGCTCTGCGTGATCGGGTAGTAACCGGGCTGGAACCACAGGATGTGGACTTTACTGAGCTGGAAGAAGACGACGAACAGCAGCAGACCGCCGAGGACGAAGGTCGGCATCGAGTATCCGATGAGGACGCCTGTCGTGGTGAGCCGGTCGAGCAGGCTCCGCGCCCTGGTCGCGCTGAGCACCCCGAAGCCGATCCCTGCTATCAGCCACAGGATCGCACCGCCGATGACGAGCGACAGCGTGGCTGGCAGGTCCGCCTTGAGCATCGAGCTTACCGGGGCCCCGCTGTAGTACGAGAAGCCGAGGTTGCCGTGCAGCAGGCCGTCCAGGTAGTGCCAGTACTGCACGACCAGGGGCTGGTCAAGGCCGAGGCGGTGCTTGATTCCGATCACCTGCTGCGGGGTCGCACCCTTCCCGGCGAGGGTTCTCGCCACATCGGGCGGCGCTATGAAGAACAGGGCGAACGTGGCCACGCTGATGAGCCACAGGACGACCGCCCCGAAGACGACCCGGCGGATCAAGAAACGGAGGAAATTCATCGCCGGTCACTCGCCTTCCGTTACTGGCCTCGCGGGTTCGGCCGGGGCCGGCCCCTCTGCCGGCGACGGCTTGCTCCTGCGCCTGCGGCCGGCGAAAACGCGCTCGGTCCGCGGGTCCAGCGCGTCCCTGAGCCCATCCCCGAGCAAGTTGAAGGCCAGGGTCGTGAGGAGCAGCGCGGCGGACGGGAAGATCAGGAACCACCATGAGGTGGTGTACCACGACAGCGAATCCGAGATCATGTTGCCCCAGCTCGGCGTCGGCGGCACCACGCCGACACCGAGGAACGACAGCGTGGCCTCGAATACGACCGCGCTCGGCACGAGCAAGGTGGCGATCACGATGACCGGGGCCATCACATTCGGCAGGATATCGATGAACATGATCCGCAGCGGGCTGGCTCCGAGCGCCCGCGCCGCCTCGACGTACTCCTTCTCCTTTATGGACAGGGTCTGACCTCGGACGATCCGCGAGAGCGCGGCCCAGGAGAAGAATGCGATCACCCCGATCACCATCGGCAGGTTGGGGCCGAAAATGGCCGCGATCGCGATGGCCAGCAGCAGGTAAGGGAACGCGAGCACGGTGTCGATGAAGCGGGCGAGCACCGCGTCGATCGCTCCGCCGAAGTAGCCGGCGAGCAGGCCGACGATCACTCCGGCCACCACCGCGATCGCGGTCGAGCTCAAGCCGACGAGCAGTGATATGCGCGCGCCGTAGATCACCCGGATGAAGACGTCACGACCCAGGTTGTCGGTGCCGAACCAGAACTGGCTGCCCGGCCCCACGGGAAGGCCCTGTGCGGTGATCCCGGTGTTGCGGAACTGCTCGGCGTAGGTTTTCCCGGTGGCACTGGCGATCAGGGGCGCCGCCAGGGCCACCGCGCAGAGCAGCACGATGACGATGGCGGACGCGACCGCCACCTTGTCGGAACGCAGCCGCCGCCATGCGAGCTGCCACGGGCTGCGGCCCTCGATCGCGCTGGCGGGCGCATTCTCGACAGACGCGCCGACGGTCTGGACTTCGGTCAGGCTCATATCTGTGTCCTCAAACGTTGCCCTGATCGGCCGGGTTGCCGGACTCACCGGCGATGCCAAGCGTCCGACCACGCGCAAACGCGGAACGAGCGCCGTACGGCCCGGACGAGGCCATCCGATGTCGGAAGCTCACCCGCAGGTCGGTGACCCCAAGCAGGCTCATGTAATTCCTTATTGCTTCTTGGCTGTGATCGTAAACTCAGCCGTGGCCTGGCCCGCCTCGAGGCGGGCCAGGCCACGGACGTGTCCCTTAGCTCAAGGCGTGTTCGGGCTGAGCCAGAGCTGAGTCGGGTCGTACAGCTGGTTGAGCCAGGACCAGACCGCGTTGTGCACCCGGCTCGAGTGGTAGCCGGGGGTGTTCTGGTTGGTGAACGGCACGATGACCGCGTCGCTCATCACCTGCATGTCGGCCTCATGCCAGAACGTGGCGGCCGCCGACAGGCTCGTCGCCGTGAGCGCCTTGTTGACGAGGTCGACCGTGGCCGTGCTCGTGTAGCAGCCGTAGTTGGTGGTCGGGTTCACGCACGGTGACGTGAACAGCGGCTGCACGAGGGCCCGGCCGTTGTTGCCGAACCAGTCGGGCACCCAGCCGGGCTCGGAGATGTTCCACTTGCCGGCCTTCGTGTTGGCCGGGTTCTCGAGCCAGGCGTAGTAGTTACCCTGCTGCTGCGGCAAGCCAGTCACCGTGATGCCGCACGCCTTCAGGTCCGCCTGCACCGACTGGAAGACCGCGGGGTGGTTTCCGGCGTTCCTGTAGGCGTCGGTGAGGGTGACGCCGTTCGGGAAGCCGGCCGCCGCGAGCATCGACTTGCACTTGGCCGGGTCGCCGTTGTCGCCGGGCGTCGGGTACGGGTTGTAGTTCACGTATCCGATGTTGCCCGGCGGGATGGCGGTGGTGATCGGCGGGTTCAGCGCGGTGCCGCCGTAGATCTTGGCGATGTTCACCTTGTCGATCGCGTACTCGATCGCCTGGCGCACCTTCAGGTTCTTGGTCGGGCCGGCCAGCGTGTTGAAGACCAGGTACGGGTTGGTGATGTGGCCCGCCCAGATCGCGAAGTTCGGGTCCTTGCTGGCTGTCAGCGCCGGGATCTGGTTCGTCGGCACCGGCAGGTCCCACATCAGGTCGCCGGAGCCCGCCTGCAGATCCTGCAGTGCCTGGCCCGGGTCGTTCGTGCCCTCGGTGACGACCATGCTCGCGACGTACTGATGACGGACGGGGTCGGTGGACTGCTGCCACTGGGGGTTTCGGGTCAGCGTGATCGACTTGCCCGCCGTGTAGTTCGAGATCTGGTAGGGGCCATCGGAGTACACGTGCTGGCGGAAGGCCGCGCTGTCCGGCAGGTAGCTGTCCCACTCCACCGGCGCCGCGGACACGAACGTCGTGGCCATGATGTTGAGGAAGTCGCTGGCGGGCTGGGAGAGCTTGATGACCAGCGTGCTCGCGTCAGGCGCCGAGACGCCCGAGATGGTGTGACTGTTCTGGAAGGTGGCGAGCTGCGCCGCGGTCGCCGTCGACGGGAGCTTGGCGTAGGCGGCGCAGTACGACGTCATGCCCGCGATCGTGCTCGTGAAGTAGGTGGGGTTGCCGACGCCGAGGACGGGGTTACAGAAGCGCTTCAGCGCGCGAACGAAGTCACCCGCCACCACCGCACGCGGCGGGGTCGTGTTCCACATCACGCCCGAGCGCAGGTGGAACGTGTAGGTCAGGCCGTCCGAGCTGAGCCCGCCGTTCGCCATGGTCGGCACCACGGTCGCGATGTCCGGCACGATCGTGGTGGCCGTCTGGTAGTTGTTCGACGACGGATAGGTGACGAGCTGGCGGGTGTAGCCGCGCTCGAGGATTGCCGTCGCGGTGTAATAAGCCGACATCGGGTCGAGATGATCGACATCGCCGGACGCGACCCAGCGCAGGGTGCCGCCGAACACCGGCTTGCCCGCGCTGTTTGCGCTGGGCGTGCTGCTCGTGCCGCCCGTGCTGCTCGTGCTGCTGCAGGCCGCCAGCGAACTGGCAGCCAGTATCGCCACGGCCATCGCCGCAACCCTTGTTCGGGGGCGTCTCATTTGGCCTACTCCTTCCGGCCCGACCGGGCGGGTTCACGCAGGCCGGGCCACAGCATCGTGTCGTCAGGTCTACTGGAGCTAGCCGTCAGGTCTGCCGGAGCGAGCCGTCAGGTCTACCAGAGCTAGCCGTCAGGTTTACTGGAGCTAAACGCCTCTGTGGGGTGTGTGTCCAGATCATTCGGGGGAAACCCTCCGAAATGGGTACGTAACCGCAATCGTCTTGTGATCTGGAGCTACTAAGCAGCACACAAAGCCTCTTGCCGCCCCTTTCGCTGAGCTCCGCTCGGCGGTGGCCGGGCCTTCCCTCAGCCTTCGAGGCCGTCAGATCGGTGGCCAGGGTACGGCGGGCCAGTCCGCGGGCGGGTAGGGGTGGACCCGGTGCTTGAGCAGGGTCTCGACCCTGATCTTGGTGGCGCTGATCTCGCTCTCGGTCAGCAGGCCGGACAGTTCGGCGGTCAGGCTGCCGTCGGTGAGCTGCGCGTTCAGGCGGCGCAGCGCTTCCACCGAACGCCGGGGCAGGCTCTTGCCCCGCCACTGCCACAAGACGGTCCGCAGCTTGTAGTCCTCGGCGAAGCAGACCCCGTGGTCGCAGCCGTACAGGTGCCCGTCGGGGACGGGCAGCAGGTGACCTATCTTCCTGTCCGCGTTGTTCACCACCGCGTCGAATACCGCCATGTCCCGCAGGCCCGCGTGATCGGTGCGGCGGGACAGCGCGATCAGGTCCACGGCGGGGTCGTGGTCGATCCACAGCTGGCACATGCCCGGCCCGAACGGCCCCTCCCGCATGACCGTGGGCGGCACCACGTCCCAGCCTGCGGCGCGGGACACGGCGTACGCGGCGACTTCCCGCCCGGCCAGCGTGCCGGCCGGGAAGTCCCACAGCGGCCGCTCGCCCGCGATCGGCTTGTAGACGCAGGCGATCTTGGCCGCTGACGTCCCTGCCCTTTTCTGCGGGGCCCTTTGCTGCAGGGCCTTTTGCTGGGGGGCCTTCTTCTGCGGGGCCTTCTTCTGCGGGCGCCCCGCGGTCCTGATCGTGCAGTACAAGGTGGCGTTCGAGGCGTCTACCAGCCGGCCTTCGATGTCCAGCTTCCCGTGGGTGAGCAAGTCAAGCGCGGCTTGCTCACCGTCCTCGGTGTCGGGCGCGGACGAGGGAGGATCAAGCATGGCCGATGCGGTGACCGTTCTGCCGCGGGCAGATGTGCCCGTCGGCGTCCAGGGGCAGGCCGCACAGCGGGCAGGGCGGGCGGCCCGCGGCGACGACCTTGGCGGCGCGCTGGGCGAACGCGCGGGCGGCGCCCGGCGTGATGCGCACCCGCAGCACCCCGGGGCCGTCGGCGGGAAGGTCCTCGGCTAGCGGCTCGACCGGCTCGTCCGATTCTTCCTGCGCTTCGATGACGACCATGCCGCCGTCACCGTCCCAGGCCAGGGCGATCGCGCCGACCCGGAAGTCCTCAAGCAGCGGCAGGTCGAGCGGCCCGTCATCTTCCAGCGCGGCGGGCGCCGCGGCCGGCACCTCGGGCGACCCGCCGGTGCGCCTGAGCACCTCGTCCAGGAGTTCGTCGATGCGCTCGGCCAGCAGGCTCACCTGAAACTTCTCCAGCACGACGCTGGTAACGCGACCGGAGGAGGTCGCCTGGAGGTAGAAAACCCGCTCTCCTGGCTGCCCTACCGCGCCGGCCACGAACCTGTCCGGCGGGTCATAGAAGTAGACCGGCATAGTCCTATCCTCGCGTGTCCGCCGACTCTTGACGACCAGAAGGTATCGAGGGGTCCTGTCCCCCACCCACCTCTTCCGTGCACGGGGGGCTCCCGCCCCCCGTTCCCCCTGGCCCATCCCCCCTCATCGGAGCCGACCCGTCGACTCCGCCGGAGCCGCCGCCGATCGCCGCGTCACTGGCTGCGGCGTCACTGGCCTTGGCGCCGTTGGCGGCGTGCCGGTCGGCGCGTGGCATGAGGTCATCGACCCCACCCCCTCTGTCGTTCATCCGGACCAGGAACGGCCGCAGCGGGGTATACCTGATCACCGTCAGCGAGCAGGGATCGGCCTGGATCCGCTGGCACTGGTCAAGGTGCAATCCCAGGCTATCGGCGACGATGGCCTTGATCACGTCTCCGTGGGAGCAGATCAGGTACGTGGCGTCCTGGCCGAGCCTGGCGTTCCAGTCCCTGACCGCGGCCACCGCCCGGTGCTGCATGTCCGGCATGGATTCCCCGTCAGGACCGGGGAACGTCACCGCGCTCGGGTGAGCCTGCACCACGCGCCAGAGCCGTTCTTGGGCCAGCTTCTTGAGCGGCTGGCCGGTCCAGTCCCCGTAGCGGCACTCCCCCACCCGGTCCTCGGTGATGACCTGCTGCCCGTCCCGGCCCTCCGCGATCGCCGCGGCCGTCTGCACGCAGCGTTCCAGCGGGCTGCTGACGATCGCGTCCAGCCGCAGGGGGGCGAGCCTGGCCGCCAGCGCAGCCGCCTGCGTCCGGCCCCGGTCATCCAGCGGGATGCCCGGCATCCATCCGGTCAGCACGTGACCGGTCGTCGCGGTCAGCCCGTGGCGGACCAGCAGAACGGTCGTCACGCCTTCCGACAGTACTAGCCTGCCGGCACCCCTTTGGCGGGTGTCTGCACCACGAAGGTCGCCGAGCCGAACTGCACGAGGTCTCCCGTCCGCACCGGGACGGCCTCGCGGACCAGCCAGCCGTTCACCCTGGTGCCGTTGTGGGACCCCAGGTCGGACAGGAGCCAGCCGTCCTCGATGCGATCGAGCTTGGCGTGCAGGCGCGATACCGACATGTCGGCGATGCGCAGGTCACAGTCCTGGGTCCGGCCGATGGTGAAGCTGAGCCCGCTGCCCGGCGGGAAGAACAGCGGAGCGGGCACGGCGAGTCTGGGGGCACCAGGTGCCGGAACCGCGGCCAGCCATGCCGAGACGCCGGGAACGTCGTGGGGCGCCCGGACATCTGCCGGCCTGCCCTGGAGTCCTCCGGCGGCGGGCGGTCCGTGGTGCCAGTCCGGCGCCGCGTCAGCCACGTCCTCGTCCCGGCGGCGGAAGGCGGCCCGCACGCGGGCGATCAACTGCGAGGGATTGAAGGGGCGGCCCCGCCGCGGCGGCAGGTCGGTGAACAGGCCCGCGAGCTGGGCGCGGTTCCGCGCGCCGAGGGCGCTCTGCATGCGGAACATGAACGTCTCGTGCGAGAGTCGGCCATCGACGAACTCCTGTCGGAGCTTGTCGATGGCATGGTCGCGTTCCGCGTCCGAGGCGCGGAGGAATCCGGGCGTTGCAGGCGTGTCTGCCGCCGACCCTCCCATGAATGGAGTATCTGCACCAGACGCGCTCACGGCAAGAGAAAGCCGAAGACAAGCCTGCGAACGCTCCGGCGGCTTGTGGCCATAACAGGTTAGAGGGAACTCGGGAGGAGGGACGTGGAGACCGATGGCACGCTGATCGAGCGGTCGGCGCGGGGCCGTCCCGACGCGTTCGTCGAGGTCGTCCAGCGTCACGAGGTCGCCGTTCACGGATTCCTCGCCCGCCGGGCCGGACACCAGGTCGCTGACGACCTGCTCGGCGAGGTGTGGGTCCGGGCCTTCGCGGCCCGGGGCGGCTACAACCCCGCGCACGACGACGCGCGGCCGTGGCTGTACGGGATCGCCCGGAACGTGCTGCGGGCCCACTGGCGGGTCCGGCGGGACGCGGGCCACGCGGCGGCCGGGGACGCGGTTGACCCGTGGGACGATGTCGTCGACCAGCTGGACTCCGCCGCACGGGCGCAGGCGCTGATACCGGCGCTGCGGGCCCTCCCGGCGGCAGAACGCGACGTGCTGCTGCTGGTGGCGTGGGAGCAGCTGACTCCGGCCGAGGCGGCGGTGGTGCTCGGGGTTCCGCAGGGGACGGCTCGCAGCCGCCTGCACCGGGCCCGAGCCGCGCTGCGCCCGGTGCTGGCCGGGTACCCCAAAGCCCCCGATCCTGCGGAGGAGGAGAAATGAGCTCCGAACTGGAAGGCGGGGGGTCCCAGGGGGGTCGTCCCTCCCAAGGGAGGTCTGGGGGGATGGGTCCCCCCAGAAAGAAAGGCCAGCAAGGCGCGGAGTTGCTCCGCGCGCTCGGGCGCGTCGGGCCGCCGGCTCCCCGCGTTCTCGAGGCGGCCCGCGAGGTGCTGTGGTCGGCCCTGGCGGCCGAAGCGCTCTCCGCTGACGCGGCTGGTGAGACCTTGACGGGCGAGACCAGGGCGGGCGGCACGGATCGGTCGCGGCCAGACATCCGGCGCCACCGGACCCAGCGGGACGAGCCGGGCCCGTGAGATCCGGGCGGGGCCGCCGGCGGGGAGGGCTGCTGTGGCACCGCGAGTTCCGGTTGCTGTGGATCGGCGAGACGGTCAGCGGAGCCGGCACCGCCATGGCCGCCGCCGGGGTCCCGCTGCTGGCGGTGACGGTGCTGCACGCCAGCACGTTCGCGGTCGCCGCCCTTACCGCCGCGGCCTACCTTCCCTGGCTGGTGATCGGCTTGCCGGCCGGGGCGTGGGTGGACCGGCTGCGCGTCCGGCCGCTGATGATCGCGTGCGACGGGGTCTCCGCGCTGCTGTACGCGAGCCTGCCCGCCGCCGCCTGGGCCGGGATGCTCGGCACCGTCCAGGTCGTGGCGGTCGCGTTGCTGGCCGGGGCGGCCAACGTCTTGTTCGCGACCGCCTACCAGGTCTTTCTGCCCGCCCTGGTCCGCGCGGACGAGCTGATGGAAGGCAACGCGAAGCTGCAGGCCAGCGCGTCGGTGGCCGCGATCGGCGGACGCGGCGCAGCGGGCCTGGCCGCCGAGGCCGTGGGAGCTGCCAGCGCGCTGCTGTTCAACGCGGTCAGTTTCGGTGTCTCGGCCGCGTGCCTGCTGCGCATCCGGACCGACGCGGTCCCGCACGGCCCGGGCGGACGCGCCACGACGGTGCGGGCGGAGATCTCCGGGGCCGCGCGGTTCATCGTCGGCGACCCTTACCTGCGGGCGCTCACCATCTACGGGACGATCGCCAACCTCGCCTACACCGGCAGCACCGCGTTGCTGGTCGTCTTCCTGGTCCGGGTCGCCGGGTTCGGCCCGGCCGCCGTCGGCCTGCTGCTGGCCAGCGCCGCGGTGGGCGGAGTGCTCGGTGCCGTGATCGCCAGGCGGCTGACCCGATGGCTGGGCACGGCCCGTACCACGCTGCTGAGCGCCCTGACCGCCGGGCTGTTCAGCCTGCTGATCCCGCTCGCCGGAACCGGCCCGCGGGCCGTCTTCTACGTGGCGGGGGCGGCCGTGGCGTCGGGCGGGATGGCGGTCGGCAACATCGTGGCCCGGAGCTTCCTGCAGGCCTACTGCCCCGCGCCGATGCTCGGGCGGATCACCGCGTGCATGCGCTTCCTGCTGTTCGGCACGATCCCGCTCGGCGCACTGCTCGCCGGAGGTCTCGGCACCGCGCTGGGGACCCGGAACGGGCTGTGGATCGTCCTGGCCCTGTTCGCCCTGTCCGGTACGTTCCTGCTCACCCCGGCCATCGCGGCGCGGCCGGACCTGCCCCTGACCGCGCGTGCCCAAGGGGCGCGAGGCGGCCCAAGGCGGCCCGCCCGGGGGTTAGCGCGAGGGTTCCGCGGCGGTCGTGGTCACGGCGGCGCTCACCGGGGCGCCGTCCGGGGTCTGCAACGGGAAGTGGCAGGCGGCCACGTGGCCCGGGCCGAACGAACGGAGCTGGGGCTCTTCGGCGGCGCACAGCTCCTGCGCGAACTTGCACCTGGTCCGGAACCGGCACCCCGAGGGCGGGTTCACCGGGCTGGGCAGCTCGCCCCGGATCGCGACCTCCTTCTTGGCCCGCTCCACGGCGGGCTGCGGCACCGGGATGGTGGCGATCAGCCCGGCCGTGTACGGATGGGCGGCGCGCTGGTAGACGTCATCGGCCGAGCCGAGCTCGACCAGCTTGCCCAGGTACATGACGCCGATCCGCTCGGCCATGTACTTGACCACCGCCAGGTCGTGCGAGATCACCACGTAGGTCAGCCCGTGCGAGGCCTGCAGCCGCTTCATCAGGTTCAGCACCTGCGCCCGGATCGACACGTCGAGCGCGCTCACCGGCTCGTCGGCCACGATGAGCCTCGGGTTCAGGGTCAGCGCCCGGGCCAGGCCGATGCGCTGGCGCTGGCCGCCGGAGAATTCATGGGGATAGCGCTCCACGGCGTTCCGCGGCAGCCCGACCTCGCCGAGCAGCTCGAAGACGCGTTCCTGCTGTGCCCGCCTGCTGCCCAGGTGCTGCACGGCCAGCGGCTCGCCGATGACCGCGCCGACCCGCATCCTCGGGTCGAGCGAGGAGTGCGGGTCCTGGAACATCAGCTGCAGGTCCCGGCGCTTGCGCCGGAGCTCGCCGCCGCGCAGCTCGGACACGTTCGTGCCGCCGAGGCTGACCGAGCCGGAGGTCGGCCGCTCCAGGGCCACGATCATCTTGCCGATCGTGGTCTTACCGCAGCCCGACTCTCCGACCAGACCGAACGTGGTCCCGGCCGGGACCGAGAAGGACACGTCGGACACGGCATGGACGGCGGCCACCTTGCGCTGCAGGATCGCGCCCGAGGTGATGGGAAACTCCTTCACCAGGTTACGGAGCTCGAGCAGCGGAGCGGCGCTGCCGTCGGCCACGTCCGCGACGGCCACCTCGACGGCACGCTCGGCCACCTGGAGCCGGCCGTCGGCCGTCACCTCCAGGCCGGCCGCCACCACGATGGCCTCAGACTCCGCGGACCCCGAGACCGCCCCGGCCGCCTCGGGTACCTCCGCCTGGGGGGCCCCCACCTCGGCCAGCGGGGCCTCGGCCAGCGGAGCTTCGGCCAGCGGGACGTCGGCCAGCGGGACGTCAGCGACGAGGCTGCCCTGGTCACCGGCCGCGGCCTGCCGCACGCTCTCGGCGTCCGACGCGACCAGGCCGGTGCTCACCGCATCCGGCCCGGCCTCGCCGATCACGGCCAGGGCGAGCGGCCCGTCCACCGGATGCCAGCAGGAGAACCTGTGCTCGAGCGTCTTGCCGGCCAGCGACGGCTCGTCGGTGCGGCACTTGTCCGTGGCCCGGTAGCACCTAGCGGCGAACCGGCAGCCCTCCGGCGGGTGCGCCAGATCCGGCGGCAGGCCGGGAATGGCGTGCAGCGCCTTGCCGGCGTCCTGGTCGAGCTGGGGGATGGAGGCCAGCAGCGCCTGGGTGTAAGGGTGGTGCATCTCGGTGAACAGATCGTTGGCCTCGGCGGTTTCCACCACCCGGCCGGCGTACATGACGTTGACCCGGTCGGCGTGCCCGGCGATCACGCCCATGTCGTGCGTGATCAGCAGCATCGCCATGCCGAGCCGGTCCTTCAGGTCCTTGAGCAGGGCCAGGATCTGCGCCTGGATGGTGACGTCGAGAGCCGTGGTCGGCTCGTCGGCGATCAGCAGCTTAGGCTCGCAGGCCAGCGCCATCGCGATCATCACGCGCTGCCGCAGGCCGCCGGACAGCTGGTGGGGATAGTCGCCGAGCCGCTCCTTCGGCCTAGGCAGGCCGACCAGGCCGAGCACCTCGACGGCCCGGTCGAGTGCCTCGGCCCTGGAGGCACCGCGATGCAGCCGCACCGGCTCGCCGACCTGGTAGCCGATCGTCTTCGTGGGGTCGAGCGAGGTCAGCGGGTCCTGGAAGATCATCGCTATGTCGTTGCCGCGGATGGCACGCAGTTCATCGTCCTTGAGCCCGACGAGCTCACGGCCTTCCAGCTTGATCGAGCCGCCGACGATGGACCCGCCGGGCGGCAGCAGGCCCATGATGGACAGGCCGGTCATGGACTTGCCGCAGCCGGACTCCCCCACGATGCCGAGGCTCTCTCCGGCCTCCACATGCAGGTCGACGTTGCCCACGGCCTGCACCACGGAACGGGTGAGCTTGATGTGCGTGGACAGGTCCTGAATCTCGAGGACAGGGGCCATGGAAACCGGTACCTCTCGCGTTCGGCTGTTCGGACGTTACCAGCTAACGGCGTCTTAGCCGTACATCCAGCGAATCACGGAGCGCGTCCCCCACCAGGTTGCAGGCCATGACGACCAGCACGATGCAGGCGCCGACCGGGTAGATCTGCCACCAGTACCCGTCCTGCATGTACGAGACGCCGTTGGACAGCAGGTCGCCCCAGTCCTGGTGCGGCCAGTGCAGGCCGAAGCCGAGGAAGCCGAGCGCGGCGATGGCCAGGATCGCGTCCGCCACCTGGAAGGTGACGTTGACGATCACCACGCCGAACGCGTTCGGCAGCAGGTGGCGGCTGATCAGCCGCCACTGGCCTGAGCCGGCCACGCGGGCTGCGGAGACGAAGTCCCGTTCCCGCAGCGACAGCACCTCGCCGCGGACCAGCCGGGCCGGCACCAGCCAGCTGAAGCCGCCGATGATCAGGGAGAGCGAGAGCACCGAGGCGCCGTACCTGACCGCGACGATCAGCACGATGAACAGGAAGGGGATGGCCAGGAAGACGTCCACTACCCGCATCAGCGCCGCGTCCACGATTCCGCCGAGCAGCCCCGAGACCGCCCCCCACAGCGCGCCGATGGTGATGGCGATGGCGGCCGCGAAGAACCCGACCTCCAGCGCCGCCTGCCCGCCGTTCATGATCAGGGCCAGCTCGTCGTACCCCTGGTTGCTGGTGCCCAGCGGGTGCCCGCCACCCGGCGCGAGGTTGGTGGACAGCAGGTCCGAGGTGAGGTAATTGCCGTGGTAGAGGAGCGGTCCCACGAAGCTGAACAAGACGAAGAACGCCAGGATCCCCAGGCCGACGACCGCGAGCCGGTTCTGCGCGAATTCCCGCAGCGCCAGCCGCCAGCCGCTCTGGATCGGACCGATCTCACCGCCCTCGGGAGCGCGGGTTATGTCCAGCGGGGCCAGCGATCCGGTGTTGGGTGCCATGTCGGCCTCCTATCGTGGTCGCCTGACCGGTCAGGCCAGCCGGATGCGGGGATCGGCAACGGTGAGCGCGATATCCGCGACGAGGTTCCCGACTACGGTGAGAGCCGCGCCGATGAGGGTGTAGGCGAGGAGCACGTTGTAGTCGACATTCTGCAGGCTGTTGAAGAAGAGCAGGCCCAGCCCGTTGTAGTTGAACAGCGTCTCGGTGATCAGGTTCCCGGCCAGCAGCAGCGGGATGGACAGCCCGATCAGCGTGACCATCGGCAGGCAGGCGTTGCGGAGCAGGTGCCGCGACAGCACCAGCCGCTCGGGCAGGCCCTTGGCCCGCGCCACCTTGATGTAGTCCTGGGCCAGCACGTCCATGGCCGTGGAGCGCATGTACCGGGAGAACGAGGCGATCGTGAGCAGCGTCAGCGTCGCGATCGGCAGCGCCATGTCGTGCCAGTCCCCGATGATCGTCAGTGTCGAGTTCGACTGGCTGGCCTCGAAGCCGAACCAGTGCAGGTCCAGCGAGAACACCTGGATGAGGATCAGCCCGAGGAAGAAGACCGGCATCGCGTAGACGGTGAACGCGAGGCTGGTGGCCACGTAGTCGCCGGCGGTGTTGCGGCGGACCGCCTGGTAGACGCCGAGCGGGATCGCGATCACCACCGACAGGACCAGCGTGATGCCGCTCAGGTAGGCGCTGCGCACCCACCGCTCCTGGAACAGGCTGACCACACTCTGGTTGAACTTGACCGAGAAGCCGAGGTTGCCCTGCAGCAGGTGACCGAGGTAGGTGAGGTACTGCACGATCCACGGGTTGTCGTACCCGTACTGCTTGTTGTACGCGGCGATCGTAAACGTGTTCGCCCTGGGCCCCAGCACGTCGATGGCCGGGGACGGGTAAATCGCGTGCAGCAGCGCGAAGATGAAGATGGACACGCCTAGCACGACCACTACGGCCGTGCCCAACCGGCGCGCGATATATCCGATCACCGCTTAGACCTCCCTTTGCGGGACCAGCGCCTGGCCTGCGCACTGGCGCCCCGGTTACCGGCATACCACCGGTAACCGGGGCGGTCCAGTGCCCTGACCGCGATTTAACTGGTCAGGAACCAGAACTGCGTGTACCACTGGGCCTGGGTCAGGGACTCGAACGACTCCGGGGTCCCGGAGATGTTCTTCTTCCAGACCACGATGGCCGAGGTGCCGAACGCGCTGTCCGGGTTCGGCTGGAACAGGCCGGGCTGCTGCGCGGTGAGGTAGGACGCCTCCGCGGTGACCGCGGTCGCGTTCGGGCTGGTGATCGACGCGCTGATGAGCGAGTCGGCCGTCGGGTCGGTATACCCGCCGAGGTTGCTGGAGCCGGCGCTGTTGAACACGCCGAACGTCGTCGGGTAGGTCGAGTTGGTGAACCCGCCGAAGTCCTGCATGGCCCACTTGTTGATCGTCTTGGGCGACGACGGGTCGTTGTAGTTGGCGATCATGAAGTTGAAGTTGCTTGACGACAGGTTCATCGTCATGCCGATCGTCTTCGCCTGCGACGCGAGGTCCTGCACCTGCTCGCCGATGACGGCGGGCGAGGTGTTGTAGATGACGTTCCACGCCAGCTTCGTGCCGGCCGGGATGCCGGCGCCGCACTCTCCGGCGCCGGTGCCCGGCTTGACGCAGGTGTCCGTGCCGTTCGGAACGATGCTCCAGCCGTTGTTCTTCAGCAGGGTCTCCGCGGCGGAGGTGCTGAACGGGTTCGGGTTCGTCAGCGCGTTGGTCGGCGTGTACGGGCTCACCGGGATCGACGGCACCGGGCCGTACGCCTGGCCGCCCGCGCCGTTGAAGAAGGCCTTGATGTAGCCCGCCTGGTCCTCGAGGTGAGCGATGGCCTGCCGGATGTACAGCTTGCTGATGATGTTGTTGAAGTTCCCTGTGGTGTCCTTGAAGTTGTACGCCACGTAGGACCAGCCGAAGTCGGAGTAGCCGAACTCGTTGTAGGTCCCGGTCAGGCCGGCGACCTGCGGCACGTCACCAAGCGGCACGTAGCCCACGTCGATCTGGCCGGCCTTGACCGCGTTGAACTCGGCCGCGTCCGAGGTGTAGGAGACGTATTTGATGGTAGACATCGCGTTCGCGTGCGGTCCGCCGTAGGTGCTGTTCGGCACCATCGTCAGGCTGCCGCTAGTCGCGTCGAAGGCGCTCAGCTTGTACGGCCCGTCGACGATCTGCCACATCGGGTTGCTCGCGTAGGTGCTGACCGACTTGGACTGCGCGGACAGGTAGGTGTAGATGGCCGCGGCGTTGGCCGGCTTGGTGAAGTCGAGCAGCGGGCCGCTAGCGGAGGACCTGGCCCACGCGTGCGACGGCATCGGTTGCATCGCGCCCAGTTCGTTTTCCCAGAACCAGGTCGGGTTGACCGCCTTGGTGAGGTTCATCTGGATGGTGCTCGAGTCCGGCGCGCTGATGCTCGCGACCTGGTCCGGGATGCCGAGGCCGGGGGTGTAGTACGCCCAGTTGGCCGGGCTCGCCTTAAGCGCGGCCTTCATCTCGTACCACCAGAACAGCACGTCCTTGGAGGTCAGCGGCTGCCCGTCGGACCACTTGAAGTTGGACTTCAGGGTGAACGTGACCGTCTTTTCGCCGTTGGACCAGGTCGGCTCGTTAGCCAGCGACAAGGCCGGAGTCTCCTTCGGCGCCACGCCGTTGACGAGCGTGTACAGCGGCGGCCACATGTTGTAGTCGAACATCGGCACCGTGTACACGGAGTTCGCGGCACCGGTGACGATGGGCAGGATCCACGTCGGCGCGGAGTTCGGCGGCTCCGCCACCGTGATCGTGCCAGCGTGCTGGGTGCCCGACGCCATGGCGGGCACGTTTCCGAACTGCCCGTGCAGGCCGACGCTCGACGAGCCCGAGGAGGTGGGGGTTGCGCTGCTACCGCTGCTGCTGCTGTTGCTGCTGCAGGCAGCGAGGGCCGTAATGCTCGCCACCGCCAGGGCAAGGACGCCAATGCGCTTCTTGCCGAATGTTGTCATCGCCCCTCCCTCCTCGCGCTGATCGCGCTGTTGGTCCGTCCTGGGGTCATCAGCTTGTCGCCCTTCTCTCTCGCAGTTCGCCGGTGATCCGCTCCGCCACCGTCACGGGGCCACTGGGTCGCAGTTTCCCGAATCCGGTACGGCCCGTCTCCCCGGCAGATCCGTGCCGGCTCGTGAATGCCCGTGGTTGCCCATGGTGAGCCGACCGGTCAGCTACCGGTGTTATGAGTTAGCGGAAGCGTAAGTTCCATATTGCATCGATCTCTCGCCAATAAAGTCACAACTTGCCATCAATCCCCTGGGACCAGCGTCCCGCCATGCCGGACAGCATTGCGACATTATTGCGACATTTCCGGGATCTAGACGTTTCTGTTAACTTTGGTACCAGCGGGCACATCGCGCGTCGAGGCGTGAAGGCTTGCCGCGGAAGCGCCGTCTCACCGCAGGATCTCCGTCCGCGGCTGCCGCCGCCGCCAAGAACGTCAGCGAACCCGCTTCACGGTGACACCCCTGGGGCTGCCGGTGTTTGCGCCCCACCGGCGACTACGAAGCGTAACTGTTTAGCGATTAGTAGGCAATTAGTTACGTTGAGTATCTAGAAGGATGCAGACGGGGCTGCGGCGGCGGGGCGCATCGGGGCCGAGCGGACCGGCGCGAGCGGGTTCAGCGGAAGATGACGGTCCGGCGGCCGTGCAGCAGGACGCGGTGCTCGGCGTGCCAGCGCACCGCGCGGGCCAGCGCCACCCGCTCGGCGTCGCGGCCGATGGCCGCGAGGTCCTCGGGGCTGCTAGTGTGGTCGACCCGGGCGACCTCCTGCTCGATGATCGGGCCCTCGTCCAGGTCGGCCGTGACGTAATGCGCGGTCGCGCCAATCAGCTTCACCCCGTGCGCGTGCGCCTGACGATAGGGGCGCGCTCCCTTGAAGCTGGGCAGGAAAGAATGGTGAATGTTGATGATGCGGCCCGGCAGCTTGGCGCACAGTTCGGGCGACAGGATGCGCATGTAGCGGGCCAGCACCACGAAGTCGATGCTCAGCTCGCTGATCAGGTCCAGCAGGCGCCCTTCGGCCCGCTGCGCGGCCAGCGGATCCGCGGGATCGGCGGGCACATGCTCGAACGGGACGCCGTGGGCGGCCGCGAGCGGGGCCAGGTCGGGGTGGTTGCCGACGACCAGCGGGACGTCGATGCGCAGCGACTCGGCGGCCCGCCGGTACAGCAGGTCGTTCAGGCAGTGGCCGGCCTTGGACACCATGATCAGCGCCCGCGGCTGGACCGCGGTGTCGTGCAGTTCCCACTCCATGGCGAACTCGGCCGCCACCGGGACGAATCCGGAGTACAGGTCGCGGTAGGTCGTGGGTCCCGGCTGCAGGCTCTCCACGTGGACGCGCATGAAAAACCGGCTCGACCCCCCGGCCGTCCGGTCCCCGAACTGCTGGCTGTCCAGCACGTTACAGCCCGCCTCGTGCAGGTACGCGGCGACCGCGTGCACGATCCCGATCCGGTCCGGGCAGGACAGCGTCAGCACGTACTCGGTGTTGGCTTTGCCGCTTGCGGCGGCTCTGCTGGCCTGGCCGCCTGCGGCGGCTGGCATCAGGCACCCACCGCGTGCACGCCGCCGTCAACGTGCACTATCTCGCCGGTCGTGGCCGGGAACCAATCGGACATGAGCGCCACGCAGGCCCGCGCGACGGGCTCGGGCTCGGTGATGTCCCAGCCGAGCGGCGCGCGGTCATCCCACACGCCCTCGAACCGGTCGAAGCCCGGGATCGACTTCGCGGCCATGGTCCGCAGCGGCCCAGCGGCCACCAGGTTGACCCGCACGCCCCTCGGGCCGAGGTCGCGGGCGAGATACCGCGCGCACGACTCCAGGCCCGCCTTGGCCACGCCCATCCAGTCGTAGCCCGGCCAGGCCACGCTCGCGTCGAAGTCGAGGCCCACCACCGACCCGCCGGCGCTCATCAGCGGGAGCGCCGCCACGGTGACCGCCTTGAGCGAGTACGCCGAGACCTGCACCGCGGTGGCCACGTCGGCCCACCTGGTGCGCAGGAAGTTCCCGCCCAGGGCTTCGTCGGGGTTCGCGTAGGCGATCGCGTGCAGCACGCCGTCCAGGCCGTCCACGTGGGCGGACACCCGCTCGGCGAGCGAGGCGAGGTGGTCCTCGCTGGTCACGTCGAGCTCCAGGACGGGCGGCGGCGACGGGAGGCGCCTGGCGATCCGCTCCACCAGGGTCAGCCGGCCGAACCCGGTCAGCACCACGGTCGCGCCCTCCTGCTGGGCCACCCGGGCCACGTGGAAGGCGATCGAGGCATCGGTGATGACCCCGGTGACCAGGATCCGCTTGCCCGCCAGGATTCCCATGACAGCCTCACTTCCGTGGTATCCGGCCCACTTGCCCACCCTGCCCGCACGGACCCCGTTAACTAAATGACCGGCGATACGAACGTTGCGAGCCGATGCTTGTGGGCTAGGTACAAATATCGGTCAGTGTCCCATCCCGAGCCCGCCGTCGACCGGGAGGACGGCGCCGGTGATGTAGGCCGCATCGGGGCCGGCCAGGAACGCGACCGCCGCGGCGACCTCGTCGGCCGACGCGAACCTGGCCAGCGGGACCGCGGCCATGATGGCGTCCTTCCGGTCCTGCGACAGGACCGCGGTCATGTCGCTGTCGACGAAGCCCGGGGCGACCACGTTGGCCGTGATGCCTCTGGAGCCGAGCTCGCGGGCGAGCGACCGGGCCAGGCCGACCAGCCCGGCCTTGGACGCGGCGTAGTTGGCCTGCCCGGCCGAGCCGTACAGGCCGACGACCGAGGAGATGAAGATGAGCCGCCCGCGGCGCATCCGCATCATGCCGCGCACGGCCCGCCTGGCCACCCGGTACGCGCCGGCCAGGTTGGTGTCCACCACGGCCACGAAGTCGTCCTCGCTCATCAGCGCGATCAGCTGGTCCCTTGTTACGCCCGCGTTCGCGACCAGCACCTCGACCGGGCCCTGGTTCTTCTCCACCACCGCGAACGCCTCGTCCACCGACACCGCCTCGCGCACGTCGCAGCGGACCACCTCGAGCCCGTCCACCGGGTCGCCGGAGCGGGAGGTCACCGTCACGCTGTCCCCGCCTGCCGCCAGCCGTCGCGCGATGGCCAGCCCGATCCCCCGGTTCCCCCCGGTCACCAGCGCAGATCGGCCCACGTACGCCCCTCTCTTAGGCCTCCTGAGGTTACCGCAGCGCATGGGAGATAGGTTTTGGTCTCGTGACCGAAACAAGAATCGACCCGGAGTTCACCGCGCTGCCGCTGCGGGACCTGGCGGACGCGGCGCTCGCGCAAGCCAGGGCCCTCGGCGCCCAGCACGCCGACTTCCGGGCCGAGCGCATCAGGGGGCAGCAGATCGCGCTCTCCGACGGGAACCTGCAGACCCTGTTCGACGCGGACGACACCGGCCTGGCCGTCCGGGTGATCGTGGACGGCACCTGGGGCTTCGCCTCGGCCGTGGACCTGACCGCGGAGGCCGCCGCGCTAGCGGCGCGGCAGGCCGTCGAGGTGGCAAGGGTGTCCGCCGCCATGAACACCGAGCCCATCGAGCTCGCTCCCGAGCCCGCCTACGGCGACGTGACCTGGGTGTCGGCGTACCAGGTCGACCCGTTCAGCATCGGCGTCGCGGACAAGGTGGCCCTGCTGGGCGACTGGAGCAGCATCCTGCTCCGCCACGACGCGGTCAGCCACGTGGACGCCTCGCTGAGCCAGATCAGGGAGTGCAAGTTCTACTCCGACGGCGTGACCACCACGACCCAGCAGCGGGTCCGCCTGCACCCCGACATCACCGCCGTCGCCGTCACCGACGACGGCAGGTTCGACACCATGCGGACGCTGGCCCCGCCGGCCGGGCGCGGGTACGAGTACCTCACGGGTACCGGCTGGGACTTCGGCGCCGAGCTGGCCGAACTACCCGAGCTGCTCGCGGCCAAGCTGGCCGCCCCCACGATCCAGGCCGGGCACTACGACCTGGTGATCGACCCGTCGAACCTGTGGCTCACCATCCACGAGTCGATCGGCCACGCCACGGAGCTGGACCGGGCGCTCGGCTACGAGGCCGCCTACGCCGGCACCTCGTTCGCCACCCCGGACAAGCTCGGCACGCTGAAGTACGGGTCGGGCGTCATGCACGTGACCGGCGACCGCATCGCCGAGCACGGCCTGGCCACCATCGGCTATGACGACGAGGGCGTAGCCGGCCAGTCCTGGGACCTGATCAGCGACGGCATCCTGACGGGCTTCCAGCTGGACCGGCGGATGGCGCAGCACTGCGGCTTCGGCCGCTCCAACGGCTGCGCGTTCTCCGACGGCCCGGGCCACATCCCGCTGCAGCGGATGGCCAACGTGTCGCTGCAGCCGGCGCCGGGCGGCCCGTCCGCCGCCGACCTGATCGCCGGGGTGGAGAACGGCATCTACATCCTGGGCGACAAGAGCTGGTCGATCGACATGCAGCGGTACAACTTCCAGTTCACCGGCCAGCGGTTCTTCGCCATAAAGAACGGGAAGCTCGCCGGGCAGCTGCGCGACGTCGCGTACCAGGCCACCACCACCGACTTCTGGGGCTCCATGGAGGCCGTCGGCGGCCCGCAGACCTACGTGCTCGGCGGCGCGTTCAACTGCGGGAAGGGCCAGCCCGGCCAGGTCGCCCCGGTCAGCCACGGCTGCCCGGCCGCGCTGTTCCGCGGCATCAGGATCCTCAACACCGCGGAGGAGGGGCAGTAGATGACGCCACAGGAAACCGTCGAGCGGGCGCTGGGCGCCGCGCGGTCCGACGACTGTGTGGTGATCGCCGAGGAGACCTCCACGGCCAACCTGCGGTGGGCGGGCAACACCCTCACCACCAACGGCGTGGCCCGGTCCCGCCAGCTCACCGTCATCGCCATCGACCGGCGGTCCGACGGCGCCGCGGCCGGCATCGTCTCCCGGGCCGGGGTGCGCCCGGAGCAGGTCGAGGAGGTGGTCCGCGAGGCCGAGCGCGCGGCCGCCGACGCCACGCCCGCCGAGGATGCGGCGCAGGTGCCCGGACCGGGTCAGGCAGGACCGTTCAGAAAAAATAATGAAGTACGCGGCTGGGACTCGGAGCCGAGCCGGACCGAGATCGGCGTGCTGCGCGACTTCGCGGCCGAGCTCGGGCAGACCCTGCGCGCGGCGGAGGCGGCGGGCCGCAAGCTCTACGGGTTCGCCGAGCACGACATGGTCAGCACGTTCCTGGGCACCTCGAGCGGGCTGCGGCTGCGGCACGACCAGCCGACCGGGCGGATCGAGCTGAACGCGAAGTCCGCCGACCTGGCGCGTTCGGCCTGGACGGGCGCTGCCACGCGGGACTTCACCGACGTCGACATCGCCGGCCTGGACGCCGGGCTCGGCGAGCGCCTCGACTGGGCCAAGCGCTCGATCTCGCTGCCCGCCGGGCGGTATGAGACCCTGCTGCCGCCGACCGCAGTGGCCGACCTGCTGGTCTACCTGTACTGGTCGGCGGGCGCCAAGGACGCGGCGGACGGGCGGACGGTGTTCAGCAAGGCCGGCGGCGGCACCCGGGTCGGCGAGCGGCTGTCCACGCTGCCGGTCACGCTGTCGAGCGACCCGCTGGCGGCCGGGCTGAGCTGCGCGCCGTTCGTGATCGCGCACGCCTCAGGCCCGGACTCCTCGGTCTTCGACAACGGCCTCGCGCTGGCCTCGACCGCGTGGATCGATGACGGCTCGCTGGCCGCCCTGCACTCTTCCCGGCACTCGGCCGCGCTGGCCGGGCTGCCGGTTACGCCCGCCATCGACAACCTGACCTTCGCTGTGCACACTTCCGGCGCCGTGCCCACTTCCGGGGCCGGGGCGCCCACGCTGGAGGAGATGATCGCGTCCACCGGCCGCGGGCTGCTGCTGACCTGCCTGTGGTACATCCGCGAGGTAGACCCGCAGACCCTGCTGCTCACCGGGCTCACCAGGGACGGGGTCTACCTGGTGGAGAACGGCGAGGTAACCGGCGCGGTGAACAACTTCAGGTTCAACGAGTCGCCGGTCGCCATGCTCGGGCGGCTGCTCGAGGTCGGGGCCACGGTGCCGACACTGCCGCGCGAGTGGGGCGACTACTTCAACCGCGCCGCGATGCCGCCGGTGCGCGTCGAGGGCTTCAACATGTCGTCGGTGAGCCAGGCCAGCTGAGGGGTCGCCTGCGGTCGTGCCGGGGCATACGGTGGAAGCGTGAGGTTGGGCTTTGGGGTTCACGCTAGCCGCGGACGGACGCAGGTGCACATGGTCACGCAGGCGCGCCGGTCGCTGTCCGACGACATCAGCTACCGGCAGCGCAGGTACCTGCTGATGATGGGCATCCGCGCCGTCTGCTTCGTAATCGCCGTGGTTATGTTCGTCAATCACCTGGGCTGGCTGACCGTGATACCCGCCGTCGGCGCCATCATCATTCCGTATTTCGCCGTGGTGTTCGCCAACGGCGGCCGGGAACCGAACAACATCCGCGGCTTCTTGGAGTACCTTCCGAACCTGCCCGCTACGCGCGACCCGGCCGCTCCGCCGTCGGAAGGAAACAGCGGAAACGGCCATCGCCCCTCGGGGCCAGGTAGTGGCGACAACTGATTCGCCTGCTCAGCCTCGTCCCGAGATCTGGTTGTAATTGGGTCTTGACACACTGGGGGGTGTTTCCGTGTAGCATTCATATCGGTGCTCTGGTCCCCCGTCGGAGCGCCGCTGCCGGCGTTCCGGGCCCCCGTCGGAACGCCGATGATCGCGACGCCGGGTGGTTTGCCCCCGTAGCCACCCGGCGTCGCCCTATGCTCGCTGCCTTTTAGGCAGCTTCGGCGGGGGCTCGCAGTGCTTTTCCGGGGGGACGACCCCCCGGAGCCCCCCGCGCGGCCCCCTCTACCTGCTGGTTGGGGTCGGGGGCCTTCTTCTGTGCTGGGGCCCTGGTCTGCTGGTGGGGGTCGGGGGCCTTCTTCGGTCGGGGGGCTTCTTCTGGCGGTGCTGGCCTATTTATGCTGGTCAGGCGGGAGACCTCCGGGCCTGTTCGGGCTGATTCAGGTCGGGATTTCTTCTGGCGGTACTCGGGGGCTGCGGGATCGGGCCTTGTGGGCCACGGGGTCCGATAGGCGGGCCCGGGGGGGCCACGGGGCCCGTACCGGGTATCCCGGAGGGTGGCTGATGGTGCCTGTGGAGCATATGAGGCGATCGCGAGCAGCCGGGCGGAGTATCAACCCGATTTGCGCCAGAGCCTCATCTGAGGGCTGGTACCGCCGCTTACGTATCCGTCTCGTCAGCGATCCAGCCAGCACTATGTCCCGTGCTTCATCACGCCGGAGGGTGGAACCGGAGGGGGACGTGCGGCGGTCTGGACTCTGGCTGGACGGATGCCCGAGCTAGCGGGCCGACCTGAACTGTCCGGTGCCGACGCGGGGCTCTGGGGTGGGGTATGTGCGGACAGGGCTGCGCGCCCGTCTCGCGGGGTTCTGGCGCGGCGCGGGATTCGGCTCGGAACGGGCTCGAGCTCGGCATGGAAGGGAAGGACCAGCGTCGCACCAAAGGTCCCTCTCGCCACAGTGACTGGGTCCTGTCGCGGTGAGGTTGGGCTCTGGGGCTGCGGTCGTGGGGAACGATGCGGCATTGAGACGGTTACAGCCGGCACGGTGTCACATCGTTACGGTCGATCGGGGGATGCTCCTGGGGACACGTGCACGCTCGCTTCGTTTTCGGCGAGTGCATAATGTATGCAGAGGGGAGTGAGCGGGTTCTTAGAAGGCTTTGTTAAGAAGTTTTCGTTATTGGCGAGGGCAAAAGATTCGGATGACCGGCGGGCGCTTACTAACGGGTGAGCAAATGCCACATGGTGAGTAATGGCCCGGGTTATTCGGTCTTGCGGAACTCGGCTATGGCGATGGCTAGCATCGCGGCGCCCATGGCGGCCACCATGGCCAGGGATAGTCCCAGTGGGACAACCCAGCCGTCCCAGCTGATGCCGGGGCTCAATGCGCGCAGGGCCAGCGGGCTGACCGACAGGTGATCGAACACTGCGTGACGCATGGGGTCAACGATGTAGGTGAGCGGGTCGATGCGGGTCAGCACGGTCAGCCAGGCGGGCAGGCCGCTCAGCGGGTACAGCGCACCCGACAAGAAGAACAGGGGCAACACGACCATCTGGGTGAGCGCCATGAACGCCTGTATCTGCTTAATTCGCGCGGCCATCATGACCCCGAACGCGGTCAGCGTGAACGACAGCAGCAATAGCTCCCCGATGAGGGTGAGCAGCAGCGTGGGCGCGTAAGGCACGTGCGCCACGCCGGCCAGGGCCAGGAAGATGATCCCCTGGAAGGTGGCGACCGTGGCGCCGCCCAGGCACTTGCCGACCACGATGGCCCACCGCCGCACCGGCGCGACCAGCATCTCGCGCAGGAACCCGAACTCCCGGTCCCATACGATCGACGCAGCCGAGAAGATGGCCGTGAACAGCACGGACATGGCCAGAACACCCGGGTAGATGAACGTCCTGAAGTCGACCCCGGCGGCCAGGCCGCGGGACGCGAGGCGGGACAGCCCGGTGCCGAGCACGAACAGGAACAGCACCGGCTGCACCAGCGAGGTAATGGCGCGCAGCCGGTCGCTGCGGAACCTGATCAGCTCGCGGCGCCAGACGATGCTGACCGCGCGCAGGTCATGACGCAGGCTTTGCTCGGGCACGGCGACCCTGATGGCCTCGGTGAGCTCCCGTTCCCCGGGCTCGAGGCGGTCGTGAGCCGTGATGTCTTTCGTCGCCACTGCCTACCTCCTGGCGAACCGCGTCGCGATCCGGCGGTTACGGTCGCCGACCGACGCCTCGGCGTCACGGATGGTCTTACCCGTGTAGGACATGAACACGTCGTCGAGCGAGGGACGGGATACGCTCACCGACCGGATGGCTACCGGCAGCCCCGCGAACAGGCGGGGCACGAAGTGCTCGCCGGACTCCACGGAGAACGTGACCAGCCCTTCGTGCACGCCTGAGTCCACACCGAACACCTCGTCGAGCGCGCGGATCGCCGCTGCGTCGTCGGCCGTGCTGATCTGTACCCGGTCCTTGCCGATGGAGGCCTTCAGCGCCTCGGGCGTGTCGATCGCGACGATCTTGCCGTGGTCGATGATGGCGATCCGGTCGCAGTTCTCCGCCTCGTCCATGTAGTGCGTGGTGAGGAAAATCGTGATGTCCTCACGCGTCTTGAGCTCGTTGATGTACTCCCAGATGGAGACGCGGGTCTGCGGGTCCAGGCCCACCGTCGGCTCGTCGAGGAACAGCACCCGCGGCGCGTGCAGCAGGCCGCGGGCGATCTCGAGCCGGCGCTGCATGCCGCCGGAGTAGGTGGCGACCGCGCTGGCCCGCCGGTCCCACAGCCCGACCATCTCGAGGACCTGGCGCAGCCGCGGCCCGAACGCCGCCTTGGGCACCCCGTACAGGTCCGCGTGGAAGCGCAGGTTCTGCTCCCCGGTCAGGTAATTGTCCAGGGTGGTGTCCTGGAACACCAGGCCGATGTTGCGGCGTACCGTGTCCCGCTCCCTGGTCACGTCATAACCCGCGACCCTGGCGGACCCCGAGGTGGGGTCCGCCAGGGTGCAGAGGATCTTGATCGTGGTCGACTTGCCTGCGCCGTTCGGGCCGAGGAAGCCGAAGGTCTCTCCGGCGGCAACCTCGAAGTCGATGCCGCGGACGGCATCGATGTCGCCGTACTTCTTGGTCAGCGCGCTGACCGAGATGGCCGGAGTCACCCCTGCGTGTCCTCCCCCGCGGTGTCGTCGTCTGCCGCGAGGATACGGTACAGGGCCTTGCGGGTGTCGGCCAGGATCTTGCTGGCCTGCTGCACCTGGGCCGGCGAGCCGGCTTGGGCGACCTGAACCACGGCCATGGCGGCCTGGCGGGACAGGTTATGCATCTGGACCACCTCGTCGTCGATGCTGCCGGTAACGGCGTCCCAGGACGACCTGAGCTCATCGGCGTGCGCCTCGACGTACGCGCGGCCCTCGTCGGTCAGCGTGTAGTTCCGGCGCCGGTCCTCGCCCGCCGCCGGGGTGATCAGGCCCTCGTCCTCCAGCTGCTGCAGCGCCGGGTAGACCGACCCCGCGCTCGGCCGCCACACGCCCTGCGTGCGCTCGCCGATCTCCTGGATGATCTGGTAGCCGTTCCACGGCTGTCCCTCGGCCAGCAGGTCGAGGATGGCGGCGCGGACATCGCCACGGCGGACCCGCGGCCCGCGCGGCCCGAACCCGCGGCCGAATTTCGGCCCGAACGGCCCGCCCCGCATCTCGAACGGGACCGGGCCTTGGGCCCAGGGGCCGGGCCCGCCGCGCATGCGTACGCGTCCGCGCACGTGCCCACGGTGACCCATTCGGGGATCCCGGGGATCCCGGGGATCCGCCCATGCTTCGTCATGCATTGTGTTACTCCTTTATAGTCTCTAGATCGGTTCTCGATCCTTGTCGTTCGGTTAACGATATATCTATAACGTACGGAAGGCAAGGCCTGGGTCAAGATCTTTTGTCCGAACGGTCCGTGGTGCGTGCGTCCGTGGTGCGTGCCCGCGGGTTGGGCGTCGCTCTCGTCTGGAGGGCTTCTTCCTGGCCCCGCGGCCGTCTACTACGTGTGGGGCGGGAGGGATACCGACGGGGGCGCGATCATCGGACACCGCACCGATGAGCGGCAGCAGCACATACAGATGAAGGTGACAGCGCTGCAGGGACAGGTCATGACCGTGGCCGCCGTCATCGCGTTCGTGGTCGCGGTGGTGGGCAAGGCGACCTCTGGCCCAGGGCCAACATCTGGCCGTACGAGATCCCGGCTCTCCTGGCCGGGCTGACCGGGATGGTGGGCTGGGTGGTCTACCGCGACCGGGGCGAGGGCGACGACTCGGCCGCCGAACGGGCCGGAAGTGGTGCCGGCCCTTATCGGATCGGGCCTTAACGGATCGGCCCTATCGGATCGGCCCTATCGGATCGGGCCTCAGCGGATCGGCAGGGTGTACTCGCGGCGGATGCTGTTGCCCAGGCGGGAGATGTCGGCGCCATAGACGTGCATGGAGATGGCCACGCCGTCGCCGGTGTTGCGGACCCGGTGGATGTCGCCGGGCGGGGCGAAGCCGCAGACGGCCCCGGCCGGGTTATCGTTGCGGGCGGCGAGGGCAAGCGCGCGGCCGCCGTCGGTGAGCGCGAAGATCTCCTCGTGCTCGCGGCCCTGCAGCACGCCTGTCACGCACCAGGCCACGTGGTCGTGGATCGGGGTCTGCTGGCCGGGGAGCCACACCATGGCCGCGATGGAGAACGACCCGTCCGGTTCGGCGTAGAGCAGGTGGCTCTGGTAGCAGGCCGGGTCGCCGCGCCTCAGGCCGGCCGGGAGGATGGCGGGCGGTTCGGGAAGTTTGTCACGCAGCACGCCGGCCACGCGGTCGGCGGTCTGCTGCCAGTCCAGGCCGCGGCGAACTTCGGCCCGGATCGCTCGTACCAGGCGGTCCGGACAGGTTCCGGCGTCGATCGTGCCCGGTGCGGCGTTGTATGTGCTGGTCAGTGGCATGGCACCTCCCTTAGAGGTTCCCAGCGTAGCGATCAGCGGGGTATTAACACCAATGCCAATCAATGTGCTGACCCATAGGCAACGTTGATCAATATGGCTGTTGCTGGCCGCGGAACCGACGGGTCCGGTCAGACGCTAGTCGGCGACGGCGGAGTAGGCGACTACGCCACGGCGCATGGCATCGATGGCGGCGCGAGCGGCCACGGCCAGGCTCGGCGGTGAGGCCGGGGCCGCGGATGGGGCCGGGGAGGCGGACGGGGCTGAAGGTGTCGACGGGGCTGAGGAGGTGGACAGGGGTGGGGGGGTCGGCGGGGGTGGTGA
The DNA here is from genome assembly GCA_963705835.1 of uncultured Actinomycetes bacterium. GTDB lineage: Bacteria > Actinomycetota > Actinomycetes > Streptosporangiales > Streptosporangiaceae > Palsa-504. The sequence continues at coordinate 369,497 of CAVPLC010000047.1, forward strand.
GAGGTCGGGGGCTACGGTGGCGATCTGGTCGAGGAGGTCGATGAGCTGCTTGACCGAGCGGACGAAATCGCCGGGAGTCAGATCGGGCGAGGACTCCAGCACGCTCTCCAGCTTGGCGCCCTGGGCCCAGCGGTAGGCGGCCCAGGCGAAGCCGAGGTCGGGCTCGCGCAGGAACGACAGGTCGTTGTCCTTCTCCAGCTGGTCGAGCTCGGCCCAGGTCCGGACCATGTCGGACAGCGTGTCGGGCACCCGGCCCCTGGGCAGCCGGGGCGGATGGGCGTCGTCGGCCTGCCGCGACTCGAACGACAGGGCGGACACGACGGCGGCGAGTTCGGCCGGCGGCAGGCCGTCCCACAGGCCGCGGCGCATGCATTCGGCGGCCAGCAGGTCGAGCTCGGTGTACAGGCCCGCCAGGCGGCGGCCGTCCGGCGTGACCGTGTCCCCGTCCAGGTAGCCGAGCCGCTCAAGGACGCGGCACACGCGGTCGAAGGTGCGGGCGATCACGTGCGAGCGGCCGGCCATCCGGCGCTCGAGGGCGGCGGTCTCGCGCCGCAGGCGCAGGTAGCGTTCGGCGTAACGGGCGTGATCCTCGCGGTCCGGGCACGCGTGGCAGGGATGCTGCCGCATCCGCCGCCGCAGCTCGGCCACCTCCACTGCGACGTCATCGGGCATCTCATCCGTGGCGTCCCCGGCCAGGCCCGGGCGCCGCCGGCCCCTCGGGCCTGCCGGATGGCGGTTGGCCAGCCGGTTCCGCATCGAGGCCGCGAGGTCCTTGCGGTGCTGGGGGGACCGCGGGCTGAACGAGCCGGGAATCCGTATCTTGTCGATGACCTCGGCCGGCGCCGGGAAGTCGGCCACGGCCAGCCGCTTGACCTGCCGGCCTTCGGTGAGCACCAGCGGGCCGGGACCGGCCGGGCGCCCGTTGCCCGGCACCGGGTGCAGGCCGGGCTGGAGGACCACGGCCAGGCCGGCCCGCTTGCCGCCGGGCACGCGGATGATGTCGCCGGGACGCAGCAGCGACAGCGACTTGGCTGCTTCGGCGCGGCGGGAGCTCGCCCGGGCGCGGGACAGGTCGCCTTCGCGTTCCGACAGCATCTTCCTGATCTCGGCGTATTCGGCGAAGTCACCCTGGTCGCAGGTCATCGCCTTGGCGAGCTCGGCCATCGCCTCGCGGTTCCTTCGGACCTGGCGAGCCAGCCCGACGACGCCGCGGTCGGCCTGGAACTGCGCGAACGAGGACTCGAGCAGGGCCGACGCGCGGGCCCGCCCGGCCCAGCCGGTCAGGTTGACGGCCATGTTGTAGGACGGCCGGAAGCTGGAGTTCAGCGGGTAGGTACGGGTGCTGGCCAGGCCGCCCAGCGCGCCGGGGTCCATGCCCGGCTGCCACAGCACGACCGCGTGCCCCTCGACGTCGATGCCGCGCCGTCCGGCCCGCCCGGTCAGCTGGGTGTACTCCCCCGCGGTCAGGTTCGCGTGGGTCTCGCCGTTCCACTTGTCGAGCTTCTCGATGACCACGGTCCGGGCCGGCATGTTGATGCCGAGGGCCAGCGTCTCGGTCGCGAACACGGCACGGACCAGGCCGGCGGCGAACAGTTCCTCGACGATCTCCTTGAACGCGGGCAGCATCCCGGCGTGGTGGGCCGCGATCCCGCGGCGCAGCCCCTCCAGCCAGTTGTCGTAGCCGAGCACGTCCAGGTCCTCGGCGGGGATGTCCGCGGTGCGGCGCTCGGCGGTCTGCTGGATGATCTCGGCCTCTTCCGGCGTGGTGAGCCTCAGCCCGGCGCTCAGGCACTGCTGCACCGCCGCGTCGCAGCCGGCCCGGCTGAAGATGAACGTGATCGCGGGCAGCAGCCCGGAGGCGTCCAGCCGGGAGATTACGTCGGGCCGGTAGGCGAGCGGGAAACGACGCGGCCGCCGCCCGCCGCGGGCGGGCCGGCCCGGGGCCTTGCGCTCGATCCAGGTGTCACGCTGCGCCACCCGGAGCAGTTCGGGGTTGACCCGGGTGTGCTCATCATCGGTGAACAGGTCGTACAGCCGGTTCCCGGCCAGCACGTGCTGCCACAGCGGCACCGGCCGGTGCTCGTCCACGATGACCGTCGTCCCGCCACGGACCTGGTCCAGCCACTCGCCGAACTCCTCGGCGTTGCTTACCGTGGCCGACAGCGCCGCCACCCGCACGGACTCGGGCAGGTGGATGATCACTTCCTCCCACACCGCGCCGCGGGAGGTGTCGGCCAGGTAGTGCACCTCGTCCAGGACGACGTAGCCGAGGCCGGCCAGCGCCTGTGAGCCCGTGTACAGCATGTTGCGCAGCACCTCGGTGGTCATCACCACCACGGGCGCGTCGCCGTTGATGCTGTTGTCGCCGGTCAGCAGGCCCACGGTCTGGCTGTCGTAGCGGCGGACCAGGTCGGTGTACTTCTGGTTGGACAGCGCCTTGATCGGCGTGGTGTAGAAGCACTTGCGCCCCTGGGCCAGGGCCAGGTGCACGGCGAACTCGCCGACCACCGTCTTGCCCGAGCCGGTGGGCGCGGCGACCAGCACGCCGTTGCCCGCGCCTAGCGCGCGGCAGGCCGCCACCTGGAAACCGTCGAAGTCGAAGTCGTAGAGCGCGCGGAAGCTGGCGAGCTCGGAGGCTGCCCCGCGGGGGGCTAGGGGGGTCGTCCCCCCTGGATCGGACTGCCGTTCACGGGACGCGGCGTACCGTTCCGCGGGAGTAGTCATGGGTTCAAGACTAGGGTCGCGTCCGCGCGGCCGGGCCGTCAGTTGAACCGGCCGGGACTGTCCGCCTCGTCGGGGAGCTCAATCGGGGACAACTCGTTGTCGGCGAGGCCGGCGTAGGGGTCGGGGTGCCGCCGGGCGCGGCGGCGGTCGTTGGACCAGACGATGAACTCGGCGACCTCGATCAGGGCGGCGCAGCCGCCGCCCAGGATCAGCATGGTGATCGGGTCCGGGCTGGGGTTGGCCATCCCCGCGATCAAGAACACCGCGAAGATCATCACCCGCCGCCACTTCTTGAACCGCTGGTGGGTCAGCACCCCGGCCAGGTTCAGCATGATGATCAGCAGCGGCACCTCGAACGCGATCCCGAACGCCAGCAGCATCGCCATCACGAAGCTCATGTACTGATCGACCTGGATGATGTTCGCCACCCCGGACGGGGTCAGCCCCAGCAGGTAGTGCATCGACCGGCCCAGCGACCAGTACGCCAGCGTCACCCCGGCCAGGAACAACGGCACCGCGGTGCCCAGGAAGATATAACTCCACCGCTTCTCCCGGGCGTACAGGCCCGGCGCGATGAACGCCCAGACCTGGTACAGCCACACCGGCGAGGACACGATCACCCCCACCACCACGGCGACCTTGACCCACAGGTAGAACGAGTCCAGCGGCCCGTCCAGCGCCAGCTGGTTCACCCCCAGCGTGCCGCACCCGGTCTCCCCGCGGATCGTCGCATGGCACAGCGGCCGCTCGATCACCCGCCACACCGGGTGGAAGAAGACGAACCCCAGCACCATCCCCGCAGCCAGCGCCAGCGCCATCTTGACCACCCGGTTGCGCAGCTCGCGCAGGTGATCCATCAGCGGCATCCGGCCCTCGGGATTACGCTGCCGTTGGGTGTGCACAAACCGCTCACCCACGATCCGCGCACCGGCGATCGCGCTAGGAAGTTTCGCCATGACCGCTACCGGGGTCCAAGGCCGCTACGAGGGCAGGCTTAGCTGGACGGCTGGGTGCGCTGGGCCTCCGCCGAAGCGCCCGCCTGAACGGGGGCCGACCCGGCATCCATCGTGGCCGCCCGCTGCAGGTCGCGGATCTGCTGCTGGAGCGCGTCGATCTGCGCCTGCTGGCCCGGCTGCTGCGCGGCCGTGATCTCGGCCGGAGCCGGGAACCCGGTGGACGTGCTGGCCGAGGCATCCGACGCCGGCTCGTCCTCGTGCAGGCCCTGCACTTCCCGCTTCAGGATGCGCATCGACTGGCCCAGCGAGCGCGCCGCGCCCGGCAGCTTCTTCGACCCGAACAACACGATGATCACGACGGCGACGATCAGGATCTTCCAAGGGCTGTCGAACAGGTCGCCAAAGTTCATGTTCGTCCTCTTTAACGCCGGTGACGTTCTTCCCGGCCGAGTCTACACCGCGGCCTGCAGAGCATACATTTGCGCAGCCAAACGGCATTTGACCGCGGATTATGCGACATAGTTCGCGAGCGCCGCATGGGCCGCGTCGTGAACTTCGGCCACCAGTGCAGGCGGCGCGATGACCCGGCCCTCCTCGCCGAGCCGGAGGGCGAGCCTGCGGATCAAGCCGGTGTCCGGGGTGCGCAGCACCACCCGGAGCCGCCCGTCGGGCAGGTCGGACACTGATTCGCACGGGTAGTACTCCGCCACCCAGCGTCCCTGGGCGGACAGCTCGAGCTCCACGTGCACGTCGTCGGGTGACGGCCGGAACAGGCCCTGATCCACGTCCACGTGCGCGGCCTCGGCGGGCGGCGACGCGGCCTCGTCGAGGACGGTCAGCGCCAGCACCCGGTCCAGCCGGAACAGCCGGACCCCGTTGGCGCGACGGCACCAGCCCTCCAGGTACGTCCGGCCTTCCACCACGAGCAGGCGCATCGGGTCCACGTCACGCTCGGTCGCTTCGTCCCGGCCCGGCACGTAGTAGCGCAGGTGCACCCGGCGCCCGGCGGAAAGGGCGCCGCGGAGCTTGGCGGCCAGGCCGTCCGCCTCGTCCCCGTCCGGCGCATCGACCTGCACGGCGACCTGGGCGCTCACCGAGGCCGCCTCCCCGGCCGCCGCCTCGAGCTTGGCGATGAGCCGGGACATCGCCGACCGGTCCTCCAGCCCGGGCACCTCGGCCAGCATCCGCAGCGCGACCAGCAGCGCGCTGGCCTCGTCGACCGCGAGCCGCAGCGGCCGGCCCATGGACTCGGCCTGGCTGACCACGATCTCGCCGCCCTCGTAGGACAGGTCGATCGGGCAGTAGGGGGCGGGCGCGCGCAGCTCGACGCACCACAGCAGGTTCAGGTCGTCGACGAGGTCGCGCTCGCTGATCCCGAACGCCGCCGCCGTCTCGGCCAGCCCCACGACCTTCCTGCTCATCACGTACGGCACCAGGGCCAGCAGCCGCTGCAGCCTCTCGGTGGAGGTGACCAGAGCGCTCACGCGAGGGCCCCCTTGAGGCGGCGGATCACGGCTTCGCGCAGGTCGGGCGGTTCGAGGACGACCGCGTCCGGGCCGAACGAGGCGGTGTAGTCGGCGAACCAGCCCACGTCCCCGAAGGTCGTGGTGACCAGGTCCCACCCCTCCTCGTCGTCGGGCCGGACCGAGACGGCGTGCCGCCGCAGGCCGACCCCGCCGTCCGCGCGCACCCGCAGGACCGCGGTCTGCTCGCGGGCCGGCGCCGAATCCCAGTCACGGACCAGCTCACGCACGTCGGTGCCGTCCGGCACGGTCACGCTGCCCGCCGGGCCGCAGAACTTCACCGTCCCCGCGATCCGGCTCAGCCGGAACACGCGGGTGGCGTTCCGCGCCCGGTCCCGGCCGGCCACGTACCAGCGGCCGTGCCGGTTCACCACGCCCCACGGCTCGAGCTCGCGCCGCTGCGGCTCGCTGCGGCCCGCCGCCCGGTAGCTGAACGTCACCGGCCTGCGGTCCCTGACCGCCTCCCAGAGCGGCGCGAAGGCGGGCTCGGACGTGCCGAGCCTGGGCTCGATGTCCTGCGGGACGGGATGCTCGTCCCCGGCGTCGATGCCGGCCGCCCGCAGCTTGAGCAGCGCGCCTGCGGCCGCGCCCTCCAGTGCGGCTCGCTGCCAGACCCGCGCGGCCAGGCCGAGCACCGCCGCCTCGTCCGCCTCGAGCCGGAGCTCGGGCAGCTGGTAGGCCTGCTGCCGGATCCGGTAGCCGGGGTCGTCGTCGAACGGGTGGTTGAGGCCGGTCTCCAGCGGCACGCCGAGCTCGCGCAGATCTTCCTTGTCGCGCTCGAACATCCGCTTGAACAGGTCATCCTGCTCCGGGTAACCGGGCACCGCCTCCCTGATCTGGTCCGCGGTGAGGTAGCGCCGGGTGGACAGGAGGCACACGACAAGGCCGAGCAGCCGCTCGGTCTTGCGCTTCGACATGGATCCTCCAAAACCCCTCTCCGGCGCTCGGGGTTCCTCCACACTATTGTCTCGCAGAAGTGCTCCGGTGGCCCTGTTGGCTAGGCTGCGGGTCGTGATCACATGGCGGAACGGCACGGTCAGCGGGACGCGGCGCGAGTGGCCGGGCGCGGTCGAGCTTGACGTGCTGGTGGACGGGGCGCCCGTCCGGGCGCTCGCCTACCCGGCGCTGACCGGCCGCCCGCGGCCGGGCGACCGGGTGCTGCTCAACACCTCGGCGCTCGACCTCGCCCTCGGGACCGGCGGGTATGCCCTGGTGGTCGCGGTCCCCGACCGGTTGCCGCCCGACCCCGAGCTCACCGGCCACCTGGTCAAGGCCCGCTACACCCCCCTGCAGGCGACCGTGGCCGGCGCCGACGAGCAGGGATCCCCGCATCACGACGTCCTCCGCGACGCCGACGACATCGGGGGGATGCCCGTCGTGGTGGCTGACCTGCATTCCGCTCTCCCGGCCGTGCTGGCCGGCGTCTTTGATTCGGCCGAACGGTCCGTGGCGGACCGCGCCGGGCCAGGCGGCCGGCCGGCCGTGGTGTACGTCATGCAAGACGGCGGCGCGCTGCCCGCCTGGTTCTCGCGGACCTGCGCGGCGCTCAAGGAGGCGGGATGGCTGGCCGCGACGGTCACGACCGGGCAGTCGTTCGGCGGGGACCTGGAGACGGTGACCGTGCATACCGGGCTGCTCGCCGCCCGGCACGTCTTCGGCGCCGACATCGCGGTCGTCGCGCAGGGGCCGGGCAACCTCGGGACCGGGACCCGCTGGGGCTTTTCCGGGGTGGCGGCGGGCGAGGCGGTCAACGCCGTCGCCGCGCTCGGCGGGCGCCCGGTGGCCTCGCTGCGGGTCAGCGACGCGGATCCGCGCGAGCGGCACAGGGGCATCTCCCACCACAGCCTGACCGCCTACGGGCGGGTGGCGCTGGCCCGGGCGGACATCGTGGTCCCCGGCCTGCCCGGTGAGCTCGGCACCCGGGTGGCGGCCGCGGCGGCCGCGCTGGGCGCGCGGCACGCGGTCATCACCGTGCCCGTCGACGGCCTCGAGGCGGCACTGCGGACGTGCCCGGTGCGGCTGTCCACGATGGGACGCGGGCTGGACGAGGACCCGGCGTACTTCCTCGCTACTGCCGCGGCCGGGCGGCACGCCGCCCGGCTGCTACGCGGTGAACCGGTGCCGACCCGAGCCGGCTAAGAGGTGGTGGGCTTGAGCGCGTCGATGATGTCGACCACGAACACCAGCGTGTCGGTGCCGTTGATGCCGGCCTGGGACGCCCCGGAGGTGCCGTAGGCGTCCTTCGGCGGGATCACCAGCATCACCCGGCTGCCCACGGTCTGGCCGACCAGGCCGCTGTCCCAGCCGGAGATCACCTGCTCGGGGCTGGCGTCCATGACGAAGCCGAACGGCGAACCGCTTGTCCACGAGGAGTCGAAGACCTTCTTGGTCCGCCAGATGTAGCCGGTGTACTGGGCGATGACGAACTGCCCCTTGACGAGCTTCGGCCCGCTCCCCTTGATCAGCGTCTTGGTCACCAGGGCGGACGGCGGCGTCTTGGACGGGATCGCGATCGTCGGGGCGCTGCCCGGGTGGGCGCTGACCGTCGGCAGGATGCCCCCGCCGTTGGATTCCTGGGTGCCGAAGGCGGACGCGGTATTGGCGTAGGACTTGATCAGGTCGATGACGAACACCAGCGTGGTGCTACCGGTTATGCCGAGCTGGGAGTTGCCTGAGGTGCCGTAGCCGTCGGCGGGCGGGATCACCGCCAGGACACGGCTGCCGACCTTCTGGCCGATCAGCGCGGTCTCCAGGCCGGGCAGCATGGTCCCGCCGATCATCGTCGGGTTCTGGGTGAAGGTGTTCGCCTTCAGGACCGAGCTGGTCCCGTCCCAGAAGTACAGGACGAAGTTCGCGGCCATGGAGTCTGTCTTGGTCACCGTCGCGCCGGTTCCGTCGATGACCGTCTGGACGGCCAGCTTGGTGGATGCCTTGAGCTTCGGGATCTTCACGACCGGCGTCTTGCCGAACGCTCCGGTTACCGTCACGGCCGCGTTGGCGTTCGTGGTCGCGCTCGCCGTCGGGCTGGTCGAGGCGGCCGGCTTCGACGAGCCGCAGCCGGCAATGGCCAGGCTGGCCAGCAGGGGAAGGACGAGGATCGCCAGGAAGCGTCGCATCAAAACCTCAATTTTGGGGGCGTCAGCGAGGTCAGCCTACTGGCATCACCGAGCGATCGCGTCCGCGCCGGGCCATCCCAGCCGTGAGACCTCTTCGGTGTCACATACCCGCGATGAGCTTTTCGACCCTTTCGTCCACCGAACGGAACGGGTCCTTGCACAGCACGGTCCGCTGCGCCTGGTCGTTCAGCTTCAGGTGCACCCAGTCGACGGTGAAGTCACGCCGCCGCTCCTGGGCCCGGCGGATGAACTCGCCGCGCAGCTTGGCCCGCGTCGTCTGCGGCGGGACCGACTTGGCCTCGAAGATGTCGATGTCGCGCGCGGCCCGCTCCACGAACCCGGCCCGCTGGAGCAGGTAGTACAGGCCGCGGCCGCGATGAACGTCGTGGTAGGCCAGGTCGAGCTGAGCGACCCGGGGCGCCGACAGCGGCAGGTCATGCCGAGCCCGGTACCGCTCGATCAGCTGGTACTTGGTGACCCAGTCGATCTCCCGCGCGATCAGGTCCAGGTTGCCGGTCTCGATCGCGCCCAGCGCCCGCTCCCACATGTCCAGGACCCTCTTGCTCACCGGGTCGGCACCGTTCTTGTCGGTGAAGTCCTTGGCCCGGTTCAGGTACTCGTACTGGATGTCGAGCGCGCTCATCTCGCGGCCGTTCGCGAGGCGGATCCGGCTGCGGCCGGTCATGTCGTGGCTGACCTCGCGGATGGCCCGGATGGCGTTGTCCAGGGTCAGGTCCCGCATGATCGCCCCGGCCTCGATCATCCGCAGCACCAGGTCGGTCGCGCCCACCTTGAGCAGCGTGGTGGTCTCGCTCATGTTCGAATCGCCGACGATCACGTGCAGGCGGCGGAACCGCTCGGCGTCGGCGTGCGGCTCGTCCCTGGTGTTGATGATCGGCCGGGACCGGGTGGTGGCCGACGACACGCTCTCCCAGATGTGCTCGGCCCGCTGGCTGACGCAGTACACGGCGCCCCGCGGCGTCTGCAGCACCTTGCCCGCGCCGCAGATGACCTGGCGGGTGACCAGGAACGGGATCAGGATGTCGGCCAGCCTGCCGAACTCGCCGTGCCTGCCGACCAGGTAGTTCTCGTGGCAGCCGTAGGAGTTGCCTGCGGAGTCCGTGTTGTTCTTGAACAGGTAGATGTCCCCGGCGATGCCTTCCTCGCGCAGCCGCCGGTCGGCGTCCACGAGCAGGCCCTCGAGGATCCGCTCGCCCGCCTTGTCGTGCGCGACCAGGTCCATGACGTTGTCGCACTCCGGGGTGGCGTACTCGGGGTGGCTGCCCACGTCGAGGTACAGCCTGGCGCCGTTCCTGAGGAACACGTTGCTGCTGCGGCCCCAGGACACCACCCGCCGGAACAGGTAGCGCGCCACCTCGTCCGGCGACAGCCGCCGCTGCCCCCGGAACGTACACGTGACGCCGTACTCGTTCTCGAGCCCGAAGATTCGCCGATCCACACGCCAAGGCTACGTCCCGTTGCCTGCTGACAACAGCATCGCCGGGCGGTCCTGGGACCTGCGGCCGACTGATAACATGGCTCGCTCGCGGAACGGGTTCCACGGGTCCCGCCCGAGGTGCCGCTCTCTGGCCGGTATTACGAAAGTGACGACGAAGACAATGGGGATCGACTACCAGCGCCTTTACGAGTACCGCTTCCGCGACGTCGACCAGGCGAGCCGCCAGGCGGTCTGGGGCGAGATCGCCGCGTACCTTTACCAGCGCATGGGGGCTCCGGCGAAGGTGCTTGATCCCGCCGCGGGCCGATGCGAGTTCATCAACGCCGTCCCCGCGGCCGAGCGGTGGGCCGTGGACACGGTCGACCACGGCGAGTTCCGTCATTCCGACATCAAGGCGATGATCGCGAGCATCCAGGACGCCGAACTCCCGCGGGACTATTTCGACGGCGTTTTCGTCTCCAACTTCCTCGAGCACCTGCCCACCCAGGACGCGATAGCCGATGTGCTCGCCAAGCTCCGCGCGGCGATGGAGCCCGGCGGCACGCTGGCCGTCCTCGGCCCCAACTTCCGGTACTGCGCGCGCGAATATTTCGACTGCGCCGACCACACGATCGCGCTGACCCACGTGGCGGTCGCCGAGCACCTGTACGCGGCCGGGTTCGAGGTCACCGCCATCGTCCCGCGGTTCCTCCCGTATTCCTTCCGCGGCCTGCTTCCCCCTTCTCCCCTGCTGACGAGGACCTACCTCCGCGTTCCCGCACTGTGGCGGGTGCTTGGCAAGCAGTTTCTCGTGCTCGCGGCAAGACCCGGTGAGCGCGCCGCCGCCTGATCGCGGACATAGGCTCTGACCGTGGCCGGGTGGTGGCCGGCCCTGCGGCCTCTGCGGTCTCCGGCGTCGGCGTGGTGAACTCGCAGTCGCTATACTGCCCGGCGTGATTAACGGGTGCCGGATCGGCATTGTGCTCCCTGCGTACAACGCGGAATCAACGTTGTCGCGGACCGTCGCCGAACTCGACCGCGGGCTGATCGATGAGATCGTGCTCGTCGATGACGCCAGCACCGATCAGACGGTCGCGCTGGCCCGCCGGCTCGGCCTCAGTCCCATCCGCCACGAGCGCAACCGCGGCTACGGCGGCAACCAGAAGACCTGCTACCGGCGGGTGCTGGAGCTGGGCGCGGACATCATCGTGATGGTGCACCCGGACTACCAGTACTCCCCCCGGCTCGTCCCGGCGATGGCCGCCATGATCGCCTACGGCGAGTACGACCTGGTGCTCGGCTCCCGCATCCTGGCGCAGAACTCGGTCGCCCGCGGCATGCCCCGCTACAAGTACGCCGCCAACCGGTTCCTCACCCTGGCCGAGAACATCATGCTCCGCCAGAAGCTGTCGGAGTATCACACCGGGCTGCGCGCCTTCAGCAGCACGCTGCTGGCCGGCCTGCCGTTCGAGCGGAACTCCGACGACTTCATCTTCGACAACCAGATCATCGCCCAGGCCATCGCGGCCGGCGCCCGGATCGGCGAGGTATCCTGCCCGACCCGCTACGACACCGACTCCTCATCGATCAACCTGCGCCGCAGCATCCGCTACGGCCTCGGCGTCCTGCGCACCTGCGGACAGTACTGGCTCCACAAACACGGGCTCCGCCGCTGCGACTACCTCGACATCGACCCCGCGAGCGTGCTCGCCCGGCCCCCGGCACACGACGTTACCGGGGCCGACGGCCGAGGTCAGCGACGATAGTCCGCGCGCCTATCGTGCTGGGCAGCGGATCTTTCCGCAGGGCGGGGTAGACTTCGGGTCGCGCAAGACCGGCGGGGTCTCCCGGCGCATCCGCCCGGACCCTGGCCGAATACCGGGACATTCTCAGCTCCCGCACAAAGGAACGGCGAATGTCGAAGTCGACCAACATGGATGACCCGCTGCGTCCGGACAAGCGGACGGGCGTGCCGCTCGCAGAGCGGCCGGCGCCGCCGCCGGACAATCTCGCAGCGAGGCGTCCTGTGCATGAAGAGGCGTCAAGGGGGCGTCACTTGACCATCGCAAGCATCGCGCTGCTCTTGTTCTCCGTCTGCTCGGCCGCCACGGGCCAGCTTTTGCTCAAGCACGGCATGCAGATCGCCTCGGCCCGCGCGGCGAAGTCTGGCGGCTCGCTGGTGGTCAGCGCGGCCACCTCGCCGTGGATCCTGTTCGGGCTCGCGGTCTTCGCCGTCTCCGCGGTTGCCTGGCTGGCGGTGCTGTCCCGGGTGCCGCTGAGCGTGGCCTATCCGTTCAACGCCATGGGCTACCTGGTTATCCTGACGGCGAGCATCCTCGTCCTGCATGAGCGTGCCAACGTGCTGACCTGGGCGGGCTCGTTCCTGGTGGTGTCAGGGCTGGTCATCGTGGCCTTGGCCAGGCCGTAGCCGGGCCCGCCGGGCCGCCGGGCTACGGGACGCCAAGCCCGGTCGCGCGACTCAGCCCGTCGGCACCGGCTGAGTGCGCGGCAGCTCATTGAGCAGGTTCTTCTTGTAGATCAGGATTACCCGGCCCGCCACCTGGTAGATCGCGGCCGGTCGGCCGAAGGAACGCTCGGCCATGGCGGGTGTGATATTACCGCTGGTCCCGCTGGCGCCGCTGATTACGAACGTCGCGTCGTGCTGCGATGGGTCGTACCAGGAGGGTTTGGTCTCCCAGTAATAAGGGACGAACGTACTGCCCGCGGGGTTGACGGTGCGAACTTGAACCTGGTTGCCCGACTGGACGGTGATATCCGAGGCATCCCAGTACCCGGCGATACCGTACGTGAGGCCATGCGCCTCGAGCCACGCGGCGAGGGGCACCGCAGGCAGGCCTTCAATGGGCGGGGTCGCCGCCGCGATCAACGGCAGCAGCGCGGCGGCGGCGGCCGTGGCGAGGGCGGTGCGAGCACGCCACGCGCCGGCGATGCGCGCAGGCACGCAGGCCCGCGCCGCGAGCACCGCGCCGAAGGGCAGCACCGCGATAATCTCCTCCGTGCCTTGGGGTGTCGCCATCGTGGAGATGACATACGCCCCGACGTTTATCACGATCCCGGCGAGCAGCAGCTGCTCGGACCGGCTCGCAGCGCGCCAGGTCCAGAGGACCCTCGCGAAGCCGAACGCGGCGGCCAGCAGGCAGATCGTCCCGAAGGCGACTCCGGCGGTGCCTAGGGGGGCCGTCGGGCCGGCGATCGCCCCGAACAGCGAGCGGATGGACACCAGGGTGAGCGCCGCGTGATGTGGCCATTGCCCCGCGGGCGAGATCGTGGTCGACGGCGCGACCATCGCGAACGCGCCGAAGTGCTTCATCGCCGAACGGACCAGAAGCGATAGCGGGACCGATACGGCGGCGGCCAGCATGATCGCCGTGTCGGCGGTCCGGATCTTCCGGGCGGCCAGGACGCGATAGGCGCACACGAGCAAGACCGCCGGTACGGCAACGTAACGGACGGTGGCGTCACCGATCTGGCCAGCGCACAAGATCGCGCAAACCAGCGGCGACGTGAAACGCCGACCTGGAGCGCGATCGATCAGCAGGAACGTGACCAGCATGATCGCCGAGGTCCCGAAGTGATCCGGCTCCTCCAGCAACGTCGACGCACCTGCACCGAAAAGGAGCGGCGATGCCAGTACCGCGATCACGGCTAGGCCACGCGCTGCCCTGGCCAGACCCCGGCTGTCCGTCATGGCCACGGCCGCGGCGCACGCCGCGACGATCAGGAAAGTGAGCACGCCGACCACGTGGCCGGTCATGATGTGCAGGCCGAGCACTGCACCGGTGATCGCGTACAGGGGCAGTTCGAGGGTGTAATACGTCGCGTCGCCGAGGATCCAGCCGTGCAGCAGGAGGTGGCCGTGGAGCATGTCCCACCCCTGCAACGCGTTGTTCGCCCCGTCGGAATCCATCCTGTGGATCAGCGAGATCCGCAGGAGAAGAGGGAACAGCGCGATGCCGCAGCCGATCCACACCGGCGCAAGCCACCAGCGGCGCACCGCCCGGCGCGTTGAGAGATCGTTCTCGTTAGCGCGCAAGAGCTGACGTGGCTGCGACGCCGTTTCTCGCGCGCCGGCCAGGTCAGTCCGGCCTGAACGTGTCTCCCCTGCATGCATACCTGGACCATACTAGGAGCTCGATATGAAGGTTCGAGGCTTCCTGCTAGCTCCGGCTGCCAGTTCTGCAGCGCGAGCTGCCGCGAGGCCCAGCCTGCGACGACTGCCTGGACATGGCAAGCCAGCCGATCACTAGGAGGATTGAACTGTTGCCGAACGCGAAGTCATCCAACAGCGCCGTGGCGTATTCGCTCACGGCGGCGCCTCCCACTGCCCAGTGTGCGTGGTGCGATCACGTCTTCGACGCCGGTGACGACCGTTTCCCCGGCCGGATCCGATGTGCCCGCTGCGGCGTGGCGACGACGTCGCCGTGGCCGAGCGATGCGCAGCTGGACGAGGCCTACGCCAGCTGGTATCGCCCTGCGACGGGCCGGTTCGCCGGCCTCGGGGATAAAGTGCTCAGCCGTACGCGCGCGGCGCTCGCCGATCGCCTGGACCGGATATTGCCGCCCGGTCCGGTCCTCGACGTGGGCGCGGGCGACGGGACCCTGGTCCGGGCTTTCGCACGCCATGGCCGCAAGGCCACCGGCCTTGACCCCTACGCGTCTGGGCCGCATATCCGGAACGCCGAGATCGACGAGATGAGCGGGGCCTGGTCCGCGGTCATCTTCTGGCATTCGCTGGAGCACCTCCGACGGCCCGCCGAGGCGCTAGGCCACGCGGCGGCGCTCCTGGCCCCCGGACGGGCTGCTGGTCGTCGCCGTGCCCAACGCGACGAGCCTGCAGGCCCGTGTCTTCGGTGACCGCTGGCTCGCCCTGGACCTGCCTCGCCATCTGGTCCACCTGAGCCCCGCGGCGCTGCTGTCCAAGATCGAGGCTGCGGGGTTGCGGGTCGAGCGGGTGAGCTACCTGCGGGGAGGCCAGGTCGTCTTCGGGTGGGTCCACGGGCTTGTCGGCCGGCTCCCCGGGCATCCCGATCTCTACGATGCCATCCGCCGCAGCGAGGCACGCAGAGGCGCCCAGGGCCCGGCCCGTCGCCTCTACACTCTCGCCGCTGCCGTGGTCGCCCTTCCGCTGGCCCTGGTGGCGACCGCGATCGAAGTGGCCGCACGGTCGGGGGGCACTATGTACATCGAGGCGCGGAAGGAACCGAAGCAGGAACCGGCCGCGGTTGCCTCATGAAGCCGGCCGGCATCGAGGGCGCGTGGACGTTCACGCCGGCGATTCACCGGGACGAGCGGGGGTGTTTCCTGGAGTGGTACCGGGCCGGGGAGCTGAGCGGGGAACTCGGGTACTGGCCGGAAACCGCGCAGGCCAACTGCTCGGTGTCCCGCCGGGGGGTGATCCGCGGGGTGCACTTCTCGAGCGTCCCTCCCGGGCAGGCCAAGTACGTCACCTGTGTCAGCGGCGCGATCCTGGACGTGGTCGTCGATGTCCGGGTCGGCTCGCCGGGCTTCGGGCGCTGGCAGGCCATCCGGCTCGATGACGCGGGCCGTCAGGCGGTGTTCTTGTCCGAGGGACTGGGTCATGCCTTCACCGCGCTCAGCGATGAGGCGACCGTCATCTACCTGTGCTCGACGCCCTACGCGCCAGGACGTGAGCACGGCATCGACCCGCTCGACCCCGAACTCGGCATCGCGTGGCCGGTCGATGCCGCGCCGGTCCTTTCGGGGAAGGATGCCGCCGCCCCGACGCTGGAGGAGGCGCGCCGCGCGGGGCTGCTTCCCGGTTACGCCGACTGCCAGGCCTACCTGGCCGGCCGGCGCCGCGCCGCCGGCCGATTAGCCGCCGGCCGCGGCCTTGCGCTGCGCGGCGAGAGGTCCGGGAAGGCCCGCCGCAGCGCCGCCCTCCAGTCCCCGATCGGCGGCAGGCCGCAGGCTTCCCACGCGGCGTGGCCCAGCACGCTGTAGGACGGCCGCGGCGCGGGCCGGCGCAGCGCGCTGCTGGCCACGGGCCGGACCCGGTCCGGGTCGGCGCCCAGCAGATGGAAGATCTCGCGGGCCAGGCCGAACCAGGTTGTCTGCCCCGAGCTCGTGGCGTGGTAGATGCCGGGCCCGGCCCCCGAATCAGCCAGCGCGATGATCTGCCCGGCCACGTCGGCGGTCCAGGTCGGCTGGCCGACCTGGTCATCGACGACGTCGACGGCCGGCTGCCCGCCCGCCAGCGCGATCATCGTCGCGCGGGAAACTCCGCCCGTGCGCCCCGTACAGCCAGGCCGTCCGGACGATGTACCCGGCCCCGGGCAGCCGCTCGAGCACCGCCCGCTCGCCGGCCAGCTTGGTCCGCCCGTAGGCGGTCCGCGGCGCGGGCCTATCGTGCTCGGCGTAGGGCCGCGCGCTGGTCCCGGCGAACACGTAGTCGGTCGAGACCTGGACCAGGCGGGCGCCGGCCCGATCGCAGGCGGCGGCGAGGCTGGCCGCGCCGCCGGCGTTGACGGCCAGCGCCCGCTCCTCGTCAGCCTCGGCATCATCCACAGCCGTCCAGGCCGCGCAGTTGACGACCACATCCGGCCGGCACCAGGCCACCGCGGCGGCGACCGCGGCCGCGTCGGTCACGTCCAGGCCGGCCCGGTCCAGGCCGGTCACCGGATCGCCGCGGCGTTCCAGGGCCGCCACCAGGTCGGCGCCGAGCATCCCGGCGGCCCCGGTGACCAGCCACCGGGTCACGGCCGCGCCCCGGCACGGCCGCCGCCGCATCATCGCCGGCCGGGCCCGCCACGCCCGGACCCGGGCCCCCCGGACCGCGGCCCGCTTGAGCGGCTCCCACCAGGCCCGGTGAGCGGCGTACCAGCGCACGGTCTCGGCCAGGCCCTGGCCGAACGGGACCCGCGGGGCGTACCCCGCCGCGCGCAGCGCGCTGTCGTCCAGGCTGTAGCGCCGGTCGTGGCCCTTGCGGTCCGCCACCCAGGTGACCATGTCCCAGCCCGCGCCGCAGCACCGCAGCATCGCGGCGGTCAGCTCCCGGTTGGTCAGCTCGGCGTCGCCGCCGATGTGGTACGTCGCCCCGGCCCGGCCGCGCTCCAGCACCAGCTGGATACCGCGGCAGTGATCATCGACATGGACCCAGCCGCGGACGTTGCCGCCGTCACCGTACAGCGGCACCCGCACCCCGTCCAGCAGGCTGGTCACGAACAGCGGGATGATCTTCTCCGGGTACTGGTACGGGCCGTAGTTGTTGCAGCACCGCGTGATCCGCACGTCCAGCCCGTAGGTCCGGGCGTACGCCCCGGCGATCAGGTCACCGCCCGCCTTGGCCGCCGAGTACGGCGAGCTCGGCTCGACCGGGGCGCCCTCCGCCCACGACCCCGAGGAGATGCTGCCGTACACCTCGTCGGTGGACACCTGCACCACCGGCCCCACCCCCGCCTCCAGGCACGCCTGCAGCAGCACCTGCACCCCGGCCACGTTCGCCGCCACGAACGGCGCCGCCCCGCCGATGGACCGGTCCACGTGGGTCTCCGCCGCGAAATTGATCACCGCGTCGTGGCCGGGCACCACCGACCCCACCACCGACGCGTCGCAGATGTCCCCGCGCACGAACCTCAGCCGCGGGCTGTCCCGGACCGGGGCCAGGTTCGCCGGATTCCCGGCGTAGGTCAGGCTGTCAAGAACCGTCACCGCGGCATCCTCATAACCCGGGTAGCCGCCCCCCAGCATCGTGCGCACATAGTGCGAGCCGATGAACCCGGCCCCGCCCGTCACCAGGATCCTCATCCGGCCTCCGAGTTGGTGCTGCGACGGCACATACATGCTCCATGGGACATCATCGAGTGCATGGTGGTGGATCTGGCCCGCCGCCGAGCTGGAACGGATGCACGAGCGGACCACGGGGCGGTTCGGACGTGACCCGCAGCCCGCAGAGCCTGGCGGTGTAGGTTGTCGGACGCGGGACCGATTGTAGTCATCGAATGACTGGTAGCGGGAGGTTGTCCGCGTCGATGGGCGAGCGTTCAAGACAGGTCGGCAAGCGCATCGGCTGTGCCGTGATCGCCTCCGCCGCCGCTGTGACCCTGGGATTGAGCGTGCATCATGGCCTGCAGACCACAGCCGCGGCTCTGGGGCCGGCCATGTCCGATCGCCAGACCACCCTCTTCCGGCAGGAAGAGTGCCTCTACCAGGCCATCCGGTCGATGGTGCCCAAGGGCGCCACCGTCTACGTTGATAGTCCATACTGGCCGCTCATGCAGAAGCTGACCGAGCTGTCGACCCTGTGGGCCGTGCCGCAGCCGAGTCTGGCTACCGCGCAATACAAACTCTCCGCTGTATCTGCACACGGGGACTGCTCGGGGATCGCGCTGGAGGTCCGCCGCCCATGAAGGCGCTGTTCGTGCTGGTCGTGGGCCTAGGCGCGCCCGGTATCCTGCCGAGCCTGGCGGTGGCCCGGCGTTCGCCGGTGCTCGTTTTTCTCGCCCCGCTCGCCGGGGCGGGGATGGTGGCGGTGGCGGCTGAGATCGAGCTTGGCGTGGGCGGCTCGCTGGTCGCGGATTATGCCGTGGTGGCGGTGGCCGCCAACCTCGCGGTGACCGCGTGGTGGCTGGCGGCCAGACGCTCTCTTCGGCCATGGGCGGGTCCGTCGTGGGGATGGTCCATCGTCACCGTCGTCGTCGTGCTGGCTGCCGCTGCCGTCCCCCTGGACGCCCTGCGCGTGCCGATGATCGGCGGGGACGGCAACTCAATCTGGCTGACTCACGCCTTGATGGTGTACGGCGGACACCACGAGCTGCTCACGGACCTGCAGAACGTGGCCTACCGGTTCTCCAACCCGGATTACCCGCTGCTCGCCCCCGCGGCCGGAGCCCTGGCCTTCGCGTTCTTCGGACTGGGCAACCTGCATCTCGCCGTTGACATGACGGTACTGCTGAGTGCTTGCGGTCTCGGGGTGGTCGGCACCGGCATCGCGGTCGCCGCCAGCGGGGGGTCCCAGGGGGGTCGTCCTTCCCAAGGGGGGTCTGGGGGGATGGGTCCCTCCAGAAGAGAAGCCAGCAGAGCGGGGGCGTCAGCCGACGCGCGCGGCCGCGGTTGCCGCCGCCGGGGCCATCTGCGTGGTGGGCTTCGCGGTGTCAGGTGTCTTTGAAATCCAAGGCTATGCCGACCTGCTGTGGGCGGTGGCCGCGGTGGGCGCGGTCATCTGGGGTCTTGTCCTGCCGCAGAGCGCCCAGGCCCTCGGCGTCGCCTGGATCTGCGCCGTCGTGGCCAGCCTGACCAAGAACGAGGGGCTCACTACGGCCATCGCGATACTCGTCCTGATCGCCCTGCGGTACCGGCCGCTGACGCGACCGGTGCTGGCGGCGCGGAGGTGGGCGGAGCGTGCCGCGTTCGTCGCGGTGCCGGCCCTGCCCGGACTGACCTGGGCGGGACTGGCTCGTCTCATAGGCCTGCACGACGCTTTCTTCAGGGCGACGTCCCCGGAATCACCGGCCACTCGGGCCGGAGCCACTGTCGCCGGAATGGCCGCGCATCTCGCCGTGGCTCCTGTCGATCTCGCGGTGCTGCTGGTCGGGTGCTGGCTCCTGCGGGGGGACCGCGAGCGTGCCCGCCTCGGGAATCCGGCGTGGCTGTGGGCGGCGTGCCTCGGCTCGCTGGCGATTATCTTCGCCACGTATATGATCGGTGGCCCTGAGATTCACGGTTGGCTGGCGGCCAGCGTGAACCGGACGACCATCTTCGCCCAGGTTCTGCTGTACGCCGATCTCGCCATCTGGCTGGTGATTGCGGTGGACGGGGCTCTCACCCGCGCAGACAGTGAGCAGCGAGACGCCATCCAGGCGGCCGCCTCGGTGGCGAGCAACCCTCGCCAGGACCGAAACCTTGACTCCAAACGTCGACAAGCTCAGGACCAGAGATCGTTAGGAGCTGATCTGCACCTTGCTGTGGTCCCCGAGGACGAGCCGGTGCGCCTGCCGGACCGGGGGTGCCGGGGTGACGTCCGCGTGATGGCCGATGAGCGAGGCCTCGATCCGGCGGACGCCGCGGATCGAGGCCCCGGCCAGCACGATGGAGTACTCGATCTCGCTGTCGGCGATGACGCAGCCCGCCGCCACCGAGGTGAACGGGCCGATGTAGGACCCCGTCACCTCGGTGCCGGCGCCGATGATGACCGGCCCGACGATCCGCGACCCGGTGACCCGGGCCCCCGCCTCGATCACCACCCGGCCGATCAGCTCGCTGGCCCGGTCCACCTCCCCGGCCACCGCCGGCTCCACGCTCTCCAGCACCATCCGGTTGACCTCGAGCATGTCCGCGACGTTCCCGGTGTCCTTCCAGTACCCCGAGATGACCGTGGAGGTGACCGTGCGGCCGCTGGCCATCAGGTACCCGATGGCCTCGGTGATCTCCAGCTCGCCCCGCCGCGACGGGACCAGCGCCGGCCACCGCCTCGTGCACCGCCGCGGTGAACAGGTACACCCCCACCAGCGCCAGGTCACTGCCCGGCCGTTCCGGCTTTTCCTCCAGCCCGATGACCTGCCCCGCGCCGTCCAGCTCGGCCACCCCGAACTGCCGCGGGTCCGTCACCGCGGTCAGCAAGATGTGCGCGTCCGGCCGGGACGCCCGGAACTCCTCCACCACCCCGGCGATCCCGCCCACGATGAAGTTGTCCCCCAGGTACATCACGAAATCATCCTCGCCCAGGAACTCCCGCGCCACCAGCACCGCATGCGCCAGCCCCAGCGGCGCCGCCTGCCGGATATACGTCACCGCCAGCCCGAACGCGCCGCCATCCCCCACCGCCGCCCGGATCGCCGCCGCCGTATCACCCACCACGATCCCCACCTCGGTGATACCCGCCTCCGCGATCGCCTCCAGCCCGTAAAACAGCACCGGCTTGTTCGCCACCGGAACCAGCTGCTTAGCCGACGTATGCGTGATCGGCCGCAACCGCGTCCCCGAACCCCCCGCCAGCACCAGCGCCTTCACCCACCGGAGCCTACCGCCTCGGCTCGTCACGAAGCAGATCTGCGAGGGGGTCTCACCCGGCCAGGCTGGCCAGCAGGTTCTTATTCCAGACCATGATGGTGTACGGGCCAGTGTGATAGGTGCGGGCCGGAACACCCGCGTCTTTCTCGATGGCCGCGAGCGGCAGCCAGGTAGCGAAGCGGGTGGTCTGGTTGTCGATGACGATGAAGTTGGCCCAATGAGACGCCGGGTCGTACCAGGACGCTTTCGCCAGCCACAAGTACGGCTGCGTCGAGTGGGGAGGTAGCGCCCTGACCACGACCTCGCCGCCGCTGTCGACTGTGACGCTGCTGGCCTGCCAGTAGCCGGCCAGGCCGTATGTGAGGTGGTGGGCGGCGAGCCAGGACGCGACCGTGGCGTTGTCCGGCGGTGCCGCCGGCTGGGTCAGTTCGTACCCCAGACCCGCAAGGTAGCCGGCCAGGACCAGCACGCCAGCGGCAAGACCGGCCAGTCGCAAGCGGGAGGCCGAGACACCGACCGTGGGACGCCGCTGGCCAGGCCGGTATGCGGGACCGGCCAGGGCGCGTGCGGCCAGCGCCGCCCCGAACGGCGCGATGATGGCTATCTCGTGCGCGCCACCCCCGATCGAAACGTCCGAAATCGCGTACAGCACGACATTCATGCCGATGGCGACCGCGAGTACCTGGTCCACCAGCGGTATGCCGCTGAAAAATCGCCGCGCTACCCGCAGCATCGCCCAGCACACCAGCGCCACGCTCACCAGGTGCAGGACCGCGAACGCGAACGCGGCCCCGGTCAGCCCGCGGTAGTCCGCCCCGTAAAGCTGCACCACCCTCCACAGGGCCAGGATGTCGTTCCGCCATTCGTTCCAGGGCTTGAGGCCGAACACATAGGGATCGACGGCAATGCCGCCCAGCGCTCTGAGTGCCCGCTCGGCCAGCAGGGCCAACGGGACCGCCGCAGCCGCCGAGCAGGCGAGAGCCAGTTCGTACCACTGGGCACGGATCCGCTGGGTCCAGCCTGCGCCGCGGCCTGCCGCGACGCCCTGGATGAACCGGATCCCGCTGACCAGCATCAGCGGCGCCACGCCCATCACCAGGACGATGGGGTCGGCGATGAGCACCCAAGTGAGCAGGATCATGGTCAGCACGGGGACCCATCCCCTCGCGGGGGGGTCTGGGGGGGTCGTCCCCCCGAGGCCAGCCCTGTCGAACCGGTCCAGCAGCAGCCATATGACCAGGAGCGGAACCGAGGTTCCGATGTGGTCCACGACCATAACCAGGGCGTAGACTCCGGCTCCCAGTTGCGGCGCGACGACCATGATTCCCCCGGTGATCGCCATCCTGACCAGGGCGGTGCGTCCGGAGGTGCCGCCCTTGGCCAGCAGCATCGCGAGCAAGGTGGCCAGCGTGTAGGTCATGGCCGCCGCCACGTGCGTGGTCTCGGGGTGCACGCCGAGGATGCGCGAGAGCAGTGCGTACTGCGGCACCTCGGTGGTATAGATCGAGACATCCGTCGCGTACCAGCCATGCAGCAGCGGGTTGCCGTGCAGCATGTCCCACCCCATCAGCAGGACGTTGGCCGAATCCGAGTTCATCGGCGACGTACCGGACAGCTTCAAGTACACGGCGAACAGGGCGGCCGCGGTCACCACGATGGCGGGTACCGCCGCCCACCGGCGCCACGTCTTGCGGTCTGTGGCCCGCTCTCCGGCGGGCGAGGTCTGCGCGGCCGTACGCTGCATCGGCCTATGACTTCCTCTCGAAGAGCTGGCCGATGCCGTATTCGTACGGGCTGACCGGGACGAAGTTCTCCTGGAACCAGGCGTAGTCCGTGGGAATGCGCACCTCGCTTTCCGGCGAGAGCAGGACGTATTGCGCGTTGCCCAGGATCGACTCCCATCCGGTCACCACAGTGGGCAGGCCTCCGGCGCCAGCCTGCATGCTGACCCCGTTGCTTAGCACCAAGGTATTGGCCAGGGCGTCGATCACGTCGGGGCACCCGGGCGGGTTGCTGAACCTGTCGACGGACATGAGGTCGGAGACCTGGTCGGTGATCACGCACGCACCGGGCGGGATCACCTCCCCGACCTGGGATCCGCTCAGCACGTTGAGGGGGATCAGCTGATGCACCTCGACGGAGGCCACGGCCAGGGACGCCGCAGCGGCGAGGACGACGATGGACCCCCGGATGATCCTGCGGTCGGTCAGGTATGCGGCCGACGCGCCGCAGGCCAGGGCGAGCCAGGGCGCCACGAACACCGGATAATGATAGAAGAACGCGGAGTAGCTGAGGATCGCCGTCGCGGCCAGCACCGCCACGACGAGCACGAACCAGTCCAGCTCCGACGGCCGCCGCCAGTGCAGGGAGTAGCCGATCCCGATCGCGGCGACCATCCCGCCGATGACCGCGAACGGGAGCCATCCCACGGCCGTGGCCGCGATTGGGTTGGGAGAGGCCAGCGCGAGGGAGTCGCTGGCGCCGGCCAGCGAGAACTGGCCGTTGACGTTGAAGACGTCGATCAGGCCCGTCAGGTGGCTGAGCCGCAGGGACATCGGCACGTAGCTGCCGACCCGGCTCGCCTGGTAGAGCACGGTGCTGCGGAAGAACGTCGCCGGCGCGGTCAGCGCGATGGGCACGACCGGGAGGGCGAACCCCGCGGCCAGCCCGGCCAGGCAGGCGCGGGTCCGCCGCGCCCGGCTCGCGGGGGGGCCGCGAGGGTCTGGGGGGGAAGGTTCCCCCCCAGCAGTGCTGGCTTGGGGGGGGTCGTCGCCCCCCCGGGCAAGCACTGCCTGCGGGTGATTAGGCACGTCGCGAGCAGCACCGCGGCCGGTATCGCCGCCCAGTACTTCACCGCGACGGCGAACCCGAGCGCGACGCCGGCCCAGGCCAGCCGCCGGGGACTGGCGAGCCGGCCCTGGTGAAAGGCCGCGTTCACGCCGATCAGGCAGAACAGGTTCATCCACGGCTCGAGCAGCAGGGTGTGCGCCGTCCACACGTCGTCGGGGTAGGCCGCGAGGAACCCGCAGGTCACCACCGTCCCGACCATCCCGCGGTAGCGCATCAGATGCCCGACCAGGGGCACGCACGCGGTACTGGCACACACGCTGAGCACGCGGACGGTACCCAGCGCCGCGGCCGTGGTGGACAATCGCGCGACGACCGCGGCCGGCGTCATCAGGAGCAGGATCCCGGGCGGCTGGACGAAGGAGTAGTCCTTGTAGGGCAGCAGGCCCTGGGTCAGCCTGATAGCACCGCCGAGGTACACGCCGTCGTCGTATTCGGTGACACCGGTCAGCAGCCCCGGCCTGGTCAAGATGAACACCCGCAGGCCCAGGGCCAGCATCGTGGCCAGGATGATGGTCACGCCGACCGGGGGCTTCCAGTAGGCACGCGGCCTGCATAGCGGGGCGTTCCGTTTTCTTCCCTGTGTCGTCGGTGGCCTCGCCCGGCGCGTCGGCAACGCCATCAACCGGGTTCGCGAGCGGGGACGTTACGGGCAGGTCTTCGCGCGCTCCCCGTGGCCATGGCCAGGACACAAACGCTCATGGTAGCCGTGTTGCTCTGGTAAGCTGCCCGCGCCTGGCCTGATTATCCCTCTCACGCTCGGCGTCCGCTGAGCTCGCCATGGTGGAGGCCCGCGGTTGCAGCTCACCCTCGATCCGTGTTTCGCGGGCCCGTGCGCGAACGCGCGCCTTCGCTGCTGGCCCGGGCGAACCACCCGGCCGTGCCGGGCGTGATCGCCTTCCTCGGCTGGCTGGGCTACGCCCTCGCGCGGCTGCGGGTCTGGGCCGATGGGCACATCACCTTGTTCATCATGGCGGGCCACACCTATCCCGACCCGGCCCGGCTCCCCGCGCGGCGTGCTCCGGGTGCCAAACCCGGCTACGACGGGCAGTTCTATTACCGGCTTGCGCTGGACCCCGCCAACTGGCACAAGACCGCGTTCGGCATCACCATGGACCAGT
Source organism: uncultured Actinomycetes bacterium (assembly GCA_963705835.1). GTDB lineage: Bacteria > Actinomycetota > Actinomycetes > Streptosporangiales > Streptosporangiaceae > Palsa-504. The sequence goes on from CAVPLC010000047.1 coordinate 394,208, forward strand.
CCTACCGTCGCCGGCTATCCGGTCCTGGCCTGGCTGGCATCGTTGGCAGCATAAGCTGGTCCCGTTCGCCCTGGTCGCGATCAACCTGCTCGGCGTGGCCGCCGCATGGCCGTCCTCGGCGGCATGTTCGCCAGGAATCCGCGCCACGCCCTGTGGGGGCTGGCCTTTCGCCTGCTCGGCCTGGTCATCAGCGTCAGCCGAGGACACCGCCGAACCGCTCGCCGAGGCGTGCATGCTGGGCGGCCTGCTCGCCTACCGGCGCCCGGCCGCTGCTGGCCGCCGGCCTGTTCGCCTACGGGGCGATCACCAGGGAGAACCATCTGTTCGCCCCGGGCGCCATCGCGCTCACCCGGCTGGTCGCGATCGTCCGTCAGCGCGCTAGGCCCGGCCACCGGCCAAGCTGGCCTCGGTGTTATACCAGCCATCGCGTACCCGGCCTGGTGGAGCTCGCCGTGCACGTCGTGGTCAAGGGGGAGTTTCCCGCTCGTCGCGAACAGCAACCGCAACCTCACCCAGCCGTTCACGGCCATGGTCGACGCGCTGCGGGTCGAAATTCACCACATGGACGCGGTTCATCTCGGCGTGATCGACGTCGCCTGCTCGAGTACGCCACGCTGGCGGTGTTCATCCTCGCCGGGCTGGCCGTGCTCTTCGTGACCACCGCGCCGTGGCATGAACGCCTGGCGTTCATCTTCTTCGTGCTCCAGCTCGGCCTGCTGTCCAGCCAGATCTGGACCAGCACGTTCGGTGACGGCCGCTCGCTCATCGAACCCTTCCTGGTGGCGCTGATCTGCTGCTCGGCCACGCCGAAGACGGTACCTGTCCTGGCCCTACCTCAGCCTGCTGCTGGCCTGCGCGGTGCAGGCCCTGCTCGTGGTGGCCCGGCGGCGCATCCTGTACATGTGACCGTCGCAGGCACCTGAGGCAGGTTGGTGTCCCAGACGCCGATGGTGTAGCCGTAGTACCGGTAGACCCGCTCAGGCAGGCCGAAGGTCCGCAGGGCGGCGGGCCAGGCGCCCGGCAGCGGAAGCGGGCCGTCGGCGAACGAGGCCGAGACTGGCGTCGTGCCGCGACCGGGCGTAGTCCGAGTCGTCGGTCTCCCACTGGTACGGCACGAGGTACCATGGCCGTCCATCGTCACGCCGCTGACCAGGACGCGGCCGCCGCTGTCCACCGTGGTGCTGTAAGCCTGCCGGCGTTTACCGGCGAGCCCGTCAGTGAGCCCGTGCGCGGCCAGCCACGACGCCAGGGGCTGGTTGGCGGGAGCGGAGGGCTGCGCCGCGGCGTAGCCGAGGCCGCCCAGGTAGCCCGCGGCGACGACGGCGAGCGGCCAGGACCAACCCTTGAGGCCGTTGCGGGCGGTCACCGCGGCGAGCACGCGCTCACCGAGCATCCGCCCGGCCAGCACCGCGCCCAGCGCAGCACGCCGGCGATCTCGCGCGTGCTGAGGATGCCGTGGGAGCGCGTGCTGGTCAGGTACGCGCCGAGGTTGAGCACGATGCCCACCGCGAACACCGGGATGAGCAGGTCGGTGAAGCGGAAGAACCGGGCGAGCGCGAGCAGCAGGGCACCGACCACCAGGATCGCGCCGACCAGGTGCACCACGGCGAAGGCGACTTCGATCCCGGGCCTGGCCTGGTAGAAGTCCGCGCCGAAGAGCTCGAGCACGCCTGGAACGTCCACTTCGCTCCGCGCGCCCAGAGGCTGATGGGCGCCGTGCCGTTCAGGACGGGCCACTCGTGGTATCCGCCGAGGGCCGTGATGGCGCGCGGCGCGAAGAAGCCGAGCCCGGCGACCGCCCGGCCCCGGCCAGGGACAGCTGATACCGCCCTTCGGCTCGGTCCGCTTCCCGCGCATCACGCCGGGGCAGGCTCGCACGAGGCACACCAGAACCAGCGGGATGATGCCCGTGAGCAGCACGGACGCGTCGGCAATCGCCGTCACGCCCAGGATGACGCAGACGACAGCGGGGGTGAGCCAGCGGTACCGCGCGCCCGGGCTCTTCGGGGTCTTGGGGTCGCGGTCGATGAGCAGCCAGGCCACCAGCAGGGGCACCGCGGTGCCGGCGTGCTGGGGCTGCAGGAAACGATCTGGGTGGCGCTGACCTGCGGCGACAAGATGATGCACGCCGCGACCAGGGCGCGGGCTGCTCCGGCCTTACCCCGGGCGCTGCCCCTGGCGAGCAGGGCCGAGAGCACCACGAGCAGCGTGTAGGTCATGGCCGCGGCCACGTGCACCACCCACAGGGCTCAGCCCGAGGACCACCTCGATGAGCGCGTACTGCGACAACTCGGTGGGGTAGAAGGACACGTCCGACACCCACCAGTGATGCAGCAGCAGGTTCCCGTGCAGCATGCTCTGGGCCTGCAGCGCATTGGCCGCGCCATCGGAGGTCATGGGCGTGATCAGCGACTGGCGCAAGTACAAGAAGAACAGGGCCGCGATCACCAGCGCGAGGACGGCGGGCGGCCAGGCCGCGCGGACCCGCGGGGGCGCGGACTGCGCCGTCCGTACCTGGGTGTGCCCGCTCACGCCGCGCCCGCCGTGGCCCGCGGAGTTCTTGAGGGTGGCGATGACGGGCGCTCCCGGCGGGGCGGCAGGCGCGCGGAACCAGAACGGCGCGCCGGTCAGGATCTGCCCGGGCGTGCAGATGAACTGCCTGGTCATCATGAACGTCCACCCCGGGGCTCCGCGCGCACACCCGCACCCCGGCCCGCTCGGCCTGGACCAGAAAGCCGCTGACATCGGGCCAGGCCGCGTGGGGTCGAGGTCGATCACGATCGTCTTGCCGTGGGCGCTGGCCGCCACCGCGCTGACCACACCGGGCAGCGCCGCGTCGGTGTCGCCGGTGTTCGCGGCGGTAGCCGGGGCGGCCGCGAAGGAGATGACCGCGAGCAGGGCCGCCGCGGGGGCCGCCAGCGCGCCCAGCGGCACCGCTTCGGTCAGGCTCACCGCGATGACCAGCAGCGTGATCAGCGGGGCCGAGAAGTAGAAGTACCCGATGTAGCGCTCGGAAAGGACGTCGATGCCGACGGCGGTATAGCAGAGGAACGCCAGCGTCGACACGACGTTGATGGCGAGCAGGCCCACCGAGACCGGCGCCGGGATCACAGCAGAGCCGCACCGCCGCGACCGCGACCAGGTAGGAGACGGCGGGCACCAGCCACGCGGCCCATCCGCCGCCCTGTTGCCACCAGTACCACAGCGCGTAGTGCAGGATCTGCGATACGCCGTGCCCGCCGGCGATCTTCGATGAAGAGTACGACACATACTTGCCGAAGTCACCCGGCCAGTGCAGGGCGAGGTTCACCACGATGGGCAGCGCGAAGACGACGCTGATCACCGTCACCGGAACCCAGGTCCGGGGCCGTGTGAAGCGCCGCGGCGCCACCCGGGGCCCGTAGCGCCACATCACCGCGGCCGCCGCCGTGACCGCGATCACCGGGACGAAGAACAGGAAGCACGCGTGCCCATGATCGGAACCCGCCGGTCAGCACCAGGATCCACAGATCCCGTTCCCCGCCGGCCGCCAGCCAGACCGCGGCGATCGCGAACGCGACGTAGGCCGGGACGTACATCCACGGCATCCAGTCGTAGCTGAGCATCCACGGCTCGGTGGCGGCGCAGGCCAGGACGACCACCAGGCACGCGGCGGCCGCGCGCGGCAACAGGGTCCAGCCGTAGACCACGGCGACCATCATCGCCACGAACGCGCT
>CAVPLC010000048.1:0-22186 GCA_963705835.1 uncultured Actinomycetes bacterium
GGCGGCGCCGGGCTTGCACGCGGCCATGGTGGCGCGGCCGTCGAGCCGGGGCGCGATGGCCATGCCCCGGTGCAAGCGAGCAGACCAGCCAGGTCACGGTGCTGAACGCGAACTGGACCGCCGGGCCGGACGGCACCGACGGCCGGTTCCAGGTGATGATCGTGACCGCCGACGGGCAGCAGCACACCGCGGCGCCCAGCCCGGCCGCGATGACCGCGCTGCTGGCCCTGGCCAAGGCCGGCACGATCTTGTTGTGGGACCCGGCGGACCGGACGCTGATCGCGGCCAACATCGTCGGCACCTGGCTGGCCCCGACCGGGCTCACCCGCGTCCAGGTCAGCACCCCCGGCCCGTGACCGCTGGGCTAGGCCAGCGGCGCTCCGGCGCTGAACCCGCCGGGGTAAGCTTCCGCCAGTGGGATCGATGGCCGCCCGATCATCCGGGTCCGCCGCGTCTACGGGAGCCGGAGCCAGACGACGGCACCCGGGTGCTGGTCGACCGGCTCTGGCCGCGCGGGCTGTCCAAGGCCAAGGCGGCGCTCGACGAGTGGTGCAAGGAAGTTACGCCATCGGCCGGCTGCGCACCTGGTACGGTCGCGAACCAGCGCGCTTCGAGGAGTTCGCCGGCCGCTACCGGCTGGAGCTGGACGATCCCGGCCGGGCCAGCGCCCTGGCACACCTGCGCGCGCTGGCTAAAGACCGGCCGCTGACCCTGCTCACAGCCACCAGGCAGCCCGAGATCAGCGAGGCCGCAGTGCTGGCCGCGCTGCTCGCGAGCCCAGACCGCCCGGGCTAGGCGCGGTCAGATCGCGCGGTGGGTGCGGGCCGCCGGGGTCAGCACGTCGCCGACCGCCTCGACCAGCCGGGTCATCTCGTAGGACACCAGTTCGGTATCGCACTCCGGAGAGGCCAGGACGGCCAGGCACGACCCGTCGCTGATCGCCATGACGAACATCAGCCCGCCCTCCATCTCCACCAGGGCCTGGACGGGCAGGCCGGCCTCGAAGATCCGAGCCGCGCCCTGCATCAGGCTGACCAGACCGGAGGTGATGGCCGCGAACTGCTCGGCGGCACCGGGAGGGATGTATTCCGATAGCGCGAGCGGTACGCCGTCCGCGGACACCACGACCGCGTGCGCGACATCGGCGACCCGCGCGGCGAAGTCGGTGACGAGCCAGTTCAGGTCCTGGCGGTACGCGTAGCTCAACGATCGGCTCCCTCTCCTGCGCGCGTGGTGTCGCTCTTGGCGCGGCGCACGCCGCTCTGGAATCCACTCAGGCGAGTGCGAGCGATGTCGGGTGAGCGCGGTGGCCGCGGGGCGGCAGGGACCTGAGGGACGTGGGCCGCTGCACGGCTGGGGGCGCCCGCGCGGTGGGCGCCGCCCGCGGATCCGGGCAGCAGGTTCGCCCGCGGCACGCGCATGGGCAGCCCGGCCGTGGTCCGGTCGCCGCGGACCGGATCGGCCACGATCTGCGCCGCCTGCCTGCCCTCGGCCCACCCGCCGGTCCCGAACGACCGCTGGCCGCCCGCCTGCGCGGCGGCCGCGAACGACCCGCTCTGCCCCCCGGGCGATCCGCCGCCGTTGCCGGCCGGGTCCGTGGCCGACGGCCGGCGGCTGCGGAACCAGTCTGACGTGGCCGCGCTGGCGGCGCTGGCCGCGCCAGCCGATCTGGCCGCGCTGGCTGCGTGCGCCGGCTCTCGCGGGCCCGCCGGGCCCGCCGGGCTGGCCGGGCTGGCCGGGCTCGCCGGGCCAACCGGCCCGGGCACGGTGGCCGCCGCGGCCGCGGGCGTGATCGCTTCGAACTGGTCGGTCGCGGGCTGGCCGTCCGGGCCGACGGGCACGGGGACGCTGTGCCGGCCGGCCGACTGCCGGCCCGCCGCGGCCGGCTGCGGCTCGAGCCGCCCGGCCCACGAGGGGGCCTGGGCCCGTCCCCGCTCGATGACCGTGTCCGGCAGCCACACCAGGGCGGTCAGGCCGTGCGGGGCCCTGGCCCGCAGCCGGACCCGCACCGCGTGCCGCTCGGCCAGCCGTGCGACCGCGAACAGGCCCATGTGCCTGGATACCGACACGTCGATGACGGGCGGATTGTCCAGCCGCCAGTTGATCTCGGCCAGCCGGGCCTCGGGAATGCCGACCCCGCTGTCGCTGACCTCGATCAGCACGCCGCCGCTGGCCAGTTCCTGGCCGGACACCTGCACCGCGGAGTCCTTGGGGGAGAAGATCGTGGCGTTCTCGATGACCTCGGCCAGCAAGTGCACAACGTCGGAGACCGCCGGGCCGGTAACCGCGATCCCGGGCTGGATCTTCAGCGTGACCCTGCTGTACTGCTCGATCTCCGACACCGCGGCGCGGGCCACGTCCGCCAGCGGCACCGGATCGCTCCACTTGCGCGCGCCCTCGTGCCCGGCCAGCAGCAGCAGGTTCTCGGAGTTCCGCCGCATCCGGGTGACCAGGTGGTCCATGGAGAACAGGTTGGACAGCCGGTCGGGATCGTCCTCGTTCTGCTCGAGGGAGTCGATCATGCGCACCAGCCGCTCGATCAGTGACTGGCTGCGCCGGGACAGGTTGACGAACATCGCGTTGAAGCTGTTCCGCAGGCTGGCCTCGTTGCTGGCCAGCCGCACCGCTTCGGAGTGCACCTGATCGAACGCGCGGGCGACCTGGCCGATCTCGTCGGTGGACAGCACGTCGATCGGCGCCACCTCCAGGCTGGTGGACGAATCCTGGGCCTCGCTCAGCAGCCGGACCCGCTCCGGCAGTTCCACCGTGGCGATGTTGAGCGCGCCTTCCCGCAGCCTGCGCAGCGGACCGACCAGGGACCGCGCCACGGCGACCGTGGCGAGCAGGACCAGGAACAGGATGATGGCGGTCAGCACGGCGGTGACCAGCGCGGAGTTTTCCGCGCTCCCCTGCAGCGACCGGGCTCGCGCGACGATATTCCCTGCTACCTCAAGCTCGGTCTGCTGCATGGCGTTGACCTTGGCCGACTGAGCCGAGTACCACGCCGCGGGCGCCTGCTTCATGCCGATGTCCAGGGCGCCCGCGCCGATGTCAGGGACGCCGGTGCCCACGACGTAGATCTCGATGTTCTGCGCCTCGTTCACCGCCGTCCCGTCCACGGTGTTCACGAAGTTGTTGTACGTGCTCTGTTCGGCCGTCGTGGCCGTGGTATTGAACGCCGTCAGGTCGGTGAGCTCTTCGGACTGGGCGGTCTGCAGGGCCTGCAGCTCGCCGTCGGCGAAGATCGCCTGGTTGAACGCGTTGTACAGGATCGCGCGCTGCTGCGCGGCCTGGTCCTTGGCCAGGGACAGCGAGTTGAGCGTCTGGACGTCGTTGACCAGGACGGAGTCGGACGTGCCCTGCGCGATCTGGCCGTTCAGGGCGATCATGTCGGTGATGGGGGCCGAGTAGTCGACGATCACCGCCAGCGCGGACTGGCTGGCCTGGGCCGAGATGCGCAGCGCGGACAGGTGCGTGATCTGGGAGACCACGGCGGCCACCCGGGACTGGATGTTGGCCGGGAAGGAACCGCCGATCCCGGCGGCCAGCGACTGCACCCTGGCCGCCGCGGCGTCGGTCTCGGCGTACGCGGTTTCCAGCTGCTTGGTGTTGGTGAGCGGCACCAGCCCGGTCGTCTCGTCGCGCTCGTTCTCCATGGCCTGCACCAGGCTGGTGACCTGCTGCCCGAGGGCGGCGAGCTGCGACACGCCACCGAATTCCGACGCGCTGCCCGCCGCCGACGCGACCCGCAGGCCACCGAAGACCAGGCCCATGGCGAGCGCCAGCACGATCACGGCGATCAGCCGCGTGGACACCGGCCAGTTCCGCAGGGTCAGCGCGCGCGGACTGGTGAATCGTGAGGTCGTCGGCTCGGCGGCATACTGGCTGGCACTACCGGCGCGCGGTACCACGCTCGCCACCCTATGGTTCCCCATCGCTGATCCTCGCTGGTTACGCGCTTTCTGTAAACGCCGCACTGCCGACCCACGCGGACCACCGGCCTCCGGCTGCACGAATGTGGGATGCCGCAACTTTAGTGGGACGTGTACGAAATATCCGGCAAATGCTGATCTAGTGACCTGGCCCGAAATTGGGAAATGGCCTGGCCCGCTGGCCGTCAAGACCCTCGAGTGTCACCCCGGCGGGCCCGTCGTGCCCGCGTTGATCCAGGGCGTCTTGTTGATGACCGACGGCCCGCCGGTCACGCTCGGCAGGACCTGAACGAACTTACCCTGCTGCCACTGGAAGACGAACGCCGCCGCGGCTCCGTTCTCGCCCAGCGCGTCGAACCTCACCAGACCCTGGACGGTCTTCAGCGTCTTGCCGCTGTGCAGGTAGGCGATGATCTTGGCGTTATCGGTGCCGCCGGTGGCGATGACCGCCTGCGCCACGACCTGGCCCACCGAGTAGGCCTCCGCCACGTCGGCGTTGATGCCGTCCGCGGTGCCGTGGTACTGGGCGAGGTACTCACTGACCATCTGCTGGCTGGCCGCGTTGGCGTAACCGGGATACCAGCCGTTGGGTACCATCACCCCGTTTTCGTTGCCCTGGCCGACCTGGGAGACGAACGCGGCACCCTGGTCGGGCCCGGACGCCGCGATGAACAGCTTCGGCGTGTAGTGCTGCTGCTCGAACACCTGCATGAAGGCCTGGACGGTGGGCACGTCGGTGGACCCGAGCACCACCAGCTGCGCGCCGGACGCGGCCACCGCCTGGGCCGGCGCCTTGTACGCCGATTCTTGCTCGGTGAAGATGTCCGAGTACACGGTCTTGACGCCGAGGTTCGCCAGCAGCGTCTGGGCCAGCTCGACCGGCGGGTCGGCGAACGGGTCCTGGGCCATCGGGTAGGCCGCGGTCTTCGGCTGCTCGCTCTTGGGCAGCAACTTGATCCAGTTGTAGAACGGGACCAGCGAGTCCGCGACCGGCAGGCTCACGTCGAACGTGTTGTGGTCGACCTGGTTGGACGCGGTGTCGAAGACCGACGGCGCGCCGCCCGCCCCTTCCACGAACGCCATGCCGTACCGGGCCGCCACCGCCGAGGCCGGCCCGGACAGCAGCGAGGAGAACGGCCCGAAGGCCAGGTCCACGTGGTCCTTGCCGAACAGGGTCTGGTAGTTGGTGACCACCTGGTTCGGCGAGCCGCCGTCGTCGAGGATTTTCAGCACGACCTGCCGGCCGAGCAGGCCGCCGTGTTTGTTCACGTCACTGGCCCACAGCTCGTACCCCCTCCGGAACGCCACGCCGTCCGCCTGGAAGGTGTCCGGGTTGGCGGCGCTTCCTGGGCTCAGCGAGAGCGACGCGCCGATGACGATGGGCCCGCTGGAACTGCCCGTCGGCGGGGCGCTGCTCGTCGGGCTGCTCGTCGGGCTGCTCGTGCTGGTGCAGGCGGCCAGCACGCTCACCGCGAGCACCGCGAGGACGCTCCTGGCGGCGGCGTTGCTTGAGAAACGGGGGAGGACAGGTCGCATGCCCAGTCCCTCCTTCGGATCGGCGCGTGCTCACGGTTATACCGGCCGAAACCACTCCATGCTCGCTGAACGCCCCGAAACGTGATCAACAGGGCGGTCCGGAGTCCGAACCAGCAGAACGTTGTGGCAGCGTGCCGGTTGTAACCGGTACAGCGCCACATCGTTCCGGTCGCGCGGCCGCCGCCAGCCGCCAGCGCGAGCCCCCCGGAATACCAAGGCCGCTCCCGTTGTCTAGATACATGCAAACGCATATATCTAGGCCCGCCGTCCCGGCGGGGAGCGCAGGAGGCACGACATGCAGTTCGGGATCTTCTCGGTGAGCGACATCACCCGGGACCCGGTCTCGGGGGAGACCCCGAGCGAAGCGGAGCGGATCGACGCGATCGTGGCGATCGCGCAGAAGGCCGAGGAGGTCGGGCTTGACGTGTTCGCGATCGGCGAGCACCACAACCCGCCGTTCTTCTCCTCCGCCCCGACCACGCTGCTGGCCTACATCGCGGCGACCACGAACAAGCTGATCGTGACCACCTCCACCACGCTCATCACGACGAACGACCCCGTCCGCATCGCCGAGGAGTACGCGATGCTGCAGCACCTGAGCAAGGGCCGGATGGACCTGATGCTCGGCCGCGGCAACACGGCCCCGGTCTATCCGTGGTTCGGCCAGGACATCCGCGAGGGCCTGCCGCTGGCGCTGGAGAACTACAACCTGCTGCACCGGCTGTGGCGCGAGGACGTCGTGGACGCCCACGGCAAGTACCGCACCCCGCTCCAGGGGTTCACGAGCATCCCGCGGCCCCTGGACGACGTGCCCCCGTTCGTGTGGCACGGCTCGATCCGCACCCCGGAGATCGCCGAGCAGGCCGCGTACTACGGGGACGGCTTCTTCGCCAACAACATCTTCTGGCCGAAGGAGCACTACATGCGCCTCATAAAGTTCTACCGGCAGCGCTACGCGCACTACGGCCACGGCACCGAGAAGCAGGCCATCGTCGGCCTGGGCGGCCAGGCATACATAGCCAGAAACTCCCAGGACGCCAAGAACGAGTTCCGCCCCTACTTCAACGAGGCGCCGGTCTACGGTCACGGGCCGAGCATGGAGGACTTCGAAAAGCTGACCCCGCTCAGCGTGGGCAGCCCGCAGGAGGTCATCGACAAGACCCTGACCTTCCGCGAGCACTTCGGCGACTACCAGCGGCAGCTGTTCCTGGTGGACCACGCCGGCCTGCCGCTGAAGACCGTGCTGGACCAGCTTGACCTGCTCGGCGAGGAGGTCGTGCCGGTGCTGCGCAAGGAAATCGCCGCCCGGCAGGACCCGGAGACGCCCGAGGCCCCCACCCACGCCAGCCTCCTGAGGGCCAAGTACGGTGACCAGGCGCCGCGCCAGCCGCGCCCGAACGCCAACCGCGGCAACAACGTCACCGGCGCGTCCCCCTACCAGGACACGGACCCGGAGACGCCAGAAGCCGAGTACCCGGAGCTGTGATGGCCGGCACCAGAGCCAACGACGCGTGGGAGGCGCTGCTGTCCGCCCACGCCGTGCTGATGAAGGAGTTCGCCGCCGAGGACATCTGGGCGGACGTGTCCATGCGGGAGTACGACGTCCTGTACACGCTGTCCAAGTGCCCCGAGCCGATCAATATCAGCGAGCTGAACCGTCACGTCCTGCTCAGCCAGCCGGCCCTGTCCCGGCTGGTCGACCGGCTGGCCGAACGCGGCCTCGTCGAGCGCCGGCCAGACCCCGCCGACGCACGCTGCGTTTGCCTGTCCCTCACCGCCGCAGGCCGGGCCATCCAGCGGCAGGTCGGGCAGGGCCACGCCCGCAGCGTCGCCCGCGCCATGACCGCCGGCCTGGACCCCGCCGAACTCCGCCAGCTCGAAACGATCTGCCTCAAACTAGCCGCCGCAAAGGACGAAAACCCATGAACTTCAGGCTCGCCGTGGTCAGCGCCGGAACCGGCGACCCGTCCTCGACCAGGCTCCTCGCCGACCGCGCCGCCGAACGCGCCGCCGCCCTCGCCTCCCGCCACGCCCACGAGGTGACGGTCAGCGTCATCGAACTGCGCGAGATCTCCGCCGACATCTCCGCCGCGCTGGTCTCCCAGCTGATCACGCCCAGACTGCAGCAGGCCATCGACGTCCTGCGCGACGCCGACGGCATCATCGCCGCCTCCCCGGTCTACAAGGCCGGCCCCAGCGGCCTGTTCACCTCGTTCTTCGGCGTCCTGGACAACGACCTGCTCATCGCCAAGCCGGTCGTGCTCGCCGCCACCGCAGGGACCGCCCGGCACGCCCTCGTCGCGGACGACCAGATGCGCCCGATGTTCGCCTACCTGCGCACCATGACCGTGCCGACCTCGCTGTTCGCCGCCCCCGAGGACTGGAGCGACCCGGCCCTGGCCGGCCGCATCGACCGGGCCGCGCTCGAGCTCGTGCTGCTGATGGAAAGCGGCTTCGCCCGGGCCATCAGGGACGAGTCCTGGCAGAGCTACCAGCACGAGTACGGCAGCGCCGGCGGAACCGAGCTCTCCATCGACCTCGACACCGACCTCATGCGCCTCGCGACCGGCGGATCGGCCGGCTGACGTCCCGCGCACGCACCCCCGTCCGTTCTGATGAAAAGATCTTTTTACTCCGAACGGAGCATGGTTTCACGGGCCCCAAAAGGGGCGGCCGACTCGGCGATGGCCAGGGCGAAGGCCGCCACGATGGCGGGGTAGCTGGCCCGGGCGGCGGTGGCCAGCCGGACCGTGCCCGCCGCTGACGAGCTAGTGTCTTCCAGGTGAAGGTGACTGCTGAGGCGGCGCGTCGCTTTCTCGTCGCGCGGCACTTCCTCGCGCCTGCGCGGTCTGTCGGGGGAGGCCTGGACGGCGTGCTCGAGGTCTTCCGGAAGTTCGGGTCGATCCAGTTCGACCCGATCGCGGTCGCCGGCCGGAACCACGACCTCGTGCTGCACGCGCGCGTCGCCGGCTACGAGCCCGCCTGGTGCGACGTGCTCTACGAACGCCGCGAGATCTTCGAGACGACCAACAAGGCGCTGTCGTTCGTCCCGGCGAGCGAGTTCCCCTGGTTCCGTTTCGGCTGGGGCCGCAAGGGGCCCCGGTTCCACGCCCGGATCCTCGCCGAGAACGCCGCGGTGGCCGAGCGCGTGCTCGGGCGGATCCGCGCGCAGGGCACGCTGTCGGCGCTGGATTTCGAGCCCGAGCACGGAGCGCCGAAGGACTGGTTCGGGATGCCGGAGAACGTCGTGCGCGCCGTGCTCGAGGCGTACACCGTCACGGGCGTGGTCGGCCTCGCCCGGCGCGAGGGCAACCTCCGGTACTACGACCTCCTCGAACGTCTGCTCCCGGCCGAGCTGCTCGCGCACGAGGTGCCGATGCGAGAACAGCTCCGGCACAAGCTCCTGTCCCGGTACCGCGCCCACGGCCTGCTCGGCGCCGGCGGCGCCGGGGGCACGTTCGACCGCATCGCCCCGCCGAATCCGATCCCGGGGTGGCCGGGGCGCAACGAGCTGCGCAAGGAGCTGGTCGAGCTCGGCGCGCTCGTGCCCGTCGACGTCGAGGGTGTGCGCGGCAAGCGCTTCGTCCTCGGCGAGGAGCTCGCGCTGCTGCAGGCGCCGCCGGAGCCGGCGCCCTCCGTCGCGTTCATCGCCCCGTTCGACTCCCTGTTGTGGGACAACGCCCTCGTCGCGAGCCTGTTCGGCTTCGACTACGTGTGGGAGGGCTTCTTCCCGCCGGCCAAGCGCCGCTGGGGCTGGTACGTGCTCCCGATCTCCTTCCGCGACCGCCTCGTCGGCCGGATCGAACCGCGGATCGACCGGGACCGGGCCCGCGTGGAGGTGCTCGGCGTCTGGTGGGAGGACGGCTTCGCGCCGAGCCGCGCCGACGGGTTCGTCGACGCGATGCGGGACGCCCTCCGCGCGTACCTGCGCTTCGCTGGCGCGGATCATCTCGAGTGGGCGCCCCACCTCGTAACGGAGAAGCGGCTCTTCCCCGCCCGCCCGTGACCGAGACCTCGTGGTCCGGGAATCAGAGCGTGTCGATCCAGCGGCGCAGACGGCGCGTCTCGCGAGCGAGGATGTCCGGATCGCGGAACGTGTTGGTGAGCAGCGCACTGCCTTGATAGGAGGCGAGAAGGCTCACGGCGAGGTCGCGCGTGTCGTCTCGGCCGAGCGCCCGGAACTGCTCCTGTGCCCACTCGATAGGGACGAGCATCAGCTCGCCCAGCGCGAAATCACGGCTACCGGGGCGTTTGTCCAGTTCCGAGCAGAGGCTGCCGTGCGGGCACCCGTATTGCGCGATCACCTCACCCTGGTCGGCCAGCGCGTCGACCAGGGCCTTCAGCCGGCTCTTGGGTGACCGATAGCGGCTCTCGATCGAGGCGAGCGCCGCCTTGGATTGCTCAACGTGGGCCTTGACGACCGCGGCGACGATGTCGTCCTTGGTCTTGAAGTAGTAGTAGACGTTGCCCACGGGCACGTCCGCGGCCTGCGCGATGTCGGCCAGCGTCGTCTTCTCAACGCCGTGCTGGTGCAGCAGCTGGCTCGCGGCGGTCACGAGGCGCTCTCGCTTCCCGGGCCGCTGGTCGGCCGCGCGGACCGGATTCGGTTGCGGTGAGTCAGTCATCTCACTATCAGGATAAAGCCAGCGCGGCCCGGTATCCCTGAGGAGCCGGCCGTTACTCCGGCACGGTGAACGCTTCAGTGATGCCGCCGTCGAGCGGCAGCGCGGCAGCAGTGATGAAGCCCGAATCGTCGCTCGCAAGGAAAGCGATCGTCCCCGTTGCCTCCTCCAAGGTGCCGAACCGTCCCATCGGCCAGTGCACCAGGCGCTTCTCCAGCGCACCGGGGTTGCGATCGAAGACCGCCCGCTGATCCGGCGTATCGATCGGCCCGAACAGCACCGCGTTGACCCGCACGCCGCTGCGCGCCAGATGCACGCCAAGATCCCTGCTCAGCTGCACCACGCCCGCCTTGGCCGCCGCGTACCCCATCGGGGAGGTCGCCGCCCCGATCCCTGCGAGGAATGACGCAGCGTTGATGACCGAGCCGCCGGGCGGGTCGGTGCCGCGCAGATGGCGGATGCCGTGCTTGCAGGACAGAAAGATGCTCGTCAGGTTCGCGTCGAGCACCCGGCGCCAGGTCTCGAGGCTGGTGTCCAGCGCGGAGTGATCGCCGCGGTCCATCAGCCCCATGTTGTTGTAGATGACGTCGAGCCGCCCGTGCCTCTGCACGACTTGCTCGTACATCGCCTCGACCTGCGACTCGTCGACGAGATCGGCCCGCACGACGTGTTCGCCGACGGAGTGCTCAGCCTTATCGACCCCGACGACCACGCCGCCCTCGCTTGCGAACCTCCCGGCCACCGCCTGGCCGATCACGCTCGCGGCACCATTGACCACGCACACCCGGCCGACGAGCCGCGACACAGGCACCCCCAGGACTCTGGGCTATCCGGGCCGGCCTCCGCCGATGGCCGGGCAGGCAGAAGCCTAACGGAGACCCCGTCCCAGGATTCCGCCCGTACCGGGGTGTTCGCACGGCTCGAGGCGCTAGGCCCGCTCACGGAGGGGAGGAACTACGGCGATCGCGTGCGGACGGTGTGCGGAGCGCGTCCCGGACCGACCGCGATCTGATCGCCCAGCCCTCCGACCATGATGACCGAGCACTCGCGGGCCGCCGGGATCGACAGCGGTGCGCCGTACGGTAGCCCCACCAGCTCCTCTCGTAACATCTGCTTCATTCGGTTTCATCTATGGCCGACCATCGCGCCCGCCATTTTTCGGGCGTGTCGCTTCCTGAAAATGTCAGCGGGTTGGGTTAAACTCGAACAAGAGATCATAAGATCTAATTCTTCTGAACGGGCCCGCCTGACCCTCGTCCAGGCCCGTTCCTCGCGCCCCCAGCAGAGCTGCCGCCCCGACCGATCCGCGCGCCTGCAACGGAGGTGACCCCGGTGAGCGCCCCCGCCCCAGCCCCCGCCAGCATGAGCGAAGCGATGGCCATGGCGCGCGCCGCGCAGGACTACATGGCCGCCGCCGACCCCGCCGCGATGACCGCCCAGGCCCAGGCCGAGTACCTGCGGGCCCAGGAGCAGCACGACGCGGTCAGCACCGCGACCCGGGCCCGGGTCCTGGCCGCGTTCACCGCCGGACACGGCTACACGGCCGACGCGGACTACTCCCCGACGTCCTGGCTGATCCACCAGACCCGGATCACCAGGGCCGCCGCCCGCGCCCACCTGGCCTGGTCCCGCCGGGTGGACGGCCACCCCCGGGTCATCGCGGCGCTGGCCGAGGGCGACGTGCTGACCGACTCGATGGCCGCCACCATCTGCGGCTGGATCGACAAGATCCCGCGGGACTGCCGGGACGCCGCCGACCAGATCCTGATCGCGGCGGCGCGGGCCGGGGCCCGGCAGCAGGACCTGGCCGAGCTGGCCGCCGAGATCTACGCCCGCTCCCTCCAAGACACCCCGGACGACGACGAGCCGCGTTTCGAGGACCGCAAGGTCACCGTCCAGACCACCATTTACGGCGCCGGCCTGATCAACGGCGACCTCACCCCCGACTGCGCCGCCGTGGTCACCGCCGTGCTGGAGTCGCTGTCCGCGCCCCAGAGGATCCGAGGACACCCGGACGAGGGAGCAGCGCTACCACGACGCGCTGGAAGAGGCCATGACCCGGCTGATCGCGGCCGGGCTGCTCCCGGACCGGGCCGGGCAGCCGGTCAAGGCCATGGTGCACGTGTCGCTGCCCGAGCTGCGGGCGATGGACGGCGGGTCGGTCCTGCAAGGCCAGTGGATCACCGCCGTCCGCGCCCGCTGGGCCGCGCACCGGGCCGCCGCGTCGGTGGGCGGCAGCGACGGCGGCGCCTGGCTGGAGGGGGCCGCGGCCCGGGGCATGACCTGCGACGCCTCGGTGATCCCCGTGGTCACCGGCGAGGTCGACGTCACCGTCCTGGATGACCTGGTCAACTTGTGCCTGCGGCTGGCCGGGCACCGCCCCGGCGGCAGTGACCAGGCCCCGGAGCCGGTCACCCCGCAGGCCCGCGACATGCTCCAGCACGCCATCATCGGCCGGGCCGTCGACCTGGTCTCCGGGCCCCGGCGGCCTGGCCTCCTTCCTCCGCCAGAACCAGCTCGGCGCCCGGCTGGCCGGCCCCTCCCTGCCGCTGGACGTGGGCCGCAGCGCGGACATCCCGGCCGCGATCCGCCGCGCGGTCATCCTGCGCGACCAGCACTGCCGCTGGGCCGGCGGCTGCGACCAGCCCGCCGCCGGCTGTGAGGTGCACCACCTGACCCACCAGGCCGACGGCGGCCCCACCTCGGTGTGGGATTGCGCGCTTTTTTGCTGGTTCCACCACCACGTCGCGATTCACCAGTGGGGCTGGACCGTCACCCTGCACCCGGACGGCACCACCACCGCCCGCAGCCCCGACGGCACCAAAGTCTTCCGCAGCCACGGACCACCCGCCAGGCCGGGGTGACCCTCCCCGGGCGGGCCCGGCCCGGGAAGTGATCATGGCGGTTCCTGCACCCGCCCGATGATCGACTTTGCCGGCGCCCGGCCTCGATGCCCTCTGCGCCGAGCCTGACCGCGAGTGCGGCACTTGACGATCCACCCATTAATATGATACCACTTTGATATCGGACTGGGGAAGCCAGCACCGCAGGCGGCAGGAGGCATCCCGATGCACGCACCAGATGACAACACCACTCCTCCGCGATCTGTCACCGGTATGAGGCGCCTGATCAGGCCATGGGAGTACCGGCACCGCCGTGCCATGGCGGGCGTGCGCTTTGCCGCCGGCGGCTTTAATCTCGGCATCGGCCTCGTTCTGGTCTCTATCGCTCGCAGCACGGAAAACGACCGAGAGCGGCGCAAATACTACGGGTTGGCAGCGTGGTTCCTGGTGTCCGTGCCGCTGCAATTCTTGGGCGGCTACCTGGACATGACTGCCGACCGCTCCGAACCTCCCCGAACCTGAGCCTGCGACCGCCCAGGGCTCAGAACAGCCCGTACGAGCCAGTGACCGTCATCTTCTCGACAGCCGGCGGCTCCGCGTACCACTGCTTGAGGTTCTCCACCATCTCCGCGTACGCGGGGAACGCGCGCAGGGGGTGGCTCCCGTCGCTCTCGAGCTCCACGAGGGCGACGAATGTGACGCCGTCGCTGAGCGTGGACGAGGCGTAGTGCACGCCCGCAGGCTGCGCCTGCTCGAGCGCCTGGATGACCTTATCCACGGCGGCCTGCGCGTCGGCGACGTTCTCTTCCTTGATCTTGGCTCGCACCATCAACACGTTCATTGACCCATTTCCTTCCCTGCCGGAGTGGACTCTCTGTCAGGGCTACGAACGAGCAGCCGCCCGGGGGACAGGCCCGGGTCAGAGCTGTTCGAGCCGCCGGGCCAGGAATCGCCGCTCGGGGGTCGAGGTGGCCAGCTCCAGCGCCCGGCGGTACGCCGCCCGGGCCTCGTCGTCGCGGCCGAGACGCCGCAGCAGCTCGCCGCGGGTCGAGTGGAAGTAGAGGTAGCCGTCCAGGTCGAGGAGGTCGACGGCGCGTAGCGCCGCGGCGGGGTCGCCGGCCTGGGCGAGGGCCACGGCGCGGTTGAGCTCGACCACCAGGGAGCCGGTGAGCTCGGCCAGACGCCGGTACATCTCGGCGACCTGCGGCCAGTCGATCCGCTCGGCGGTCTGCAGCGACGCGATCGCCGCCTGGATGACGTAGGCGCCGCGGCCGCCCAGTGCGACCGCCCGGTCGAGCACCGCCCGTCCCGCCGTGATCTGCGCGTGGTCCCACAGCGAACGGTCCTGATCGTCGAGCAGCACGAGATCCTCGCCGGAGAACCGGGCCCGCCGCCGGGCGTGGTGGATCATCATCAGCGCCAGCAGCCCGTGTGCCTCCGGCTCGTCCGGCATGAGCGCGGCGAGCACCTGGCCTAGGCGGATGGCTTCGGCGGCGAGGTCGACCCGGCCGCTGTAGCCCTCGTTGTAGATCAGGTAGATGACGGCCAGCACCGCATCGAGCCGGTCGGGAAGCAGGTGCGCGTCGGGAACCGCGAACGGGATCCCGGTCGCCTTGATCTTGCCCTTGGCGCGGGTCAGCCGGCGCTTCATGGTCTCCTCGGAGACCAGGAACGCCCGGGCGATCTCCGCGGTCTCCAGGCCGCCAAGGGCCCGCAGCGTGAGCGCCACCTGCCCGTCCAGCGGCAGCGCCGGGTGGCAGCAGGTGAAGATCAGCTCGAGCCGTTCGTCCTTGATCACGGTGTCGTCGAACTCGTCCATCACGGCCTCCGGTGCCGGCAGCAGGTGAATCTTCCCGGCCAGGGTGCGCTCACGGCGGATCCGGTCGATCGCCCGGTTGCGGGCCGTCGTCACCAGCCACCCACCCGGGTTGGGCGGCACCCCCGACGCGGGCCACCGCTCCGCGGCGATCGCGAACGCCTCCTGCGCCGCTTCCTCGGCCTTGTCGAAGTCACCGAGGAACCCGACCAGCGAGGCCAGCACCCGGCCCCACTCGTCCCGGAAGACCTGCTCGAGCACGCTCAGCGCGCCACCACCGGCCTGACCTCCACCGTGCCGCCGAACCGGGCCGCCGGGATGCGCGCCGCCAACTCGATCGCCTCATCCAGGTTGGCCGCCTCGACCAGGAACAACCCGCCGAGCACCTCCTTGGTGTCCGCGAACGGGCCGTCGGTCATCAGCGTCCGGCCACCGGCCACCCGCACGCAGGTCGCCGTCTCGGCGGGCTGCAACTGCACGGCGCCGACGCACCGGGCGTCATCGGCCAGCGCCGAAAACTCGGCCAGTACCGCCGCACGCTCCGCATCCGGCAGCGCCTCGCCGTAGCCGGGCTCGGCGTAGATCATCATGGCGTACTGCATCGCCACCTCCGGGACTCTTGGGCTCTGTCTGCACAACGAAAGAACAGCAGCGCAGGGGACACCGCCCAGACTCTAATTCCCGGCCCGGCACCTCACACCACGTCTCGGCCCGGTTCCTGACCCCGGGCTGTCCCCCGGCCGGTTGCTCGTTCGTCGCCCTGGTGAGCGACAGATTTCCCGGAGGAACCAGATGTCTACGACCCGCGTGACAACCAGGCGTTTCAGTAACGTCGTCAACGCCGGCGAGGCGGACTCACGGCGGTGGCTGATCCTCGCCACCATCTGCTTCGCCGCTCTCATGATCGTCCTCGACGTGACCGTGATGAACCTCGCGCTGCCGTCGGCGCAGCGCGCGCTGGGGTTCACGAACGCCGACCGGCAGTGGATCGTGACCGCGTATTCGCTGTCGTTCGGGAGCCTGCTGCTGTTCTGCGGCCGGCTGGCCGACCTGGTCGGCCGCAAGGTGACCTTCCTGACCGGGCTGGCCGGGTTCGCGGCCGCCTCCGCTGTCGGCGGCGCCTCGGTCAGCTTCACGATGCTCGTGACGGCGCGCGCCTGCCAGGGCGTCTTCGCCGCGCTGCTGGCGCCGTCGGCCCTGTCCCTGCTGGCCACGACGTTCACCGACCCGAAGGAACGGGGCAAGGCGTTCGGAGTCTACGGCGCGGTCGCGGCCAGCGGCTCGGGCCTCGGGCTGCTGATCGGCGGCGCGCTGACCTCCTACGCGTCGTGGCGGTGGTGCATGTACATCAACCTGGTCTTCGCCGCGATCGCGATCACCGGAGGCACGCTGCTGCTCGGCAGGCAGCCCAAGACGCCGGGCGCACGGCTGGACGTCCCGGGCGTGGCGGCGGTGTCGGGCGGGATGTTCTGCCTGGTCTACGGCTTCTCCAACGCCGCGACGCACAGCTGGCACGCCCTGTCGACGTGGAGCTTCCTCGCGGCCGGGGCCCTGCTCCTGATCGTCTTCGCGGCCTGGCAGTCTCGCGCCGCCCAGCCGCTGCTGCCGCCCCGGGTCATCCTGGATCGCAACCGCGGCGGCGCCTACCTCACCATGCTGATCTTCGGGTCCGCCCTGTTCGGCATCTTCCTGTTCCTCATCTACTACATGCAGCTGAACCTGGGTTACTCGGCGGTCAAGTCGGGCGTCGCCCTGCTGCCGATGGTGGTGGTCATCGGCGTCATGGCGAACGTGGGCAACATCGTGCTGATGCCGCGGTTCGGCCCGAAGCCCCTGGTCATCCTCGGCCTGCTGGGCAACGCGGTCGGCATGGCCTGGCTCACCAGGATCGGCGTGCACTCGGGCTACGTGTCGGCCCTGCTCGGGCCGCTCGTCGTAACCGGTTTCGGCAGCGGTCTCATATTCTCGGCGGCGGCCAACACCGGTACCTTCGGCGTGGCACCACGCGACGCGGGGATAGCCTCGGCGAGCGTCAACACCGGGCAGCAGCTCGGCGGCGCGATCGGCACCGCACTGCTGAACACGATCGCGGCCAGCGCCACCACCAGCTACCTGGCCCGCCACGCGCACGGGCGGCCGGCGCCGCTGCTGGTCCACCTCGCGCTGATCCACAGCTACACCACGGTGTTCTGGTGGTGCGCCGGCGTCTTCGCGGCCGGCGCCGTCATCTGCGGCGCGCTGCTGCGCCGCGGCCCGCTGACCCGCCCCGGCGAGACCCTGGTCCGGTAACAGGCACCATCGCCCGTTCGGAAAATCAAGACATCAATTCTTCCGAACGGGCCGTGGCGCGACGTACCGGCACCGGTGACCGCCTCGCCCGTCGCGCCTAGCGCCTCCGCCCGGCGGAACGCCAGCCACAGGCCCGACAGCACGATTACCGCGGGCCACCGCGGCGGCGGGACGCTGGCTGTCCTACGCCGGCTCGCCTCGCGGCGGGATGTACCTGCGCAGCACTACCTGACACCGCTGCTCAGCACCAAACTGAACGTGCCGGTCCTGCGGGAACTCAGCTCCAGCAGCCTGACCGCCGACGCACCTCCAGGTGCTGCAATAGCCTCACCCAGCACGGATACACGCAATGGACGAGGTATCAGCCGGCCAGCCGGTTCTGGCCGTTCCAGTGGATCGAGAGCGGCTGGCTGCCCGCGCTGTCAGTGCTGCTCATCGCCGCGACCATCTGGCTGGTCCGCCGCCGGGCAATCTGACCCTCACCACCGTCAGCCCCCACCACCGCCAAGCCCCACCACCTCCAGCCCCCACCACCTCCAGCCCTCACCACCTCCAGCTCTCACCACCTCCAGCCCTCACCACCTCCAGCTCTCACCACCTCCAGCTCTCACCACCTCCAGCCCTCACCACCTCCAGCCCTCACCACCTCCAGCTCTCACCACCTCCAGCCCTCACCACCTCCTAGTTTGCGCCTTCATCGCCTACTCAGTATCATACTCAGTATGCTACTGAGTAGGCAGTGGAGGTGAGCGTCCGGCACGCGCTGCTGGCGCTGCTCAGCGAGGGACCGAAGTACGGGCTGCGGCTACGCGAGGAGTTCGAGGCCAGGACGGGGGAGGTCTGGCCGCTGAACATCGGCCAGGTGTACACGACCCTGCAGCGGCTGGAACGCGACGGCCTCGTCGAATCCGACGACGACGATGAGCGGGACAGCCCGCAGAAGCGGTTCCGTATCACCGCCGACGGCGAGCGTGAGCTCAGCAAGTGGCTGCGGACGCCGCCGGACATGTCGTCGCCGCCGCGCGACGAGCTGGTGATCAAGGTGCTGGTGGCGATGCGCTTGCCGGGCACGGATGTGCGCGAGGTGATCCAGGCGCACCGCAGGTACCTGGTGGAGCTCATGCAGCAGTGGACCCGGATCAAGGACGCGGACGCCGGCTATGACCTGGCGCTGGGGCTCGCGGTGGACGCGGAGCTGTTCCGGCTGGGCGCGGTGGTGCACTGGCTGGACACCGCCGACGGCCGGATCAAGCGCGCCGCAGTCGAGCCGCCGGCCCCGCCGCGGGAAGACCTGCCCAGGCTGAAAAGGACAACAGGGGTGTCGCCATGAGCATGCTGGAACTACGTCAGGTGTCGAAGGTGTACGGCGAGGGCGCGGCCGAGGTGCACGCACTGCGCGAGGTCAGCCTCGAGGCCGACACGGGGATGATGGTGGCGGTGATGGGGCCCAGCGGCTCCGGCAAGTCGACGCTGCTGACCATCGCCGGCAGCCTCGAGGAGCCGACCAGCGGGCAGGTCCTCGTCGCCGGCCAGGACCTGGCCGCGATGTCACGCAACGACAAGGCGCGGCTGCGCCGCCAGTCGATCGGGTACGTGTTCCAGGACTTCAACCTGCTGCCCGGCCTGACCGCGGCGGAGAACGTGTCGCTTCCGCTGGAGCTGGACGGGGTCGGCGCGCGGAAGGCGCACGAGGCGGGCCTGCTCGCGCTGGACGGCCTGGGCCTGGCTGACCGCGGGTCGAGTTACCCGGATCAGCTTTCCGGCGGCGAACGGCAGCGGGTGGCGATCGCCCGTGCCGTGGTCGGTGACCGGCAGCTGCTGCTCGCCGATGAGCCGTCCGGCGCGCTGGACTCGGCCAACGGCGAGGCGGTGATGCGCATGATCCGCACCGCGTGCAAGCGAGGCGTGGCCGCGGTCATCGTCACGCACGATGCGCAGCTCGCCTCGTGGGCGGACACGGTCGTGTTCATCAGGGACGGCCGCATCATCGACCAGACGGCGCCCGCGCCCGGCCCGGAGTCGCTGCTCGGGCAGGACAGGTGAGCACCGCCTTGCTGCCCGCCCGCCCCCGCAGCAGGGGCGGCGTCCCCGCCCGCCGCGCGGTGTTTCGCTGGGGCTGGCGGCTGTTCCGCCGCGAATGGCGCCAGCAGCTGCTGGTGCTCGGCCTGCTCACCGTGGCGGTCGCGGCGATGATCTGGGGCACCAGCGCCGTCACGAACGTGCAGCTCCCCAACTCCGGCTACGCCACGTTCGGCACCGCGGCCGGGCAGGTCACGCTGCCCGGCACCGACCCGAACCTGGCCGCCGACGTCGCCGCCGTCCAGGACCGCTGGGGTCCAGCCGACCTTATTGAGAGTCAGAACATCGCGACTGGCACCACACAGTCCCTGCAGCTCCGCGCCGAGAATCCGCACGGGCGCTACAACGCTCCGCTGCTCAGCCTGGTCAGCGGCACCTACCCGGCCGGGCCCGGCCAGGTCGCGCTGACCAGCCAGGTCGCGACCCAGTACGGCGCGCACGTGGGCGGCACCTGGCGCGCCGCCGACACCACCTGGCGGGTGACCGGCATCGTACAGAACCCGAGCAACCTGGCGGACGAGTTCGCGCTGGCCGCCCCCGGCCAGGTCACGCACCCCAGCCAGGTGATCATGCTGGTCGGCTCGCCCGCGGCGCGGCAGGCGATCGGCAACGGCAACCCAACGCTGCCCGGTGTCGCGGCGGCGATGGTCACGTTCCCCACCGCTATTTCGGGCGGGATCTCACCGGCGGTGGGCGTCCTGGTGGTAGAGGTACTCGGCCTGGCGTTCATCGGTCTGGTGTCGGTGGCCGGCTTCTCCGTGATGGCCCAGCGCAGGCTGCGTGCCCTCGGCATGCTCAGCGCGATCGGCGCGACCGAACGCAACCTGCGCCTGGTCATGATCGTCAACGGCCTGGTCGTCGGCGTAACCGGTGCGCTCGCCGGGGCGGCGCTCGGCTTCGCCACCTGGTTCGCTTACGTGCCGACGCTGCAGCAGGCCACCGGTCACGTGGTCGACGCGGCGAACCTGCCGTGGTGGGCGTTCGGCATCGGGGTCGCGTTCGCGATCGCGACCTCGGTGCTGGCCTCCCGCCGCCCGGCCAAGACGATGGCCCGGATGCCGGTGGTGGCCGCGCTGTCCGGCCGGCCCGCGCCGCCGAAGCCGGTGCACCGCTCCGCCCTGCCCGGCGTCATCGTGTTCGCGGTCGGCGTCGCGTGCCTGGCGTCCACCGGCGGCTTGGCGGCCGTCGGCAGACCCAGCCACGCGCTGCTCCTGCTGGTCGGCCTGGTCGCCGCGATCGTCGGGATCCTCTTGCTTGCGCCGCTGTTCGTCAGCGTGCTGGCCGCCGGGGCGGGCCCGCGGCTGCCGGTCGCGATCCGGATCGCGCTGCGCGACCTGGTCCGCTACCGGGCCCGGTCCGGTGCCGCGCTGGCGGCGACCACGTTCGCCGTGTTCCTGGCCATGGGGATCTCCCTCGCCGCCAGTACCAGGTTCGATGACCCACTGGACTGGATCGGCCCCAACCTGTCCAGCAGCCAGCTGATCGTCTACGCGCAGCAGAGCCTGGGCGGCGGCCAGATGACGCAGCTCAGCAACGCCGAGCTCGCCAGCCTGAGCAGCCAGGTGAACAGACTCGCCACCAGCCTGCGCGCACGGTCCGCGCTGCCGCTGGAAGTCGGAAGCGCCACGCTGTACCAGGTGGGCTCCCTGGAGCAGCTCGGCTTCACCGGGTCGGTGTACCTCGCGACCCCGCAACTGCTCGCCACGTACGGCATCAAGGCCGGCCAGATCGCTCCGGGTACCGACGTCCTCACCATGCGTCCGGGCCTGGCCGGCCTGCCGCACATGGAGCTGACCTGGGGCAACTACGGCTATCAGTCCGGTCCCGGCGGCTTGGTGCAGAAGAGCAGCACGCTGCCAGCCTGCACGCTGAGCAACGACTGCCTGGCCAACCCCACGATCCAGACGGTCGGCAGCCTGCCCGGCGGCACCTCCGCGCCGAACACGCTGATCACCGAGTACGCGCAGGCCAAGTACCAGCTGACCTCCGGGCTGAACGGATGGCTCATCCAGGCACCTGCCCCGCTCACCGCCACGCAGATCAGTGCCGCGCGGCAGCTCGCGCTCGCCTACGGGGTGACGATCGAGACCAGGTCGGATAATCCGGATGCCGGCGAGTTCGCCGACGGCGCCACCGCGCTGGGCATCGTCATCGCGTTCGGCGTGCTGGCCGCCTCCGTCGGCCTGATCCGCAGCGAGACCGCGCGAGACCTGCGTACCCTCACCGCGACCGGGGCCAGCACCAAGACGCGGCGGATGATCACCGCGGCGACCGCCGCGGCACTGGGCCTGCTCGGCGCGATCCTCGGCATGGCCGGCGCCGTGATCGCCGGGCTGGCCTGGGCGCACAGTAGTTTGTCCGCCTTGTTCGGCGACGTGCCGCTGACCGACGTGCTGATCCTGCTGGTCGGGCTGCCGCTGATCGCCGCCGCCGGCGGCTGGCTGCTCGCCGGCCGCGAGCCGGAGGTCATCTCCCGGCAGCCGCTGGACTGACACGGCTGATCCTTCCGGTACCCACAGGCGTGGCGGAGTCGATCGAGAGCCCCACGAGGTGTCGCGATGCGCTTGGCCGAGAAGCCCGAGAAGACTTCTCGAGGAACTGGTACTGGATCGTGGCCCGTTCTCAGCTCGGACAATGCGCCAAATTGGGCGCTTCCTACCCTGATCCCAATCGACTGGTGAACTGGTTCATGTCAAAATAGTCGCGCCAGGCGTTGATCATGCCGTCGCTGATCTCGAAGGTCCCCATGACGGGTAGCTCGAACGACCTGTCAGAAAGCTTGAAGACGTCAATCCGCTCGGTCATCACGACGGGACCATTGGCTGCGATATGGACCACCTTCGCCGCCTCTCGTCTGCGTTCATCAAGGTCAGCGACCCAGCGGTCCGCATCCTCGGAGTGACGCGGTTCCCCACCGATCATGATGAGGCGAAGTACGCCATGCACTTCGACGCGCCCGTGCTACGACGAGAAGGTGCTCGGTCGACATGATGACGATACCGCCGGGTCGCGTGAACTACTCCATGAATCCGCAGGTCAGGGTTACTTACGCCATTTTGAAGCGTTACA
>CAVPLC010000049.1:0-145662 GCA_963705835.1 uncultured Actinomycetes bacterium
GGTCCAACCCGACGATGATCAAGGCCCCGCCATTGTTCCCAGTGAACAGAGGATCTGGCCAATCCAGACTCGAGACGGCACCCGACACTCCTGGCACACTACGCAATGAACTGGTTAAGAAGCCCAATGCATCTGCGCCTTTGGCTGAATCCGGCTCGGGAATACCGCTGATCACCAGAACCAGGCGGTGGGCGTACGGAGACTGGAAACGCTGCGCCAGTTCCAGGTCAACTTTTTCGGATTCTCCGCCCTTGATGTGAGAAGCTGTCTCCAGGCGACGTTCGACTCTGTAGGAAAAGGGCAGCAGGGCAAGCGCCATGACAAACCCCGACATGGCCAACCAGAATCGGCGGCGAGCGGCATCATGGCCAGTCTTCAGGCTGGGCATTCCCATGAAAGATCCACGTCGTTTCCTGCTTCGTCCGAGAGCAATGAAACGACTTCGGTGATCCGGTACATCCATGATATAGGGTCCAACTGGATATGCATTGGGGTTCGGCCTTGAGCTTGGTTACCCAATGCGGGCGAGGACTGCCGTGTTCGGCGCGAGTTCGCGCACGAGTTGTTCGCTTTCTAGGAGTGCCAAATTGAACTCGTTGGCCAGAACCTCGAGCGGGACGGCACCCAACGCTGCGCCAAGCTCGGCGAGTGTTGAGATCGGGTGTGAGGGCCGGACAGGGAAATCCGTCACCTACCTCGCGCTCGCGCTTTCACCGTCAATGGACCGCTCAGGGAGTGAAAAATCACACGATTCCGGCCAGCTCAAGCCGGTCCGTAACCACGGGCGGCGCTGGCGAGAGTAGCCTGGCACAGGAGGGAACCTCGGTAGTCGGTGTGGACCAACCCAGGCGATAGTCGCCGTCGCTGGGTACTAGAAAAGCAGTTTCGGAGAGATTATTTTCAGCAGCAATGGCGGGCAAAGTTGCATCGGCAAGAAGGCTTTCCATCGACATTAGCGCAGCAGGATTTCCGCCGAATCGGCGGCGAGTGAAGGCACCAACCTGGAATATGGGTGTGCGCATAGGGAATCTTCTACTCGAAGAGCATTTTGATACCGCATTGAGGATTGCTTGTAACGGATATGGTATTAGTCCCAGCACAGCGCTATGGCAGAGTGAAATTCTCAGGAGCAATCATGGGTCAAGATAGCTTTATTCCGGTTGCAACCAACGCCAGGTCGCGAAGCGACCTCGTCGAGCGCGGGTTCAGTCGTCAGCCGCTCAGGGTTGATGTAGATATAGCGCGCTCGCTGGAAGCGTTATCCCATGCCGCCTGGTCTGTTCCAAAGGACAAATACTACGAGGGGGGCGACAGGTATCGTTCCTTAAATCGTGTCAGGGCCGAGATTGCTGAGGGCGGTGTAAAGGTTTGGTTGAGCGAAGAGAGCACGCCCTATGTGCAGCTGAAAAAATACAACACGACAATCGGCGGCCAGCCGCGAGAGTACGCTCCGCTGCCCGCGGCGATCGCCGGCTCCATAGGCGTTCGCAAGATGATCGCTCACCACCTTCATTACCTACCGCTGTCGACGGTGGGTACGAAGTATTTGGTCAACGTTCATCTCATAAGGTTCACGGCTGCGCCTGGCCGGCCGTGCGACACCAGTCCACCGGGCTTACATAAAGACGGGGAAAAGTACATCGCCACGCATCTAGTGGGCCGCTGCGGCGCTCAGGGTGGCGAAGTCGTCATAACCGACAATGACAAGCAGGAGATGGATCGCTTCACGATGCGCGAATCGGGTGAGTGTTACGTCTTCGACGATGATCGCATCTGGCATATGTTGACGCCAGTGGCCGTACTGGAAGGCAATCAGTACGCCTACCGTGACACGCTGGCATTCGATATGCTGCCAGACGGCTGGGAACCCGTGAAGTGATCGGAGATGGAGGGACTCGAACCCCGGCACAGTCTGTTAGCCCCTGCTACTACGGTCTAGCAAATTCAGCTTGTCCTCTAAGCGGCATCAGATCAGTTCCGGTTAGCCGACGATTCGCCAGTCTGAGAGGATCTATCTCTAGGCGATGGCAGGTTTAGCCTGACCCGCCTGTCGGCATAAAACAGTACGGCAAGTTCTGGGATGACCGGTTGTATCCAGGTCGGTCTAAACAAGAATTAGTCCGCAGAGGGGGACCCGATGAAG
Source organism: uncultured Actinomycetes bacterium (assembly GCA_963705835.1). Lineage (GTDB taxonomy): Bacteria > Actinomycetota > Actinomycetes > Streptosporangiales > Streptosporangiaceae > Palsa-504. Next base: position 2,144 of record CAVPLC010000049.1, read on the forward strand.
CGCACGTGGACGATCATAGGGGTAGGCGACGTGCCGGGCAGCTTCAAATGGTACCAGGCGCTGTTCGGTCAGCCGGCTACCCTTCCTGCCCATGATTACTTTGGGCAAATCCTCGATTCAGATGGAACTGTCTTGCTCTGCCTCCACGAGTGGGGCGCCCACGAGCATCCCTCATTGATGAGCCCCGATCACGGGACACCCGGCAACGGGCTCCTGTTGTTCTTCCGTGTCGATGATTTCGACCTGGCGCTTCAAAGGGCACGCTCTCTCGTCACTCGGCTCGAAGAGGAGCCACACGTGAATCCGAACACTCAAACCAAGGAGTTCTCGCTCCGAGATCCGGACGGATATTACGTTACGATCAGTGCGCTCTCTGCGGCCTGACAAGGCGCTGCAGCTGCCGAGCGCTGGCCGGGGCTTCATGGGGCAGCGCCGCCCGACCTCGCTCCCCTCGCAGGGCGGCTCTTGCCGTCTGATCGCCCATTCCAATAGGGAACGTATCGCGGAGTTTCGATTATTCTGATCGTGTCACGCGCTACCCGGAAGCTACGGTGGCGACAGGAGTCTGATCATTGACCGATGGCACGGAGGCCATCGGCCATGAAGCAGAAATCAAGTGTCCGCAAACGGCACGCTCGTACCAAGACCGTTCTACGCCGACCGGATTTGGAGCATGCTAAGTCGGCGGTGTTGAACAGCCTGAACTCTGCTGACCGCAAAGCGTGGCTATCGTCACGCCGTCGATGAGTTAGTGGACTGGTATTGTTCAGAACCGCGCTTGGCGCTCAATCGCGCTCTGGTCAAATGGGACCCGCTTTATTCATAGCGGAGAGCTTCGGCGGGTGGGACGGCGATGGCGTGGCGGGCGGGCAACAGGCAGGCGAGGAGTGCGCTGAGAGCGAGGAGCGCGGCGGCTGCGAACAGACTGCCTGCGGCAAAGGCGCTTTGCATCCAGTGGGCGAGGACGGCGCCGAGAAAGCTGTCAAAGGCGAGACCGATGACAATGCCCGCGGCCGCGCTGACGAGCGCGATGCGCGCGGCGACCCACAGAACCTGCGCGCGCGGCGCGCCGAGCGCCAGGCGGACGCCGAACTCCGTGGTGCGCTGCGCGACGCTGTAAGCGACGACGCTGAAGATGCCGACCAGGGCGAGCGCGAGCGCCATGGCGGAGAAGACGCCAAACAGTATGGAGAAAAGCCGCTGGCGGCTGTACTGGGCGTCGCGCTCGATGGCTTCGTTGAGGGTGAAGGTGCGGTTGAAGCCGCTGGTGGAGATCTGCTGGTCGGAGGCGACGGATGCAATAGCGGCGCGGATGGAGTGGAGGTAGGTGAGCGGATCGCCCTGGGTGCGGACGAGGAACTGCACGTAGGGCTGCATCACGGCGGTGTACGGAATGTAGATGGCGGGAACGATGGGCTGATCGACGCCGTCGTTGCGCGCATCGCCGACGACGCCGAGGATCTGACGCCAGGCGGTGCTTTGCGAAGAGGCGAGCTGGTAGTGATTAATGACTGATGAGACCCGGAATGCGTAGCTGCCGGCCCAGGGCATTGGACGAGGAGAGATAGCGTGTCGCGAAAGCCCGATTGACGACGGCGATGAAGTCTCCGCGGCTGTTTTCGTCCGCACTCCAGACGCGGCCCTGCAGCAGCGGAATTCGGAGCGCAGCGAAATACCGCTGGCCCACCAACATCACACGAGCTTGCGGCGCTCGCCATCGCCACTTCCGTCGACGATGAATGAGCTCTGAACATCAGCATCGGGCGGCGTGGCGTTGATGCTGACAGCGACGGTCGAGAGACCGTGGACGGATGCGATCTTCTCCCGGATCTGCTCGATGTAAGCGGTACGCGCTTCGCGCGTCTGAAGGCGGCTCCACTCGCCTGGGTCATGGGTGTGCAGCGAGATGCCGATCTTCATGACATTTGAAGGATCGTAGCCAAGCGGCATCTGCATGAGCTGGAGAAAGCTGCGAATGGCGGTACCCGCAGTGGCCATGAGAAGAAGCGTGAGCGCGACTTGCGCGGCGATGAGAACGCTCCAGCGATGTTTTGCAGGAGCAGCGACAACGCCAATCTGCCTGCCGGGGAGCATACGCGCGGAATCGCGACGCGAGAGACGCAATGCAGGGACAAGACCGAAGAGGATGCCGCAGAGCAGCGCGAGCGCGACGGAGAACACGAGGATGGGAGCGTTGATGCGGATGAAGGATTCGGCTGGAAAGGAATCCGGAGAAAGCAACAAGGGAAGCTTTGCCAGCCAGTAAGAGGCACCAACGCCGAGGACTGCGCCGGTGCACGAGATGACGACGGCTTCGACGAGCAACTGGCGCACGATGCGCCAGCGGCTGGCGCCGATCGCACTGCGGATGGCGAGCTCATGCTGGCGCGTGCGGCCACGGGCCAGCAGAAGGATGGAGCAGTTGGCGCAGCCGATGATGAGCAAGAGCACAACGCCGGCGAGAAGAAGCGTCAGGGTGCGGCCGGTTTCGCTGGTAAGGCACGATGATCGGCTGCAGCGCGAGATGCCAGGCCAAGAGACTCCGGAATGGCTGTTTCATGATCTCGCGCACGATGGGCTCGAGCGCCGCGTTGGCGGCGGCCACTGTGACGTGCGGCCGCAGCTTGATCCACGGCAGGTAGGAGGGGGCGGGACCGTTGGCAACAGCCCGCATTAGACTGCCCGGCAGGTAGACATCGCCGACGCCGGTGGTGTCACTGAATGCGAAGCTGCGCGGCATGACCCCGATGATGGTGTAGGGGGCGTGATCGATATCCAGCGTTCGCCCGATGACGTGGGGATCGCGGCCGAAGTAACTCCGCCAGAAGCGGTAGTTGAGAACAACGACGGAGTGGCCGCCGTTCTCTGCATCGGATGGCTCGATGTTGCGACCGAGAAGCGGGCGCACGCCAAAGAAAGTCCCGGCATTCTCGGTGAGGTAGATGCCCCAGATGTCTTCCGGCAGTGCGCCGCCGGTGATCTCCAGGTGCGAGTTGTTGAAGCCAAGCACCGAATCAACCGGGGCTGCAAGGCTCAGGTCATCACACTGTGCCTCGCTAAGGGTAAACCACTGAAACACGTCAGGATGTTGCGCGTCGATCACGATGGGGGTTCATGATGCGGTCGGCGCCGGCGTAGGGAAACGGGTGCAGCAGGACGGCGTAGATGAGCGAGAACATCGCCGTGGTGGCGCCGATGCCGAGCGCGAGGGAGAGCACGGCGACGGCGGCGAAGCCAGGGTTGCGGCGCAGGGCGCGCAGGCCGTAGCGGATGTCTCCGCCTAACTCATCGAAGAGGCGGAGGCCGATGGCGTCGCGGTAAGTGTCGTACTGGGCGGCTGGCCGGCCAAGATCGATGCGGGCTTTGCGCCGAGCCTCTTCTTCAGGGAGGCCCTGGCGGATTAAATCATCCTGGTAGGCGTCGAGGGTAGAACGAAACTCTTCTTCGACGTCGCTGTGGGTGCGTGGCGCGATGGAGTGCCAGAGCTTGCGAATTGCGGCGAGGAGACTCATATCTCGTCCGCCTTCTTGTCGAGAATGCCGGCGACGACAGCGGCCATGTCGATCCATTTGGCGGTCTCGGCCTTGAGCTGACGCGTACCGGCAGCGGTGAGCGAGTAAAAGCGGGCGCGGCGATTGTTCTCCGACTCACCCCACTCGCCTTTGATCCAGCCCCGGCGCTCAAGACGATAGATGGCGGTGTAGAAGGAACCCTGCAGGATTTCGAGGCGCTCGCCGGAGATCTGCTGGATGCGCAGCAGGATGCCGTAGCCATGCAGCGGACCGAGCGAGACCGCCTTGAGGATGAGCATCTCGAGTGTGCCCTGCGGGAGTTCAACCGGTTTCGTCAAAGGCTCTCTCCTATCTGGGAAAGGAGAGTACGCGCTCTCTCCTTTCCCGTCAAGGAGACTGCCACCCGGGCGATTGCGTCTTCGGCGGGTTCAGGCGCTACCCCCCACAACCCTCGCAATCGCTTTAAAATGTTAGAATTACCGTTCCATGATCGCTTTTGTGCTGCTCCGGGTCTTTCTGATCCTTCTCCTGGTGGCGGCCAATGCCTTCTTCGCGGCGGCTGAATTTTCCCTGGTTAGCGTGCGCGATACCCGCATCCAGCAGCTCATTTCAGCGGGACGCATCGGGGCCCGCGTTGTCCAGCGCCTGCACCAGCACTTGGACGAAGTCGTCAACGGCGTTCAACTTGGGATCACCATGGTCAGCCTCACTCTGGGCTGGATCGGCGAGCCCATGGTTGCTCGCCTGGTCGAAGGCATGCGCTTCGTCCACCAGGTTCCGCACGCCGCGGTCTACGCTCACACCATCGCTATCGCCATCGCCTTCAGTCTGATTACCTACATGCACGTGATCCTCGGCGAACTTGTTCCCAAAACTCTGGCCCTGCAGCGCGCCGAACAAGTTGCCCTGGCGGTGGCCGCACCCATGGAAGCTTTCCTCACCATTACCCGGCCCGTCCTGTTCTTCATGCGGCGCTCGGGCGGCCTGGTCCTGCGCCTTTTTGGCGAGAAAACCACTCGCCGTGGAGGCGCCGTCCACTCCCCCGACGAGCTTAAACTCATCGTGACTGCCAGCCGCCAGTTTGGGCAGATTCCTGAGTTCCAGGAAGAGATGATTCACAGCGCCATTGAACTCGACAGCATCACCGTCCGCGAAGTGATGGTCGCCCGCCCCGACATTTTTTCCTTGCCCTCCGACCTCGTGCTTGACGAGGCGTTAGCTCGCGTGGTCGAGGGCCAGCATTCTCGCATCCCGATCTATGACCCGCAGCGCGGCCCGGAGCACATCGTCGGCGTGCTTTATTACAAGGACCTCATGCGCTGGATGCGCCTCCGCCTCAGCAATCTTGGACAGTCGACCGCGATTCGCATCTCGCGCATGCAAATCAGTCAGATCATGCACGACGTGCTGGTCGTTCCCGAAACCAAGGTTTTGGCCGAGTTGCTCTCCGAGTTCAAAGATCGCCGCCGACATCTGGCGGTCGTGGTCGACGAATTCGGTTCGACCGCCGGCGTGATCACGGTCGAGGACATCCTCGAACAACTGGTGGGCAACATTGAAGATGAATTCGATGTCGCCCCCAGGGAACCCGCGCTGGAACACGAATCGGTTCTCATACTCGAAGGCTCGGTCAACATTCGGGACCTGGAAACCGAGTACGGCCTGACTGTCCCGCGCGACGCCGGCTTCGAGACTTTGGCGGGATTCATTCTGGCGCGCCTGCAGAAGATTCCCAGCCTGCGCGACTCCTTCGAATACGATGGGCGGCGCTACACGGTCGAAGAACTGGAAGGCCACCGCATCGCGCGAGTGAGAATCGAAAAAACCGCCAAAGTAGAAGGCGAAGCCGAAGCCGCGAGGCAGGGCGGAGACTAAAATGCGGCTTCCGGCTTCCGGCACGCGGCTTCGGCGAATCGCATTTGCTCCATCGCGCAATCTGTTGGGTAACGCCGAGCGCAACCAAACAACGCGAAGATTGTGGGGCAAGCGGAGGCCGGAAGCGGAAGGCCCCAAGCCGAACTAATGCTCTCCCGTCTCCTCCAACGCGTTCTCTACACCCTGCCTGTGATCTGGCTGGTGGTCAGCCTGGTCTTTCTCCTCATCCACTTGGTCCCCGGAGACCCCATCGCGCAGATGCTCGGCGAAGGCGCTCCGCCCGCCGACATCGCGGCAACGCGCCACGCCTTCGGCCTCGATGCGCCCCTGGGCGAACAATATCTCCATTACTGGAAAGGCGTGCTGCACGGCGACCTGGGACGGTCCTTCCGCTACAACCAGACCGTGACCCGGCTCATCGCTCAGCGCTATCCCTATACGCTGCGGCTCACGCTGGCCTCGCTGGTGGTCGCGATCCTTCTCTCCCTGCCCGCCGGAGTCCGCTCCGCCCGCCGCCGCAATCGCTGGGACGACCGCCTGCTCTCGGTCGTCAGCCTGTTTGGCTTGTCGTTCCCGAACTTCGCGCTCGGCCCCATCCTGATCCTGATTTTTGCCATCAAGTTTGGCTGGCTTCCGGTCTCCGGCGCAGGCTCATTCGCCAATCTGGTGTTGCCCGCTCTCACCATGGGTAGCGCCCTGGCCGCGATCCTCACCCGCATGGTGCGCACCTCCATGCTCGAAGAGCTCAGCCAGGACTACATCCGCACGGCCCGCGCCAAGGGATTGCCGGAACGCACGGTGGTGTATGGCCATGCCCTGCGCAACGCCATGATCCCGGTGCTGACAGTCCTGGGCTTGCAGTTCGGCGCGCTGCTCGCTGGCGCCATAGTCACGGAAAAGATTTTCTCCTGGCCGGGTATCGGCCGCCTGACGGTCGACGCCATCTCCAGCCGCGATTATTTTTTGGTACAAGGCTGCATCCTGGCGATCGGATTGACCTATGTCGCGGTAAATTTCCTGACGGATGTGCTGTATTCGGTGGCGAATCCGAGGATCCGGCAATGAAGAATTTCCGGGAATTTCCCGCACTCACCGCCTAGCCCCTAGAACTGTTGGTTGGGTTGCTTGTTTTTCAGAACCACGAGCGCGACCCCGGTGCTGGCGGCAGGCTTGCGATACGCTTAGATTTTTTGCCAGCGCAGGAGGGCCAGCGCAGGAGGGATCGGCAAATGGGGACCGAGACGCTAACCAGGCGGTGCATCTCCGGGAGGACCGGAGTTGCACCGTCACTGATAGGGAGCTCGGGTTTTCGGGGAATTATTCCTGGCTAGTGATCGTGGTGCTCTTCGTCGTTAAGTCTCTTCACCTTGTTGACTTCGAGCGAGCGATCGTCTTCGTGCAGTCGCGCCTTCACCTCAACGTGATGCCCCTCATGCTCCCGCACCACTTCTGAGTTCTGGATGCGATAGCGGGTTTTGTCTTTGTCATCTTCCACCACGTAGTTGTCGCCGTCTTTTCGGACGTATCCCCGCACACTCGTCTTGGTGACGCGGTGCGACGTAACCTGTTGCTCGTGCTGATCCTGAGCGACGGCGCCAGCCGTGCAAAGCAATGCGAGAACCATCGTTGCGAAAAAGGCAATTTTCATGTTTCCTCCGGTAAGCAGATTTCCGTTCCTTGAAAGTGCGCCTCCTATGATGCTTGCAGCGGGACCGGCGCACTGGTCAAAATTGCACAATTCCCGACTTTGCAACAGGATGCAGGATGAATGAGAGCGATCCGCATAGGGACTTTCCAGGGTTAAAGTTAAAGATCACTCCAGCGAACCTTAACCTTAAGGAAGAGCCGCAGGAAGCGCATGGATCGTCTGCAACCAGGTCTGGACCAGCTTTGGCCAATCCGTGATTGGAAGGTCGGTGCGGCGCAGTCCATAGCCGTGTCCGCCGTTGGCGTAGAGATGCATCTCGGCCGGAACCTTGGCGTTTTTTAGTGCCAGAAAATAGACTATGGAGTTTTCGACATGCACCGGATCGTCCTCCGCTTGAACAATAAAAGATGGCGGAGTCTGGCTGCTGACATGAATCTCCGGATTCGGCGCAAAGCTCTGTTCCGCGAGCGCTAGATAGCCGGGGTAAATGATCACGGCGAAATCGGGACGGCAGCTGACTTTATCGCGGTCATCGACAGGATCGTAGAGACGCTGATCGAAGTGCGTGCTGAGCGCGGCTGCCAAGTGAGCTCCCGCGGAGAATCCCAGCACACCGATGCGCTGGGCATCAAGGTGCCACTGGCCAGCGTGCGAGCGGACGATGCGGAGCGCTCGCTGAGCGTCTTCGAGCGCGGCGGAAGACTTGGGATATGGTCCGGAATCGGGTACACGATATTTGACCAGAAGGCAGGTGATACCTACGCGGTTGAGCCAATCGCAGACTTCGCTACCTTCCAGGTCGATGGCCAGGATGCGGTAACCGCCTCCGGGAAAAACGACAACCGCGGCGCCGGAGTTGTTCTGCGGGGGCGGGTAAACGGTGAGGGTTGGTGCGGAGACATGGCCCAGGCGGACGACCGGCTTACCGGCAATCAGGGTGTCTTTGGCGGTCGTGGTGTCGACTTCGGAACTAGAATTCGGCCGCGCGCCGGGCGCGCCGTGGGGCCAGAGGTTTAGGGTCAGATGACCGGACGGAGGCTGCCATGCGGGGGTTTGAGCGAAAAGGCTGGCAGAGAAGGCGACAACTGCGGCAAGAAGAGACAGACGGCTAAGCATAATCATCGCAATCACTGAGTTTGACCGGCCAGGGCCGCGCCCAAATCTTTGCCGCTATATATTTTGATCGGATTCATCATCATCACTACAGAACATTCCCACTCGAGATATGGTAGTTGTAGCTTAGCTTATGTCAACCGCCGCCATCTCGTTCCGCCGCTCCATTGCGGGAAACGCCCGCCACAATCCCCTGGCGGCCGCGGGAGTGGTGTTGGTTGTCATCTTCGTGATCTTCGCGCTGTTCGCGCCCTGGATTGCGCCGCAGGATCCCGCCTCGATCCATTTACCCGACCGCCTCGATCCGCCCTCAGCGGCGCATTGGTTCGGCACCGACGAACTCGGCCGCGACATCCTCTCGCGGGTGATTTATGGCGCGCGCATCTCCATGCTGGTGGGCAGTTCGGTGGTGCTCACATCGCTTGCCTTGGGACTCATCATCGGCTCCATCGCCGGATACTACGGAGGAGCCATCGACCGCTTCGTCAACGTCGTCCTGATGAACGCCTTTCTTTCGTTCCCGGGGATCCTGCTGGCGATCGCTTTCATCGCTTTTCGCGGGCCCGGTATTTTCAACCTGGTGCTGGCTCTCTCCCTCGGCGGGTGGGTCGGCTATGCGCGCCTGGTGCGCGGACAAGTGCTGGCTGCCCGCGAACGCGAATTCGTCGAAGCCGCTCGTGCTCTCGGCGCCAGCGATCTGCGCATCATCGTTCGCCACATTCTGCCTAACATTATTCAGCCGGTGGTGGTACAGGCAGCGATCGGCATGGCGGGGGCCATCCTCGCCGAAGCCACCATGAGTTTTCTCGGACTCGGCGTCCCTCCGCCGATTGCCAGTTGGGGAGCCATGCTCAATGACGGCCGGGCCCACCTGTTCGACGCCCCGCACCTCGTGCTGTTTCCCGCCCTGGCTGTGATGCTTGCCGTGCTGAGTTTCAACTTTATCGGGGATGCGTTGCGCGATTATCTCGACCCTCGCTCGCGCCTCGAAGCCGGTCTGTAAGTCTCACTCAAACCTGTCGTCTGCCGCGCGCCGGAGCGAATGCGAGGATCTTCGTCAAGCAACCTCCTTCTCCGCGCTCCTCGCCTGCCGATGAAAACGTAAAGCCGTTGTCGGCCCTGGCCTGTCTGCAACCCACTGAAAAGGCGGCTGATCCACTTCTTGACATAAATCGCAAATTGCAATATAACTATTTCGATCTGGGATATTAGCTGGGGGGCCGGTGAAGCTGGGCGAGAAGATTCGTTACCTGCGCGAGGTTGAAGGATCGCTGCGCGGCCTGGGGCGTCCCATGACTCAGCTGGAACTGGTGCGCGCGCTGCGCAAAGAGATCGGTCAGGGGAAGAGCATCAGCCAGTCCTATCTCTCGCAGATCGAGAACGGAGCGCGCCCCCACATGACGCAGTCGTCGCGCGCGCTGCTGGCAAAGTTTTTCAAGGTGCATCCCGGCTTTCTGGTGGATGATCCCGACGGCTATCACGCGGAGTTGACTTCGGATCTGCGCACGACCGAAGGTCAGCTCGACGTCTGGCTGTTGCAAGGCTCGGAGCGTTTTGCCAACGACCCGGAGGTCAGCCGTGTGCTGATTAAAGCGGCCCGCGAGAAAGACACGCGGCGCTGTTTGCTGGCCCTGGGTGCGATTCTCGACACGCCGGGACTGGCCGACCGCCTGCTCGAGGCGTTGCGACCGGAATTGGCCGCCACGCGAACCATCGCCCATCAGCGAGTGCGGCAGGAAGGCGAATGCGATGACATCGACACAGCTCGACTGGTCGGACTTTTATTTGATTTGTTTTGCCATCGGTTTCTGCTTCAGCTTCTTTTCGTTTGTGTTTGGAGGATCGCGCTTCGGGCGTCTGCATTTGCCGCATTTCCACGGCCATAGCGTGCCGCCAGCCACCGGCGCAACTCTGCATGCTCCGGTCGCAGGCGGTCCGGTGCCGGCTGCCAACGGGTCGATTGCGATCGTCGGCCGAGAGCGCTCCTGCAGCCAGCCGCGGGAGCAACGTTTCGCCCTTGAATCCGCCTTCGCTGGCCGCGTTCCTGGCGTGGTTTGGCGGCACTGGATACCTGCTTACCCGCTTCTCGACCTTATGGGTTGGATTGGGATTGCTGCTTTCGGTGGGCAGTGGCGTCCTGGGTGGAGGAATCATTTTCTTCTTCCTAAGCAGAGTGTTGATTTCCGACGAAGAGAACATGGATTCCGCCGATTACGAGATGGTCGGCGTGCTCGGCCGGCTCTGCGTTTCCATCCGCGAGGGCGGCACGGGCGAGATTCTGTATTCGCAGGCGGGCACGCGCCGCGTCTGCGGCGCGCGCAGCGAGGATGGCAAAGCCATGGCCAAGGGAACCGAGGTCATGGTTACCCGCTACGAAAAAGGAATTGCTTACGTCCGCTTGTGGAGCGAGATGTCGGGAGAACAGTAGCCGGACCAGCGTAAAGGTTGCACCGGGAGATCTTATGAAGCGAGCAGGGGATTATGGCATTCATGCTGGTGTTGTTCACCCTCGCCTGCTATGCGTGCCCGCCAACCAACCGAGTTCCGGGTGGCCGCTGATGCTGGTTTTCGCTTGGATATGGGTGGTTCTCTGCCTGGTCAACAACTGGATCGCAGAGCGCAACCTGAAGGCGCAGCCGCCGCCAGCGGGGTGGCTGCGCCAGGCACTTTTCCGCGGATGTGAGGCAGAGAGGGCGTGATTCAGAAACGGTTCTTCAACTGCATTTTGTTCCAGGAGGCGTTATGCCAGAGATGTCACGGATGGTGGAGATTTGGATTTTCGTTGGGCTGGGAGTGATGGTCCTTCTGTTCCTGATGAGCGGAATGGCCAGGCTCTATCGCAAGGCGGGGCCGCACGAGGCACTCATCGTGTACGGCTTAGGCGGGACGCGGGTCGTACAGGGGCACGGCACCCTGGTGCTGCCGATGGTGCAGAGTCTGCCGCGATCTATCGCTCGAACTGATGTCGTTCGACGTGGCGCCGCAGCAGGATCTCTACACCAAGCAGGGCGTCGCGGTGACCGTCGAAGCGGTCGCGCAGATCAAGGTGAAGTCCGATCGCGGAATCGATCCTCACGGCCGCCGAGCAGTTCCTCACCAAGACCGATCAGGAGCGCGAAGGCCTGATCCGTCTGGTGATGGAAGGCCACCTGCGCGGCATCATCGGCCAGCTTACGGTGGAAGAAATCGTCAAGCAGCCGGAGATGGTCGCCGACCGCATGCGCTCCACCTGCGCCGACGACATGAACAAGATGGGCCTGGAAGTGATCTCGTTCACCATCAAGGAAGTTCGCGACAAGAACGAATACATCACCAACATGGGCAGACCGGACGTGGCGCGCATCAAGCGCGATGCCGACGTGGCCACGGCCGAAGCCGATCGCGACACGGCGATCAAGCGCGCGCTGGCGCAGCGCGAAGCCGCCGTTGCCAGGGCGCAGGCGGATCAGGAGCGCGTGCTGGCGGAGACTCTGTCGCTGGCCAAGCAGGCGGAATCGCAGCGCGACCTCGAAGTCAAGAAGGCGCAATACCTGGAAGTCACCAAACGGCAGCAGGCGCAGGCCGACAAGGCCTACGACATCCAGACCAACATCATGCAGCAGCAGGTGATTGCCGAGCAGGTGAAGGTCCAGCAGATCGAGAAAGAGCAGCAGGTCAAAGTGCAGGAGGCGGAAATCAATCGCCGCGAGAAAGAACTGATCGCCACCGTGTTGAAAGGCGCCGAGATCGAGCGCCAGCGCATCGAGACACTGGCGGCGGCCGAGAAGCAGCGCCTGATCGCCGAAGCCGAAGGCCACGCGTCGTCGATTCGCGCGCAAGGCGAGGCCGAAGCCGAAATCATCTTCAAGAAGGGCGAGGCCGAAGCCAAGGCGATGAACGTGAAAGCCGAGGCCTACCAGGAATACAACCAGGCGGCCGTGGTCGACAAGACTGATCACCAGCATGCCCGAGATCGTGAAGGCCTTGGCCGCGCCGCTCGCCAACGTCGACAAGATCACCATCGTCTCCACCGGCAACGGCGACACCGCGGGCATGAACAAGATCACCGGCGACATCACCAAAATGGCGGCGCAGGTGCCGGCGCTGTTCGAGACGCTCTCGGGCATGCCGCTGTCGGAGTTGCTGGGCAAAGTCCGCCAGATCGGCGACAAAGGTCAGGGAGCCGTCCTCCACCGGGACCCGGACGGCCACGCCGTCCAGCTTCCCGGCCAGGTCCGGGATGACCTCGCCGGTGGCACGGGCCGCGCCCGTCGAGGTCGGCACGATGCTGACCGCCGCCGACCGAGCCCGCCGCAGGTCCTTGTGCGGCCCGTCGAGGAGCATCTGATCGCCGGTGTAGGCGTGCACCGTGGTCATGAACCCCTGCACCACGCCGAACGCGTCGTGCAGCACCTTGACCATCGGGGCCACGCAGTTGGTGGTGCAGGACGCGTTGGAGATCACGTCATGCCGGTGCGGGTCGTAGGCGCCCTCGTTGACCCCGATCACGACCGTGAGGTCCACGCCCTTGCCCGGAGCCGATATCAGCACCTTCCGCGCGCCGCCCTTCAGGTGCAGCGCCGCGCCGTCGCGGCTGCGGAACTTGCCGGTGGACTCGATGACGACGTTGGCGCCGAGCTTGGCCCAGTCGATCGCCGCGGGGTCGCGCTCGGACAGCACGGGGATCGGGTCCCCGGCGACGATCAGCGAGTCGTCGGTGTGCTCCACCGGGCGGCCGAGCCGGCCGTAGGTGGAGTCGAAGGCCAGCAGGTGCGCCAGCGTCCTGGCGTCGGTGATGTCGTTGACCGCTACCACCTGCAGGTCGGTGCGCTCCAGCGCCAGGCGCGTGAACGAGCGCCCGATGCGGCCGAAGCCGTTGATACCTACTCTGACAGTCATGTGAGCTTCCTCCTCATGGTGCTTCCACCAGCAGCCTGGGCGTATCGGGTCGAGCACAGGTAGCGCCAATAGGCACCCAGCCGCGGGACCATCGGCCCTGGCTGCTCTCTCCACCAGCACTGGATCGTGGACGGGCAGACCCTGCGGATCGATGAGGTGACGACGATGCGAGCGACGAGCATCTGGCTGGCCAGGCTGCTTCGCGGACGGCGGCCGGATCGCAATCCGCTGCGGCGCGGATCAGACCGGGCCGAGACGGCCATCCTCGGCGTGCTGCTGGCTGCCTTCCTGGTAGGCGCCCCGTTCGCGGCACACGCCGCCGGAAGCTGGACCTACGCCACGGCCGCGCGGGAAGCGCAGCTACAGCAGGCCACGACCTACCAGGTGCCGGCGACCCTGCTCCAGACTGCGCTGCCCTGGAATGCCGGTGCATACGGCGGGGAAGCCAACGCCCGGTGGAAGGCCCCCGACGGCCAGGCACGTACCGGCCAGATCTTCGTCGCCGGCGGTGGCGCGGCGGGCAGCACGGTCATGGTCTGGACGAATCAGGCCGGTCGCGCCATGCGGGAGACCCGAGGGGAGTGAGCACAATGTCGCGGGCCGACGCGTATCTCGAGGCCAGGCTCCATCATCACCGCACGGTGCAGGACGTGATGACCACCGCGGTGGTGACCGTGGACCGGCTCACCCCGTACAAGGAGATCGCCTGCCTGCTGGCCGAGCACCGGGTCAGCAGCCTGCCGGTGCTGGCCGACGGCTGGCAGGTGATCGGCGTGGTGTCGGAAACGGACCTGCTCGCCGCGCAGGACAGCGCGGCGCGGCGGGGGAGGGCCGCCGCCCGGCGCGGCCGTGCTAGCCGGTCACGCCCCGCGACGCTGACCGCGGCCGAGCTGATGACCGCGCCGCCCGTCACCATCCGCCCCGATGCGACCATCGCGGCCGCGACGCGCACCATGACCACGCACCACGTGACGAGCCTGCCGGTGACCGGTGCCGACCGTCAGCTGATCGGCATCGTCAGCCGCCTCGACTTGCTGAGCGTCTTCTTGCGCCCGGACGCCGATCTCACCGGCGAGGTCCGGCACATCGTCGACGAGATGCCGTTCCACGACCCGGCCGGCGTCATCGTGACGGTGCGCCATGGCATTGTGACCCTGGCCGGCGTGGCTGGGCCCGCGCCGGGCCAGCATCAAGACCTCGTCCCGGCCGCGATCCGGCTGATCTGGGATGTCGACGGCGTGGTCGACGTCGTGAACAGGCTCATCCCGGGCCACGGCGACTGAGGGCGAAGGTCCCGGCCAGACCGGGCGGTTGGCCTCTGGCTGACCCGAACGCATGCACCGGAGAGTGGAGCCATAATGCACCGCTCGACAAGAGGTGAGATCGATGAACCCAGGACACACGACCAGGCCGGAACGGACGGAAAACGCCGTTCTGAGCGCGCTGATGACCGCGTTCCTGGCCGGTTCCCCGTTCGTCGCGTACGCCGCTGGCCGGTGGGCCTCCGCCAGGCTCTCCCGGGCAGCGCGGCTTCAGCAAGCCACCCTCCGCCAGGTCCCGGCGACGCTGCTCCAGGCGGCTCCCGTCCAGGGAGAAGCGGGAATGGTCCCGGACACGCTCGCCCGGTGGCGGGCACCGGACGGGCAGCTCCGCACCGGCCAGGTTCCCGGGCCCAGCGGAGCGGCGGCGGGCAGCACGGTGCGGGTGTGGGTTGACCAGAAGGGCAACCTCGCCGATCCTCCGATGCAGCAGCCTGCGATCGCGGATCGCACCGAAGTGGCCGAAGGGCTGGCCGCCGCGGGCTTCGCCGCCGCGCTGGCCGCGACCGGACCGCTGGCTCGCCACCACGCGGACCGGCGCCGGGCCGCATAAGACCGCAACGTCGACGGCAGATAGCAGGGCCGCGCTTATGCGCGGCCCTTTTGCTTTGGGCCGGAACGAAGGACTGAGGTCCTAGTGGGGTGGTGACGTCTAGCCGTGACGCAGACGGGGGAGGGGGCGGCAGACTCCTGGTTGAAAGGTCAAGAACAGGCGGGCCGGGAGACCCCGGGGCCCGCACTCGCAAGGAGGAATTACGATGCGCCGCAACTCTCATTTCACCCTCGCCATCGCGGGCTTCGCCGCCGCGGTGCTGCTGGCGGTGGCCGGCGGACTGCTGCTGTGGGGATCGGCCTACGTGCACAACACCGTGCAGAACCAGCTGGCCGCCCAGCAGATCTACTTCCCGCCCCAGTCCGCGTTCGCGCACCCGGTGGCGGGCGGCGAGATCACCCCGAACATGATCCCTTCGGTGTCGCAGTACGCGGGGGAGCAGCTGCTGACCGGCCAGCAGGCCGAGGCCTACGCTGACCACTTCATCGCCCAGCACATCACCGACATGTCCGGCGGCAAGACCTACTCCCAGCTGTCGGCGTTGTCGATAGCCCAGCCGAACAACACCAAGCTGGCCGGCATGGTCGCGACCGTGTTCAAGGGCGAGACGCTTCGCAGCATGCTGCTGAACGCTTACGGCTGGTGGAAGGTCTCCCAGATCGCCTACATCGCCTCCCTGATCGCCTTCGGGCTCGGCGGCCTGACCTTCCTGGTCTCGCTGTTCGGCCTGACCCTGGGCCGCAAGCCCGAGATCACCCACGAGGTCATCACCGGGGACTCGGTCAAGACCGCATGACGCCCGCCCAGTCAGCAACGGAAAACCCTCCGGCCCGCGCTCCCCGAGGAGCCGGGCCGGAGGACCGCTAGCAGATCTGAATCACGCCGAAAGGGCGCGGACGATGTTCCAGGTACGGTTCCACGGGCGCGGCGGCCAGGGCGTGGTCACGGCGGCCGAGCTGCTGGCGGAGGCCGCGTTCCGCGAGGGCCGGCACGCGCAGGCGTTCCCGAGCTTCGGCTCGGAGCGGATGGGCGCGCCGGTCATGTCGTTCTGCCGGATCGACACCACAACGATCCGGACCCATGAGCCGGTGAGCGAACCGGACGCCCTGATCATCCAGGATCCGACGCTGCTGCACCAGGCGGACCTGTTCGCCGGGCTCGGCCCCGAGGGCTACGTGCTCATCAACTCTACCAAGAGCTTCGGCGAGCTGGGCCTGGACGAGTTCGTCAGGAACTTCCACCGGGACCGGTTGCTGGTCGTGCCAGGCCTCCGCGCTGGCCCTCACCCACCTGGGCCGCCCGCTGCCCGGCGCCCCCATGCTCGGCGGTTTCGCCGCGCTGACCGGAATGGTCAGTCTGGACTCGGTGGTGGCCGCGATCAACGGCAGGTTCGCCGGCCCGGTCGCCGAGGGAAACGCCGCCGCAGCCCGTGCCGCGTTCGATTTCGGCGTCTGCCCCGACAACGCCATCATCAAGCTCGGCGACGGTCGGTACGAGATCGACTACGACTACTGCAAGGGCTGCGGCCTATGCGTCGCGGAATGTCCCAGCGGCGCCATCGAGATGACGCCCGAACTGGCTTAAGGGACTTTCGTCCCCGGCGGCTGGGCCATTTGCCGGTACCTCGCAGGGCTGGCTGCGCATGTGATGGAGTCACGCAGTCGTGAGGAGATCGATATGTACCCGAACTCGGCGCTTTCCGCCGGCCAGCTCGCCATCATCGCCGTCGTCCCCGTTCTGTGCCTGGCCATCTGGCTTATCGGCGTGTTCGTCGCCGCCCGCGACCCACGGCGCCGCGCTAGCAACGCCGGGGTGACATCGCTGCCACAGGACTCGTCGGGCATGGAAGAGCCCGAGCGCAAGGCCGCCTGACCGCGGTCAGCAGGCAGTGCGGTGACCGGTATGAACGGCAACACTATTCCGGAGGGGCCGTCAATCCTGGCCGATCAGGCCCGCTATCTGATCGCGACCGCCGCCCGTGCGCCTTCGGTGCACAATACCCAGCCGTGGCGGTTCCGGGTCGGCCATTCCGCGATCGAACTGCGCTGCGACCCGCGCCGTAAGCTCCGGGTGGATCCGGTCGGCCGGGAGATGCTCATAAGCTGTGGAGCCGCCCTGTTCGGGTTGCGGCTCGCGATCCGCTCGCTCGGCTATCAGCCCATGGTCGAATTGCTCCCTGACCCGGGGCGGCTGCGGTTGCTGGCCCGGGTGATGGCGGGCCCGGCGGAGCCGATGACGGTCATCGAGGGCGAGATGCTCAAGGCGGTACCGCACCGCCACACGCACCGCGGCGAGTTCGCTCCCGTCCCGCTGCCTGCCGGTCTCCTGGCCGGACTCCAGCACGACGCACGGGCCGAGGGAGCCACGCTGGAGTTGGTCGACCCGGGAATCGCCTACCAGCGGCTGGCTGACGTCGTCAGCACCGCCAGCCGCAGGCTTGACCTTGATCCGCACGCCCGTGCCGAGATAAGGCGGTGGAGCAGGAGCGCGGCCGGCCGGGCCCGCGACGGCGTCCCGGCGCACGCGTTCTCCGCGGCGGCCGGGGGGTGGCCTGGCCGTCAGCCCGGGCGGCTACGCCAGCGCGACTTCGACCTCGGCCGCGGCCTGGGGCAGCTACTCACCGACGGACCGGACCCTTCGGCCCCTGCCGTGACGGCCGTACTGCTCACACCCGGTGATGGCCGGGCCGACTGGCTCCGCGCTGGTCAGGCGCTGCACCGGCTTCTGCTGCATGCCGCAAGCAGATGGGTGTTCGCGAGCTTGTACACCCAGCCGCTGGAGGCCGCCGCTATCCGCGCCCTGATCCGGGACCGCCTGGGCCTGCCGGGAGCTCCCCAGATGCTGCTGCAGCTGGGCGTGGCCCATACCGCTCACGTGACCGCACGTCGGCCGACCGACGAGCTGCTCGAGCCATGACAGCGGCCCGGTCGACGCGCATTCCCTAGTACCTACTCGAAAGCGGTCTGCGGCCCGGCGTCACGCCGTACCCACTTCTCCGCCGCCACGGCCGCGGGAGCCGTGCCCTCCAGGGCGCCGGCCAGGCGAGTCACAAGCGATCCCGTGGTCATCACGGCCACTTGGCGCATCAATACCTTGTCCAGGCCCGCGCCCAGCACGCCGAACGGCGGCCGGTAACAGCCGGTGAACGTCACTCGCGAGCGCTGTGGACCCTCGGCACTCAGCGTAATATCCGCGTCCAGCACCGGGAACAAGCCTGCGGTGCGGCCCACCGTCTCCCAGCGCAAGCCCACGGTCATCGTGTCATCGCGGTACAAAGGAT
This sequence comes from uncultured Actinomycetes bacterium, assembly GCA_963705835.1. GTDB lineage: Bacteria > Actinomycetota > Actinomycetes > Streptosporangiales > Streptosporangiaceae > Palsa-504. The sequence goes on from CAVPLC010000049.1 coordinate 20,322, forward strand.
CGACGAACCGGATCCTCACCAGCCGGGACGTACCTAGCAGATCACCCAGCGGTCCAACCCGCAGCAAGTGATCCATGCCGTGCTGATAGGCGGCATCGGAGGCTCCGCTGAGCCAGCCGTCCCGGATCAGGTTCGCCAGCCGCACCCGCGCAGTGCCGACGCTGACATCTAGCAGCCGGTCCTCTGAGAGAAACATGATCGCAGCCAAGCAGGCAGCGGACGTCTCTCCGAAGTGACTAACGTCACGGGAAGCCGGGCCGAGGTCCCGCGTTCTGGTGACCTTAGGCGTGCCCGCCTAGGCGGGCCTGATCCGGCGGCCGGTGACGCGGTGCGGGACGATCCGCAAGAACAGTTCCCGTTCCCCGGCGGGCCACGGCTCCACGCCCGCCTGCGCCGCGGACTCGCGCTCGGCCTCGGATTCCACGTGGTGGGCCGGCCCCTGGATCAGCACGCTCCAGCCCTGGCGTCCGGGCTCGTCGATCTCGTCGATCTCGAACGCCACCAAATAATCCCCGCCCGCGATCCCGGTCTGCAGGTCCTCGTCCAGCGCGCTGTGCCGGGTGGTCCGGAACACGATCGCCCCGTCGTGCCACCTGTAGTTCACCGGCAGCACGGCCGGGCCGAACCGGCTGGCGTAGGCGATCCGGCCGATTCCGCCGGCCGATATCAGCCGCAGGCTCTCGGCCTCGTCCAGCTCCTCGATGACGCGGTCAGCCATGCCTGATCCTTCCCCGGGTGCGGCTCTCAGTCAGACCTTAGCGTCACGGGCCGCGCCCGTGACCTTCAACCCGCACGGAACGGACCTTCGGCCCTGCCCTGAGTCGGCCCCGGTGACGAGGCTTGTCGTGGAGCTAAATGAGCCTAGGAGGCAGTCATGCGAGCCCTCGTTTACCACGGTCCCGGTCAGAAGGCCTGGGAAGAGGTACCGGAGCCGGAGATCACCGACGATGGCGACGTCATCGTGCGGGTCGACGCGGCCACCATCTGCGGTACCGACCTGCACATCCTCAAGGGCGATGTGCCCGCGGTGCACGAGGGCCGGATCCTCGGCCACGAGGCCGTCGGGACGGTCGTCGAGGTCGGTGACGGCGTGCACACGCTGGCGTGCGGTGACCGCGTGCTGGTCTCCTGCATCAGCGCCTGCGGGACCTGCCGGTTCTGCCGCGAAGGCCGCTATGGGCAGTGCCTGGGCTGCGGTGGCTGGATCCTCGGCCACAAGATCGACGGCACCCAGGCCGAGTACGTCCGCGTGCCGTTCGCCGACACCTCCACCTACCGGGTCCCGGGCAGCGTCAGCGACGAGGAGATCCTCATGCTGGCCGACGTCCTGCCGACCGGCTACGAGGTCGGTGTGCTCAACGGCAACGTCTGCCCGGGTAATCTGGTCGCCGTCGTCGGCGCGGGCCCGGTCGGCCTGGCCGCGATCGCAGGCGCGCAGCTGTTCAGCCCGAGCCACATCGTCGCGATCGACTTGTCCGACGCCCGGCTGGAGGCGGCCAAGCACTTCGGCGCCGACGTGATCGTGAACAACTCCCGCGAGGACCCGCTGAAGGTCATCAGGGACCTGGCCGGGGACCTGGCCGGGCGGCTCGGCGCGGACGTGTCCATCGAGGCCGTCGGGCTCCCGGCCACCTTCGAGATGGCGGTCAAGCTGGTCCGGCCGGGCGGCCGGATCGCCAACGTCGGCGTGCACGGCGCGCCGGTCACGCTGCACCTGGAAGACGAGTGGATCAGGGACCTCACGATCACCACCGGCCTGGTCGACACCTCCTCCACTCCGACCCTGATGCGCCTGGTCACCAGCGGCCAGATCGACACCAAGCGGTTCATCACCCACCACTTCGGCCTGGACGAGTTCGAAGAGGCGTACGACGTCTTCTCCCGCGCCGCCGACACCGGCGCGCTGAAGGTCGTTCTCAGCCGCTGAGCAAGGAGAAGGAAAGAGGTGCCAGCGATGGCCTCCATCGTCAAGGACGTCATGACCACCCGTGTCATCTGGGTCAAGAAGTCCGCGTCGTTCCGGCAGATGGCGACCGCCCTGCGCGAGCACCGGATCAGCGCGTTCCCCGTGGTCGACGACGACGGCAAGGTGATCGGCGTCGTCTCCGAGGCCGACCTGCTGACCAAGGAAGCCCTGGGCATCGACCCGGACGGAATGCCGGGCATGATAACCGGTCTGCTCCGCCGCAAGGAGCACGCCAAGGCACGCGGGATAACCGCGGGCGACCTGATGACCAGCCCTCCGGTGACCGTTGCCCCCGAGGACACGGTCGAGCATGCGGGCCGCCTCATGTTCACGCGTAAGGTCAAGCGGCTGCCCGTGGTGGATGCCGACGCTCACCTCGTCGGCATCATCAGCCGTGCTGACGTGCTGGCCGTCTTCGACCGCACGGATGAGGAGATCCGCATCCAGATTGCCGAGAGCATCATCCGCGATGGGCTCCTCACCGACCCGGACACGTTCGGCGTGATCGTCAAGGACGGTATCGTGACGCTGGCCGGCAAGCCCGAGACCAGCGACGTCGGTCACGAGCTTGTGCACAGGACACGGCACGTGCGGGGTGTGGTCGCCGTCCGCGATCGCCTCATCTACCCGCTGCCTGAACACGTCGGCAGCAGCTACGACCCCCTGATCAACTTCCCGGTCGACTGACACCCAAGAAAGAGATGAGAACAATGGACGTCACCGTCAAGGACGTCATGACCACCCCGGTCGTGGCGGTCACGCGAGGCGCCTCATTCAAGGAAATGGCGGCCATGCTCCGCCAGTACCGGGTAAGCGCCTTCCCTGTCATCGACGACGACCAGAAGGTGATCGGCATTGTCTCCGAAGCCGACATGCTGGCCAAGCAGGCACTGAACGGCGACCGCAACGGGATGATCAGCGCCATGCTGCACCGCAGGGAGCGCGAGAAGGCGGACGGCGTGACCGCGGGCGACCTGATGACCGACCGAACGGTGACGGTCAACCCGTCCGACACCGTGGAGCAGGCCGCGCGGCTGATGTACACGCTGCAGGTCAAGCGGCTTCCCGTGGTGGACGCGGGCGGCTGCCTGGTCGGCATCGTCAGCCGGGCCGACCTACTGACCGTCTTCGACCGCACGGACTCGGAGATTCACGCCGAGATCGTCGACGACATCATCCTGCACGAATTCCTCATCGACCCGGCCCAGTTCATGGTCACGGTCGCCGATGGCGTCGTCACCTTGAAGGGCGCCCCGGAGTCCGCGGCCCTGGCCCACCGCATCGTGGAAAGGATCCGGCGCGTTCAGGGCGTGGTGGCCGTACGCGACAAGCTCGCCTACCCGCCCGCCGAGCGGTCGGTCGCGGGCCTGTACGTCTGAGCCGCCAGCCAAGGGGGAGACGGCATGAACATGGCACAGGCCGCCAGCGGCGTATACGCGCTGCTGGCGGACGGGACGACGGTCGAGATCCGCCCGGCCGGGCCCGGGGACTTCAACGCGGTCAAGGCCATGCACGAATCGATGTCCCCGGACAACACCTACATGCGTTTCTTCAACCTCAGCCGGCTGGCCGCCGAGACCGAGGCCCACCGGATCTGCCGGGATCCGGTGCCCGGTGAGGTGGCGCTGCTCGCGCTCGCGAACGGGGAGGTGGTCGGCTGCGCCAGCTACTCCGTACTGGGAGAGCAGAAGACGCACGCCGAGATCGCGTTCGCGGTAGCCGACCACATGCACCACAGGGGCATCGCCACCCTGCTCCTCGAGCATCTGGTCTCGACGGCCAGGAGCCACCAGATCACCTTCTTCACGGCCGAGACCCTGAGCGAGAACAAGGCGATGCTGAACGTGTTCGCCGACGTCGGCTTGCCCGTTGACCGTCACTATGCAGACGGGGTATACGAGATGACCTTTCCCCTCCCCAGCGCGGACGTGGGCACCTCTCTCGACAGCTACCTGGATGTGGTGGCCGCCCGGGAGCGCCGCGCGGACGCGGCCAGCCTGCGGCACGTGCTCGCCCCCGAGTCGGTCGTGGTCATCGGCGCGAGCCGGCGGCGCGGCACCGTCGGCCGGGCGATCCTGGACAACATCCGCACCGGCGGGTACGCAGGCCGTGTCTACGTGGTCAACCCGCGGGCCCGGCAGATCGGCGGCGAGCGCTGCCTGCCCTCGGTGCTTGACCTGCCCGAGCCGGCCGACCTGGCGGTGATCGCCGTCCCCGCGGCGGCGGTCCCGGACGCCGCGGAACAATGCGGCCAGCGCGGCGTGCGGTCGCTGGTGGTCATCACCTCCGGCCTGGACGAAGGGGGCTGCGCCGACCTGCTCGCCTCGTGCCGTCGGCACGGCATGCGGCTGGTCGGCCCGGACTGCTTCGGCGTGGCCGTGCCTGGCATCGGCTTGGACGCCACGTTCGCCGCGAGTCATCCGCGCCTGGGCGCGGTCGGCCTGGTCATGCAGTCCGGCGGGCTGGGTCTGGCCATGGTAGATAAGCTGTCCCGTCTCGGCATCGGGATCTCCTCGTTCGCGTCGGTCGGCAAGAAGCTCGACGTGTCGAGCAACGACATGCTGATGTGGTGGGAACAGGACGGCGTCACCAGGCTCGCCGTGTTGTACATAGAGTCGTTCGGCAACCCGCGCAAGTTCGCCAGGACCGCACGCAGGGTCAGCGCCACTATGCCCGTTCTGACCGTTCAGGCCGGCCGTTCCACGACCGCGCCCGGTCTGACCCCCCTGGTGAGCCGGAACGCCCTGTTCGAGCAGGCCGGCGTCATTACCGCGGCCGGCCTTGGCGAGCTGGTTGAGGCCACCGCGCTTCTAGCCACCCAGCCTGTCCCGGCCGGGCGCACCGTCGCGATCGTGTCCAACGTCGGCAGCGTTGGAATCCTGGCCGCCGACGCGTGCACCAGCCTCGGGCTGACCGTGCACCGCCCGCACGGCCTGACCCGCCGGCGACTGCGGGCGCTCGTGCCCGGCGGCGGCACGGTCACCGGTCCCGTCGACACCACGGCCACCGTTTCGGCCGAGGGTTTCCGCCAGTGCCTCGAACTCCTCGCAGCAGACGAGGACGTGCACGCCGTCATCGCGCTCGTCTTGCCGACCGGCGCCACCGGCGATCTGGTGGCCGCGATCGGTGAGGCGGACGTCGGTATCCCGCTCGCCGCAGTGGTGCTGAACCAGCCAGAATCGGTCCGGCTCCTGCCGCGGCCGGACGGCAGAGGACAGCTTCCGGCCTACGGTTATCCCGAGGCGGCCGTGGCCGCGCTAGCCCGGGCGGCGGCCTACGGGGCCTGGCGGGCCGAACCGCGCGGCCAGGTGCCGGAATTCGCCGACATCAAGATCGAGGACGCCCGTGCGCTGGTGCGCGAGTGCCTCCGCCAGTCGCCGGACGGCGGCTGGCTCGCGCCCGAGAAGACGGCCGAGCTCCTGCGGTGCTACGGGATACCGCTGGCCGTCGGCGATGACACCCCGGGAGATGCCGCGGGCACCGAAGTGACCGTCAAGGTGACCGATGACCAAGTGTTCGGGTCGCTGGTGGCGCTCCAGCTCGGCGGCCCGGACTCCACGGCTACCGACGTGCCGGCCGAGCACGCGGCCCGGCTTACCCCGCTAACCGACACCGACACGGACAAGCTGATCCGCTCTGTCCGCTTTGCGCCAGCCGCCGGCAGAGCCCTCCGCGAGCTGCTCCTCCGCGTCTCCCGGCTCTCCGAGGACCTGCCCGAGGTCACCGAGCTCGACCTCAGCCCGGTCATCGCAGGGCCCGAGCGAGCGCCAGTCCTTGGCGCGCGCGTCAAGGTCACCCCCTCTCAGCCGCAGGACCCGTTCCTGCGAAAATTGCGCTGACGCGCGGAGCTTTCCAAGGGCGAGCACCATTGCCCGTTCGGAATAAAAGGTCTTAAGAGACAGAAGACGCTGATCCTGCCGATGGTCAAGTGGCGTCCGCCGTCCGCGACCGCACCGCCCTTTGACAGGCGTGATAGGCGCTTCGCCGACGAGGCGTGGCGGACTATTCGCTGTGGCGGCTGCTGGGCGCCCGCGGCCGGCGGCCAGGAGATCCGCTCCCGGTTCGGCCGGTACTTCCGGGTGGCCAGCCAGCAGCACAGTGGCTCACGCCTGGCCGCCTACCACCTAGTCCGCGACGGCGCATAAGAAGGAGGCACCGCAATGTCACAGATCGCGTTCGTCACCTGGAACGGCGGCGGCAACCTGGCGCCGACCCTGGCCCCACCAGCACGTCCCGCCCGGCACCCTCAACCCGGCGCCGAACGCGGCGATCACCACCTGGCTGCCGCACCATGCGATCCTCCCGAACGCCAGCCTCATGATCACCCACGGCGGCCACGGCAGCGTCATGGCGGCACTAGCCCACGGCGTGCCGCTCGTGTGCATCCCCGGCGTCGGCGCGGACCAGCCAATCATCGCCGCGCGCACCGAAGCGCTCGGCGCCGGCACGACCAAATCCCCTCAGGCGCCAGCGAGCGAGCTCCACGACGCCGCCGAGCACGTACTGTCAACCCCGTCCTACCACCACGCCGCACGCCGACTCGCCAAGATCATCGGTCAGCACGACGGAGCCGCCGACGGCGCGTCAGCCGTGCAGGACTGCGCGGCACAGCCCCCAGGACGGCCGAACCAAGCAGCCGCGAACCGCCCGGCGGCACCGCCGACCCCGAACACCGCCAAGCCATATCGGCCAGATCACGGCGGCCAGCATTAGTATCACCCCTGACTGCTACCACTCCTATCGGCGGGGGATGTGCGCGTTGTTCCTGATATTCTCCGTCACTCAGCGTGATACCGTTGATGGAGGCAGCCTGTGGCAACTGGCTCAGCGCAGAGGGCCTAGACGTTACTGGGCTTGCGTGCCCTGCGGCCGGGGACTGGCCCGGCCTGGCTCGATGCATCGCCCGCTGATCCGGGTCGGCGCGATGCGCACGTACACGTCGCGGGCGCCGCCCGCCCACGGCTGGAGGTGCGTTCTGTCCTCAAGGCGCTTCACGCCACGCTCGTCTGTGACCTTGTGCGCGCGACCATGTACCAGGACGCTCCATCCTGCACGGAGCGCCTCGTCGAGGTGGTCGACTTCGAAGCTGACCTGCCCATTGGCGTAGACCGCCAGCAGCGTGTCCGGAGCGGTGCGGAAGATGATGGCCTTCCCGGTGACCGCGAAGTTGACCGGCAGCATCATGATCCCATCTGCGGCCGCGAACCCGACGCGGCCGATGCCGCCCAGTTCCAGCAGGCCGAAACACTCGGCCGGGCTGAGCGTCCGCAAGGCGCGCTCGGCGGCGGGATCGGGTGCCGGCGACTCCCGGCTGGGCACGGCAGCTGGCGCGCCCTGGCTGTTCGCCGGTCTGTTCCCGGTTGTCATCTATATTCACCTCCGCCATTGGAGGGCTGTTTGGCTGGTTCAGCCTTGTCTTGCGGCGTCAGCGGGCGCTGCGGACCGAAGTCCCGGCTGGGCGGGCCGTTCGGCTCCAGGCGACATCCGCAAGGCCGGGCCGGCGCGCTACCGCATCTAGCCGCTGCCCGGCGATACGCACTTCGCTCAGACCATGCCGGACCTCGGTCGGCAGCACCGGTACATGGGTGCGGCCCCAAATCCCCGGATTCTCACCGGGTGGTTTGGGGCCTCATCTCACGGCCTCCGGTTTCCCGTCCGGGCTTTCCTCCGGTTTCCCGTTTGCCCACCCGGGCTCTTCCCCTTCGTCCGCCTTCCTCCGGTTTCCCTTCGCCCGGCGTTCTCAGGTTCCGTCCCTTCGGCCGGCGCTGTCCGGTTAGGTTCCCCGTCGGTTTCCCTCCGGGTTCCCTTCCCCTTGAGCAACCTTCACGTTAGCGCTGCCGCCAGGCGGTTCTTCGGGCGTTGGTCCCGTGCGGCCGGGACCAAAAGTCACCAGTTCCCGGCGCGATCCCTGGCTCCGATCGCGCCGGCCCGGGACCAGACACGCCAGGCCACTCGCGCCACGGCAGGCGTCGGCCCGCCTGGCTTTGAGCGCGCGGCGTTCAGGCGTTGGGACATCTGTGGGGTTAGCGGGGTGGCAGCTTCGGCGGGGGTGGTTCAACCACGACGATGACCTTGCCCGCGGGGCTTCCCTCCTCCACCAACTGCACAGCGGCTGCCGCGTCGGTGAGTGGGAAGGTCCGGTCGATCACCGGAGTGATACGGCCGGACTCGATGAGGTCGCCGACCTCCTGGAGGGCTTGGGCGGTGACCTTGGCGGTGAATGACTTCAGGGTCTGGCCGGCCAGTGCGTTGAGGGCCACCGCCTTGATGAGGTTGCCCACAGGGCCGAACCAGCGGCCGCCGTCGCCGAAGGACTGGATGAGTGTTCCGTGTGGTGTGAGCGCCTTCCTGACCGCTGCCGGAGAGTAGGTCCCGCCCAGCTGAAGGGCCAGGTCGTAGCGGGCGGCACCGACGGTGAAGTCCTGCTTGGTGTAGTCGATGACGTACTCGGCGCCGAGGCGGCGCACCACGTCCACGTGCGGGGTGCTGCAGACGCCGGTCACCTGGGCGCCCAGGTGCTTGGCGATCTGCACCGCGAAGGTCCCCACGCCGCCCGAGGCGCCGATGATCAGGACGTGCTGGCCCGGCTGAATCTTTCCTGCGCGCAGGCCCTGCAGCGCGGTCACCGCCTCGCCCAGTCGCAGGACATCCTGTGGCGCACCGTACTCGTGCTGGATGATCGCCTTCATGACACGTGCTTCCTCGCGGGCTCTGCCGTCGCATCGTCCTTGACGCTAGCAGCGACCGGCGCTGACCCGATCAGCCAGTCCGGCGGGCTACAAGCTGAAGAACTGGAATACGAACCCCATCTACTCCCGGCGCCGGACGGTGAGCTCGCGGTTCCGCAGCCCGCGCAGCGCCTCGATCGCGGCGGGGCGCCGGGACCCTGGTGCGGTGTGGGCCTGGCGTCCTGGCTGGGGTAGCGGGAGCAGACGGCGTACCGGTGGCAGGCCCAGCCACGGCCAGGCCGCCCCTGCCCGCGCGGCGAGCGCGATGACCAGGGCCGTGCCCACGGCCGCGGCGGCGATCCACATCGCGGCGGTGAATCCGCCCAAGGTGGCTCCCCACAGGCCCCAGTCGTAGGCCGCGGCGGTGGGCCTGCCGTCCAGGACCAGCGGCTGCGGGTTCTGCCGGACGCTGTAGACCGCCTCTCCCGGCGCGGGCGTACCGTTCCCCCAGACCCCGATGCTGGCCCGGCCGGAGCGGTCGATCACCAAGCTGGCGAACCCTGGACGCAGCGGGCTGATCACGTGGCCTTCTTGCATGTAGCCGCCCGCCGCGGCGGCCAGCTTGAACCCGCCGTTGAAGGCGGCCAGCAGCTGCCTGCGCTCGGCGCCGGTCACGGCCGGCCCGGCCCGCACCAGCGCGGCCGCCGCCGGACCCGGGTCCTGGCTCCCGTTATGCAGCACATACCGCACCGGGCCGCGGAACACCGCTACCGTCACCAGCGACCCGTCCGCCGTCTGCACCCGGGTGACAACCGCCCGCGGCGCGGGCCGCGGCGGCACCGCGACCGTGCTGTGGGTCACGGTAACCCGGGTCACCGCCGAGGAGCTGGCCTTGGCGGCGGCATGCGCTGCGGGTGGCGCCGAGCTGTATGCTGCTATCGCGCAGATTCCGGCCAGGGCGCCGGCCGTCCAGAGCCTATACGTCGGGATGCTGACGTGCATGCGGTGCCTTACTCCGCGCGGCTGCCGTATCGAGCCCCGGGGGAGGGAGGGCCGCACGGATCTCTCGCGGTCATGTTGAGGCTACTCACGGAGATGAAGGTCACGTGAAGCTGGCCGAGAGCTTCCGCGGCAGGCGCGGCCGGTGGCCGACGTAGCGCCGGAACCCGTTACATCCGGCATGCGGCGGTGCTCAAGCGAGATCGCGGTTGAGAAGTAATACTCAGGCCGTGGTCACGATTCCTTAATGCGTGGCACGTCAAAATGGCCTGGTGATGCGCCACCCGCCGGTCAGCCCGGCCAGGGGTGCTGGCGCGGGATCCGGCTCCGTGCGTGCGCACCGGCCAGGTCCCGCGCCCCGGCCCTGGGTCGTCGACGGGTGTGCCGCGCTTGCCGGTCTGGGCTTCGGCATCACCCTCGGCACGGTCATCATCGGCGAGAACCGAGCGTCGCTTGCCGCGCCGGGAGGGCTGCTGACCGCTGCGGGCCAGCTCACTGGTTTCACTGGCGCGTATCTGATGCTGATCATGGTGGTCCTGGTCGCGCGGTTGCCGTGGCTGGAGGTGTCGGCCGGGCAGGACCGGCTCGTCAGCTGGCACCGGCAGGTCGCCCCGTGGGCGTTCGGGCTGATAGCCGCCCATGTGGTCCTGATCACGCTCGGCTACGCGCAAGCCGCGAAGGTCGGGGTGCTGCGTCAGTTGCGGGTGTTCGTCACGTCCTATCCGGACCTGCTCGCGGCGATCGCCGGTTTCGGTCTCCTGGTGATGGCCGCGGTCACCTCGGTCAGGTTCGTCCGGCGTCGGCTCAGGTACGAAACCTGGTGGGTCGTCCACCTCTACATCTACCTCGGGCTTGCGCTCGCGTTCGCCCACCAGATCATCACCGGCGTGCCGTTTATCGGCCACCCGCTTACCCGGGCGGTCTGGATTGCGGTCTGGGTGTCCACGGCCGGGGTGGTCCTGGTGTTCCGGGTCGCGCTGCCGATCTGGCGGAGCCTGCGGCATCAGCTGCGGGTCGTGGAGGTCCGCGAGGAGGCGCTAGGGGTGGTCTCGGTTATCTGCCAGGGCCGGCGGCTCGATCGGCTGGCGGTATCGGGAGGCCAGTTCTTCTTGTGGCGCTTCCTGACCAGGGACCTGTGGTGGCAGGCGCACCCGTACTCGCTGTCCGCGCTGCCACGTCCCCCGTATATCAGGGTGACCATCAAGGGGCTCGGTGACCAGAGCCGCGCGGCACGCCGGCTCCGGCCCGGCACCCGCGTGGCGATCGAAGGGCCCTACGGGGCGTTCACTCGCCATGCGCGCACCTTCGATCGCGTCGTGCTGATCGGTGCCGGAGTGGGCATTACGCCGCTGCGCGCGCTGCTGGAGGACCTGCCGGCCGGGACCGACGTGGTAGTCATCGTCCGGGCATCCACCGTCGATGATCTCGTCCACCGGGACGAGGTCGCTGCCCTGGTCGGGCGGCGCGGCGGTCGGCTCATCGAGATCGTCGGCTCGCGGCGCAGGGTCCGGTTCGACGCCCGCGTGCTGTGGCGACTGGTTCCCGACCTGGCCGTGCGCGACGTATACGTCTGCGGGCCGGACGGGTTCGCAGACGATGTCGTCGGTGCGGCGTTGCGGCTCGGCGTGGCTGAGGAGCAGATCCACCAGGAAGCGTTCGGATTCTAGGCCGCGAAGACACCGGGCAGCACGTGCGTACTTGCAAAGGACCAGCTCAATGAGACGAACCCCGATCGTGATAACAGCGACCTTGGCGGGTCTTGCAGGCGTGCTGGCCTTTCACACGACCCCGGCGAACCTCAGCCTCGGGACCTTGCCCGGAGCTTCCGGAGCCGCGAAGGCCCCGGCGCCGGGGGGTTCAGGCGGATCGCAACGGGGCCAAAGTGCCGACGGCTCGGGTTCTCCGCCGTCTGGTCGATCGGCGAACGCGCCACCGGGCCGAACCCGGACCGTCACCGGCCCTGCGGTCAACTACAACTTCGGAGTTTTGTCGGTCTCGGTCACGGTGTCCGGCGGCAAGATAACCAAGGTCGGGATTGCCTCCCTCGATGACGGGGGGAGAATGCGGTCCCAGTTCATCGATCAACAGGCGATCCCGATCCTGGAACAGGAGGCCTTGCAGGCACAAAGCGCCAACATCCAAGGCGTATCGGGTGCCAGCTACACCAGCGCCGGTTTCCAGCAATCGCTGCAGGCGGCGCTTCACACGCTCGGCTTCCAGTGACCGCTGATCGTGGGTTCGCGGCCGTGCCGCCCGGGCTGCCCGCGCACTCGGTTCACCACCTTGAGAACGTGATGGGCACGGTCGTGACCATCGACGTCTACACCACGCACGGCCGGGCGGGCACCGGCCTCTCCCGGGAACTGGCCACGGCACGGGCGCTGCTCCAGCGCGCGGACGCGGTGTTCAGCACGTGGAAACCGGACAGCCCGGTCAGCCGGCTGCGGCGAGAGGAGATTACCGGTGCGCAGGCTCCGGCGGAGGTTTCCGAGGTCCTTGAGCTGTGCGCCATCGCACGCGAGCTGTCCGGCGGATGGTTCGACCCGTGGGCCATGCCCGGGGGGATCGACCCGACCGGGTACGTGAAGGGGTGGGCAGCGCAGCGGGCGCTCGGCGTGTTCCGCGCGAGCAGCATCTGCGGCGCGATCGTGAACGCGGCCGGGGACATCGCGAGCTTCGGCGGCCTGGGACACGGCACGCCCTTCAGGATCGGCATCGCCGATCCCTTCTCGCCAGGCTGCCTGGCCGAGGTGGTCTACCTCACCGGGGCGATCGCCACCTCGGGTACCTACGAGCGCGGCAACCATCTGATCGACCCGCATTCGGGCCGCCCGGCCGCGCGGGCCGCCTCCGCCAGCGTGACCGGACCCGACCTCGGCCTCGCCGACGCGCTCGCCACCGCCCTCGCGGTCGCCGGCGAGCCCGGCCTGGACACGATCGAGGCGCTCGACGGCTATGAAGCGCTCATCATCGCCATCGACGGCAGCCGCCGATCGACGGAGCATTTCCCGTTTGCCCCGCGCGAGGCCGCACCACCTCGCTCGTACTAGGAGGAACCACCTGGACCCCACGCAGGCCCGGCACCAGGCGGGATCACGATCGATCTTCGCCGTAGGCCAGGACGGACAGGGAAGCCAGCCCGTCGTCCTCCACGATGAGGGGCTGGCGGGCGAAGACGCGGGCGGCAGTGGCCAGGCGGCGGTTTGCGGGGTGATGATCCGGGCCAGCAGCGGGTCGGCCTGCCCGGCCTCGGCGGCGCCCTTGCGGCGTACCGAACGAAAGCCTACTTGCGCGCCGCATGGCGGCCCCGCTGCCACCGTCCGTAACGGCAGCCGGGGTGCTGCCTCTGCCGGACGGAGCCGCCCCGGTGAGCATCCCGGCGCCAGGGTGAGCATGGCGGAGACGCTCATTGGCGGGGCATGCCAGCAACCGCAGTGCGCCGAGAGTGACGTCCGGCACTCACGGCGAATGACGCGTAACAGACCGGACCGAAAGTAGCCGTAAAGGGGTTAGTCCGCCTCCGGGTATTCCGGCCATGACGCTGGTTACCTTCGGCACGGCCGGACAGGACCTATGACCCCTGTCCGGTCTGTGCTAGATCTGTGGACTGGCGCTGTGACGGACCAGATTGTCGTCGGCGACCGCGTTGTGCTCGATGCCGGCTTCCGTGCCGCCCGGGCCCGGCTGGGGACCATGGCCAGGGACGGGATGCTGCAGCGGGCCTCCGAAGTAGCCTACGGCGAGGCCATCACCGGCCTGGTGAAGCTGGCTGGCCCGGCGGCGGGCCTGACCCGGCTGTCCGGGGTCCGCCTGGGAGACCTGGCGGAAACGGATAACTGCGCCCATATCGCGATGCGGTGGGAGGCCATCGCGGCTGACGGCAAGCTCTTCACGGCCCTGGACGCCGACCTGATGCTGGTCCCGGCCGGGCACCGGATCACCGCGCTGGCCCTGTCCGGAGCGTATCGGCTGCAGCCTGGCCGGAGCGGCACCGGGCTGGACCGGGCGATCATGCGCGGCTGCGCGGCGGCGGCGATGGGCAGCTTCCTGGCCCGGGTGACGTGTACGATCGTCCACCCAGCGGGCACGGCAGGGCCAACCTCTTACTCGGCGCTGTAACCCTCAGCGAGGAGCGCAGCGGATCCGTTCCTGCGCAAATTGCGCTGACGCGCGGAGCTTCCCAAGGGCGAGCACCGTCGCGCGTTCGGGATAAAGGGTATAAGAGACAACCGGGGACCTTGGTCCCGGGACTAGGTGACCCACTTCACTACGGGGGGCCTCCGCCAGGAGTCCAGGCTGGGGCAATCAGCTATTCGCCAAAACGAACCCGGAGGCTTCGTTGAGAACCACCGCCTTTGCGGGACACGCTCCCGCGGCCATCGATTTGAACCAGCCCGGCGGCTACCTGCACTGGAACGTGTTCACGGTTTCCGTGGCGAACCTGGTGCTGATCGCGGTCATGGTCGCCATCTTCGGCGCCGCCCTGTTGCTGCCCTTCCCCGGCCGCCGTCGTCACCAGGCCGACGCGGCGCAGGACCCGACGACCGGACCCGATGAGCCCGCCGACCCGTACGCGGCCGCTGCGGGAGACGAGCGGATGTGGACGGCGCGGGTGCGCCGTGGCGTCATGTCCGCGCTTCCGCCGAACAAGCTGCTGCCCGACCGCCAGCCCGCCTATGTCGCCTCCTGGGTGTACGTGTTCGGCGTGGGCTCCCTGGCCGCGCTGGGCGTGGCCATCGTGAGCGGTTTCACCATCGCCCTCGGCGGCACCGACTGGTGGCACACCAACCCGGTCGGGCACTTCTTCAACAGCTTGCACCTGTGGAGCGTCGAGCTGTTCATGGCGCTGCTGGTCATCCACCTGTGGGGCAAGTTCTGGATGGCCGCCTGGCGCGGCCGCCGGACGCTGACCTGGATCACCGGCGTGGTCGCCTTCGTCGCCTCGGTCGTGGAGTGCTTCACCGGGTACCTGTCCCAGCAGAACTTCGACTCGCAGTGGATCGCCACCAACGGCAAGGACGCGTTCAACGGGGTCGGGGTCGGCGCGTTCTTCAACCTGATGAACTTCGGCCAGATGCTGCTGTGGCACGTGGTGCTCATGCCGATCATCCTCATCGCGATCGTCGGCGCGCACGTGCTGTTGGTCCGAGTCCGCGGCGTGAGCCACCCGCTGCCCGTCTCCAGGCCGCGCGGGCTGGCCGCCAGGCGCGCGGCCCGGGCAGCCGACCGTGCCGCGTGGCGCGGACCGACCCGGCGCTACGACATCTTGAAGGAAGGCACCATCGCCACGCTGGTGATCCTGCTGCTCACCTTCGGCCTGGCCGGCCTGCTGTCCTCTCCGGACGTCCCGCCGGTCACGGTCGCCAGCTGGGTCAAGGCCGCTCCGGCCGACTTCCTCGGCACCGCCGCCAGCGAGCTTGACGGCACCAGTCACTCCGCTGGCTACGGCCCGCCGTACAACACCGTCGGCACCCCGCAGAGCATCGGCTTCGCCCCGGCGAACTGGTTCGGGGTGACGATGCCCATCGACACGGCGCAGACCTTCGTGCTCGCCCCGCTGGCCGCCGTGGCACCCACCGACCCGGCGCTGGCCTCGGCCCTGGCCACGTACAACGCCGCGTCGGCCGACCAGCAGGTCAAGTGGGCGACCAACTACGGGAACGCCGTCGCCAAGGTGACGTTCGTCAACGGCAACCCGGTCGTCCCGGCGGCCAACGACGGTCCGGTCCCGGTCATGCTGGCCACCGAGCTCATGCTGGCCCGCAGCGGCGCGATCGACACCGACCTGCTGGCCCAGCAGTCGTTCTACGGCACCGACTTCACCAAGCCGCTGCTGTTCCTCAACGACGGGATGTACTACGTCAACGTGGCCACAGCCATGCACCTGACCGGCACCCAGTGGGGCGTCATGAACGAGACCGGCAGCTACCCCGGTCAGCCCTGGCTGTGGCTATACCAGCTGTGGTACCAGCTGCCCGGCTTCAGGACCTCGGCCAATGCGGACCTGATCGCCATCTACCTGACCGGCGCGGCCACGCTGCTGCTGCTGTGCATCCCGTTCATCCCCGGCCTGCGTGACATCCCGAGGTGGATCCCGGTGCACCGGCTCGTCTGGCGGGACTGGAACCGGCAGCAGGCGGCCGGGTCCGCCGGCCAGCCGGAGCCCGGACCCAAGCCCGAGCCCGCCGGGCAGAAATAGCCCACAGACGGCCGCCCGCCCGCCGGTCACCGATAAGGCCCGGGTGCGCGAGGAGCAAAGAAGCTCCCGTACACCCGGGCCTGATCCTTTGGCAGGATAGCGGGGTGCTGCCCGTCAGCTGGGATACCGTCCGGTTGTTCCTGCATGTCCTGGCCGCGACCATCTGGGTAGGCGGCCAGCTGACGCTGGGCGCGCTCGTCCCGGTCTTGCGGCGTTTCGGCGCCGAGGTGTCGGGCGCGGCGGCGCGCCGGTTCAACCGGGTCGCCTGGACCGCGTTCGGCGTCCTGATCGTCACCGGGATCTGGAACATCGTGGCGGTCAGGTCGCAGATCAGCCACAGCGCCAGCTACCGGACCACGCTCATCGTCAAGCTCGCCGTCGTGGTGGTCTCCGGGGTGACCGCCGCCTTGCACATCCGGTCCAGGACTGCTCGCGACCGCGCGATCTTCGGCGCGCTCACCGGTATCAGCGCGCTGGCCGCGCTGTTCCTCGGCGTCCTGCTGGCCGGCTGACCGTCCTCGGTCACCTTGCCTGGCCGCTGGCTGCGTGGCCCCGACATACTGGGCTTCACACCGTGTCCGACCTTACAGGAAGCTGCCGCCATGCCAGATGACCAGTTCCCGGTGGCGTGGAAGGGACGGCAGGCCGTCGTCGCGTTTCCTGGGCATGTCGACGTTTCCAACGTCGGCCAGCTCCGCGATCGCCTGCTTGCCGTCATCAACCGCGGAGCCGCCGTGCTGATCGCGGACATGACCGGCACGCTCTCGTGCGATCACGCCGGGGTGGATGCCATCGCGCGAGCCTGGCAGCGGGCGGTGGTCAGTGGAACGCAGTTCAGGCTGGTGGTCACCGCTCCCGTCATCAGGCGCGTGCTCGGTATCGAAGGACTGGATCGCCTGGTCTCCATCTATCCCTCGGTCGAGGCAGCGGCTGCCGCCGGAACACCGGGAAGCGGTCTGCGTGCTCACTCGCCGGGACCCGAGGCCGGGCTCCAAAGAAGCCTGGCCGACGGCCCGCCCGCAGCAGGGATTACTCCGGCCGTGCTCTGGCGGATGATCGACGCCTTGGGCGACGGCCTGGCCCTAATCGACCAAGACGGGAAGATCGCGCTGGTCAACCGGGGATGCGCGGCGATGTTCGGCTACGAACGCGAGGAACTGATCGGGTTGGATGTTGATTCGCTCGTCCCGCCCGACGTTCGGGCCGCTCATCAAGGCTACCGGGCTGGCTACAGCCGGACTCCGGAATCGCGCCCGATGGGTGAGCGTGCCCGCCTGGCCGGGCTGCGGAAGGACGGAGGCACGTTTCCCGTCGAGATCAGCCTGAGCCCGGTACCGACCACCACCGAGCACTTCGTGCTCGCCGTGATCCGCGACGCCACCGAGGCCCGGCGGCGCGACGATCTCGCCGACCTGGCCCGCGGCGCCGCGGCCGACCAGTGGCGTCTGACCAAGGACCTGCTGGGCCGTGTCGTCCAGCGATTGTTCCAGGTCGGGCTCAGCCTGCAGGCGTCCGCCGGCTTGCCCGGCGACGTGGCCCGTGAACGCCTGAGGGAAGCGCTGGATCAGCTGGACGACACAATTCACGAGATCCGGGATTACGCGTTCGCTTCCGGTGACGAGAGACCAGGCGCCGAATCCGGGCCTCCCCCGGGCGCCGCGTAGCCCGCGGGCTGGGCCGTGATCTCGGCCGCCACCTGAGCCACGAAACGCCGGACGGTCGCGACGGCGACGCGGTGCAAGACCGCCCGGTCCAGGGCCTGGCCCAGCGCACCGAGCGGAGGCCGGTACACGCCTGCCATGGAGAGCACGGTGCCGTGACCTTCGGCGGGAGCGAGCCTGATGTCGGCGTCCAGGACGGGGAACAGCGCGCCGCCTGGCCCGGTCGCTTCCCACCGGATAGCGAGCCCGGCCGAGAGATCCGTCCAGGCCAGGTCACGTACTTGCACGCGGACCAGCTTGGCCAGGCCAGGCAGGCCTACCCGCGACAGGCCGGTGCTCCCCTGGTCATACGCGTCTTCCGACGGGCCGAGGAGCGCTCCGCCTTCGGCGAGCCGCAGCAGCCTTTCCCTGGCGATGGCGAAGCTGACGTCCAGCCGCACCTCGTCGCCGACAAACACACGCAATTTTCGCCCGCCGGCTGGCAAAAGAGGCAGGGACCTAAGTCCCGACTCGCCATGGCGGAAGCCCCAGATCTAGGTGGCAACGGGGGACCTAGGTCACCGCGCCGGCCGACCCAGGACCCTGGAGCGTCACGCTGGTCGGCCAGATCATGGGCGCCAACAAGAGGCAGGTGGGCAACATGACGGATAACAGCCCCCGTGAGGTGCCGGCCATAGCCGACCACGCTCAGTTCCTGATCGAGACGGCGGCCCGCGCCCCCTCGGTGCACAACAGCCAGCCGTGGCGGTTCCGGGTCGGGCCCTCGGTGATCGAGCTGTCCTGCGATAGGCAGCGTCAGCTGCAGACCGATCCGCTGGGCCGGGAGATGCTGCTCAGCTGTGGTGCGGCCCTGTTCGGACTGCGGCTGGCGGTGCGGTCGCTGGGATACGTCCCGGTGGTCACGCTGCTGCCCGACCTGGCCCGGCCCCGGCTGCTAGCTCGGGTCGGAATAGGCGCGGCGGCCCCGATGACCGCCGAGGAACGCCGGATGCTCGAGGCGTTGCCGCACCGCCACACTCACCGCGGCCCGTTCGAGCCCGGCCCGCTGCCGGATGGACTGCTGGTCGGCCTGCAGCATGACGCGCTGTCCGAGGGCGCCACGCTGGTGCTGGTCGAAGGGGAAATCGCTTACCGGCAACTGGCCGGCCTCGTGGCGGCGGCTGCCGACCAGCTCGATCTGGACCCGCGGGCCAGGGGCGAGATGCGGCGCTGGACCCGGAACGCGGACAGCCCCGCTCCTGACGGCGTCCCAGCCCAGGTGTTCGCCGTCCGCGGTGGACAACCGCCGGGGCGGTTGCGGCAGCGCGACTTCGACCTGGACCGCCGACTGGCGCGGCTGCCCGCAGGCGGTGAGCCCCCGGCTGCTACCGCCGTGCTGCTGACCCGGGGCGAACGCTCGCAGGAATGGCTGCGCGCCGGGCAGGCGCTGTACCGGTTGCTGCTGCACGCGGCGAGCGAGCGGGTATTCGCGAGCCTGTACACCCAGCCGCTCGAGAACCCCCTGACCCGGGCTCTGATCCGCGACCGGCTGGCGCTGCCGGGGCATCCGCAGTTGCTACTTCAGCTCGGCCGCGCCCGCACCACGCATCTCACCGCGCGCCGCTCGGCGGCTGAAATGACCGACCCCTGACATCAGAAGGCGACCTGCTCAGCGTCGGCTGCCGGGTCGGCCTCTTTGCTCGGCTTGGCGTCCGGAGGGGTCAAGCCAGACCTGCGCCACGACTGCCCCGTTGCTTCGTAGTTCGATCCTGGCGCTCAGGAGCCGAGCTGATCGCCGAGCCGGAGCTGGAGCCACAGCAGCAGGCGCTCGTCGGGATCGGCCAGGGTGAAGCCGAACAGGTCCTCGGCGCGGGCGAGCCGGTACCGGCACGTGTTGGGATGCACGCTGAGCCGGCCCGCCGCCGCCGCGACGTCGCTGTCCGCGTCCAGGTAGGCCAGCAGCGTGTACCGGGCGGCGTTACCCGCCCGGCCGGCCGCGTCCCGGGCGGATGGGCGGGATGACCGGAATCGGGTAATGGCGCGGGCCCGACCACTTGGCCGGCACTGCGTCGATCGCGGCCGCCAGCGCGTAGGCGGCCTTCTCGTAGTTGACCCGCCAGCCGACGAAGTCCGGCCACGCCTCGGCCGGCTCGCGCTCGATGTCGAAGTCGACCTCGCGCAACCGGTCGACCGCGTCGACGAACTCGTCGTAGGTCAGCCGGATCCCGGCGCCCGGATCGGCCTCCTCGGGGATGTCGACGCCCATCGCCCGCGCGACCCGGTTGAAGCAGTCGAATCCGCCGCGCAGGCACAGCCGCGCCGGGATCTCCGGCGCGGACTTGGGGGAAAGGGCCAGGAACATCGCGGCCGAGTCCAGCACGGCCAGCAGCGCGGTGACCCAGGACGAGAGCGGGCGGGGTGAGCGGAACCGGACCAGCGGCAGGTAGGTGGTGTTGCTTTCCGCCACGTCCGCGGCCCACCGTTCCCACTGCATGTAAAGCGCCGGCATGGTATCCAGCGTCGACAGCCCCGTGCCCAGCGCGTAGTTGGTGCGCGCCAGCAGCTCAGGCCCCCAGGACGGCACGCCGGCCCGCGCGTTCAGCAGCGCCACCTCGGTCTCACGGCGGTTGAACGCCGCGTACAGGGTCGGCAGGTAGGCGATCTGCAGCGTGATGATCACCAGCCCGACCGCCGCGGCCAGGAACACGATCACGGCCGGCACCGCCCCGGCGGGTACGGCGAATCCCAGGGTGAATATCGAGGACCCGGCGTCGACGAAGGCGGAGACCACGCCGCGGGCAGCGAACGGCCACAGCAGCAGCGCGAACCCGACGTACGCGACGATGAGCCAGGCCGCCAGCTGGGTCAGCAAGATCGCCGCCGCCTGGGTGGCGAGCAGCCGGTCCAACCGCCTGTAGGCGGCCAGCGGCTCCATCCGGTCGAAGTTGATGACCTGCTTGGCCGCCAGCCGGTACGCCCCCACCACGATCCGGTCGACCCACCGGGTCAGCCTGCTGCTCACCGAACGCGACACGATCAGCGTCCCGGTGACGCTGTACGCCGCCGTGATCACCAGCAGGCCGCCGATCACCGCGGCTACGATGCGGCCCGCCAGCGGCGTCACCATGGGGTCTCCTTCACGTCACCGAACCTATTCCAGGGCCGCGTTGAGCGCGCGACCGCGGCCCCGGTAGCCTGCACCCCATGGTCTCAGCCTGGCCCGCGGTTTCATACGACCAGTGGCACGCGACCTGCGACACGCTGCACGCGCACACCCAGGTGCTCGGCAAGCTGGCCGCCCGGCTGGCGCCGCCGCAGCCGCAGCTGCAGCACGCCGCGCTCCGGCTGACCGCGCGGGGCTGGGAGACGGCCCCGCTGCCCGCGCCCGACGGCTCGGGCGCGCTGGTCGCCGCGCTCGACCTGCACCGGCACGAGGCGGTCGTCGAGCACAGCGCCGGCCAGGCCGAACGCATCGCGCTCACCCCGAACCGCCCGGTCGGCGAGGTGACACGCGAGGTCCTGGCCGCCGCCGGCCGCCTCGGCGGACCCGTGCAGATCGACCCGACCCCGCAGGAAGTCCTCTGGACCGTCCCGCTGGACACCGACGTCGAGCACGCGCACTACGACCCGGACGAGGTGGCCCGCTACTTCGCCGCGGCGACCCAGGCCGCGCTGGTGCTGGCCGCGTTCCGCGCGCCGTACCGCGGCCGCTCGACGCCGGTCAACGCCTGGTGGGGCTCGTTCGACCTGGCCGTCAGCCTGTTCTCCGGCTTGACCGCCGATCCTCCCTCGCAGGACTTCATCATGCGCAACGCCATGGACTCCCAGGAGGTCGCCGTCGGCTGGTGGCCCGGCGACGCCCGCTATGCGAAGGCGGCGTTCTACGCCTACGCGCACCCGGCGCCCGACGGCTACAAGGGCGCGACCCTGTCCCCGGCCGCGGCGCGCTGGGACCCGAGCCTGGGCGAGTATGTCCTGGACGACGAGGACATCGTCGCCGACCCGGACCCGCGCGCCGCGGCGCTGGAGTTCGCCCGGTCGGCCTTCCGCCACGCCTGCCTCACCTGCGGGTGGGACATGACCCTGGCCGCCAGCGCCGAGGGGAAACCGCCGCCGGTCAGGTGACGGACGCGGTCACCGTCCAGGCCATGGCGCTGATCTCGAACGGAGGCGTTAGCTTGTCCCGGCAGCGCTCCCGCAGGGCCTCCCGCGGCCCGTCGGCCAGGGACGCCACGTAGCTGCCCGCCGGGCCGACGCCGTGGGTGAAGGACTCCCACCACTGCTCGAACGTCGCGTACGGCACCCGCACGGTCAACGTGCCGGCCTTCGCCTCGCCAAGCCCGGCCCGCCCGAACAGCTCGGCCAGGTGACCCTCGCGGGCCCCGGCCAGCCCTGACTCGTCCCGCGCCGCGGGGTCGAGCTCGAGGACGGCCTGCCAGAACACGGTCAGCGGGCCCGTCCCTCCGGCGTGGTCCCACACGCATGCCCCGACCACCCCGCCCCGCCGCGTGACCCTGGCCATCTCCCGCAGACCCGCCACCGGGTCGGTCATGAAGTGCACCACGAGCTGGGCCAGGGTGACGTCGAAGACGCCGTCGCCGCAGGGCAGGTGCTCGGCGGCTGCCCGCCGCACGTCCGCGCCCGGGCAGCGGCCGCGCACCGCCGCGACGAACGGCTCCGACGGGTCGACCGCGGACACCGCCTCTGGGCCGAGCCTGCGCACCAGTTCGGCCGTGAGCGCGCCCGGTCCGCACCCCACGTCCAGGGCCCGCTGCCCCTGGCGTACCCCGGCCAGGTCCGCGAACAAGATCGCGAGCGGCTCCGAATACCGCCCCATGAACCGCGTGTACGCCTCAGGGCTCACGTTGAACGACACAGCCTCCACCGTACCCAGACCGGCCCGTCCGCCGGTGTCCGCCTGGACTCCGGGTCTTTATTTGGCCGAACGGAAAGTGGTGCGTAAGCCCGGTACCGCTGCACCGAGCCGGGGTTCACGCCACGCTGCTCGGGTCTAGTCTGTACATGATCGTCGGCGTTCTCACGAGACGAGGTAGTAGAGATTCAGGCCCAGCTTCCGGCAGAACCGAATAGCTTCGTCGGCCGCACGCGCGAGCTCGGCGAGCTGCGCGAGCTGGTGGCCTCGACTCGCGCGCTGACCCTGTGCGGGCCGGGAGGCATCGGGAAGACCAGGCTGGCGCTGCGCCTGCTCGCCTCGGTGGCCGACGAGTTTCCCGACGGGACGTGGTTCGTCGACCTGGCCGACCTGAGGCAGCGTGACCTGGTCATCTCGCGCGTGGCGGCGGTCATCGGGGTCAGCGAGGAGCCCGGGCGCCCGCTGCTCGAGACGCTCGCCGACGTGGTGCGCTCGCGCCGGATGCTGCTGGTCCTGGACAACTGCGAGCACCTCATCGACGCGTGCGCTCACCTGTCCCGGCACCTGCTGGCCAGCTCCTCGGGCCTGAGCTTGCTGCTGACCAGCCGCGAGCCGCTGCGCGTCGCCGGCGAGACCATCTGGCGGGTGCCACCGCTGCGCGTGACCCCCGAGGATACCGACCCCCAGGCCGACGACGCGGCCGCCGGCGAGGCCGTCCAGCTGTTCGCCGACCGGGCCGCCGCGTCCTGCCCGGGCTTCGCGGTCGGTCCCGGTAACGCAGCGGCCATCGCGTCGATCTGCCGGGCGGTGGACGGCCTGCCGCTGGCCATTGAGCTGGCGGCGGCCCGCGTCCGGGTTCTGTCGGTCGAGCAGATCAGCGCCTTCATGAGCGACAGGTTCGAGCTGCTGATCGGCGGCGACCGGACCGCTCCGCCCCGCCAGCGCACGCTCAGCGCCACGATCGAGTGGAGCTACGAGACCCTCACCACTCCCCAGCGGACGATGTTCCGGCGGCTGTCGGTCTTCTCGGGGTGGTCGCTGGAGATGGCCGAGCAGGTGTGCGTCGGCGACGTCGTGGAGGCCGGCGACGTGTTCGGCCTGACCGCCGCGCTGGTCGACAAGTCGCTAGTCGTGGTCGAGCCCGAGGCGCTCGGCCAGGCCCGCTACCGGATGCTCGACAGCATCAGGGACTACGCGGCGGCGCGCCTGGCCGACGCGGGGGAGTCGGCAAGGGTCCAGCTCGCCTTGTGCCAGTACGTGCTGCGGACCGCCGAGCACAGCCTGATGGTCGGGATGGCGCAGGTCCCGGTGCCGTGGTCGGCCCGGGTTGACTGCTCCCGCCGGTACGACATCGACTCAAGCAACGTGGCCCAGGTGCTGACCTGGTGCCTGGCGCACGCCGATGCGCAGGCCGGGCTGCGGATCTGCGTCGCGGTCAGCCCGCGATGGGTCGTATGGGGCACCTTCGCCGAGGGCGGCGAATGGCTGGACTCCTTCCTGGCCCTCGATACGTCCGCGGTCCCCGTGCGGGTGCGGGGCGCGGCCCTGACGGCACGGGCCCAGCTCGCCCTGGCCAGCGATCCCGCAGCGGCGCAGACCCTGGCCGACGCCGGCCTGGAGCAGTGCCGCGAGGCCGGCGATGCGTTCTGGACCGCGGTCGCGCTGAACCTGCTCAGCGAGATCGCCCTGCAGGCCGGACGGGCCGGCCAGGCGCGGGCTCACGCGGACGAGGCGCTGTCGGTGGCGGCGGCCGCTGGTGACGGGTGGAACGAGGGCTACGCGCTGGGCACCCGGGCGGTGATCGCGGCCCGGGCGGGCAAGCTGCGCGAGGCCTACCAGCTGGCCAGCGCCTCGGTTACCGTGATGCGGCGCATCGACCAGCAGTGGGGCGTCGCCCGCGTGCTGCTCGGCCTGGGTGACCTGGCCCGGCTGCGCGGTCATCCGGGCGAGGCGCACGACAGGTACGTGGAGGCGCTGGCCATCCTGCAGGAGATCGGGGCCCGGCCGGAGATCGCGCGCTGCGTGGCGGGCCTGGGGCGGGTGGCCATGGACCTCGGCGCGACCGAACAGGCCAGGCGGCACCTGACCAGGAGCATCCAGCTCAGCCAGGCCACCGGCACGCGCGTCGGCGTCGCGCGCGGGCTTGAGGCCTTCGCGGCCCTGGCGATCCAGGAGAACCGCCCCGAGCTGGCCGTCCAGCTCGTTGCGGCCGCCGCGGCGCTGCGCGAGGCGGCCGGCCTGCCGCCGCTGCCCGCGGCCCGCACCGACAACTACCTCGCTTCCGCACGCCGCCTCGGCGAGCCCGCCGTCGCCCGGCTGTGGGCGCAGGGCCTGGCCCTCAGCAGCGGGTCAGCGGTCGCGCTGGCCCTGGCCATGTCGCCGCCCGCGGCGGCACCCGAGGGCGAGAACCCGGCGCTGACCATCGTGCCGCCGGACTAGCAGGAATTCGCTCGCTCTCGGGTGAGTTAACATGCCCGCGGGCACTGGAGCTAGGGGGTTGGGGCGTGGCCTCTTCGGACGAGCCGGTCATGACGGTGTACGGGGCTCCGTGGTGCCCGCATTGCAAGCGGGTGAAGAAGTTCCTCGCGGCGCACAGGGTGCGCTACAACTTCGTCAACATCGACACCGAACCGCAGGCCATCGAGCTGCTCAAACAGCTGCAGGACGGCGGTCAGATCATCCCCACCGTCGTCTACCCGGACGGGACCCACGAGGTGAACCCGAGCGACGAGGCGCTGGCCCGCCGCATCGGACTCACCCTGGAGGCCGACCGCTCCGCTTACGACCTGGTCATCGTCGGCGGCGGCCCGGCCGGGCTGGCGGCCGCCATCTACGCCGCCCGGGAGGGCATCGACGCCGTCGTGGTGGAGGCCAGCGTGCTCGGCGGCCAGGCCTTCATCAGCGACAAGATCGACAACTACCCGGGCTTCCCCGACGGCATCTCCGGCGCCGAGCTGGCCGAACGATTCGTGGCTCAGGCCCGCCGGTACGGCGTCGAGCTCCTGTCGGCGGTATCGGTCACCGGCGTGTACCGCGACGGCGAGGACCTGGTCAGCTCGCTGTCCTCCGGACAGCAGCTCACCTCGCACGCGGTGATCGTGGCCACCGGGTCGACCTACAAGCGCCTGGACGTCCCCGGTGAGGACGACCTCATCGGCGCCGGCGTCCACTTCTGCGCCACCTGCGACGGTCCCTTCTACAAGGGCGCCGACGAGGTGCTGGTGATCGGCGGCGGCAACTCGGCCCTGGAGGAAGGGCTGCACCTGTCCGAATTCGCCAAGAAGGTCCGCGTGCTCGCCCGCTCCGACCTGTCCGCCTCGCCTGTTCTGCAGGAGAGGGTGCGATCCGATCCGCAGTTCGCCATCCACACCGGCATGGACATCCTCCAGCTCGAGGGCGACCGGGGCCGGTTCACCGGTGTCGTGGCCCGCGACCGCGACAAGAACGAGACCCACAAGTTCCCGGCCGCGGCCGCGTTCGTCTTCATCGGCCTCAAGCCGAACAACGCCTTCCTCGGCGACACGGTGGAGCGCGACAAGGCCGGGTTCCTCGTGACAAGCCCGACCATGGAGACCTCCCTGCCGGGCATCTTCGCGGCCGGCGACGTGCGTTCGGGATCGACCAAGCAGCTCGGCTCCGCCGTCGGCGACGGGATCGCCGCCCTCCTCATGACCCGCCGCTACCTGGAAGCTCACCACCACAAAGCCCCCGCCCTGATCGACGCCTGACGGCGATTCAGTCCACCAGAAACCCCAGCCCGCGCAGCAGCTGGGAGACGCCTCTCACCTGCGGCGGGGGAGGCCAAGCCGCCGCCGGAGCCTCGGAAATCGAACAGTGCCGCCACCGTGATGGTCCGCCTCACGTCGCGTTGCCCTGGCCTCTGTCCAGCGACCGAGGCCATGAAGCGCATTAGCGAGAACCTGAAGCGAGCGGGCTAGGTCGGGCCGGTACCGGTCGGGGTAGGCCTCGGCCAGCTCCCGGTAGATCGCCACCGCCTCCTGGGCCGGCGGCAGCGCCTCGGCCGCGCGGCCGAGCTTGCAGAACCAGATGCCGAGGTTGTAGAGCGAGGTGGCCAGCTCGGGCCGGTACCGGTCCGGGTAGGCCTCGGCCAGCTCCCGGCGGATCGCCATCGCCTCCTGGGTCGGTGGCAGCGCCTCGGCCGCGCGGCCCAGCTCGTAGAACCGGACGCCGAGGTTGGTCAGCGAGTCGGCCACGCCGGGCCGGTACCGGTCCGGGTAGGCCTCGGCCAGCTCCCGGCGGATCGCCACCGCCTCCTGGGTCGGTGGCAGCGCCTCGGCCGCGCGGCCGAGCTTGGAGAACCGGATGCCGAGGTTGGACAGCGAGGCGGCCAGGTCGGGCCGGTACCGGTCCGGGTAGGCGGCGGCCAGCTGCCGGTAGGCCGCCACCGCCTCCCGCTCGGCGGCCAGCGCCTCGGCCAGGCGGCCCAGCTCCGAAAGGGTAAAGCCGAGGCCGGACAGCGAGGCGGCCAGGTCGCGCCGGTACCGGCCGGGGTAGGCGGCGGCCAGCTCCCGGTAGGCCGCCACCGCCTCCTGGGCCGCCGGCAGCGCCTCGGCCGAGCGGCCCAGCTCGTAGAACCGGATGCCCAGGTTGGACAGCGAGGCCGCCAGGTTCGGCCGGTACCGGCCGGGGTAGGTGGCGGCCAGCTCCCGGTGGATCGCCACCGCCTCCTGCTCGGCGGCCAGTGCCTCGGCCAGGCGGCCCAGCTCGAAGAAGCGGATGCCGAGGTTGGACAGCGAGGCGGCCAGGCCGGGCCGGTACCGGTCGGGGTAGGCGGCGGTCAGCTCCCGGTAGGCCGCCACCGCCTCCTGCTCGGCGGCCAGTGCCTCGGCCAGGCGGCCGGTCTGGGACAAGGTCACGCCGAGCCAGTTCAGCCACCGCGCCCGCAATCTACGATCACCAGCGGGCAGTACCGCCAGGATGCGGCGGGTGATCGCCAGATCAGCCTCGGCCAGCGCCGCCGACGGGTACGGGATGGCGCCGGCGATCGCGGTCAGCAGCCCGACATCATCGGGCAGCCCGGCCACTACTCGTTCCAGCAACGGCAGCACCCGCTCCAGCAGCACCCCAGCCGCTTCCCGCTGGTCGCCCGCGGCGCGGCCCAGCAGCGTCACCGCCCGCAGCGCCTGCCGCTCATCCAGCCCGGTTAGGCACCGCCCGGCCAGCTCCGCCGACGCGGACAGCTCCGCGACCACCAGATGCTCGGCCAGCCGGTCCGGGCTCAGCGCGCCCAGCCACTCTCCTTCGCCGCCGGGCGGCCCGGCCTGCGGCGGGTACAGATCCCGCAGCCAGCGCGCCAGTTTCACCGACGCCGCCACGCCCGGCACCCGCCCCAGCAACTGCACCGCCTGATCCTGCGACCCCGCGCCCAGCAGCGCCCCCGCCGCCACCACCTGCCGCAGCATCCCCGGCGTCATCCCCGCCGCCCCGGCCAGCAGCCCCAGCCGCTCCACGCTGCCCCGCCAGAACCGCTCCTCATGCTCCAGCAGCCCCGCCAGCACATCGGCCACCTGCACCCGCACCGGCGCGCCCGCACCGGCCGACCGCAGCACCGCCACCAGCGCCGCCGCATGCAGATCCAGCACCCGTGCCGCCCCCGGCCCCACCTCCACCACCACCGAAGACGGCGCCGCCACCCCCAGCGCCGCCGCGAACACCGGCACCGCCGCCGCCACCAGCTCGGCGTTCGACAGCTCCCCGGACAGCGCCACCGGCAGCGGCTCACCCGAACCCGCCCCGGCCAGCAGCTCCTGCACCGCCGACTCGCCGCCGCCCAGCCGGTCCCACCACTCACCCGCGCTGCGCGCCAGCAGCAGCGCCCGCACCGGCCCGCCGTCAAGGGCCACCGCCCGCAGCAGCTCCCCCAGCCCGATCCGGGTCTCGGCATAATCGACCACCAGCAGCATCCGGCCCGCCCGCTCCCGCCGCACTACCGCCAGCGCCGAGGCCTCCGCCCCGTCCCCCACCCACACGCACCGCCACCCGGCCGGCCCCAGCCGGGCACACAACTCCACCGACAGCCGGGTCTTGCCCACCCCGCCCGGACCGGTCACCAGCCGCACCCCGCGCGGCGCCCCGTCCTCACACCAGGCCAGCAGCCCGGCCAGCTCATGTTCACGGCCGGTAAAACCCACCAGCCCCTGGCGGGGATCCAGCAACCCCGCCGGACCCCCGCCCGCCCGTCCCGCCATAACCGACATCCTTTCCCCGTCCGCCACGGCCCGTCCACCACGGCCGCGCCCGCGCTGGTGATGGACGCCACCGACGGGGTAACCCTGTAGCCCAGCACTCCGGATCAACCGCCAAGCCCGAAACCACCGCAAAATTGAGGCGAGCGTGACCAGTGGGACCAGCAGGCTCGGCTTCCGGCCGAGCTATGCCCGGAATCTATCTCAGGAGAAGGCGGCGGCTATCGGGCTCAGGCGCAGCACGTCCTCGGGGCCGGCCAGATCGGGGAGCGCGACGAACACCGTCCTGACGCCGCGCTCGGCCAGCAGCCGGTAGCGGCCGATGTGGTCCTCGGCCGTGCCGGCGTGGTGGCGGCGTGCGAAGACAGCGGCAGGGGTCCTGCCGCGCAGCTTCTCCACGACCGACGCGGCGTCCTCACGGTCGCGACCGATAACCGGGATGTCGAGCACGGTCACCTCGGCCTGGGCCGGGTCGCGCCCGGCCGCCACGCAGTGCTCGCGGAAGATGGCGAGCTTGCGGTCGAGCGTGCCGATGTCCGAGGGAATGTTGCAGCCGTCGCCGAGCCGGGCCGCGATGGCCAGCGTGCGTTTCTCGCCGCTGCCGCCCACGATGATCGGGATTCGCGACACCGACCGCGGGTAGCAGGTGGTTTCCGACAGCCAGACCCGCTCGCCCCGGTACTCCTTGGTGCCGGGCTGCCACAGGGCGCGAAGCGTCTCGATGGCCGCCTCCAGCTGGTCCAGCCTGGCCCCGGCAGGCGGAAACGGCAGGCCGAATCCGGCGTGCTCGCGCTCCCACCAGCCGGCCCCGATGCCGCAGAACGCCCTCCCGCCGCTCAGCGCGTCCAGCGTGGCCACGGTCTTGGCCAGGATCCCCGGCGCCCGGAACGTCACGGGGGTGACCAGCGTGCCCAGGCGGAGGCCCGCTTCCATGCCCGCCAGCATGCCGAGAGTCACCCACGGCTCCGGGATCGGCTCCCAGGCGCGGCCGACCTGGGGGATCTGGATCAGGTGATCCATCAGCGCGATTCCCTGCAGACCCGCCTCGACGGCGGCGCGGGCCACCGCCGCCAGCCATCGCGCCGGGCCCTCCGGATCCTCACCCCAGGGGAATCGCGACAGCTGCAGGATCAGACCCATCTGGACCGGCCGCTGCCGCTGCTCGCTGGCCGCCTGCCTCGCGCCAGGGGTGTGCGAGGCCTCGGGCTCAGCCTGCGCGGCCACGGTCATCAGGTCCCATCCCTCGCCTGGGATCTCGGTGACCGCCGCTCGCATCCGCCGCAGCTGACCGTCGAGCGCCGTCGCGGGCACCGGCAGGTCGCGGGCGCGGTTGCGGCGGCGGCACTCGGCCGGGTCGCTGTCGAAGAGCACGGCGACGGCGGGCATGCCGCTGTTCCTGGCCAGCGCCAGGTAGCCGCGGCGCCGCGCCGGGTCCAGGCCCAGCGTGTCCACCACCGTGGTCAGGCCGCGGCGCAGCCGGGCCGCCACGATCTGGTCGAGCAGGGCGAAGGCGTCGTCCGACGCTTCCAGGTCATGCTCGCCGCTGCCCACCACCGCGCGCAGCCGGTCGGAGGAGACCACCTCGTGCGGTCCGTAATGTTCCGCGGCCCAGACCGACTTCCCCGACCCGGACGGCCCGACCAGCACCACCAGCGCTGGATCGGGAATCGTCACGGCCCCAGCTTGGCAGATCCGCCTGGGTCGGGGCCGCGGGAGCCCCGACCCAGGCGGGCGGGGTCTAGCTGCTGAAGCCTTCGAGCTTGTTCGCTGCGATGGCGTACTGGTTGGTGTAGGTGCCGGAGAGGTTGACCGAGCCGGTGACGTTGCCAACGAACTTCTCGATGGCCAGGACGGTAGCCGGGCCGTTGTCGGGCATCATCCCGTCCGGGAGGAACTGGCCCTTGTCCTGCGCAAGCTCGGAGATGTAGTCGGCCTTGGTGGTGAGCCCGTTGGACACGTACGCGGCGGGCATGGCGTTTGCGATGTCGGCGGCGCTGTGCGTGGCAATCCAGTGCATGGTCGCGACCAGCGCGTCGACTACCTTCTGCACGGTGGCCTGGTGGGAGGCGACCCAGTTAGAACGGGCCAGCACGGCCGCGGCCGGGTAGGTGCCGCCCAGCCACTGCTGCGCGCCGCTGGTGGAGGACAGGTCGATCACCGAGGTGCCGATGCCCTGCTGCTCGATCGCGCCGGCGGTGGGTTGGGTGGTCATGCCGCAGGCGATCCTGTCATGCTGGAGCGCGGCGACGAAGGTGGGGCCGGCGCCGACGGCGACGCGGCTGAAGTCCTTTGTGGTCAGGTGATAGCGCGCGGCCAGGTAACGGGTGAGCTCGTCGGTGCCCGAGCCGATGTCAGTCACGCCGACACTCCTGCCCTTCCAGTTAGCAGGCGAGGTGACGCCGGAACTCTTCCCGCACATCTCGCGTTCCCCGGGCGCCCCGCTGAGCTGGACCACGCTGACGACGTTCTTGCCCAGTGCCTGGAAGTCGATGGCGTGGACGTACCAGGCGCCGGCCATGTCAACCTGCCCGGACACCATCGCGGTCTCGGCGCCGACACCGCCCGTCTGCTCGGTCGACAGCTGCACGTTGACGCCGTACTTCTTGTAGAAGCCCAGGTCCTGGGCGAGCTGGTAGGGCAGGTAGATCTGCTTGTCGATGCCGCCGACCATCAGCGTGACGGCGGGCACACCGGACACCGCGGCGGCGTTCGATCCGCTGGCCATGGAGCTGCTGCCCGAACTGCTGCAGGCCGCCAGGCCCGCTACGACTGCCGCGGCGCTGGCCACGCTCGCGATCTTGACGAGGGTCTGTCTGAACATGGGTTTCTCCTGTTGGTGTGATGGGGTGCGGTGAGTGGGGCGGCGGCCTGAACGGGGCTCGTCAGGTGCCGGCGACGTCGGCCTGGGAGCGTGGCCGCCAGGACAGCAGGCGCCGTTCCAGCAGGCCGATCAGGCCCTCTGCGGTTAGCGCCAGGACCGCGATGATGAGCATCGCGGCGAACACGCCGTTGGGGTTGAAGTTGTTCTGCGATGTGGCGATGACCAGCCCCAGCCCCTTCTGGGCGCCGAGGAACTCGCCGACGATCGCGCCGATGATCGCGAGCCCGAACGCCACGTGCAGGCTGGCGATGATCCAGGTCAGCGCGGAGGGCACCACCACGTGACGGGTGATCGACAGCCGTGAGGCGCCCAGCACCCGCGCGTTCGCGACCAGGTTGCGGTCCACCTCACGGACGCCCTGGAAGGCGTTGAAGAACACCACGAAGAACACCAGCACCGAGGCCAGCGCCACCTTCGAGGTGATTCCCAGGCCCAGGGCCACGGTGAACAGCGAGCCCAGCACGATGCGCGGGATGGCGTTCAGGACCTTGATGTAGGGACTCGCCACATCGGCCAGGAAGCGGACCTGCCCGAGCAGGACGCCGACCACCACGCCGCCGAGCACGCCGACCACGAAGCCCAGCACCGCTTCCTTGAAGGTGATCCAGATCTGCTCCCAGATCGAGCCGTACTGGGTGCCGTGGTGCACCCAGTCGTTCAGCTGCTTGACGATCCCGCTGGGCCGTCCCCAGAAGAACGGATCGACGATCTTCGCGCTGGTGAGAAGCTGCCAGCCGCCGATGATGATCACCAGCGTCGCGATCCGCGCCCCCCACACCATCGCCCTGCGGTGCTTGCCCCTCGCCTCCGGGCTCTGCCTTCCCGCTCGCCTCCGGGCCCCCCGCATATAGCTTGCGCACCTCCCCATTCCCCCTTCACTGGCGCCGCCTTCCCTCGTCGCTCCTTCGTCGCCCCTGGGGTGGGTCTGGGGGGACAAATACTGTCCAGGCAGCGCCGCGGCCCTTCGGCTCGCGGGGGAAATCCAGGCGACACCGCGGCTCCTTAGCTCATTCATGGTCGACCACCTTCGGCTGATGTCGTGCGGATATAGGCGAGCTCGACCTCTTCGCGGAGCGACTCCCAGATCTGGTGGTGCAGTTCGAGAAAGCGGGGCTCGAACCGGATCTCCTGCACCGCTCCTCGCGGCCGGGGCAGGTCGATGTCGTACACCGCCTTGACGGTCCCGGGTCCGGCCGTCATGACCACCACCTGGTCGGCCAGCGCGATGGCTTCTTCCAGGTCGTGGGTGACGAAGATGACCGACGGCTTGGCCTGCTCCCACAAGCCCAGCAGTTCGTTGGACATCATCGCCTTGGTCTGCACGTCCAGCGCGCCGAACGGCTCGTCCATCAGCAGGATCGACGGCTCGTTGATCAGCGCCGCGGCCAGACTGACCCGCTTGCGCATGCCGCCGGACAACTGATGCGGGTGATGGTCCTCAAATCCGGAAAGGCCGACCCTGCGCAGCCACTGACGCGCCCGGGATTCAGCCTCCTTCTTCGGCACGCGGCGGAATACCGGCCCCAGGGCCACGTTGCCGATCACGGTCTTCCACGGCATCAGAGCGTCGGACTGGAACATGAAGCCTGTGCCCGCCGTGATCCCCTCGACGGGCTTCCCGCCAACCCGCACCGTGCCCGAACTCGGCCGGTCCAGGCCGGCCACCATCGTCAGCGTGGTCGACTTGCCGCACCCGCTGGGCCCCACCACCGCGCAGAACTTTCCCGCGCCGATGGTCATATCGACGTCCCGCACTGCGGTGAACATCGACCCCGATGGGGTGACGAAGCGTTTGGTCACCCCGCTCAACTCGATTTGCGCCGCCTGCGGCGCCTGCGCCGCTTGCGCGGCGCCGCGTCTGGCAAAGGTACTTGCCACCCTCATCTTCTCCTTGGTCGGCAGAGCCTTCCTCACGTCAATTCACGAAGGAGCCACCAACGTAAAATGGCTAAGAAGGGTCGGCAATATTTATGCCAGTTGTGTTAATAAACTGCGTTTCCCTTGGTTTTGCGCATTCTGCTCATCGCGCCTACATAGGGCTGGACTGCTCGTATTGCTTGTTTTGCTCGTTTTGCGCAGGGCCGGCAGTCTTCAAAGCCGGTCAGGCCGTTGTTACACTTCGGAAACACCGAAGCAAAGATGCCGCGAACAGCGGCAGGTCCCAAGCGGCCAGGAACCCATGAAAGCTCGCCTACGGCGCCTGCTGGGGCAGCGCCTGTCAACGCAGGTCGTCATCATGATGGTGGCCATCCTCGTGATCACCGTGGCAGCCGGCTTTGCCGTCGTGCAGTGGAATCTGAACCGGCAGCTCGACGAGCAGTACGAGCAGCGGGCCCTGGCCGTGGCGCAGACGCTGGCCTCGCAGCCCAGCCTCCAGCAGGCCGTCAGCGCGAGCGATCCGGGCGGAGTCGGCCCGCACGGCGTGGTGCAGAGCATGGCGATGGCGGCCATGAACAGCACGCATGCGGCTTTCGTGGTGATTACCGACCGCAGGGGAATCAGGCTCTCCCACCCGAATACCAGGCTGATCGGCACGCCGGTCGGGTACCCCGATCGCGAACCGACGTCCACCGAACCATTCCGTACCGGCAGACCGTGGATGGGCATCCAGCCCGGCACTTTGGGCGTGGAGGCAACAGGCAAGGCTCCGATCTTCAGCCTCGGCAAACTAACCGGCCAGGTGTCGGTCGGCTTCCTTACCACCACGGTGGGCGGGCAGGTGGCCAAGACGCTGGTGGACCTGGCCGTCTACTTCCTCGGCGTCCTCGCCCTCGGCGTCCTCGCCGCGCTGGCCCTGTCGCGGCGACTCAAGCGGCAGACGTTCGGTCTCGAGCTCCGCGAGATCGCGGCTCTGCTGCAGGAACGGGAGGCAATGCTGCACGGCATCAGGGAGGGCGTGCTCGGATACGACGAGAACGAGCGGATCGTGCTCGCCAACGACTTCGCCCAGCAGCTGCTGGACCTGCCCGCCGACTTCGTGGGCCGCCCTCTACGGGGGATCCTGCCGCCGGGCAGGCTCGCGGACGTCGTGACCGGCCAGATCGAGGGCAGCGACCTGCTCGTCCTGCACGGCGACCGCGTGCTGGTGGCGAACCGGATGCCCATCCGGCTGGAGAACCGGCGCCACCTCGGCTGGGTGGTGACGTTCCAGGACCGGACCGAATCCGAGGCGCTGAAGCGGCAACTGGACGACGCGATCGGCCTGACCGAGACGCTGCGCGCTCAGTCGCACGAGTTCGCCAACCGGCTGCACACCCTGGTCGGCCTGGTCGAGCTCGGCCGTTACTCCGAGGCCATCCAGTTCGTGACCGACGTCTCCACGGCCCGTGCCGACCTGACCGAGCGGCTGCAGGCCAGCATCTGCGACGCCAAGCTGGCCGCGCTGATCCTGGCCAAGGTCTCGCTGGCGGACGAGCACGACGTCCGGCTGCGGTTCATGGACGATAGCCGCGTCGACGCCCCGATCAGCGACGTCAGCCAGGTGCTGACGGTCGTGGGGAACCTCATCGATAACGCGATCGATGCCGCGGCCCAGGCCCCGGAGCCGCGATGGGTGGAGCTGACGATCGTCGCGGCCGAGCACGACCTGCTCATCAGGGTGCGCGACTCGGGCAGTGGCGTACCTCATGACATGCGGGAAGCCATCTTCATGGATGGCGTCACGACCAAATTGTCAGCCACCGGCGCGCGGCGGGGGCTCGGACTGGCGCTGGTCCGGAAGGTCGTCGAGGGCCGTGGCGGGATGATCAGCGTCGGCCACGACGCCGGCGCGGTCTTCACCGCGGTGCTCCCGCATTGCGTCGGCGTCGCCGGCGCTGGCCCGGGCGCCGAGGAGGCCGCCGCGCCCGACGACACGGCCCCCGTCGCGCCATGATCCGCGTCGTGGTTGTCGACGATGATTTCCGCATCGCCGGCATTCACGCCGCCTACGTGGGCAAGGTTGGCGGTTTCGAGGCGATCGCCCAGGCGCACACGGCGGCCGAGGCGGTCGCGGTCGTCGATCGGTTGCGCCCGGACCTGCTGCTTCTGGATCTGTACCTCCCGGACGAACACGGCCTGGACCTGGTCGCGCGGCTGCGGCGGGAAGGGCACCCGCGGGTCGACGTGATCGTCATAACGGCCGCCAAGGACGCGGACAGCGTCCGCGCGGCAATGCAGGGCGGCGCCCTGCACTACCTGCTCAAGCCCTTCAGCTTCCCGGCGCTGCGCGACAAGCTGCTGTCCTACGCCCAGATGCGGTCCCGCCTCGACGCGTTGCACGATCCCGACCAGCGCAATGTCGACCGGGTCTTCGGCGCGCTGCGGGCGCCGGACCAGTTGGCCGGTGCGAAGGGCCGGTCCCCCCATACGCTTGAGGCTGTCGAGCGGGTGCTCGCCTCGGGCGGGCAGGAGATGTCGGCCACGGAGGTGGCGGAGGCTACCGGGATGAGCCGGGCCACGGCGCAGCGCTATCTCGGCCACCTGCACGAGGTAGGCCGCGTCGAGATCAGGCTTCGCTACGGCAGCGGCGGCCGGCCTGAGCACCGCTACCGATGGCGCCAGGCGGAGAGGGAAGACCAGTGACTGAAGTAGGCAAGCACGAAATCACCATCTCGCGCACGTTCGACGCACCGCGCGAACTGGTCTACCGGGCGTTCGTCGACCCCGACCAGCTATGCGAATGGTACGGCCCGGCGGGGTTCCGGTGCCGTGCGAGACGGTGCAGATCGATGCCCGACCCGGCGGTTTCCAGCGTTTCGTCATGACGAACCTTGAAGACCCAGGCGGCCGCTACCAGGTCGAGGTGACCTTGAGCGAGGTCGTCGAGAACGAACTGCTCGCCGGTCACCAGGAAGTCGAGCGCATCGGCGCCGCCCAGGGCCAGCCTCCAGGTCCAGTTTGCGACTGGAGTTCCACGAGGCACGCAACGGCAAGACCTTGCTCGAGCTGCGGCAAGGTCCGTTCGCCGAAGAGGTGGGCCAGGACGCCAAGACGCGCTGGGAGAGTTCGTTTACGAACCTGGATTCATTGTTGCGCCGATCTTTGTGACGGCGGTACCGGCTCATGCCGACCGGAACGTTATGGCGTTGACCGGTTATAGCCGGCACGCTGCCACATCGTTCTGGTGACGGCGACGGGCACTCAACTCAGCCCAGCGCACTGCGGATGATCTTGCCGACGTGGTTGCGGGGCAGGGCCGCGAGCCGGAACACCCGCTTGGGGCACTTGTACCCGGCCAGCCGCGTACGGGCGTGCGCGATGAGGGCGGCCTCGTCGAACCCGTGCCCGTCCCGCAGCACCACCCAGGCGGTGACCTGCTCGCCCCACCGATCGTGCGCGACCCCGGCCACCGCGGCCTCGGCCACCGACGGGTGGTCCTCGAGCACGATCTCTACCTCGCGCGGGTAGACGTTCAGCCCGCCGGTGATGATCATCTCCTTGGTCCGGCCGCGGATCCGCAGGTGCCCGTCGGCCGGGTCCACGGTGCCGATGTCGCCGGTGCGGAACCAGCCGTCCGGCGTGAAGGCCGCGGCGGTGGCGGCCGGGTCGTGCCAGTAGCCCGCGAAGACCTGCGGCCCGCGGATCTGGATCTCGCCGTCCGCCCCCGGGTCCGCCTCACCGTCTGCGGCCGCGATCCTGGCCAGCACGCCGGGCAGCGGCACCCCCACCGTGTCGCCTCGGGGATCATCGACGGGGTTGGACACGTTCAGCCCGGTCTCGGTCGTGCCGTACCTGATCAGCGGCACCCGGCCGAGTGCGTCGGCCAGCCGGCCGGCCAGGGCCGGGCTCAGCGGGGCCGAGCCGCAGACCGCCAGCCGCAGGCCCCGGAGGCCGGGCACGATTCCCGCGTCCATCAGGGCCTGGTAGATGGTCGGCACCGCGAACAGGGCGGTGGCCCGGGTGTCCTCGATCGTCCGCACCAGGTCGGCGGGGCCGAACCGGGACCTGATGTGCACCGTGCCGCCCGCGATCAGCGCCGCGTGCACGCCGCTGAGGCCGTGCTGGTGATACAGCGGCAGCGCGTGCGCGAGCACCTCGTCCTGCTGCCACCGCCAGGCCGCCATCGCCGACCGGATCGAGGCCGCGAGCTGGCCGTGGGTCAGCGGCACGCCCTTGGGCCTGCCGGTCGTGCCGGAGGTGTACGCGAGCAGGGCGACCTGCCGCGGACTGGCCGTGATCCCGGCGGCCGGGCTCGCGTCCTCGGGCAGCGACCGGACGTCGGCCGTCGGCAGTCCCAGCGCCGCCAGCAGCCGGGCCGGCTCGGGATCGGCGAAGGCCAGCACCGCGCCCGAGTCGGCGACCAGATGCCCGAGCTCGGCGGCCGTGTAGCCCGGGTTGGCCAGCACCGCCACCGCGCCGGCCCGCAGCGCGCCCAGGTAGCACCGGACGAAGCCGACGCTGGCGGCCGCGGCGAGCAGCACCCGGTCGCCGGGCCGGAACCGGCGCGCGAGCCAGCCCGCCACCCGCGCCGCCCCTTCGTCGAGCTCGGCGTGGGTCACCGGCTCGCCGTCGACAGTGATCGCGACCCGGCCCGGCACCGAGGCCGCGGACGCGGCGGCCAGCCCGGGAATCGTGTCCTCGGCCAGGTCCGCGGCGAAGGCGGACGGGTCCGCGACCCCGGGCAGGTGCTCCCGCCATCCGGCCATGCTCCACTGCGGGTAACCGTTCATGTCCGACCGCGCCGCGGCCGATCACGGTCCAACAGCGTTCACTCCGGTCACCCGGGCCCAGGCGGCCCGGTTGACCTCGCGTTCGGCGCGCAGCCGGTCGAGCAGGCCGCCCGCCGCCATGACCGCCTTGACCCCAGCGGCGGCCCCGGCCCCGACCCCGGCCGCCGCCCCTCGTGCCGCGAGGTCCGCGGCGATCTGCTCGGCGTCCCGTTCCGGGTCGTCGCTGACCCGGTTGACCAGCCCGAGAGCGAGCGCCTCGGCGGCCTCTACCCAGCGGCCGGTCAGCACCACGTCCATGGCCGTACCCCGGCCGACCAGGTCGGGCAGCAGCCAGGCGCCCACCGCCAGGCCCGGTCCTGGCCCTACGCCCTGGCCCGTGCCGGGCCCTGCACCCTGGCCGGTGCCCGGCGGGCCGATCCAGCGCAGCCGCGCACCCGGGCCCGCGATCCGCAGGTCCGACGCGGCCGCCAGCTGCGCGCCGCCGCCCACCGCGGCCCCGGTGATCACCGAGATCACCGGACCCGGCCTGGTGATCATGGTCTCGCAGCAGTCGTAGATCAGATCGGAGATGATGGACCGTTCGGAATCAGAAATGGTGAGATCGGCCCCTGCGCAGAACACCTGCGGGTCGGCGCTGCCGAGCAGGACGGGCGTCTCGGGTTCGGCCGCGATCGCGTCCCTGACCGCGACCATCAGGCCCACGTCCAGCGCGTTGCGCCGTTCCGGCCGGGCCAGCCGTAGCCAGCGATAACCCGCCGGCCTGTTCTCGATGATCAGCTGCGGATGCGGCATGAGGAGGCTCCCGAGACGTCTGAAATATGGTATACCAAATGAACCCGGTGTCAGCCGGGCAGCCGGAGGAGCCAGCCAGGTGAAGCCAGCGTCGTTCGCCTATCACCGTGCATACAGCACAGATGAAGCGGTCGCGCTGCTGGCCGAGCTCGGCGACGAGGCGAAGATCCTGGCCGGGGGCCTGAGCCTGGTCCCGATGATGAACTTCCGGCTGGCCCGGCCCGCCGCGCTGGTGGACGTGACCAGGATCGAGGGCCTGAGCTACCTTCGCGCCGGCTCAGACGGGCTGCGTATCGGCGCGCTGACCACGCACCGCGCCGTCGAGATCAGCCGCGACCCGGCGGTCCTGGCCGGATTCGGCGTGCTGCCCCGGTCGGCGCGCTGGATCGGGCACTACCCGATCCGCAGCCGTGGCACGTTCGGCGGCAGCATCGCGCACGCCGACCCGGCCTCGGAGTGGTGCCTGCTCGCAGTGCTGCTCGAGGCTCAGGTCGTGCTCACCGGACCGGACGGGACCCGCACCGTCCCGGCCGCCGGGTTCTTCCAGGGGTACTACACCACCGCGGCCCACCCCGACGAGATGATCAGCGAGCTGTGGTTCCCGCGGCCCGCGCCGCATGCCGTGCTCACCGAGTTCGCTCCACGGCAGGGGGACTTCGCGGTGGTCGCCGCCGCGGTGTCCGCGGACATCAGCGACGGCGTGTGCCGGTCCGGCCGCGTGGTGCTCGGCGGGGTCGGCCCGCAGCCGGTCCAGGTCAGCGCCGACGCGCTCGCCGGCCAGCCCGCCACAACGCAGACCTGGCAAGCCATGGGGGAGCACGCCGCGGGCCAGATCGACCCGCCGGAGGACACCCACGGCACCAGCCACTACCGGCGCAGGCTGACCGCCACCCTGGTCGCCCGCGCGCTCGCCCAGGCGAGCGGGAACGCCGCGTGAGCCAGTGGGTGGGCGCCCCGCTGCCCCGCAAGGAAGACCGCAGGATGCTGCTCGGCCGGAGCCGGTTCGTGGCCGACGTGATCCCCAAATCCCCGAAGACCCGGACCCCAGGACCGGGCCTGCTGCACGCCGCGTTCGTCCGCAGCCCGCACGCGCACGCCCGCGTGGCCGGCCTCGACCCCGCCGCCGCGGTCGCGCAGTCCGGCGTCGCCGCCGTCTTCACCTCGGCCAGCCTCGGGGACCCGTACCTGCTGGCCACGCTGGAGCGGGAGGAGTTCATCCCCACCCGGATGCCCGTGCTGGCCGGGGACGTGACCCGGTTCGTCGGCGAGCCGGTCGCGCTCGTGGTCGCCGACGACCCCTACCGTGCCGAAGACGCGGCCGAACTGGTCGAGGTGGACTGGGATCCCCGGCCGGCCGTGATGAGCATCGAGGCGGCCACGGCCGCGGGCGCCCCGCGGCTGCACCAGGAGGCGGACCGGAACTGCCTGGTCGACCTGCTGATGTTCGACGATGACCGGCTGACCCAGATCTTCGCCGACGCGGCCCTCACCGTCACCGCGACCTTCCGCAGCGGCCGGGTGGCGGCGCTGCCGCTGGAGGGGCGCGCCTGCCTGGCCGAGTGGGATGACCGTGACGACCAGCTGGTCATGCACGTGTCCACCCAGGTCCCGCACCAGGTCCGGTCCGGGGTGTCGCAGGCCCTCGGCCTGCCCGAGCGGCAGATCCGAGTCATCGCGCCGGACGTCGGCGGCGGGTTCGGCCTCAAGTGCGTGGTCGGCCGGGAGGAGGTGGCCGTCGCGGCGGCCGCGTGGCGGCTGCGCCAGCCGGTGCGCTGGGTCGAGGACCGGCAAGAGAACCTGACCGCCGCCTTCCACGGCCACGAGCAGCGGTACCAGATCCGGGCCGCGTTCGACGACCAGGGCCGGATACAAGCCCTGGACGCCGAGATCGACGCAGACACCGGGGCGTACTCGGTGTTCCCGTTCACCTGCGCGGTCGAGCCGCTGATGGCCGCGACCGAACTCCCCGGCGTGTACAAGGTCCCGGCCTACCGCGCCCGCGGCCGCGCCGTCGCCACCAACAAGGCGCCGGCCGCGCCCTACCGCGGGGTGTCCCGGCCGCAGATCGTGCTGGTCATGGAGCGGCTGATGGAAAAGGCCGCGGCCGCGCTCAACCTCGGCCCGCTCGAGATACGCCGCCGCAACCTCATCTCCCCGGGCGAGTTCCCCTACCAGGGAATCAACAAGATCACCTACGACGAGGGCAGCTACCGCGAATCGCTCGACCTGGCCGAGGAGCACGTCACCGAGAAGGCCTGGCAGGCCGAGCGGGACCAGATCCGCAAGGAAGGACAGCGCGCCGGCATCGGCTACGCCTGCTTCTCCGAACGCACCGCCTACGGCACGCCGACCATGTCGCAGCGCCGGATGCGGATGACCCCGGGCTACGACACGGCCCTGGTCCGGATGGACCCGACCGGCGAGGTCATCGTCACCACCGGCACCTGCGGGCACGGCCAGGGCCACGAGACCACGTTCGCGCAGATCGTCGCCGACCGCCTCGGCGTGCACCCGGACCAGGTCCGGCTCCGCCAGGGCGACACCGACCTGGCCTCGTACGGCTGGGGCACCTGGGGCAGCCGTTCGGTGGTGATCGGCGGCGGCGCCGCCGGGCGCGCCGCGGACCAGGTGGCCAGCCAGCTCAGGCAGGTCGCGGCCCACCTGCTCGAGGCCAGCCCGGCCGACGTGGAACTGGCCGAGGGCACAGCCCGGATCCGCGGCGACGCCGCGGTCGCCATTCCCATCGCCGAGCTGGCCCGGGTGGTCCACTTCCAGGCCCACCGGCTGGCCGAGGAACTGCGCTACGGGCTAGAGGCCAGGGCCTCGTTCGACCCGCCCGGCACCTTCTCCAACGCCTGCCACGTGGCGATGGTGACGATCGACCCGGGCACCTTCGCGATCCGGCTGCACCGGTACCTGGTGGTGGAGGACTGCGGCGTCGTCATCAACCCGGTGGTGGTGGACGGGCAGGTCCGCGGCGGCGTCACCCAGGGCGTGGCGGCCGCGCTGCTCGAGCGGGTCTGCTTCGATCCCGACGGCCAGCCGCTGAGCGCCACGCTGATGGACTACCTGGCGCCGACCGCGGCCGAGATGTGCCCCGTGGACATCGTCCACCTGCAGACGCCCTCCCGGTTCAGCGAGACCGGCGCGAAGGGCATGGGGGAGGGCGGCACGATCGGCGCCCCGGCGGCCGTCCTGGGCGCCATCAACGACGCGCTGTCCGACACCGACGTGCGCTTCGACCACATCCCGGTGCGGCCGCAGGACCTGTGCGCCGCCCTCAGCAGCGCTGATCTCAGCGGGGCCGGAGCTGGATGGTGAAAGACATCCACCCCGTCGCGCTGACCGTCAACGGCCGCCACCACGAGCTGACCGTCGAGGCGCGCCGGACCCTGGCCGACATGCTGCGCCACGACCTCGGCTACACCGGGACCCATCTGGGCTGCGAGCACGGCATCTGCGGCGCGTGCACGGTCATCCTGGACGGCACGCCGGTCCGGGCCTGCCTCGTCTTCGGCGTCCAGGCCGACGGCGCCGCGGTCCGTACCGTGGAAGGGCTCGCCGACGGCGAGCAGCTCTCGGACCTGCAGCAGGCGTTCAGCGATCACCACGCGCTGCAGTGCGGGTTCTGCACTCCGGGCTTCCTGATGCTGGCCGAGGCGTATCTGGCCGAGGCCGAAGGGGCCGCCGAGCTGACGGAGGAACAGGCCCGCGAGCTCGTCGCCTCGAACCTGTGCCGCTGCACCGGCTACCAGGGGATCGTCGAGGCGGTCCTGGCCACCGCGCACGCCCGCCGCCCGCGGCCATGAGCGCGATCGGCGCCAGGCTGCCGCGCAAGGAAGATCCCCGGCTGCTGCGCGGGCGGGGCCGGTTCGGCGACGACATCAGCGTCCCCGGCCAGCTGTGGGCCCGGATGGTCCGCTCACCGTCGGCGCACGGCCAGGTCCGCGAGCTCGACGTCACGCAGGCCGTCAAGGCCCCTGGCGTCACCGCCGTGGTCACCGCGGGCGACCTGCCCCCGGGGCTGGTCATCCCGGTCCGCCTGACCGTCGCCGGCATCGACCTCAGCGCCCACCTGCAGCCGGTCCTGGCCGCGCGTACGGTCCGCTACGTGGGAGAACCGCTGGCCGTGGTGGTAGGCGAGGACCCGTACGCCTGCGAGGACGCCGCCGAGCAGGTGGAGATCGATATTGCCGAACGGACCGCCGTGCTCGACGCCAGGACCGCGGACAGCCCCCCGGCGGCCGAACTGATCTGTGGTTACGGCGACGTCGAGGACGCTTTCAGCCGGGCCCGGCACGTCGTCCGGATCGAGCTGGCCATCGGCAGGCACAGCGGGGTGCCGCTCGAGCCGCGCTGCCTGCTGGCGGTGCCCGACCCGGAGGCCGGCTCGCTGTCTATCTTCGGCATGACCAAGGTGCCGGTGTTCAACCGCGACCTGCTGGCCTGCCTGCTCGGCATGGACGAGACGCTGATCCGGGTGCACGGCGTCGACGCGGGCGGCGGGTTCGGGGTCAGGGGCGAGTTCTACCCCGAGGACTTCCTCATCCCCTGGCTGGCC
The DNA here is from genome assembly GCA_963705835.1 of uncultured Actinomycetes bacterium. GTDB lineage: Bacteria > Actinomycetota > Actinomycetes > Streptosporangiales > Streptosporangiaceae > Palsa-504. Next base: position 63,757 of record CAVPLC010000049.1, read on the forward strand.
CGGTCCCTGGGCCGCCCGGTCAAGTGGGCCGAGGACCGGGCCGAGCACCTGATCGCGGCAAACCATTCCCGGCAGCAGTACCACCGCATCGCCGCCGCCTTCGACGCCGGGGGCCGGCTCACCGGACTGACCGACGACATCATCCACGACAACGGCGCCTACTGCCGGACCCACGGGATCGCCGTGCCCGAACTGACCGTGGCCATGCTGCCCGGCCCGTACCGGGTGCCTGCCTACCGGGGCCGCATCCGGGTCGTGCTCACCAACAAGACACCGTGCGGCACCTACCGCGCGCCGGGCCGGTACGAGGGCACCGCTGCCCGCGAGCACCTGCTCGACGTGGCCGCCGATCGGCTCGGCCTCGACCGGATCGAGCTGCGTCGCCGCAACCTGCTTACCCCGCGCGGGCCGCCGAGCCCGCCGGCGGGTACCTCCGACCCGGCGAGTCGGCCGGCCTGTCCGCCCGCCGCCGCTTCGAGGTCTCCCACATGACTTATCCCTATGGCGCGCACGCCGCGGTCGTGGAGGTGGACACCGGGACCGGGCAGGTCCGCGTGCTGCGCTACCTGGTCGCCTACGAGGTGGGCCGGGCCGTCAACCCGATGCTGGTCGAGGGGCAGCTGCGCGGCGGCGTGGCCCAGGGGATCGGCGGCGCGCTGCTGGAGGAGTTCAGTTACGACGACGCCGGCCAGCCGCAGGCGATCTCCTTCATCGAGTACCGGATGCCGACCGCCGCCGAAGTGCCTCCCGTCGACCTGATCGTGTCGCAGGACGCCCCGGCGCCGGGCAACCCGCTCGGCGTGATGGGCGCGGGTGAAGGCGGCGTCAACGCGGCCGGCGGGGCGGTGGCCAACGCGGTGCGCGACGCCCTCGGCCTGGCGGGCAGCGTCGGCCAGCTTCCGCTCACCCCCGCGCGGGTCCGCGCCCTCTGGGAGCAACGATCATGATCGCCGAGGGCTACGTCAGCAAGACCGACCTGGTGGCCGCGCTGATCCGCGAGCTGGTCATCACCGGCGAGCTGGCCGCGGGTGAGCAGCTGCGCCAGCGGGACCTGGCCCACCGGTTCGGAGTCAGCCAGACCCCGGTCCGGGAGGCCATGCGCCGGCTGGAATCCGAAGGGCTGCTGGTCTGCGACACCCACCGCGGGTTCACCGTGATGGCGCCCGACGAGGGCCGGGTGGAGGAGAACTTCCGGATCCGCGCGGCGCTGGAATCGCTGGGCGCGTCGCTGGCGGCCCGCAAGATCGACGCCGCGGGCCTCGCCCGGCTGCGCGACCTGAACGACCAGATGCGGGCCCTGCCCGACGACGACCCGTCCTACGCCGAACTTAACCGGGAGTTCCACTTCACGGTGTACGAATACGCCCGCAGCCCGCTCCTGCTGTCGCTGATGCGGCTGCTGTGGGCGTCGCTGCACGGCGGGCCCCGGGTGTCCCGCACGCACGCCGAGTCCGCCCGCCAGCACGACGAGATCCTCGCCGCGCTCGCCGACGGCGACGCCGACCTGGCCTCGGCTCGGACATACCACCACATCATGGGCGCCGATCCGGTAAAAGAGACCGATACAGGCCAGTAGCCAGATCCGAGGGAGCCTTCATGCCCGCGATCGTGACCGACGACGGTGTGACGCTGCACGCCGAGGAGGCCGGGCAGGGCGAGCCGCTGATGTTCATCCACGAGTTCGCCGGCGATCACCGCAGCTGGGAGCCGCAGGTCCGGTACTTCTCCGCGGCCTACCGCTGCGTCACCTACGCCGCCCGCGGCTACCCGCCGTCCGACGTGCCGACCGATCCGGCCGCGTACAGCCAGGCCCGGGCGGTCGCGGACGCCGTCGCGGTCCTCGACGGCCTCGGCGTGACCCAGGCGAACGTCGTCGGCCTGTCCATGGGCGGCTTTACCGCGCTGCACCTGGTCCTGGGGTACCCGGACCGGATCCTGACCGCGGTCGTGGCCGGGGCCGGATACGGCGCCCAGCCCGAGCGGGCCGACGCCTTCCGCGCCGAGTCCATGCTGACCGCGGCCGCGTTCGCCGCCGAAGGCGCGGCCAAGGTCGCCGAGCGTTACGCGGTCGGCCCGGCCCGCGTCCAGTTCCAGAACAAGAACCCGCGCGGCTGGGCCGAGTTCGCCGAGGCGCTGGCGGGGCATTCCTCGCTGGGCAGCGCGCTGACCATGCGCGGCGTCCAGGCCGCCCGGCCATCCCTGTATGCGCTCACCGACGAGCTGGCCAAGGTCCGCACCCCGGTCCTGGTGCTGGTGGGCGACGAGGACGAAGGCTGCCTGGAACCCGCGCTGATGCTCAAGCGCACCATCCCCACCTGCGGCCTGGCCGTGCTGCCGCGCACCGGCCACACGGCCAACCTGGAAGAACCCGACGTGTTCAACCGCGTCGTGGACCGCTTCCTGGCCACCGTGGCCCGCGGCGCCTGGCCGCCCCGCGATCCCCGCTCGGTGTCCGAATCCACCATGGGCCTGCGCTGACCGGTAGAGTCAAATTTCGAGGAGGGCCGGCTCATGAGCGTCGCCTACCAGGTCATGTACCGCCTGCGCTTGACCCCGTGGGAGCGCCGCGAGCCACCCGCGCCGCTCGTGGACCTCATCGAAGGTCCGCGTGCGCTGCCGCCCGGCGACATGCTCGACATCGGCTGCGGTACCGGCCGCAACGCGATCTACTGCGCGCTCCACGGCTGGACCGTGGCCGGCGTGGACATTGTCGGCCGGGCCTTGCGGGATGCCCGGCGCAATGCGGATCAGGCTGGCGCGAACGTCCGCTTCCTGCACGGCGACATCGCCAGCCCCGGCACCACCGAGCTAGGCACGGGCTACTCGCTTCTCCTCGATGTCGGCTGCCTGCACGGACTGCCGGATGGATCGCTGCAGCGCAGTGCCGAGACGATCACCAATGCGGCCAAGCCAGGTGCCACCTTGCTGATGCTGGCCTTCGCCCCGCGCCGCGGCCCAGGGCCGAAGGGCATCGACCCGGCCCGGATACCCACGCTCTTCCCGCAATGGGACCTCACGTCCAGCCGTCCCGCCAGCGAGATCACCCTGAACGGGCCGGTGCGCAGCGCCTGGGCCACCTGGTACCGGCTGACCAGGCAGTAGTCCCGGTCGCCGCGTCCTGACCGGGATTCAGCCGCCCGCGAGGCTGCGGGACCGCTGGTCCACGCCGAGCTCCCCGTAGGGATAGTCGACGGGATGCGGGTCGCTGGCCGCGTTGAGCGCCTCGGTCTCGGCCGGGGTCAGGTGCAGCCCGGCCGCGCGCAGGTTGGTCTCGAGCTGGCCCAGCGTGCGGGCGCCGAGAATGGTCGAGCTGACCGCCGGCCGGTCGGTCACCCACGCGAGCGCAACCTCGGCCATGGAGATGCCGCGGTCCTCCGCGATCTTCTGCACGGCGTCGATGACGTGCCAGGTGCGGTCGGTGCCGCGCCGGTCGTAGGCTTCCATGCCGCGGTTGGGGTCCTCGCCGAGACGGGTCGCGCCGGACGGGCGCTGATCGCGCCGGTACTTGCCGGACAGCCAGCCGCCGCCGAGCGGGCTCCAGGGCAGCAGGCCGAGGCCCGCGTCGACCGCGGCGGGCGCGACCTCCCACTCGGTCTCCCGGGCCAGCAGGCTGTACTGCGGCTGGATCGTCACCGGCCCGGCCACGTTCAGGGCGCGGGCCAGGTGCACGGCCTTGGTCAGCTGCCATCCGGTGAAGTTGGACAGCCCCCAGTAGCGGATCTTGCCCGCCCGCACGAAGCCGTCGAGCGTCCGCAGCGTCTCCTCCATCGGCGTCAGCGCGTCGAATGCGTGCACCTGGTACAGGTCCACCGCCTCCAGCCCCAGCCGGCGCAGCGACGCGTCCAGCGCCCGCGTCAGGTGGCGCGCGGACAGCCCGGAACCGTTCGGCGCGTCGTACCGCGAGGACCCGAAGCGGCCCTTGGTGGCCAGCACCACCGGTTCGGTCACGTCGGCGGCGCGGCTGGCGAACCAGCGGCCGATGATCTCCTCCGACCTGCCGTCACCGTACACGTCGGCCGTGTCCACCATCGTGCCGCCCGCCTCGACGAAGCGGTCGAGCTGCTGGTGCGCGCCGAACTCATCGGTCTCCACGCCGAACGTCATCGTGCCGAGGCACAGGCTCGACACCGCGCAGCCACTGCCTCCCAGAGTTCGATAGTCCATTCCGCCAGGCTACCGAGCGCCGGCCCGCCGCCGCAGGGCGGCCAGGCAAGCATCGTGGCGCCGTCCCGGCCGCGCCGGGCCCGGCTCACCTGGCCGGTTGCGCAAACCCGGTTGCCGCCCGACCATGGACATAGTGGAATCCTTGGTCATCCGGCTGGCCCGCGCCCGGTCAGGGCACTTCGACTTGGGCACCGGGTATCACGGCGACGTATGGCTCGACCTGGATGCACTGTTCCTGCGGCCCGCCCTGCTCCGGCCGCACGTCCGCCGGCTGGCTGACCGGCTGCTTGAGCACCAGCTCGACGCGGTGTGCGGGCCCGCCGAGGGAGGCGCGTTCCTGGCCCTGGCCATCGCCGATGTGCTGGGCACGGCGTTCCTTCCCGCTCATCGCGATCCTGATCCGGGATCCTCGGACGCGACCGGGTATCGGCTTCCCGGGGTGCGGGGTGGCATCGCCGGGTGGCGGGTCGCCATCGTCGATGACGCGATCAACGCCGGGACCGCCGTCCGGGCCTGCTTCAAGCAGGTCCGCGCACGCGGAGCGGTACCGGTCGCGGTGGCTGCCTTGCTGGCGCTGGGCCAGGCCAGGGTCGTGATCGAGGCCACGCTCGCCGTGCCCTGCTACGCGGCAGGCACGATACCCAGCCAGGTATGGCCCGCCGAGCAGTGCCAGCCGTGCTCCCGCGGTGCCGCCCTCACCGACCTGGCGTAGCGGCGAACCGCCCAGCTATCGGTAACGTGGCCAGAGCGGCAGAGGGGAGGAGCAGTACACATGACATTCGGAACGCTCACGGCCGACGGGCGCGCCCGCGTCCTCGCGGACGGACATCAGATGCCGGTTCTGGGCCTTGGCGTGTGGCAGGTGCCCAACGGCCCCGACTGCGTAAACGCCGTACGCTGGGCGCTCGACCTGGGATATCGCCATATTGATACGGCCCAGGCCTACGGTAACGAGGAAAGCGTCGGACGGGCCCTGCGTGACAGCGGCGTGCCACGCGAGGAAGTGTTCATCACCACCAAGTTCGTCGGCTCACGCGAAGACCCGGTGGGCGAAGTCGAGCAGAGCCTCAAACGGCTCGGCCTCGATTGGGTAGACCTGTACCTGGTCCACTGGATCCACGGCGGTCCCGTCAGGGTCTGGCCGGGCATGGAGCGGTGTCGTGAGCTTGGACTCGCCCGTTCGATCGGCGTCTCCAACTTCGGCCTCCGCGAAGTGGAAACGGTGATCGCCGCAGGCACGATCCCGCCAGCCGTTAACCAGGTGCAGTTCAATCCCGCGCACTACCGGCGCGCCCTCGTCGACGGGTGCTGGCAGTTGGGCGTCCTGCCCGAGGCCTACAGCCCTCTCGGAATTGGACAGTACCTGTCGAACCGGACCGTGCTACGGGTCGCCCAGCGCGCGGGCCGGACGCCCGCACAGGTGCTACTGCGGTGGTGCCTCCAGCACAACCTCGTGGTCATCCCCAAGTCGACTCATCGTGAGCGGATCCGCGAGAACGGGCAGATATTCGACTTCGCCTTGTCCGGCCGAGGACATGGCCGAGCTCGACGGGCTCGACAAGACCAAGGGCACCGACCGTGCCTTCGAGCGTAGGTGGTGGGCGCCCCTCCGCGAGGCAGCGGGTCGCGCTCGGCGGCGCCTTGCTCACAGGCCCGCCGCGTCTGGCAGCTGAGCTCGCGAAACGCCCGAGCCGGCGAGCGTGCCCGTCGGGAGTCGGCGGGCTAGGACCAGCGCCGCGACGCCCACGGCCGCCGCGGCGGCGAAGGCGGCCGTGATGCCCAGCCGGAGGTTACTGCCCGCGGCCGCCGCCACGGCCGCGCCGCCCACGCCGATGCCGATCGCGGTGCCCAGCACGTCGGTCAGGTTCAGCGACGCCGAGGCCTGCCCCTCCTGCCCGGGCGCTGCCTTCTGCAGCATCATCAGCGACAGCGGCGAGTACGCCAGCCCCATCCCCAGCCCTGCCACCGTCCAGGCCGCCAGGCCCTCGTACACGGGCACGGCCGGCTGCAGGACCAGGATCATCCCGGCGATGCCGGTCAGCACGATGACCAGGCCGATGCGCACCAGGCGGCGTCCTTCCCAGGTCTCGTTCAGCCGGGCCTGCGCCCAGGCGCCCGCCGTCCAGGCCAGCGTGGCCCCGGTGACCGCGATGCTGGCCAGCACCGGGCTGCGGTGGCGGACTGCGGTGAGGGCCAGCGTCACGTAGGCGTCGGCGCCGAAGAAAGCGAACGTCAGCAGGCCCCGGCCGAGAATGGTCGCAGGCAGCCCCGGGCGCGCGGTCAGTGTCCCGGCTGGCACCAGCCGGCGCAGGGCGGGCAGGCCGGCGGCTCCGCCGATCGCGATCAGCGCGAGGCCGGCCGGCAGGGTGCCCGAGCCGGGCGCGAGCGTGAGGCCAGCCAGGAAGATCGTCGCGCCGGCCGCGGTGCGGACGCCGTCCCTGATCCGGTGGGCCGGCGCGTGTGCCGGCCCGGGCGGGCCCAGGCGGATCAGGGCGGGCACGGCGATCGTCCCGGCCACCGCGACCACCGGCAGCAGGCCCAGGAATACCCATCGCCACCCGAACAGGTGCGCGACCTCGGCGCTGAGCGCCGGACCGGCCAGGCCCGGCGCGACCCACGCTGTCGACAGGACCGCCATCATGCGGGCCCGCAATGACGAGGGAAGGCTCCGGCCGATCGTCGCGTAAGCCACCGAGGGCACCGCCCCGGCGCCGATGCCCTGCAGGACCCGGCCCGCGACCAGCACGCCCATCGAGGGCGCCAGGCCCGCCGTGGCCAGACCGGCGCCGAACAACACCACCCCGGCCACGAACGGGACCGCGGGCCCGCGCCGGTCGGCCTCACGGCCCGCGGCCACGATGCCGATCACGCTGCCCAGCATGAACCCGCTGAACACCCAGCCGTACAGGCGCAGCCCGCCAAGATCACGGGCAACTACCGGCATCACCGTCACCACGGCCAGCGCCTCGGACGCCACGAACGTGATGCTCAGGACCAGGCCCGTGGTGAGCGCTCGCCGCTGCGGCGCCCAGAGCCCCGGGACCCGGCCCTCGCCTGTCGGCCTGTCCTTTGATCTCGCCGCACCGATGATCCTGCGCGTGACGTGGAGTCTCAACCGTGGCCACTAAGGCCAGCGACCAAGGAGGAAGTCATGCATCCCGTGATCAGCCAGGCAGTAGCCACCGAGCGCAGCAGGGACCGGCAGGCGTATGCGGCGTCGTGCCGGCGGGTGGCCGAGATCCGCGCGTCCCGGCCGGCCCGTCGGCGGCTGCCTTTCATCCGCGTTGCGGGCACCGGGCCCAGCCCGCGGGCCCTGCGTGCGCTGCGGCCCCTGCGCGCCCCGCGAACCGCCTGATGAGCTGTCGGCTCAGGCTTGCCGTTCATCGAGCCGGAAACCGACCTTCAAGGTGACCTGGAACAGGCAGCGCCCGTCGTCCTCGATGCGGCCCCGCATCCCCGTGACCTCGAACCAGTCCAGGTTGTGCAGCGTCTTCGAGGCGCGGCCGATGGCTCCCCTGATGGCATCGTCGAGGCCCTCGGTGGAGGAGCCGACGATCTCGCTGACGGAATAAATGTTGTCGGCCATCGATGATCCCTTCGCAGCGGTCTTTGCCAGCTAACTTACTGATCCTTTGAAGATGTCCAACCAGGGGTGACGCGTGGGCAGTCGCCTTGGACGCCGGGCATGCGCTGATCGCTGGCGGGATTACGATAGCCTCACCGGTCTGGCGCGGTGCCATGGCGCATCCCGAAACCGCCGGGTGGAAGAGAGGCGCCTTCCATGAGACGTTCGATCCGGTTGCTGGCGTTCGGCTCCGCGGCGGCGGGTGCCATCGCGACGGTGGCCCTGGCCGTGGTGCTGGCCTGGCCGGGCCGGGCGAGCGCGCAAGCCAGTACCGAGCGGATCACCAGCTACGACGCGCAGGTGACCGTACGGCACGACGGGTCGATGCTGGTCGACGAGCAGATCACCTATGATTTCGGCGCCGATCAGCGGCACGGCATCTTCCGTGTGATCCCGGTCCGGTCCAGGTACAACGGCACGTATGACCAGATCTACCCGGTCGACGTTCAGTCGGTGTGGTCAGACACCCCCAACCCCGAGTACTCGGTGGACAGCAGCAGCTCGTCGATCAGTATCAAGGTCGGCAACCCGGACCAGACCGTCACCGGCGTGCACTGGTACGAGATCACGTACGTGGTCCGCGGCGGCCTGAACGCATTCGCTGGTCACGACGAGCTGTACTGGAATGTGGTCGGCAACCAGTGGCAGGTGCCCATCGACCGGGCCACGGTCCGGGTCAGCGCGCCGGCGGCGGTGACCCGCGTCGCGTGCTATGCCGGGCCCGCGGGCTCGGCCGGCGCCTGCCAGCATGCGGGCATCACCAACGGGGTCGCCAGCTTCAGCCAGAGCGGGCTCGGCCCGGGCGAGGGCCTGACCGTGGTGGTGGCCCTCCCCAAGGGCGCCGTGGTCTCACCCGGCCCGATTCTTGAGGAGCGGTGGGCCCTGCAGCGGGCCTTCGCGCTGACGCCGCTGTCCGCGGGCGCCTCTGGCGGCCTGCTTGCGATCGTGCTGGTCCTCGGGGCGGTGGTGCTGGTCAGGGGCCGGGGCCTGCAGTCGGCGACGGCCAGCGCGGGTGCCGTAGCCGGGGGGCGGCAGGACGGCGGGCCGACGCCGCGGTCCGGCCAGGGCCACGGCCAGCCTGCGATGCAGTCCGCACCGCCGGAAGATGTCCGCCCCGGGCAGGCCGGGACGCTGCTGGACGGGGTGGCCAACCCCCGCGACGTCACGGGCACGATCGTGGATCTGGCCGTGCGCGGCTACCTGCGGATCGAGGATGAGCCCTCCTCCGGCAGGCAGGACTGGCGGCTGGTCCGGCTCACGAAGAGCGGCGGCCTGCTCGATTACGAGCAGATGTTGCTCGACGGCCTGTTCAGTCAGGCCGGTGAGAGCGACGGCCTGCTCCCCGGTGAACCCCACGGCGTTCCGTCCACGAAGCTCTCTGAGCTCGGCCCCGCCTTCACCGGATCGCTCGAGCTGGCCCAGGATTCCCTGTATGCGGACGTGACCCGGCGGGGCTGGTTCACGGCCCGCCCCAACCGGGTCCGCCGCAGGTGGCGCGTTATCGGCGGGGTGCTTTTCGTCGCCGGGATGGCGGGGGTCATTGCGGCCGCTGCCACCAGCCACTTCGGTCTGGTGCCGGTCCCGGTGGCCCTGGCCGGGCTGGTGCTTATCGGCTGCGCCCGCTGGATGCCGGTGCGCACGGCGACGGGAACCGACCTGGCCAGGAGGCTGCACGGGTTCCGCAGGTACGTCGCCGCCGCCGGGCGGGACCGCCCTCCGGGGCCGGACATGCTGGACACCTACCTGCCCTACGCGATCGTCTTCGGGTGCACCAAGCAGTGGGCTGACATGACCGCGGCCGTGGCGGACCCGGACAGGGAGCCGTCGTGGTACCGGGGCGCTGGGCTGTCCTCCCTGCCGCAGTCGGCGTACTACTTCTCCGCGATGCACCACTTCGCCACGAGCACGAGCAACATGATCGCGAGCGGCACATCAGGCGGATCGTCCGGCAGCGGCTTCTCCGGCGGCTTCTCCGGCGGTGGCGGCGGCGGTGGCGGCGGCGGATCATGGTGACCGGCCTTCGGGTCCGGTGTTGCAGGATCTAGACGTCTTCGAAAATCGGATATTTCAGGGTGTCGGTCCCTGAACAGGGCGGATGCGGCGCATCCGCCCTGTTCCGCTGGGTGCTGGAACGGATCAGCCGTAAACAATGCTGCTCTCGTGCGGCTCGTACTCACCGGAAAAGGATGGAGTCGACGACAGAATCCCGCACGCACCGCAAGTGAACAGATGACCTCTTGTCCTGCCCACTACGATCATTCCCGCACACCGGCACAAGATGAATACTCCCGCGCCCAGCATCAACGCTGCCGAGATGCGGTTTCGTGCGTCCTTGTCGCTGGACGTGGGCCAGACTATTGACGTCCCCGTCCATCTGCGGCGCCTGGTGGCGCTGCGCGACCAGGGGTGCCAGTTCCCCGGCAGATACTTCCTCTAAAAGATCTTCAAAGGCGGGGGTTACAAGCTCTGGTAGAGCGGCGCGTCGTCCGCTATGCCGGAACCATGAGGTACTCCGATGGCGGCGGGCTGACTGCGCGGGATCGGGCTCGCCGGGAACGGGTGCGGCTGGCCGCGGCGGAGCTGATCGAGGGAGGCGCGAGTGACCGGGAGGCGGCCCGCAGGTTCCGGGTGTCGCGGATGTCGGCGAACCGGTGGCGGCGGGCGCTGGCGGGCGGCGGAGGGCAGGCGCTGGCCTCGAAGGGGGCGGGCGGGGCCCGGTGCAAGCTGACGGCGGCGCAGCTGGTCGAGCTGGAGGCGGTGCTGGACGCGGGCCCGGCCGCCCGGGGGTGGCGGGATCAGTGCTGGACGCTGGCCCGGATCGGCGCGCTGGTGCGCGAGCGGTTCGGGATCGAGTACACGCTGGCCGGGCTGGATATGCTGCTGCACCGGATCGGGTGGAGTGTCCAGGTCCCGGCGCGCCGGGCCGCCGAGCGGGACGAGGCGGCCATCGCCGCATGGCGGGAGGAGACTTGGCCGGTGATAAAAGGGCGGCGGCGGACCTGGGCGCCTGGCTCTGCTTCGAGGACGAGTCCGGCCAGGGCCTGAGGCCGCCGAAGGGACGCACCTGGGGGCGCCGCGGGGCCACCCCGGTGGTCCGGGTGACCGCGCAGGGAAGCAAGCGGGTCTCGGTCGCCGCGCTGATCGCCGCCAGGCCCGGCGCCACCGCAAAGAGCAAGGCTGATCTACCGCACCCGCCTGGACCGCGGATCCGGCGAGCACCGCCGCAAGGGCTTCACCGAGACCGGGTACGCCCGCCTGTTGGACGGCGCCGATCAGCAGCTCGCCGGGCCCGTCGTCCTGATCTGGGACAACCTTCCTGCCCGCACCAGCCGCGCGATGCGGCAGCTGATCGCCGCCCGCTCCTGGCTGACGGTCTGCCAGCTCCCGGCGGACGCGCCCGAGCTCAATCCGGTCGAGCCGGCCTGGTCCAACCTGAAGCGATCGCTGGCCAACCTCGCCAAGCAGGGCATCGGCCAGCTGGCCGCGCTGATCAAGACACGGCTGAAACTGATGCAGTACCGGCCCGGCCTCATCGACGGCTTCCTCGCCGGGACCGGGCTCGACCTCACACTTCGGTAACCTCCGCAATGGCAAACCGGGGAGATCTTTAGGATTTCCTCGTGCGGCAGGCGATCGGCAGGCGGCGGGCTCTGGCCGGGATCGGCGTCACCGTGGCCGGCCTGGCCACGGCGACGGCGTGCGGCCGGCTGCCCGCGGGCACAGCGCCAAGCAGGCAGGCTGCCGAAGGCCGGCCCGGCGGAACACTGCTCTGGCGTTCCCCAGCCGTTTCTGGAGGCGACGAGCCGCGTATCACGACGGCGGCTGGCAATGTGTACGTGACCGGCGGCGGGCAAGATGACGGCGACTCTGGCATCTATGCGTTCGACGCGGCGACCGGCCGGGGACTGTGGCGGACACCGGGCACCTCCGGCCCGCGTCCCTACGCCGCGGGCCCAGGTGCCGTCTTCGGTTTCACGGTCACCCCGGGCGGCCGGACCGAGGTGGTGGCCACGAGCGCCGCCACCGGGCGGACGCTGTGGGCCGGCGACGCCGGCCAGATGCTCGATAACGCGAAGGTGGGCTGGCTGGCCTACGCCGACGGCCTGGTGTATGCCGCCGCCAGCACGACCGGCAACAGCACGGCGGGGCAGCCTACGATACGCGCGCTGGACGCCCGCACCGGAGCCCGGGTGTGGGAGGCGACCACCGGGGCCGCGCCGCAGACCCCCGGCGGTCGCGGACGGCGTTGTCTACACCGGCGCCGCCCGTTCGGTCGCCGCGGCCTCCGGTGCGGTGGCCGCCCTGAACGCGGCGACCGGCACGCGCATGTGGCGGTCCGCCGACATCGGCGGATGCCCGTTGAGTCTGGTGGTAACCGGCGGCGTCGTCTGCGGCAGCGTCCTGACGCCGCCCGTGCGAAACGTGTCGTTCGGTCTCGATGCCCGGACCGGCCGCCGGCTATGGCACGCGACATCCCCCGCCGTGGCGCTGGCCGGCACAGACGCCATCCTGTTCTGCTTGACGTTCATCATCGGTCCCGGCCCGTCGTCCTGCACCGTCCAGGCCCGGCACGCCCGGACCGGCACCCCGGCATGGAAGCGCACCTTCCCCGGCCAGCCAGCCCTGGCGGCCACCCGCGGCCTGCTCTACCTCGGCACCGGCGACGGCACGCTGCGCGCGCTCGACGCGGCGACCGGCCAGCCGGTGTGGACCTGCCGGCTCGGCGCCCCCGCCTCGGACATCGCGACCGATGCCAGCGCGGAATACGTGCTAGACGCCCGCGGCGCCATCTACGGTCTCCAGGCCTGACCATCGCTCCAGCCACCGCGCGCCGCTCGACCAGAGCTTGTAACCCCCCCGCCTTTGAAGATCTTTAGCAGGCACGCGACTGCGTGAGCTGGCGGTAGCGCTAGCAATGCAAGCCGATTTGCATGTGTCCGTAGTCACCTACGCAGACGGGTCGCAAGAGCTAGAAGTCGTCTTGACCGATCACCCTGGTTGCGACCCGATAGTGATCGGCCGCGACCACTTTGGCGGGCAGTGTCAACTGACGTGGGAACGGTGGCTTCCCATTGGAGATCAGCCTGGTATTGAGACGGCAGTTAATCTGATACAGGCTGTGCTGAATGCGGCTCGGCCTGCCCTGAAAGGGTGAGGACCGCACGTGCAGACGAAAACGACGTACTGGATAGATCCGGAAGACAACCCTCTGATCATCCATGAGGGCGATTCGATCATGATCGAGACCAAGGATCTTGCCCAAGGTCAGGCGCTAGATGTCTTCCTTGCGCCGGCGTTGTTCGGTGCTCTTCGGAGAGCGATGGACAAAGCAGAGCAGGGAGCGAAAGCTACACCACAGCGCCCGTGAAAGTGTCGGGCGGCCCCAAAGACAACTGGAAAACGTCTCGGCTCGCGTTCCCCTCATTCCGGTTAGCGCGAGCCGAGATCGAGCCCCGGCCCGCGCTGCAGTGGATTGGGCGCGGGCCGGGCCTGAACCGGCAACAAGATCGTAGCTATTCAGCAAGCATCAGCGGCGTGTTGTGACGCGGGCGGCTATGGGTCACCTTTGGTGTTCGTCTTTGCGGGGGAGCTCGTCAGCGTGGCGCAGTATGATCTTCCACTCGCCGTTTTCACGGCGGTAGGCCTGGGTGCAGCGCAGGGTCCGGGGCTGCGGCTGATCACCGGCGTGACGGGTCATGTGCTCCAGGTCGACGGTGCAGGCGAGGTCATCGCCGACGACCGTCACGATGTTCTCCGCGGCGCGGTCGGTGGCCTTGATGCCGGCGGCGGCCCAGTCGAGCCGCGCGCTGACTTGTTCCCAGCCTCGTTCGTAGCCGCCGAACGCGCCCATGATCACCACGTCACCGGCGTGTGACCAGAGCGCCTTGAAGGGTCCGGGTCGTCCTTCGACCAGGTCGCCCAGGGCCTGCTGGCAGCGGGAGATGAAGCGGTCCCAGTCGCTGTCCACGGGTACATGATGCCAAGGCGCGCCCGGTGACCGGAAGCCTTGCGGGGGACCTGCGCTGGCTGGCCTCCCGGGAGCGGCACAGGACCTTCCGGCCTTCGAGCAGCGCCGGCCCAGTCACCGCAAGCCCTCCGGGGCGGTCATTTCTCGCCGGCGCCGGCTTCACCGCCCCGCCCCGGGTGACCACACCCGCCCGCAAGTTCCGGGCACCGCCCACGTTTGAGTTAAGTCAGCGGCCTCACCTCAACCGTGCCGTACCACGCCGCCGGCACCCGGGTCGCTACCTCGATCGCCGCGTCCAGGTCCTTGCATTCGATGACGAAGAAATCCCCGATCTGCTCCCTGGTCACGGCGAACGGGCCGTCGGCGATCATCACGTCGCCGCCGTCCCAGCACCGCACCGTGGTCGCGGTCTCGGAGCGATGCAGGTGCTCGCTGGCCAGGAGCACGCCGCGTTCCCTCGTCTGGTCTTCGAACGCGGCGAGCGCTGCCGCCCGCCGAGACCGTTCCTCGTCGCTGATCGCCGCGCTCTCGTCGGTGCACGTCAACAGGGCATATCGCATGACGCCTCCAAAATGGTCGCAGTCACCAGTACTGACACCGCGCGCGAGCACTACGAGGCGCCTGACCACTTCCGCCAGCTAGGGTCGTGTGAGGCGAGGGAGGTATCACATGCTGCTCGGAAACCGCCGGCATGACCGACGCGGATGCTCCTACCAACGTGAGGGACACGTTGCTGGGGCGGCTCCCGCGGCTGGCCGAGGTGGCCGACACGGCCGTGTACCTGGCATCAGCCGGGGCAGGCGCGATGACCGGCGCGATCGTCAACCTCAGCTGCGGGGCCATCATCGACTGAAAACCGCGCCCGGCCCGGAACCCGGATCATCCGCGTCAGGACGTCAGAACCTGGCGCGGACGCCTTCCGCGATTTCCTCCGGGCTCACGTCGATCAGCGCCTCACCCCAGATGCGCTCGAAGTAGGTGGCGTCGCTGCGGTACACCGGGTCCGGGTTCGACCGGCTGAGCACCTTGAGCACCACCTGGTGGCCGTCCTCGTGGCCGTGCGGCCCGCCGCCGATCAGGCCGAAGTTGAACGAGGTGAGGTTCCAGTCCTTGTACGCCGCCAGCACCCGGGACAGTCCCTGGCCCAGGTCACGGGTGTCCTGCTCGGTCAGCTCGGTAATGTCCGCGGCGCCGTCGACCACGGCCCACACCTCGTGGAACCCGGTCGGGGCGAACGGGGTCAGCCAGGCGGTCCGGCCGACGTGGCCCACCCACCGCGGGCCGCCGGCCTCGGCGTCGAGCAGCGCCGTCCAGTAGGCGCCGTGCCGGTCCTTCCAGGCCCTGGCCTGCTCGACCAGGAGCCGCTGACCGGTCAGGCCGTGCGCGTCGTGCGCGGACTGCAGGTGCGGATGAACCAGCGACGCGCCCGAGGGCGGCAGGTAGTTGGCGTTGATCGAGCTCCACAGCGCCGCCGGGTCGAGGCGCCGCACGGCCTGAGCGTGGCGGACCATGGCGCCCAGCGCGTCGCCCACGATGGACGGGGTCATCTCGTCCAGGTCGAGGAAGTGCCGCCCAGGGTCGTAGATGCCGACCGCGCTGTGGGTCGCATACGCCATGATGTTGGGCACCACCACGGCCTTGCCCACGCGGATCCGGCCCTCGGCGGTGAGCTCGGCCGGGAACGGGACGGTCGCGGTCTCGAGGTACTCGCTGTCGAACGGGCAGAAGGCAGGCTTGGCCGTCAGCTCGGTCAGGTCCGGACGGCTCTCCGGCTGGAGCTTCACCCCGGTCAGGATCCGGGCGCTCGCCCCGGTCAGCGGGTCGCGGCGCCAGCGCAGCCGCACCCGGGTCCACGCCCCGCCAGCGGCCAGGTCGGGCACGCTGGCCTCAAGGTCTCGTTCGTCGAAGTCGATCGCAGCCACGGTGACGATGGTGGCAGAACCCGGGAATTTTCGCTAACCAAGCGGGCCGGCCAGGGCGGTGGCGCAGGATGGGCACATGCTGGTCGTTCACGTTCACGTAAGGATCCGGCCCGGGCGGACCGAGGACTTCTTGGCCGCGACGCTGGTCAACGCGCAGGCATCGCTGAGCGAGCCCGGCGTGCTGCGGTTCGACGTCATCCAGGACCTCAGCGACCCTGACCACGTGGTGCTGGTCGAGGTCTACCGGGACGACGAGGCCTCGGCCGCGCACAAGCTGACGCCGCACTACGCGACCTGGCGGGATACGGTCGCCGAGATGATGGCCGTCCCGCGCGAGTCGGCACGGTACTCGGCGGTGTTCCCCGCGGCCAGCCAGGACTGGGCCACCCCCTCGCCGTGACCGGGGCCATTTTCGAGTTCGCCACCGCCGGGCGCATCATGGCCGGTCCGGGCCGGGCGGCCGAACTGCCTGGTGTGCTGGCCGGGCTCGGGTCGCGGGTGCTGGTCTGCACGGGCGCCAACCCGCAGCGTCATGCCGGGCTGCTGGCCGGCCTGGCCGGCCTGGGCGTGCCCGCCGTGGTGTTCCCGGTGGCCGCCGAGCCGACGGTGGACCTGGCCCGGGGCGCGGTCGCCGCCGCCCGCGAGCACGGCGCCGATGTGGTCGCCGCGGTCGGCGGCGGCAGCGTCATCGACACCGCCAAGGCCGTGGCCACGCTGCTGGGCAACGGCGGTGACCCGCTGGACTACCTGGAGGTGGTCGGGTCCGGCCGCCCGATCACCAAGCCCGCCGTGCCCTGCGTGGCGGTGCCCACCACGGCAGGCACCGGGGCTGAGGTGACGGCCAACGCGGTGCTCGCGGTCCCGGCGCACCAGGTCAAGGCCAGCCTGCGCAGCCCGCTGATGATCCCCAGGGTCGCGCTGGTCGACCCGCTGCTCACCGTGTCGTGCCCGCCGGCGGTCACCGCCTCCAGCGGCCTGGACGCGCTGACCCAGTGCCTGGAGCCGTTCGTGTCGGTCCGGGCCAACCCGCTGACCGACGGGCTGGCCCGGGAGGGACTGCGCCGCGCGGGAACCGGTCTGCGCGCCGCCTACGCCGACGGCGGCGACCTTCGGGCGCGGGCGGACATGGCCACGTGCAGCCTGCTGGGCGGGATGGCGCTGGCCAACGCCAAGCTGGGCGCCGTCCACGGCCTGGCCGGCGTCATCGGCGGGACCGCGGACGTGCCGCACGGCCTGGCCTGCGCGGCGCTGCTGGCCCCGGTCATCGAGGCGAACGTGCGGGCGTTGCGGTCCGGGCGTCCCGCCGACCCCGAGCTGGATCCCCTGGACCGGTACGCGGAGGCGGCCCGGCTGCTGACCGGGGAACCCGCCGCCTCCGTGGAAGACGGCCTGGCCTGGATCCTCCAGACCCTCGCCCTGCTCGCCGTGCCCGGCCTGGCCGCGTTCGGCCTCGGGCCCGCGCACGCCGATGACATCGCCGCCAAGGCCCTGACGTCAAGCAGCATGCAGGGCAACCCCGTCGCGCTGAGCCACGCCGAGCTGAAAGCCATCCTTCTGCAAGCGCTATGACCCGGCGCGCCGACCCCGCTCCGGTTATGGTGAGGCCATGGCGGAGCGGTTGGTCACCGAGCGGTTGGTCCTGCGTCCGTGGAACCCTGACGATGCCGAGGCTGCCCTGGGCGCCTACGGTGACGCCGAGGTCGCGCGGTGGCTGACGCCGGTCATGAACAGGGTCCGCGACGAATCATCGATGCGCGTGGTCCTGCAGCAATGGATAGCCGAAGACGAGCGCATGCTCACGCCGGCGGGCCGCTGGGCGGTTGAGCTCCGCGCAGGCGGTCAGTTGGCCGGCGGGGCCACCTTGTTGCCGCTGCCGCCCGACGACGAGTTCGAGATCGGCTGGCAGCTGCGGCCGGACTCCTGGGGTCATGGCTACGCCACCGAGACCGGGATAGCCCTGGCCCGCTGGGCCTTCACGCAGGGAATCGATCAGGTCATCGCGTTGGTGCGGCCTGCCAATACACGCGCCACGGCGACCGTGCGCCGAATCGGCATGGAGTGGATTGGCGAGACCGAGAAGTACCACCACCTGCGCCTGCAGGAGTACCGCATAACTCCCGCCGACCTTGCCACCCCGAGGTCATGAGCCCGGCTCGCCGTGCTCCCCGTCACGACCGTGATGCCGGCGGCCCCGCCGACGTGCTGGCCGCCAAGGCCGCGCTGCGGCAGGACGTGTGGTCGGCGATGCGCGCGGCCCGGGTGGCCCGGTTCCCCGGCGCCGAAGGCCGCATCCCCAACTTCACCGGTGCCGAGGCGGCCGCCGAGCGGCTCCGCGCCATGGCGGAATGGCAGGAAGCTGGCACGCTCAAGGCCAACCCCGACTCGGCGCAATTGCCGGTGCGCCAGCGCGCCCTGCAGGACGGCAAGGTCGTCTACATGGCCGTGCCGCGGCTGGCCGGGCCGGAGCCGTTCTTCGCCCTGGACCCCGACCACCTGAGCGAGCCGCCCCGCAAGGCCGCGTCGATCAGCGGCGCGGCCCGCTCCGCCCGCCGCGTCACGCTGGCCGAACTGTCCCCGGTCGACCTGGTCGTGATGGGCTGCGTCGCGGCCGCCGAGGATGGCGCCCGGCTGGGCAAGGGCGGCGGGTTCGCCGACCTGGAATTCGCGCTGGCCACGGCGGCGGGCCTGATCGGACCCCGCACCACCAGGGTCACCACCGTGCACGAACTCCAGGTTCTTCCGGCCGGGACGATCCCGCTCACCGACCACGACGTGCTGGTCGACTTCATCGTCACCCCCGAGCGGGTCATCGACTGCCGCCCCCGGCACGGGACCCGGCCGCCGCCCGGCATCCGCTGGGAGGACCTGACCGAGGAGAAGATCGCCGCGATCCCGCTACTGGCGGCACAACGACCCGGACCGCGCTGACTGCGCGTGATGGACACGGACTATCCGGAACACTTGCTGGCCCGCCAGGCAGCGCCGCGGTATGCGGGGGAGGGCCCGTTCGCCCTGTGGCACTTCAGCGAGGATCCCTCTCTCGGCCTGTTCCTGCCGCATGTCCCCGCCACCAATCCCGAGGCACGGCCGCTGGTGTGGGCGGTCGATACCCGCCACGCGCCGATGTTCTGGTTCCCGAGAGACTGCCCGCGAGGATGCATCTGGCCGGCTTCGTCCACCACGGCTGAGGACCGCGAGCGCTTCTTCGGCCAGAGCGCCGCCGGCCGGATCCACGTCATGGAGGCCGATTGGCTCGAGCGGATGCAGGCCTGCCGGTTGTATGCCTACCGGTTGCCGACCGAGACGTTCCTGCCGCATGCGGTGGGCGGATACTGGGTCGCCGAGCAGCCGGTGGAAGCGGTCGAGCGGGTCGTCGTCGATGACCTCCTGGGCCGGCACGCCCGCGCCCGGATCGAGCTGCGCATCACCCCGTCTATCTGGCCGTTCTGGCGGCGGGTCGTCGGCTCGACGGTCAAGTTCAGCGGTTCCCGGTTGCGCAATGCCGCCCCCCACCCGGACCGGCTCGAGGTATTAGGCCGCCACCGGATGGCTGAACGCCTGATCGGCCACGGCCCGGGCCCACCGCATCCGGGCGGCCGCCGTCTCCGGGTGGTCACCGAACTCCTGTGCCACCCGTTCGGCGCATCCGACGTAGCCGAACGCGCCGATGGCCGCGGCGATCGCATGCCGGATCTGGCCGATGCTCGGGGCATCGGAACGCTGCAGCGCCGACACGAACAGCGCATCGGCGTCGGAGTCGTAGGAACTGGGGTGCTTAGCTGAGAGCCACATCGTGGACCTCCTCGGGCTGGCGGTCTAACACCAGCCTCCCGCGGACGCGGCGTCGATCCAATGGTGCTGGCTGCCGTTCCGGGGTTAGGGCTAGCCCCCATGCGGCCGGGGGGCCAAGCCCCCGTGCCGCGCCTCAGGCGCGGACCTCGTACCAGAGGCCGCCGTTGAGGTCGAGGTTGTTGCCGTTGGCCGAGCCCGGGCCGTTGTCGCCGTTGTAGGTGTAAAGCGGATGGCCATCGTAGGTCGCCTGCAGGACGCGGCCGGACCGCCTGACGGTACCGAGCCTGCCCGTGACGCCGGGCCCGGCTTCGGGGTTGCCGATGAGCGGCGGCCAGTAGTCGGTACACGATCCCGTGCATCTGGACGTCGTGGAGGTGTCGGGGGCGAACCAGTACAGCGTGAGGCCGCGGGCGTTGGTGAGCACGGTGACACCGCCGATCCTGGCCGTCTTCAGGACGGCCCCGCCGTCGGCGGCGGCCGCGGGCGGTGCGCCCGCGTTGGCCAGCGCCACGCCGAGCAGGGCCAGGGCCAGGACCGAGACGACACCCACCGCACCGATCACCGTCGATACCGCCGTCCGCACCCGCGCCACCATCCGGACACCCGAACTGACCGACACGCCTTCCTCCCGTACGGGTCCCGCGGCGATCACGGCCATGGCCAGCGTCGCGAACGCGGCCACCTCGATCAGCCCGGCGGCGATCCCCGCCCTGGTGCGGACCTCCTTGAACCCGAACAACCCGATCCACACCGCCAGCAGGTAGGCGCCGAGCGTGGATAGCGCCAGCGCCGCGCTCGCCGCGACAGCCAGCCGGCTGTGCGTCGCCAGCACCGCGGCCGCGAGGACGAACCCGAAAATGACCTGCAGCAGGAACAGCCAGCCGATCGTGGGGATCGAGCGGTACCCGGTCAGGTAGAGGTACAGGTGAATGCCTGCCGACCCGGCGAGCAGCAAGGCTCCCGCGGCCCGCAGCCGCAGTTGCAGCGGGCCCGCGGTGGGACGGCGATGCCTGCCGACGACCGTCGCCTGCCTCCTCATAACCAGTAGACGTCGCCCACCGGCAGCGGGTTCAACGGGACCTGGGGCCCGTGGGCACACGCCATTGTCCCCCTTTATGTGCCGGTTTAGGAGTCGAAACCCATCCCGGCTGCGTCCAGGGCCCGCAGCCACAGGTTCCGCCTGCCGGACCGGCGGTCGGCCCGGGCCAGGGACCAGCGGGTGGCCTGGACGCCCAGGTAGGCGAGCGGCTCGGGCGGGAAGGGAATCGGCTTGCCGCGGACCATGGTCAGCTCGGTGAGTTCGGTCCGATCCCCGCTCAGCAGGTCGAGCATGACCCGGGCCCCGAACCGGCTGGCGCCGACGCCGAGGCCCGTGTAGCCGAGCGCGTACGCGACCCGGCCGCGGTGCGCGGTGCCGTAGAACGCGCAGAACCGGCTGCAGGTGTCGATCGCGCCGCCCCAGCGATGGCTGAACCCGATCCCCTCCAGCTGCGGGAAGGTGGTGAAGAAGTGCTCGGCGAGCCGGGCGAAGGTGGCGGGCCGCTGGTCATAGGCGGCGCGCAGGCCGCGGCCGAAGTGGTAGATGGCGTCGTAGCCGCCCCACACGATCCGGTCGTCCGCCGTGAGCCGGTAGTAGTGGAACTGGTTGCCCGAGTCGCCGACGCCCTGCCGGTTCCGCCAGCCGATCGCGGCCCGCTGTGCCGCGCCGAGCGGCTCGGTGACCAGCACGTAGTCGTAGACGGGCACGATGTAGGGCCGCAGCCGGCGTACCAGCGCGGGGAACGCGCTGGTACCCAGCGCCACCTGACCTGCCCGCAGCACGCCGTCCCGCAGCCGCACCCGCACGCCGTCCGCGTCAGAGGCCAGGGCGGTCGCGGGCGTGCGTTCGGCGATGCGGACGCCGAGCCGCTCGCAGGCGGCGGCCAAGCCCCAGGCCAGCGCGGCGGGCTGGACCAGCGCGGTGCCTTCCTTGTCCCACGCGCCGGCCAGGTAGGTGGGGGAGTTCACCTCGGCCCGCACCGCCTCCGTATCCAGGAAGGCGGCACCGGACGAGCGGAGCCCGGCGACCTGGTACTCCTGCGTGGCGACGGCGATCGTCCCGGTCCGCTCGAAGCCGCAGTCGATGCCGTGCCGGTCCACCGCGGCCTGGATCGCGTCCAGGTTCCGCGCGCCGAGCCGTTGCAAGATATCGAACTCAGACGGGAACCTGTCCCGGCCGTTCGCGGCGCCATGGGTCAGGCTCGCGTCGCAGAACCCGCCGTTGCGCCCGCTCGCGGCCCAGCCGACACGGTTGCCTTCGACAAGCACCACGGACCGTTCGGGATAAAGCTCTTTGAAAAGCAGGGCGGTCCACAAGCCGGTGAATCCGCCGCCGATCACCGCCAGGTCGCAGGCCGCCTCGCCGCTCAGCCGTTCCCTGACCGCTGGCACGTCGGGCCGGTCCAGCCAGAACGGCTTCGGCTCGGCCGCCATGACCAGGCGGCTGTAATCCCGCTCCCGCGGCATTTACCCGCTGGCCGCGGCGAAGGCGTCCTCGAGGATGGACAGCCCCTCGTCGAGCAGGTCCTGCCCGATCACCAGCGGCGGCAGGAACCGCAGCACGTTGCCGAACGTCCCGCAGGTCAGCGTCACCAGGCCAGCCTGGTGGCAGGCCTTGGCCACGGCCGAGGTGGTGGCCGGGTCGGGATCGAGCGTGCCCGGCCGGGTCAGCTCGACGGCGAGCATGGCGCCGCGGCCGCGGACGTCCGCGATCACCGGGTAGGTCTCGGCCAGCTTCTGCAGCCGCGGCAGCATGACCTCGCCGATCCGGCGCGCGCGCCCCGCGAGGTCCTCGGCCGCCATGGTCTCGATCGCGCCGAGCGCCGCCGCGCAGGCCACCGGGTTGCCGCCGTAGGTCCCGCCGAGGCCGCCCGCGTGCACCGAGTCCATGATCTCGGCGCGCCCGGTCACCCCGGCCAGCGGCAGGCCGCCGGCGATGCCCTTGGCCGTGGTGATCAGGTCGGGCACCACGCCCTCGTGCTCGCAGGCGAACCAGTCGCCGGTCCGGCAGAACCCGGTCTGGATCTCGTCGGCGATGAACACGATGCCGTTCTCGCGGCAGAACTCGGCCAGCCCGGGCAGGAACCCGTCCGGCGGCACCACGAACCCGCCCTCGCCCTGGATCGGCTCGATGATCACCGCGGCCACGTTGTCCTCACCCACCTGGGTGTGGATCAGCGACTTGACCATGGGCAGGGCCTGAGCCGCGCACGCCTCGGGCCCGCCGGGCCAGCGCAGCGGGTAGGCCATCGGCATCCGGTAGATCTCGCCCGCGAACGGCCCGAACTTGTCCTTGTACGGCATGTTCTTCGCGGTCAGCGCCATGGTGAGGTTGGTGCGCCCGTGGTAGCCGTGGTCGAACGCGATGACGGCCTGGCGCCGGGTGGCGTGCCTGGCGATCTTCACCGCGTTCTCGACGGCCTCAGCGCCGGAGTTGAACAGCGCCGACCGCTTGTCGTACGTCCCCGGCGTGCGCCGGGCCAGCTCCTCGCAGACCTCCACGTAACCCTCGTACGGGGTCACCATGAAGCAGGTGTGGGTGAACCGGGCGGCCTGCGCGGCCACGCGCGCGGCCACCCGGGGCGCGGCGTTGCCCACCGAGACCACCGCGATGCCCGACCCGAAGTCGATCAGGGAGTTGCCGTCGGCGTCCACCACGACGCCGCCGCCGGCGTCGGTGACGAACACCGGCAGCACGGTGCTGACCCCGCGGGCCACCGCGCGCTCGCGCCGCGCCAGCAGTTCACGTGATGCAGGTCCGGGGATCTCGGTGACAATGCTCCGGCGCTGGGGAAGCCGGGATTCCACAGGTGCGTGCTCGGTCATGTTTCAGACGATAAATCATTTGGCCGAACGGCTGTCGCAGTGGTGCTGCCACAATGAGCCTCGACGGCACCGTGGCGAGCGAGATAAGCCAGGGGGGTCCGGGGGGATGGCAGTCCCCCCGGAAAGGAAAGGACATGTTCCGGATATGACCGACCAGGACGAGCCGGGTGCGCGCGGGTTGTTCGGGGGAGTCTTTGACAGGGGCGGCGCGCCGACCGACGACAACGCATGGCTGCAGGCGATGCTGGACGCCGAGGCCGGGCTGGCGCGGGCGCTGGAGCGGGCCGGGCTCGCGCCCGCGGGTTCGGGGGAGGCCGTCACCGCGGCGGCTCAGGCCGGCAACTTCGACATCGTCGGGCTCGGCGAGCTGGCCGCGCTGACCGGGAACCCGGTTCCCGCGCTGGCCCGCGCCCTGGCCCGCCGGGTGCCTCAGGCCGCGGCCGGGGCCGTGCACCGCGGCGCGACCAGCCAGGACATCATCGACACCGCCGCCATGCTGCTGGCCAGGCGGGTGATCGACGTGGTCCTCGCCGACCTGGACCGGACCGCCGAAGCCACGGCCGGGCTCGCGGACGCGCACCGGTCCACGATGATGATCGGCCGGACGCTGCTGCAGCAGGCGGTTCCCATCACGTTCGGCCTGGTCGCGGCCGGATGGCTGACCAGCCTCGACGAGGCCAGGCAGGGCCTGGCCGCGGTCCGCTCGCAGCGGCTGGCCGTGCAGCTCGGCGGTGCGGCGGGCACGCTCGCCTCGCTCGGCGACGACGGCCCTCGGGTCGCCGCGCTGCTCGCCGAGGACCTCGGCCTGGCCCTGCCCGTGCTGCCCTGGCACACCGACCGGCTGCGGATCATCGACCTGGCCACCGCGCTGGCCAGGGTCACGGCGGCGCTCGGCAAGATCGCCAGGGACGTCACGCTGCTCGCCCAGTCGGAGGTCGCCGAGGTCAGCGAGGGCGGCGGCGAACCAGGCCCCCGGGACAACGCCGCGTCCCCCCGAAGGGGCGGCTCCTCGGCCATGCCGCACAAGCACAACCCGGTCGCGGCGATCGCCATCCTCGGCTGCACCAAGCAGGCGCCCGGGCTGCTGGCCACCCTCGTCGCCTGCGCCGAGCAGGAGCACCAGCGCGCCGCGGGTGCCTGGCACGCCGAATGGGAGCCGCTGACCGCGCTGCTGCGGCTGACCGGGTCCGCCGCGAGCTGGGCGGCCGAGCTGATGTCCGGGCTGGTCGTGGACGCCTCCCGGATGGCGGCCAACCTGGCCGCGACCAAGGACCTGCCGCTCGCCGAGCACGTCACCTCGCTGCTGGCCGGCGTGCTCGGCGGCGCCCAGGCCCACGACCTGGTGGCCGAGGCGGGCCAGCGGGCGGTCAGCGCCGGCCTGCCGCTGCGCGACGTGCTGCTGGCCGTACCCAAGCTCGAGGGCCGGCTGGCCTCGGCCGGCATCACCGCCGAGCAGATCGAGTCGGCGCTTGAACCGGCGGGCTACCTCGGCGCCGCCGACGCCTTCGTCACCGCGGCCCTGCGGGCACACGCAGCAGACCAAGGGGAAGATCATGGATGACGCCGAGCGGACCCGGCGCGGGATGACGGTCCGGCGCGAGGTCCTCGGAGACGAGCACGTCGACCGGGCGGTGGGCGCGACCACCCCGTTCACCGAGCCGTTCCAGGACTACATCACGCGCAACGCCTGGGGCGATGTGTGGTCCCGCCCCGGGCTGTCCCGGGCCGAGCGCAGCATCGTCACGCTGGCCGTCCTGGCCGCCCTGCACCACGACAACGAGCTGGCCATGCACGTCAAGGCCGCGCTGCGCAACGGCCTGCAGCCGGAGCAGATCTCCGAGGTCCTGCTCCAGGTCGCCGTCTACGCCGGCGTCCCCGCCGCCAACCGCGCCTTCGCCGTCGCCCAGCGCGCCCTCACCGAAGCCGCCCAGAGTCAGTAGCGCTGCGTACTTTGTTCCGGGCCATAGCCTTGCTAGCTGCGGATTTGGCCTGGGGCCACAGCCAGCCGTCCGACATGCGAACGTCTGTACTCCTGGCGAAAGGCAAGGCGGTATCGTTTGCCTAAGCGACCAGAACTGGAGCGAAATGGCGGAGATCGTCTCACTCGCCGAAGCCGTGGAGCGGGCGATTCATGACGGCGACGCCGTGGCCATGGAGGGATTCACGCACCTGATCCCGTTCGCCGCCGGGCACGAGGTGATCAGGCAGCGCCGCCGGGACCTCACGCTGATCAGGATGACGCCGGACCTGATCTACGACCAGCTCATCGGGGCCGGCTGCGCGCGCAAGCTGATCTTCTCGTGGGGCGGCAATCCCGGCGTGGGGTCGCTGCACAGGTTCCGGGACGCGGTCGAGCACGCCTGGCCGACCGCGCTGGAGATCGAGGAGCACAGCCACGCCGGGATGGCCAACCGCTACGTGGCCGGCGCGTCCGGGCTGCCGTTCGCGGTACTGCGCGGGTACAACGGCACCGGCCTTGAGTCGCTCAACACGGGCCACGAGACGGCGCCCACGATCAAGCCGATCACCTGCCCGTTCACGGGCGAGACGCTGACCGCGGTGGCCGCCATCCGGCCCGACGTGGCCGTCATCCACGCCCAGCGCTCCGACCGGTCGGGGAACGTGCAGTTCTGGGGGATCGCGGGCGTGCAGAAGGAAGCTGTACTGGCTTCCCAGCGTTCGGTGGTCACCGTCGAGGAGATCGTGGACAGCCTGGATCCCCGGCCGGGGGCGGTGGTCCTGCCGAGCTGGACGGTGAGCTACGTGGCGCAGGTGCCAGGCGGGGCGCACCCGTCCTACGCGCTCGGCTACTCGGTCAGGGACAACGACTACTACGTGGCCTGGGACGCCATCGCCCGCGACCGTGACGCGTTCAGCCGCTGGCTCGAGGATCGCGTCTACGTCGAAACGGTGGGGCAGTCATGACGTCACCGGTGAGCACGGATCCGGCCGGGCCCGGTGAGCTGATGACCTACACGGCCGACGAGATGATGACCGTGGCCGCGGCCCGCACGCTGCGCGACGGCATGACCTGCTTCGTCGGGATCGGGCTGCCCAGCGCCGCCGCGAACCTGGCCCGGGCCATCCACGCGCCTGGCCTGGTGCTGATCTACGAGTCCGGCACGATCGGCGCCAAGCCGGCCGAACTGCCGCTGTCGATCGGCGACGGCATCCTGGCCGAGACCGCCGACGCGGTGGTCAGCGTGCCGGAGGTCTTCAACTACTGGCTGCAGCCCGGCCGGATCGACATCGGATTCCTCGGCGCCGCCCAGATCGACAAGTTCGGCAACATCAACACCACCGTCATCGGCGGCGACTACGCCAACCCGAGAGTGCGCCTGCCCGGCGCGGGCGGCGCACCGGAGATCGCCGCTTCGTGCCGCGAGGTGATCGTCGTGGTCAGGCAGACCACCCGCTCGTTCGTCGAGCGGGTGGACTTCGTCACCTCGGTCGGCTACGGATCCGGGCCTGGCGACCGCAAGCGGCTCGGGCTGACCGGCGCAGGACCCAAGAAGATCATCACCGACCTGGGCGTCCTGGAGCCCGATCCGGTGACGTTCGAGTTCACCGTGACCGGGTTGTTCCCTGGCGTCTCCGCCGCGGCCGCCAAGGAGCGGACAGGCTGGGATCTCGCGGTAGCCTCGGAGGCCGAGATCATCGCCGGTCCCAGCCCTGCCGAGCTGCACGCCCTGCGCAACCTCCAAAGGGAGCATTCATAATGGCCGCTGAGGTTTCCACGACCGTTCTCGCGGACACCGGCGAGCTTGTCCTGCCCTCGTACGAGCGCCCGGACGGCGTCCATCCGCCGCTGGACTTCACCGGGTACCGCTCGACGGCGCTACGCCATCCCAAACGGCCGCTGGTGCTGCTGCCCCACCGGCTCACCGAGGTCACAGGGCCTTTGCTCGGCGACGACCTGATCACGCCGACCGACGCCGACCTGACCACGCAGCACGGCGGCGAGCCGCAGGGGCAGCGGATCATCGTGACCGGGCGGGTGCTCGACTCGGACCTGCGGCCGGTGCCCGACACGCTGATCGAGATCTGGCAGACCAACGCGGGCGGGCGATACCGGCACTCCCGCGAGCACCACCCCGCGCCGCTGGACCCGAACTTCGACGGCATCGGGCGTGCCATCACCGACTCGGCCGGGCGGTACCGGTTCGTCACCATCCAGCCGGGCGCCTACCCGTGGGGCAACCACTACAACGCCTGGCGTCCGGCCCACATTCACTTCTCGCTGTTCGGCCGCGCGTTCACCCAGCGGCTGGTCACCCAGATGTACTTCCCCGGCGACCCGCTGCTGCCGCTGGACCCCATCTTCAACTCGGTGCCGGACGAGAAGGCCAGGCAGCGGCTCATCGCCCGCTTCGACATCGACCTGACCCAGCCGGAATGGGCGCTCGGCTACCACTGGGACATCGTGCTGCGCGGCCGCGGCTCGACGGTGTTCGAATAGCAGAGTGTTCGAATAGCAGAGTGTTCGAATAGCAGGGTCTTCGAGTAAGGGCACAAGACAGTGACAGGGTTGACTCCTTCGCAGACCGTGGGTCCGTACTTCTCGATGAGGCTGCCGTGGCCGGACGGCCCGTACGTGGTGCCGGAAGGCACCGCGGGCGCGGTCACGATCGTGGGACGGCTGTACGACGGCGCCGGGAACGTCATCCCCGACGGGCTGATCGAAACCTGGCAGGCCGGGCCGGACGGGCGCTTCGCGCATCCGGACGACCCGCGCGGCGCCACCCCCGGCGGCTACCACGGCTTCCGCGGCTTCGGCCGGTGCCCGACCGCCCCGGACGGGTCCTACCGCATCGTCACGCTCAAGCCCGGGCCGCTGCCCGCGCCGGACGGCCTCATCGAGGCGCCGCACCTGGACGTGTCGGTCTTCGCGCGCGGCCTGCTCGACCGGGTGGTGACCAGGATGTACTTCCCTGACGAGCCGACCGCCAACGCCGCCGACCCGGTGCTGAGCTCGATCGGCGAGCCGTCCCGGCGATCCACGCTGATCGCCGTGCCCGAGCCGGAAGGGGAGCTCAGGTTCGACATCAGGCTGCAGGGCGACCGCGAGACCGTCTTCTTCGATGTCTGAGGTACCTCTGGAAGCCTCGATGGAAGGGCCGGATGACGCGCCCGTGGTCATCCTGGCCAACCCGATCGGGACGACCCGCGCGATCTGGGACGCCCAGGTGCCGCTGCTCCGCAGGGACTACCGGCTGCTCCGGTTCGAGCTGCGCGGGCACGGTGAGCCCGGCGCCCGCTCGGCCGCCCCGCCCGGGCCGTACTCCATCGCCGAACTCGGCACGGACGTGCTCGGCCTCATGCGCGATCACGGCGTCGCCACCGCCGCCTACTGCGGGATCTCCCTGGGCGGGATGATCGGGCTCTGGCTGGCCGCCAACGCCCCGGATCGCATCTGTTCCCTGGTCGCCTGCTGCACGGCTATCACCCCCATGCCGTCGCGGCAGGCCTGGCTGGACCGCGCCGCGCTGGTGCGCTCGCACGGAATGGCCGCGATCGCGGAGATGATCCCGCCGCGCTGGTTCACCCCGGATTTCATCGCGCGCCAGCCCCGGGCCGTCGCGGCCGTGGTGGACATGCTGCTCGGCACCGACCCCCAGGGCTACGCGGGCTGCGGCGAGGCCATCGCAGACCTTGACCTGGTCCCCGCGCTGGCGTCGGTCAAGGCGCCGACGCTGGTCATCGCGGGCGCCGACGACGTGGCCGCGCCGCCGTGGCAGGGCGCGCGGACCGCCCTGGGCGTCGCCGGCTCCCGGCTGACGGTGATCCGGGGTACCGCTCACCTGGCTCCGTACCAGACGCCTGGCCCGGTCAACGCCGCCATCCTCGCTCACCTGGCCACCACCACGAGCCAGGCGGCATAGGCTGGGCACGCCCCGTCCGAGGAGGAGCCGTGCTGCCCTGGTCCGCCGATCTCGCCGGCCGCATCGACGAGCAGGTCATCAGCAGCGACCTGCTGCGCGGCAACCCGCTCGGTGACCCGCACGAGCGCCCGGTCCTGGTGTACCTGCCGCCGGGCTACGACGACGAGCCCGAGCGCCGGTACCCGGCCGTGTACGTGATCCAGGGCTACACGGGGTTCGTGACCTCGTGGCGCAACCGGGCGGCCTTCCGGCAGCCGTTCCCCGAAGCGGCCGACGCGGTGTTCGCCAGCGGCGAGGCGCCGCCCGCCATCGTGGTGTACGTGGACGCGTGGACCCGGTACGGCGGCAGCCAGTTCGTGGACTCGCCCGGCACCGGGCGGTATCACTCCTACCTGTGCGACGAGGTCGTGCCCTGGGTGGACGCGCGGTACCGGACGCTGCCCGATGCCGCGCACCGGGCCATCATGGGCAAGTCGAGCGGCGGGTTCGGCGCGATGATCACGCCGATGCTCCGGCCCGACCTGTTCGGCGCGCTGGCCACGCACGCCGGCGACACGCTGTACGAGTACTGCTACATACCCGAGTTCGCCGCCGCCACCAGGCACCTGCGCCGCTACGACGGCGACATCTGGCGGTGGTGGCGTGACTTCTCCTCCCGGGTGGCCTTCACCAAGGAGGAGGACATGTCCCTGCTCGGGGTGCTCGGCGTGGCGGCGTGCTTCTCCGCCAACCCCGACGGTACGGTGGACCTGCCGTTCGACCCGGTGACCGGGGTGATCCGCCAGGCCGTGTGGCAGCGGTGGCTGGACTGGGACCCGGTGCGGATGGTGTCGCCCCACGCGGAGGCGCTGCGCGGGCTGCGGGCGATCTGGATCGACGCCGGAACCAGGGATGAGTACCGTCTTGACCTGGGCGCCGAGGCGTTCAGTGCCGGTCTCAGGGACATCGGCGTCTCCGACGATCTGGTGCATTTTGAGTTGTTCGACGCCGGGCACATGGGCATCGATTATCGTTACCCGATGTCGCTGGCCTGGCTTTGCGGCCGGATGGCTAAGTAGCGACTAAGAGGGCGCCGGCTGCCCCGGCAGTCTGGTAGTTTTCCGGCGTATCGGGAACGGGTGCAACCCTATGGAAAGTGTGAATGGAGATACGTTATGCGCAAGAGCGGGTGGGCAGTGGCTGCCGGGATCGGGCCGCTGCTGCTGCTAACCGCGTGCGGGGGATCCTCGTCGTCATCGCCGCCGGGTAGCTCGACCTCGGCGTCGGCCTCGGCTTCGTCACCGGCCGCTAATGCCCAGCCTTCGACCGCGATAGGCGGGATCCAGCCGGGTGATTTGGTGCTGATCGTGGAGAACACCGCGGCCGGTTACGTGCTGGCCACGGCCAGCCAGGTAGTGGTGTACACGTACGGCAACGACAAGAAGGGCGGGTCGGCGACCTGCACCGGCTCCTGCGCGGCGAACTGGCCCGCGCTGACCGTGCAGAACAAGCCGCTGGTCGTGGTGGGGGACACGCTGCCTGCCAAGCTCGGCACGGTAGCCACGGCTGACGGCCACAAGCAGATCACCTACGACGGCATGCCGCTGTACACCTTCAAGGGCTCGGGGCCGTACTCGGTGGCCGGCAACGGCGTGCAAGGCCTGTGGCATGTGATCAAGTTGTCCGCCAGTGACATCTCGGGTGGCTGAGTCCCGAATGGCCGAACGACCCGGGACCGGGTCATCCTCCAAGGAGAGAAAAATGCGCAAGAGCGCTTGGGCAGCTGCCGGGTTCGGAACGCTGGTACTGCTGCTATCGGCGTGCGGGGGCTCGGGATCCTCGACCCCGGCCGCCAACGGTACGAGCCAGAACACATCCGCAAGCCAGAGCACGTCGGCCTCGGCCTCGTCCAGCACGTCGGCGTCGGCCACCGGATCGAGCTCGAACAGTGCGACGACCCAGCCGACCCCGAAGCCTCACAACACGGCCGGGCCTCAGCCCAGCAGTGGCACGGGGGGGACCGAGTCGATCCCGGCGGTGGGCACGATGATCCTGACCTTGCGGAACACCACCCTGGGCCAGATAATCGTCGAGGCCAGCGGGTACGTGGTGTACACCTACGCGAAGGACCCCAAGAACGGCACGCCGACCTGCACCGGTTCCTGCAACACGACCTGGGCCCCGGTCCTCGGGGTGCCGCAGGTCACCCAGGGCGTCACGATTCCCGGCACCTTCGCCGTGGTCACCACGCCCAGCGGCAAGAAGCAGGTCACCTACAACGGCAAGCCGCTGTACACCTACAAGTCCGCGGGCCCGCTGCTGACGACCGGTAACGGCATCGGCGGGGTATGGTACGTGGTCAAGCCGTAGGTACCTGGTTAGTCAAGCCCTGCAAAACCGGGCGTTCCCGGGCCGGTCAGCTGATCGGCCCGGGAACGTTTCTGTATCCGCCCGCCGGTAGCGGGACGGCTCCGGGGAGTAATCGCGTTCGCGGCATGAACCGGCACGACGGTCACTACGTGATCCAGTGCGAGTGCCCGTACTAAGGAGAACGCGATGACAATGCTGATGACCCGAAGGGTCTTCACCGCCGTCGGTGCCGTCGGCCTGATGATCGCCGCCGCGGCGTGCGGATCGTCCTCGACATCCTCAAGCGCCGCCTCGGCGCCCCAATCCGCCTCGGCGCCGTCGACGTCCGCGCCCGTCGCTTCGACGTTCGCGGCCGCCCCGTCCTCGGCCTCGGCCTCGCCGAGCGCCACGCCTGGCGCGGTGCTGAAGACCGACCAGACTTCGCTCGGCATGGTGCTGACCGACGCCAAGGGTTTCACCGTCTACTGGTTCGCGAAGGACGGCTCGACCGCCTCAGCCTGCGCCGGTGCCTGCGCCGCGGCCTGGCCTCCGCTGCTGGGGATGCCGCAGGCCGCGCCCGGGGTCAAGCTGGGCGGCACGCTCGGCGAGATCAAGCGGGCTGACGGGACCATGCAGGCCACCTTCGATGGCCACCCGCTCTACCTGTTCGCGGGCGACTCCGCGCCCGGGCAGGCCAACGGCAACGGGGTCAACGGCTTCGGCGCGCCGTGGTACGCGATGAAGATCGGCGCGTCAACCACCGCCAACACCGGCACCAGCACCAGCGGCTCCGGTGACATGGGCGGCTCTGGCTCTGGCTCCGGCTCCGGCGGCATGGGCGGCTCCGGCGGCATGGGGGGCAGCGGAGGTAACGGAGGCTGGTGATACACCCAGCGATTGCCTGAACGGAAGCCGGGTATCACGCGTTCGTAATCCGCTTCAGCCGAACGGAGCACGTACGTGGCGCCTGGCCAGGCAGTGGACAACCAGCAGCCCGCGCAGCGACAGCGCGGGCTGCTGGTTATTTACGCGGCCCTGATGCTGGCCCTGCTGCTGGCGGCGCTGGACCAGACGATCGTCGCCACCGCGCTGCCCACCATCGTCAGCGACCTGGGCGGCCTCAGCCACCTGTCCTGGGTCGTCACGGCCTACATCCTGGCCAGCACGGCGAGCACCCAGGTGTGGGGCAAGCTCGGCGACCAGTACGGCAGGAAGTACCTGTTCATCGCCGCGATCGTCATCTTCCTGATCGGCTCGGCGCTGTCCGGGCTGTCCCAGACGATGACCGAGCTGATCGCGTTCCGCGCCCTGCAGGGCATCGGCGGCGGCGGCCTGATCGTGCTGGCCCAGGCCATCGTCGGGGACATCGTGCCGCCGCGTGAGCGGGGCAGGTACCAGGGGGCGTTCGGCGCCGTGTTCGGCGTCGCGAGCGTCATCGGGCCGCTGCTCGGCGGGTTCTTCGTCGACAACCTGTCCTGGCGGTGGGTGTTCTACATCAACCTGCCGATCGGCGCGGTCGCGCTGGTCGTGGTCATCGTGGTCCTGCCCGCCACGTCGACCCGGCGCAAGCACACCATCGACTACCTGGGCGCCACGCTGCTGGCCGCGTTCGCCACCTGCGTGGTCCTGGCGACCTCGTGGGGCGGCACCACCTACGCGTGGGGCTCGCCGGTGATCATCGCGCTGTTCGCCGGGGCCGTCGTGAGCCTGGCGGGCTGGTGGCTGTCGGCCCGCCGGGCCGCCGAGCCGGTGCTGCCGCTGTCGCTGTTCCGCAACCCCGTGTTCAGGGTCGCCTCGGCGATCAGCCTCGCGGCCGGGTTCGCGCTGCTCGGCTCGATCGCCTACCTGCCGCTGTTCCTGCAGGTGGTGCACGGCATCTCGCCCACCTTGTCCGGCGTCTACCTGCTGCCGATGGTCGGCGGCCTGCTGATCACCTCGATCGGCAGCGGCCAGCTCATCGCCAGGACCGGCCGGTACAAGGTCTTCCCGATCATCGGCACGGCGCTACTGGTCGTCGCGCTGTTCCTGCTGTCCCGGCTGGATGAGTACACCTCGATCGCGGTCACGTCCTTCGATTTCCTCGTGCTCGGCTTCGCCCTCGGGCTGATCATCCAGGTCCTGGTCATCGCCGTGCAGAACTCGGCCGACTACGCCGACCTGGGCGCCGCCACGTCCGGCGTGACCTTCTTCCGCAGCATCGGCGGATCGTTCGGGGTGTCCATCTTCGGCGCGATCTTCTCCAACCGGCTGGCCGCCGAACTGGCCGCGGCGCTGCGCGGCGTCACCCTGCCGGCCGGGTTCAGCACCAGCGGCGCCTCGGTCAACCCCGCGGCGCTGAAGAAACTGCCCGCCCCCGTCCACGCCGACGTGGTGCACGCGTTCTCGCTGGCCTTGCATCCGGTGTTCCTGTTCGCGATCCCGGTCGCGCTGGTCGCGTTCGTGCTGTCCTGGTTCCTGCGCGAGGTCCCGCTGCGGACCACCAGCTCGGTCGGCATCGGCGAGGGGCTCGGGGCGACCCCGCCCGCGCGTTCCTCGGTCGAGGAGGTGGAACGCTCGCTGGCCCGGATCGCGGGCGCGGACATGAGGCGGCGCGGCTACGAGCGGCTGACCGCGATGGCCGGCCTGGACCTGCCCGCCGGGAGCAGCTGGATCCTGACCCGGCTGGCCAAGCAGGGAGCGGTCGCAGGGACCGATCTGGCCCGGCAGGCCAACGTGAGCGTGGACTACGGCCGGCCCTACGTGGACCGACTGGTGTCCGAGGGCATGGTCGTCCGCTCGGACGGGACGCTGATGCTGACCGACGCCGGGCACCAGGCCGCCGACCGGCTGTTCGCGGCGCGCCGCGAGGGCCTGCGCGAGCTGCTCGCGGACTGGCCGCCCGAGGAGTACGCCGAGCTCGGCGAGCTGCTCACCCGGATGTCCCGCGCGATGCTCGGCGAGGACGCCGACCGCCACCTCATCGGCTCCGAGCCCGCTAAATCCTCGGCCGCCGAAAACTAACGGATAACGCCGGCTTACGGGCGACCACGACGCAGTAATACGACTCGGCGGCGTTGGCCGGGACCAGCTCACCGGGGTCCGGCCGCCACTCGGGCGGCCAGGCCAGACCCGGCTCGAGGATGTCCATGCCGGCGACGAGCTTGGCGATGGCGGCCCGGCTGCGGACGTGAGCCTGCTCGGTCGCCTCGTCGAAGACCCGCTCCACGTCGTTGACCTCGGGCACGGCGTCCGGAGTCGCGTGCGAGATCGCGACGTGACTGCCGGCCGGGAACGGATCGAGCAGCGCGGCGATGAGCCCGGCCGGATCGTCCTCGTCGGCCACGAAGTGCAAGATGGACAGGAGCAAGAACGCCGTCGGCTCGCCGAAATCGATCAGCTCCCGCAGCGCCGGGTCGGCGAGGATCTCATCCGGCGCGAGCAGGTCCTGCTCGATGATCGCGGTGTTCGGGACGTTGTGCAGCATGGACCGGACGTGCGTCAGGACCACCGGGTCATGGTCGACGTAGACCACCCGGACGGAAGGATCGGCCTCCTGGGCGATCTCATGGGTGTTGCCCACGGTCGGCAGCCCGGCGCCGATGTCCACGATCTGCCGGATGCCGGCCTCACGGATCAGGTAGCGGACCACGCGGCGCAGGAAGGCCCGGTTCCACTGGACCGCGAGCTGCACGTTCGGCAGCTGCGCGATCATCGACTCGGCCACCGCCCGGTCCGCCGGGTAGTTGTCCTTCCCGCCCAGCAGGTAGTCATACACGCGCGCGGCACTGGGAATGTCCGGCCTGAACGTGGTCCGCCAGTCGCCGTCCTCAGCCACCTAGGCCCCCTCGCCCATCGCCTGCCCGCAGCCCCGACGGCAAGCCTATCTCTGGTCGACCGACCGGCTGGCGGCAAGCGCCGCGCCGACCTGATCGGCGAACGCGACGGCCAGCAGCCGCTGCTCGAGGGTGGGGCGCGCGCCGCGATCCGGGGTCATCAGGAACCGGCCCTGGAACCGGCCCCCGCTTTCCACCAGCAATTCGATGTCGGTGTCCTGAGGGAGCCCCTCCGTATCCACATCCCAGGCCAGCTGCCCGAAGGTGACCGAGCCGTCGTGCTGCAGCCGGGCGGGCTGGCCGATCCCGGCGATTCCGTACTGGAACCGGCATGACCGCAGCGTGAGCAACTGGATGAGGTAGCCGGTCACCTGCTCGGTCAGGGCAGCTGGCGAGTCTCCGGCGGCGACGGCCTGCGCGGCGCTGCTGATTCCTTCCAGGTAGCCCGCGCGCCGGCTGGCGACCGCGTGCTGACGCCGTCCCCACACGGCGAGCTCGGTCACCGCCACGCCGATGACCAGCAGCAAGATGGTGGTCTCGATGTCCCCCCGGCTGGTGATGGAGAACCGCTCGTAGGGCCGGGTGAGGAAGAAGTCGAACCACACCGCCGCCGAGACGGCCGCCAGGATCCCGGCCAGCCGGTCCCCGTTGGCGGCGACCGCCACCACGACCAGGATCAGGGCCAGCGCGCCTTCGGTGTTGGGGAAGCTGGACCGGAACGGCACCAGGATCGCCGCCAGCGCGAGCGGACCGCCGAGCCCGGCCAGCGCCGCCATCCGGTCCCTAGTCAGGTAACGAGTCATGCTGGCACCTCCACCCGAGCATAAACCGCGCCCGTCGGCCCGCCAAGCAGCGGCTAGGACACGGTAACGCCAGGTCGGCTGCATCGATGGGGTCGCTGGCCAGCAGCGCGGCGACGGCGATCTCGGCCTCGGCCGCGGCGGGCAGCACGGCGGGCAGCCGGGGGATGGCGATTAGCTGCCCTTCGGAGCTGTACCGGCTGATCACCCGGGGATCGATATAGGAACCGCGCGCCACGGCCGGAGTGTCCCCGAGCCAGTCCGCCACCCCGCGGACGGCGGCGTTTACCG
The DNA here is from genome assembly GCA_963705835.1 of uncultured Actinomycetes bacterium. GTDB lineage: Bacteria > Actinomycetota > Actinomycetes > Streptosporangiales > Streptosporangiaceae > Palsa-504. The sequence continues at coordinate 100,205 of CAVPLC010000049.1, forward strand.
CGCTCTTGCGGCTCCGCTCGGTCGGCGCCGGGTCCGCGTTCGCCAGGAAGAGCGCCATCAGCACGGTGGCGTTCCAGGTGCGGAATTCCTTGGCGGTGAAGTGGCCGCCGGCGCGGATGGCGATATAGCTGCTCACCTCGTGCGAGCGGAGGGGCCGCCACGTGTCCCCGTCCTGGAAGGAGAACAGCGAGTCGGACATGTTGTCGCTGCTGACCAGCGCTCGCACGACGGACCGGACCGCGTGGTCGGTGACGGTGATCGTCCGGCGCTTGCCTTCCTTGGCGATGTAGTCGAACGCGACGCCGTCGCGCGTCACCGTGACATCATGCTTACGCAGCGTAGTAGCCCCGTAGTGGTGATCGAGTTCGGCGTACTTCTCCCCGCCGATCCGGAACAGGCCCAGGTCGATCAGCCGGACCGCCGTCGCGGTCACGCGGTCTCGGTCGAGGTGGCGGCCGCCGAGATCCCGTACCGTGGCCGACCGCAGCGCGGGCAGTGCGTCGGCGAACCGGAGCATGTGCGCGAACTTCTGGACGTCGCGCTGCTCACGCCACACCTGGTGGTAGCGGTACTGGGTCCGGCCCCGGCTGTCGACGCCCGTGGCCTGGATGTGTCCCAGCGGATCGGGCGAGATCCAGACGTCCTTCCAGGCGGGCGGGATGCCGAGCGCGCCGATACGGTGCAGTGTCTCCGGATTCGTGACCTCCGCTCCGGAGGGGTCGTAATAACGGATGCCACCGCTGCTCCGCTCCCGGGTGATCCCCTGACCGTGCAGGTCACTGCGGGTCAGTCCCGGGACGGCTGCGGCCGGGGGAGGTACATCGGCACTCATTCGGCGTCACCTCCAAAGCACATTCAACACGATCCTGGCCCACTCGCCCTGCCGTGGCACCCAGGTAATCGGTCCTAATGCCCTACGGTGGATCGCCAGGCTCTTATCACGGAACCGTGTACGCGACCAGCTGCGCGTTACCGCCCCCGGTCAACGTCTTGGGGCCGCCCGCGGGGACCAGGATCGTGTTGCCGAACACGGCGATCGGTGCGTTCGTCGAGGTGGGCAGCTTGCGCTGGTAGACGATCGCGCCCGTGTCGCGGTTGAGGGCGACCAGTTCACCGGTGTACAGGGTCGTGAAGACCAGATCGTTCGAGACCGTGGCCGCGCCGAGCGGCAGCGTGTCGACCTTTGTGTCCCATTCGACCTTGCCGGTGGCCAGGTTGAGCGCCTCGATCTCCCCGGTCTGGCCGCCAGCGGCCTTGTTGCCAAGGACCGCGCTCGGGCTCGTGTAGGTGACCGGCACGTCGTTGGTGGCCACGTAGACGCTTCCGTCCGCCACGGCCATGTTCGACAGGATGCCGCCCAGCGGTCCGGGCGACAGCGTGTACGGGAACTTGATCGTGAGCTGGTGCGACAGCAGGAGCAGGGAGTCGTTGTCGTGCCCGTTGTGCTCGCCGACCGGCGTCTTCCACAGCAGCGCGCCGGTCTGCGCATTCAGCGCGTAGACGTAACCCACCTTGCCGCCTGCGATGACCACGGGAACCCCGCCGATGGTCGTCGCGATCGGCGACGACTGCAGGTCATGGTCCGCGAAGTCGTTCGGCACGGCCTGGTAGTACCAGCGCAGCTTTCCGGTCGCCGCGTCAAGGTTCACCTCGCTGTCGGTGTAAAGCTGCCGCGACGGGTGCGCGATGGCGTCGCCGATGCTCTGATAAGGGTTCCCGGTGCCGAACGTCACCGAGCCGTCGTCACCGACGAGCGGCGGCTCCCAGGCTCCGCCCGAGCCGACACCGAGCGCCTGGACGCCCGGGCGCGCGCCGATGACCGTGTTGAACTTCCACAGCAGGGCGCCGTTTGACGCGTTCAGCGCCATGAGCAGCCCGCCGCTTGGTCCCGAGCCATAGGCGCTGGCCAGGTAGACCCGCCCGCCCGCCACCTGCGGCTGGATCTCGAACGCCCCCTGGCCGCTGTTCAGCAGGTTGCTGTCCACCCAGATCGTCTTGCCGGTCGCGGCGTTCAGCGCGAACGCCGACGTGGACGTGTCCCCGTACACGGCGCCGTCCGCGACCGTCACCCCGTCCGGCCCTGGCCCGCTCGTCTCCGGGACGTTCGCCGGGTACTCCCACTTGAGCTTGCCCGTCGCCAGCGCCAGCGCGTACACGTTGGCGCCCTGGTCCTGCAGGTACACGACGCCGTCCTGCACGACCGGCGGCGCGGTCAGCGCGCCAACCGTCGAGATGGTGGTCGGCAGCTGCAGGCCGGTCAGCTTGAAGGCCCAGGCCTCCCGCAGCCCGGACACGTTCGCCGCCGAGATCACCGAATCCGGCGCGACCCTGGTGTTGGCGAGGTCGCCATCCGGGTAGGGCCACGATCCGATCGGCGCTGCCGCGCCGGCGAAGGCCGTACTGGTCGGCGCCGGACTGCTGCTGCTGCAGCCCGTGGCCAGCACCGCTATCGAGACGAGCAACGCCACCGGGGCAAACAGCCTCGCCCCCGGATACGCACGCCCAGCAAGCTTCATCCTCATCCTGCTCACCGCTTCCATTTAAATTGATATCATAATGATAGATCCATGAAATCATCTGCGTCAAGGCGACGGCGAATCAGCTACCACAACGGGGGTATATTCCTGCCATGGTCGGGCGGTTTCTGACACGACTGCGGCGCCACCGCCCAGGCTGGTGGCCGGGCATTGCGGCGGCGTGCCTGTGCGCCGCGGCGGTCGTGGTGGCGGGCTGCGGTAGTGCGCCGGTCGGCCAGCAGGCCACATCCGGGCAGCAGGCCGGGGCCGGTCAGGTCGTCGGCCTGTTCCAGGCGGACTCCGGCGTGTGGCAGGCAGAAAACAGTGACACCGGGCATCGCCTGTACGACGTGGCCTGCCTGAGCGCGCTGCGGTGCGAGGCGGTGGGCTCGGCGGGCACCATCGTCGCCACCTCCGACGGCGGCAGGATCTGGCGGCAACAGGCCAACCCGCTGCGCGGATCCGCCACGCCGCTCTACGCGATCACCTGCGTCGCGCCCAGTTCCTGCTACGTCATCGCGCGGCCGGACACCATCCTGGTGACGCACAACGGCGGCGCCACCTGGAGCCGGCACGTGCTCGCCGTCGGCGTGTCCGGCACGAACCTCACCGACCAGTCGTGCCTGCCCGGCTATACCTCGATCAGCGGACGGCCCGCGCTGTGCCGTCTGGGCCTGCTGGACATCTCCTGCGTCAGCGCCAGCGTCTGCTACGCGGTCGCCACCGCGCCGGCGGCGTACGACGTCAACCCGATACCCAAGACGTCTCACGCCGCGAGGGCCTCGATCTGGCTGACCAGTGACGGGGGAGGGAAGTGGACCAGGCAGTCCATCCCGCGGGGGGTGGCCTGCGACGGCGACTGCCAGTCCGGGCTCTACGGCTATCCGCTGGAGTGGGTTACCTGCCTGAGCAGCGGGCTGTGCCGGGCGGGCGGCGGCCACATCCTAGACTGCGGGCACTGCGGCTTCGCGTACGCCGTCGTTGCGGCGCGCAGCCCGGGCAAGCCCTGGACCTGCGTGCAGTCTGCGGCTACATGCGCCAGCTTCGCGCCCGACGCGGCCGTATGCCTCACCAGCACCCGCTGCTACGGCGTCCAGAGCACCAACCCGTTCGGCGGCCCAACCGGCGGCGTCAACGTGGTCCGGTCATCCGATGGCGGAGCCGACTGGCAGGAGGTCGGGCCGGCACAGGGCTGGTCGAGCAGCGTACTCAACGACATCGCCTGCCCCAGTACGCTGACCTGCTACCTGGCCGGAAGCCACGGATCGATCGCCAAGATCACGAACGGGACCCGCTTGGCGGCCCAGCGCACGCCGACCACTCGCAACCTGTACGGCATCGCCTGCACCGGCCCGGAAACCTGCTACGCCGTGGGAGACCACGGCACCATGCTCGTCCTGCGCTGACTACCGGCCGCCTGGGTCTTCAGGGACACGGGTCCTCGTAGGCGGCGCGCAGGCGGGTCTCGGCGGCGGGCGGCGCGTGCACGTGGTCCAGGCCGAGCAGCGCCGCGCCGACCACCGGCGGCACGTCGATCACGCGGACCTGCGCGCGGGGCGCAGCGTCGGCGAGCCGCGCGGTGATGCCGTCCATCAGCAGCGGGTTCCTCGCGGTTATCACCCCGCCGCCGAGCACCACGGGGGTGGCCAGGCCCAGCAGGTCAAGTCGCCGCATGGCGGTGACGGCCATGACCGAGATCTCCTCGGCGAGGCGGTTCACCACCGTCCGCGCGATCTGGTCGCCCTCGTCGGCCGCGCGCAGCAGGACGGGCGCCAGAGCCGATCAGCTCATCGTCGTCGATCTTGCCCTTGTGGATGCCGATGGTCAGCTCCTCGATGCGCTCCACCCCGAAGTGGCTGGTCACGTAGCCGGTGAGCAGCGTGTCCGGGCCGCGGCCGTCTTCCGCGCGGGCCGCGTGCCATAGCACCTCCAGGCCCAGGCCGTAACCGCCGCCCCAGTCGCCGGAGATCGTGCCCAGGGCCAGGAACCTGGTGACCCGGCCGTCCGGCGCCACGCCTACGGCGTTGATGCCCGCGCCGCAGACCACGGCCACGCCCCAGTGCGGCTGGTCCTCGTCGGTCAGTCCTGACCGCAGGATCGCGAAGGTGTCGTTGACCACGGTGGCGGTCGGGCTCCAGGCCAGAGCCTCAACCGCGGTGGCGAGTTCGACCTCGTCCTCGGGCAGGTCCGCGTTGGCCAGGCAGGCCACCGTGTGCCGCGCCACCCAACCGGATCCTCTCACCCCCGCGGACGCGGCGGCCTGCTTGACCACGGCGTCCAGGACCATCGCCGTCTGATCGGCGCCCACCTCATGAGAGTTGATGCCGGGCCCGCGGGCGGAGGCGAGCAACGTGCCGTCGCTGGCCACCAGGGCCACGTCGGTCTTGCTGTTGCCGCCGTCGATGGCCAGCACGGCCGGCCTGAGCGCCCGCGGCGGTGACGGCGGCAGGAACGGATTGTCAGCCAAGGCCAGCCCCGCCCAGGGCGAACGCGAACAGGGACGCGGCGGCGTAGTCGTCGGCGGGTTCCACCGAGGGCCAGGAGACCACGTTGTCCTCGTAGCCGGCGGTGGCGGTGTTGAACGGCGCGAAGTTGCCCGCGCTGCACGCGCGCATGCCGGGCACCGTGCCCAGGCCGCTGAAGTTGCCGATGCTGCTCGGGCCGTCGGTGGTCGCGCCGACCTGGATGTCGCCGCGGCCGGTCAGGGACCCGGCCAGGTTGGCGATCTCGCTCTGCATGCAGTGCGGGAACACCGTGCCCGCGCCGACCACGAAGGAACTGCCCCAGGCGTTCGCGCCGAGCGCGAAGTTCAGCTGCTGCTGCGCGAACGAGGCGAACTGGTCCGAGCCGCCGTACTTCTGGTACAGCGCGTCCGTGATGAACAGGCCGAACGCGTGCGGCGAGGCGTCCGAGGCGCCCAGCTGGGTGCCGAGCGCGAACGGGTCGCCCTTGGCCTGGGCTTCACCGGTGCCCAGCTGAGCCGCGAGGTCGCCCAGCAGCACGGAAGGAGCGATCGGGTCGAGGCCTGCCTGCCGCATGGCCTGCAGCAGCTCGGCCTCGGCGACCGCGCCGGTGTCGTACAGGTTGAACGTGTCGGAGCGGCCCTGGGCGATGTAGGCGGTGGCCCAGCGGGCCGCGGCGGCCAGGTCGGCGTCCAGCTGCGCGGCCGGGGCACCGGTCGCCTCGTCGGCCAGGGCGATCTCGGCGGCACCCCATGCCATATCGCTCTTCCACTGGGTGCCCGGGTAGTAGTCGTGCGGGAACGCGGTGACGAGCTGCCCCACGTTGGTGGTCTTGGCCATCGCGTACACGCCGCGGGCCAGGCTAAGCAGGTGCTGGGCCTGCTCCGGGTCGGTGCCCGCGGACAGCTGCGCGCCGAGGGCGAAGTCGGCGGCGAACCGGCCCGCCAGGTCCGGGCTGACCGGCTTGCCGGGCGGCGCGGCCTCGAACACCGGCCGGTACTTGACGTAGTAGGCGGTCAGGCCCGGGTTCCCGCCCGGGCTCACGTCCATCCGGTCCTCCTGCTGGGGCAGGAACCAGAAGTTGTAGTCGCCCTGGATCGTGTTGCTCGCGTTGCCGTTGCCTATGCCTACCTGCGCGTACAGCACCTTGAGCACCGGGTTCCACAGCTTGGTGATCCACTGCAGGCCGAACGCGGCCTCCGGCTGGAGGGTGGGGTAGGAGCCGGCGAAGTCGCGCGCCGCGATCAGCATGAGCGCGTCGGCGTAGCTGACGGTGTACGCGATTTTCTCGTAGCCGCCGCCCGCGTCGAACCAGCCTCCGGCCACGTCGACCGGCCCGCCGATCTTCTTCAGCGTGCCGAGCAGGTTGTCGTTGCTGTCGTAGGCCGGGTCGGCGTAGATGGAAGCCTTCTCGTCGGTCAGGTTGGCGGGCTGGCGGTCCAGGACGGACGGGTCGACGTCCGGGCCGTCCCGCTCCGAGGTGAAGTACTGCACGGCGTTGTCTACCAGCTGGCGGTACAGCTGCGCCCCGTCGCCGATCACGAAGGCGGGGGAGGAAGCCGCGGCGGGGGAGGTCACCCTGACCTGGTAGACGCCGGGCGAGTTCACCCCGGAGAAGCTGAGCCGGTAGACCGCCTGGTACGCGGAGTTCCAGGAGCCCACGTCCTCGGTGGACGTGCCCTGGTAGACGACGCCGTACCGGGTGGTGACCTCGAACCGCACCGCCGGGACCTTCCGGGCCAGCATCACGTAGGCCACCTTCGGCCCGTCAGACGGATACCCCACCTGGTTGACCCGGACCTGCGAGGGGCGTGGCGGCGCCGCTGGCGAGCTGCCGAGGGCCGCCGTTACCAGTGGCGGCTACAGTGCAGACGACAGGTGATTGTCGTAGGTTACCTGAGCGTGACCTTCGGCTCAACGACATCGTTGTCACAACGACGTGCACCAGACGACGTGGTTGCACATCGACGTGCGTTATGAACGCTCATCATCGGTCTCCTCAAGCCCAGGACAGGTACCGTGCGTTTTCCGCGATCAGGCGGTCGGTCAGGCATTCGGCCTGGTCCGCCTGGCCGACCAGCGGATGCGCGAGCAGGGCCGCGTACACCCGGTCCCGCCCGCCGCGGATCGCGGCGTCGAGCGCGAGTTCCTCGTACGCGTAGACGTGCGCGATCAGCCCGCGCAGCAGCGGTTCCACGGGGTCGACCGGCACCGGCACGGCGCCGCCGCTGCTGATCGTGGACGGCACCTCGATCACCGCGTCGGCGGGCAGGAAGGGCAGCGTCAGGCCGTTGGCCGTGTTGACCACCTGGATGTCGCGCCGGTTGCCGGTCAGCGAGGCGAGCAGGTCCACCGCGGCCTCGGAGTAGAAGGCGCCGCCGCGCTGTGACAGCTGGGGCGGCTTGGTGTCCAGCGCCGGGTCGGCGTACAGCGCGAGCAGCTCGGCCTCCAGCCGCGCCACTGCCTCGGCGCGGGTTACCGCCCCGCGCTGCTCGGCGACCACCGCGTCGTGCGCGTAGTAGTAGCGCAGGTAGTACGACGGCACCATGCCCAGCCGGCGGATGAAGTCCGCGGTCAGGCCCGTGTGCGGCGCTATCGCCTCGGCCCGGCTGGCGAGCAGGTCGGGCAGCACGTCCTTGTCGTCCACCAGCACCGAGCGTTCCCAGGTCAGGTGGTTCAGCCCGACGTGGCCGAGGGACACCTGCTCCGGCGGCACGCCGAGCATGGAGGCGAACTGACGCTGGAACCCGATCGCCACGTTGCACAGGCCGACGGCCCGGTACCCGGCGGACAGCAGGGCCCGGGTGACGATGCCCACCGGATTGGTGAAGTCGATGATGAAGGCTGACGGCGAAGCCCGTCGCGAGGACCGTTCGGCCAAATCCAAAATAATGGGAACGGTGCGGAGGGCCTTTGCAAAGCCGCCCGCGCCGGTGGTCTCCTGGCCCACGCAGCCGCAGTCCAGCGGCCAGGTCTCGTCGCGCTGGCGGGCGGCCTGCCCGCCGATGCGCAGCTGGATCAGGACCGCGTCCGCGCCGTCGGTGCCGTCGTCCAGGCTTCCGGTCCAGCGCACCCGGGCCGGGTGCCCGTGCCTGGCCATGATCCGGGCCGACACCGGCCCCACGACGGACAGGCGCCCCGGGTCGGGGTCGACTAGGACGAGCTCGCTGACCGAGGGGAGCAGCCGGCCGATGCCATCCGCGAGTTCCGGCGTGTACGTGGACCCGCCGCCGATCACCGTGAGCTTCACGAGAACGCCTTCACTTGCTCGGCGCCCGCCTGGGCCACGTGGCAGGCGGCGTCGTGGCGCTGCTTGCCAGGGGGGACGACCCCCCCAGACCCCCCCGCGGGGGCAAGCAGCTCGGCTAGGACCGGCGTGACGTGCTCGCAGGTGTCGATGGCTAGCGGGCACCGCCAGCGGAACCGGCAGCCGGGAGTGGGGTCGATGACCCTGGGCGGTTCGCCCCGGTCGGTCTCGGCCGCTACCGAGAGGGGCGCCCGCGGGTCCGGCACGGCGGACAGCAGCAGCTGGGTGTAGGGGTGCCTGGGGCTGGCCAGCACGTCCTCGATCGGCCCGGTCTCCGCGATCTGGCCCGCGTACATGACGATGATCCGGTCCGCGACGTAGCGGGCGCTGGCGATGTCGTGGGTGATGTACAAGATCGACGCGCCCATGGTGTCCCTGAGCTCGGCCATCAGGTTGAGCAGGCCGATCCTGATGGACACGTCAAGCATCGAGACCGGCTCGTCGGCCAGGATCAGCTTGGGCCGCATGGCCAGCGCCTGGGCGAACCCGACCCGCTGCCGCTGCCCGCCGCTCAGCTCGTACGGGAAGCGCTCCAGCATGTCGGCGCCCAGCCCGACCACGTCGAACACCCGCGCCGCTTCCTGCGCTCGCTGCTGGCCGGACAGCTCGGGGCGGTGCAGCTTGAGGCTGCGCAGCACGCCGTGCTTGACCCGGAACACCGGGTTGATCGAGGCGAACGGGTCCTGGAACACCATCGGCACCAGGCCGCTGTAGCGCAGCGCGGCACGGCGCGAGCGGATCTGCGACAGCGGCTTGCCCTCGAAGTAGACCTCTCCGGAGGTCGGCTCGTAGAGCCGGGCCAGCAGGCGGGCGATCGTGGATTTGCCGCTGCCGCTCTCGCCCGCCAGCGCCACGATCTCGTGCTCGCCGACGGTGAAGCTCACGTCGTCCACGGCGTGCAGCGTCCGGCGGGACAGCGCGCCGCCGATCTTGAAGTGCCTGGTCAGGTGCTCGGCCCGCAGCAACTCGGTGGAGGTCATCGGCTCAGGCTCCCCTCCTGGCCGGCCTTGACCGGCAGGGACCCGTCCTGGCGGCGCAGGCAGCGCACGAGCCCGGCCTCCAGCTCGTAAAGGTCGGGCGCGACCTGCGTGCACCTTTCGACCGCGTACGGACATCGCGGGTGGAACCGGCAGCCGGTCGGGAGATGGGCCAGGTCAGGCGGTTGGCCGGGGATTCCCTTGAGCGGGACCCGCGGACCGCGGATGGACGGGAACGCCTCGAGCAGGCCCTGGGTGTACGGGTGCAGCGGCTGGTCGAATACCGCCCTGGTGGCCCCGAGCTCGTCCACCTGGCCGGCGTACATCACCATCAGCCGGTCGGAGAAATGGCTGATCAGCGACATATCGTGGGTGACGAAGATGACCGCGAAGCCGTACGTCACCTGCAGGTCCTTGATCTGGACCATCAGCGAGCGCTGGGCCACCACGTCCAGGGCCGACGTGGGCTCGTCCATGATCACCAGATCCGGGGTGAACAGCAGCGCCATCGCGATCATCGAGCGCTGCCGCATCCCGCCGGACAGCTGGTGCGGGTAGCTGCGCAGGTGCACCGGGTCGATGCCGACCATGCGCAGCACCTCGGCCGACCTGGCCGCGATCTCTTCCTTGGTCGGCTTGCCGTGCGCCCGCATCGCGTCCTTGAACTGCGCGCCGATCGACTTGACCGGGTTCAGCGCGTTCATCGCGCTCTGCATGACCACCGACATGTCCCGCCAGCGGATCGCCGAGAGCTGCTGGTCGGTCATCCCGACCATGTTGGCGCCCTGGAACTTGACGCTCCCCGCGGCGACCCGGGCCGGCGGGGAGAGCAGCTGGGCGACGGCGAACAGCAGCGTCGACTTCCCGCAGCCCGATTCGCCGACGATGCCGAGGAACTCACCCCGGTCGAGCGTGAACGACACGTCGTCCACCGCCCGGACGTCGCCGCGATCCATGACATAGTCGACGGACAGGCCGCTGACCTCAAGCACCGGTACGTCAGGCACGCTGCTCTGCACCTTTCTGCGCTGCACCCTTCTTTTGGCGAACCTTCCTCACCGGCCGCAGGGCCGGATTGCCGATTTCGTCGAAGGCGTAGTTCAGCAGGGCGAACGCGGCGCCGAGCACGGCGATGCAGGCGCCCGGCGCGATCGCCCACAGAGGCTCGCCGGTCTGCAGCGCCGCGTTGTTCTCCGCCCAGTACAGCGTGGTGCCCCAGCTCACCGTGTTGGGGTCGCCCAGCCCGATGAACTGCAGGCTGGACGCGAACAGCACCGCGTACAGCGCGTTGGTCAGGAAGCTCGCCACGATCAGCGAGGTCATCGTGGGGATGACCTCGAAGACGATGACGTACAGCCGCCGCTCGCCGCGCACCCGGGCCGCCTCGAGGAAGTCCCTGTTGCGAAGCGTGAGCGCCTGCGACCGGAGCTGGCGCGCGGTATAGGACCAGCTGGTGAGGGTGATCGCCACGATCAGCACGAGCGTGGTCCCGCCGTGGGCGTAGGCGGCGATGATGATCAGCAGCGGGAACAGCGGGATGACCAGCAGCACGTCGGTCAGCACATTGAGCGAGTTGTCCCAGATGCCGCCGAGATAGGCGGCGGCGATGCCGATGAGGACCGCTATCCCGGTCGTGGCCAGCCCGACCACGAACGCGATGATCATCACGTTCCTGGTGCCCCATACCAGCTGCGAGAACAGGTCCTGACCGTAGTGATTGGTGCCCAGCAGGTGGGCGGTCGAGATCCCCAGCTGCGGGGCATAGGCATCCAGGCTCGGGCTGTCACGCGCGATGACCCAGGGGAACACGGCGATCAGGATGAAGATCGCGAGCAGGATGGTGCCCACGGTCGCCTTGCGGTTGGACCGGATGGCACGGCCGACGCGGGCCAGCGGGTTGCCGGCGGGCAGCTGCGCGACGCCCCCCCAAGCCCTTGGGCCCCTCATGGTCTCGGTGGGACCCCCGCCGGGAACTGGCATGGCCATGGCTAACGCGCCGTCCTTGTCCGCGGGTCGAGCAGCGCGGTGAGGACGTCCGCGACCAGGATCGCGAACAGCACCGCGACGGTGATCAGCAGGAACAGGCCCTGCATCAGCGGGTAGTCCTCGCCCGACACGGCCTGCAGCAGCATGTACCCCACCCCGGGGTAGTTGAACACGTACTCGATCAGGATCGCGCCGCTGACCACGAAGCCCAGCGACATCGCGAAACCGGTCAGGTTCGGCAGGATCGCGTTGCGGGCCGCGTAGTCGAGCATGATGCGCCGGCCGGGCAGGCCCTTGGCCCTGGCCATCCGCACGTAGTCCTCGGCCAGCGTGGTGATCATGGTGTTCCGCATGGTAAGGATCCAGGTGCCGATCGTGGCGATCAGCAGCGAGACGGCCGGCAGGAAGGCGTGGTTGATCACGTCCTGGAAGAAGGTGAGGTTGAAGCCGGGTGTGTCGGTCGTGACGTAGTAGCCGCCCTCGCTGGGAAACCAGTGCAGGGTCAGGCCGAAGATCAGGACCAGTACCATCGCTATCCAGAAGTACGGGATCGCCGAGGTGATCACGAACGTCGGCGGCACGATGCTGTCCAGCTTGCTGCCCCGGCGCCAGCCGGACACGATGCCCAGGCCAGTGCCGAGGATGAAGGCCAGGATGGTGGTGATGCCGACCAGGCCGAGCGTCCACCAGATCGCGCTGCCGATGACGGCGGTGACCGACGTCGGGTACTCGGAGAGCGAGAGGCCCAGGTTGCCGGTCAGTATGTGCCCCAGGTAGCTGACGTACTGGGATAGCAGGCTCTGCTGCGAGTTGACGCCGAACAAGATCTCCAGCGCGTGCAGGGTCTGCGGGGTGGCGCTCAGGTCGCGGAACTTCGTCATCATGGCCAGCGCGGGGTTCCCCGGCATCAGCCGCGGCAGCAGGAAGTTAAGGGTGAGCGCCACCCACAGCGTGAGGACGAAGAAACCAAGGCGGCGCAGCGCGTATCTCAAAGCTCGTTGACTCCTGGGTCAGCGGGTCTTGCGGGCCGCGTGCCAGGGCCCTCGGGGGAGCCCTGGCACACAGCGGCTAACTCACTTCGGTACCAGATGCAACAGCACCTGCTCGTTGTCCGGGAAGGCGTACGCGGACGGCTGGGCGTACGGGTTGTCTTGCGTGGGCCAGCCGGTGAAGGACCCGGTGTCGTATTGGTACCAGTCCACCGCCTCCACCACCGGGATGATCGGCACCTGGGTCACCATGACCTGCTGTATCTGGTTCAGGATGCTCTGCTGCATGGCCGGGTCGGTGGTGGTCGAGTACTGGTTGAGCAGCTTGTCGGTGGCCGGATTGCTGTAGCGCTCGTAGTTGCTGGCCGCCTTCTTGCCGACCGGTGCCGTGATCGCGGAGTTCAGCCAGTTGTTCAGCTCGTAGTACGCGCTCGGGCCGAAGGTGTGCTGGTCGTACGTAGGCCAGCTGGTAATGGCCGTTGAACAGGTCGGCCTCGATAGTCGGTGTTGGACAGGTTGTGCGGGGTTGATCGACGATGCCGACCGCCTTGAGGTCCTGCTGGATCACCTGCATCGAGGCCACCCAGTCGGAATAGCCGCCGATGTTGATGACGGTGAACTGCAGCTGCTGCCCGGCCGCGTTCGTCATGACTGCCGCCGGCACATGTGGTGAAGCCGGCCGAGGCCAGCAGCGCCTGTCGCCTTGGTCGGATCGTAACTCGTTGCCCCAGGACGCCAGGGCCGAGTTGTCCAGCGAGCTGGAGAACGTCGGCGTGACGATGCCGGTCTGGTTCGCGGGCGGCTCGTAGCCGGACTCGCCGATGCTGGAGACCTGGCTCCTGTCGATCGCGTACGACATCGCCTCGCGGACCTTGACGTTGCTCAGCAGCGGGTTGGTCAGGTTCGGGACCATCGACACGTTCAAGGTCGGCGGGAACCAGTAGTGGAAGTTCGGGCTCTTCGAGACGTAGAAGGACTGGATGCTCGGGATGTACTGGGCGCCCCACTGGGCCTGGCCGTTCGCCAGCGTCGTCGTTGGCCGTGTTGTTGCTCGTGAAGGCCGGGTACTGGAGGGTGTGGATGCGCGGCACGCCCGGCTGCCAGTAGTTCGGGTTGGCGGTGTAGGTGATGTTCTGCGGGCTGCACTTGCTCATCAGGTACGGGACCGGTGCCGACCGGGTGGGGATGGGGTGGTCGCCGGGTTGGCGATCGTCGACCAGATGTGCTCGGGCACGATCGGCGTCTGATCCGCGATGTAGTAGAAGTACGGCACGGCGACGCTGCTGAAGTCCATGGTGACGGTGGACGGGCCGCTCGCGGTGACGCTGGACAGCACCGACCAGACCCCGGTCAGGTCGAGGGCCGGGTACTTCTTGATCAGGTTGAAGGTGTACGCCACGTCGGCTGCGGTCATCGGCGTGCCGTCGCTCCACTTGACCCCCGGCCGGATCGTGAACGTGAGTGACTTGTTGCCCGCTCCCCAGGCCCAGGAGGTGGCGAGCATGGGCGTGGGCTTGCCGTTCTGCAGCGGGTTCACGTAGACCAGCGGCTCGTACATGAAGCCGACCGACAGGAGGTTGTAGGTGCTGTTGAGCGGGTTGAACCCGCAGGTCCAGAGCGCGCCGTTCTCGTTGGAGATGGTCAGCGTGCTGTTCGTCGATGTGTTGGCGCTACTGGAGCCTGTACCGGAACTCGAAGTGGAACCGGCGCTGCAGCCGGCCGCCGCAAGCAGGCCGGCCACGATGATGACCCCGTATCTGAAGAGGCGTCTCATGCGTTCGTCCTTACTGCCGTTTCGTCCGTGGGATACGTCCGTGGGGGCGCGTTCGCGGCTGGGGATTGTCTGCGGCCAGTACCGGGGTTGGCCAATACGGGGGTTGCCCCTTCCGCGAAGTTTGTTAGGACAGTATCCTAACTATCTGTCCGGGACAAGACTCCGGACAAACTGACGCAAGGTCTTAACATCCGGGGCCGGATGTCCAGCACAATGGTGAGGGAGGATGCCGTGACAGTCCTGTCGGACGATGCGCGCGTGGTCGCGCCCGCCGGGCGTCAGGCGTCGGCTCTGCCGACCCTTGGACCCCCCGCATCGGCTCTTGCGTCTCCGGACGGGACCGGCGCGGGCCTGTTCGCCGCGCGCCCCTCCCTGATCAGGGCGATGAACGAGCAGCTCTTGCTGGAGCACATCCGCCAGCGCGGTCCCTGCTCGCGGGCCGAGCTGGCGCGGGTCTCCGGGCTGTCCAAGCCCACGGTGTCGCTGGCCCTCGGCAACGTCGAGCGGGCCGGCCTGGTCCGCATCGCCGGTCAGCGGACCGGCGTGCCGGGTCGTTCGGCACGGCTGTACGAGATCCGGCCCGACGCGGGCCTGGTGCTCGGCCTGGACATCGGGCACGAGTACGTCCGCGGCGCGATCGCCGACCTGACCGGGGAGATCCGGACCCGCGCGTCGCTGCGGGCCCGGGCCACCAGCGTCCGCGCCCGGGTGGCCGAGCTGGTCGAGCTGGCCGACATGCTGTGCCAGAACGCGGGCGTGCCCCGGTCGGCCGTCACCCAGACCGTGATCGGCAGCCCGGGCGTGTACGACCCGCGCCGCAACGCCATGAAGCTCACCGGCGGCCTGCGCGGCTGGGACCGCCCGGCGGCCCTCGCTGGGCTGCGGGAGGCGTTCGGGCCGTCCCTGGTCATGGAGAACGACGTGGACGCGGCCGCGCTGGCCGAGCGGGCTCTCGGCCACGGCCGGGATGTGGAGCACTTCGCCTTCGTGCACATCGGCACCGGCATCGGCATGGGGCTCATCGTGGGCGGCCAGCTGCTGCGGGGCGCGCACGGCGTGGCGGGGGAGATCGCGTTCCTGCCGCTGTCCGGCGGCGCGGGCGCCGACGAGCACGAGGCGCGCAAGCGCGGCACGCTCGAGGCGGCCGCGTCGGCCTCGGGAATCGTCCGGGCCGCGCGTCGCGGGGGCATGCGCGGCCCGGTCTCCGCGCGCAGCGTCTTCGCCGCGGCGGCGCGCGGCGACCAGCGGGCCGTGGCCGTGGTCGCCGAGGAAGCCCGGCTCGTGGCCAAGACGATCACCGCCGTCATCACCGTGGTGGACCCTGACCTGATCGTGCTGGGCGGCGGGATCGGCCGCGCGCCGGGTTTCGCCGAGATGGTGGGGGAGGAACTCGAGAGGATCGCCCCCGTCATGCCGGCCATCAGGGTCAGCGCCCTCGGCACGGACGCCGTCGTCGACGGCTGCCTGGCCGCGGGCACCGATCTGGCCTGGGGCCAGGTCATGACCGCCCTGCCCACGCCGCCGGGCGACGGCGTCCGGCCGGTAGTCAGCTGATACTCACAACCGCTGGCAGAGCGCGGCGATCTACCTGGTGAAGTGCTCGAAGACGTGGCTGAAGAACCAGGTCGGCTGGGTGAGCCCGGAACAGGTGCCCGCGCCCTTGGTGCCGGGGCAGCCGCCGTTGTCGCGCTGCAGGGCCCAGAACGACAGGGTGCCGATCCCCATCTGGTCGGCCCATCGCAGCAAGGCGAACGCATCGGCCTTGGTGAAGGTCTCGTCGGGCCCGAAGTCGTCGATGCCCGGCATCTCCGTGACGCCGACCATCTGCCAGAGCTGCCGGGTCGAGTCGCCGGGGTAGAGCAACTGAAGCTGGCCGACCAGGGCGGAGGCGGCGGTCTTGGTATCGGCCAGCATGTCCTGCTGGGTGCCGATGAAGTAGTCGAAGGTCAGTAGGTTCACCGCGGCGATCACGGCGCCGTCCGCGACCGCGTTCTGCAGCACGGACAGCTCGGCCGAGGGCAGCCCATTGGGGAAGGTCGGCAGGGTGTAGGAGAACTGGATCCTGCGGTGGTGGGCCGCGGCCCACGACTCGGTCTGGACGATCGCCTCGTTGCGCCGGTTGATCCCGGCGGCGTTGTTCACCGAGTCCCCCTCGATGTCCAGGTCGATGCGGGGGACGTTGTAGGTCGTGATCAGGCTCTCGAAGACCTGGGCGATCGCGGACACGCTCGTGCAGCTGTCGGCGAGTTCGGTGCCGGTGGTGTCCGCGGTGAAGCCGCCGAACGACGGGATGACGTTCCCGCCCTTCGCCTGGATGGCGGCGATGTCGGCGCCGAAGCTGGCTTGCGAGATCGGCTGGCTCGTGTCGCCGTCCCAGTACGCCGTGCACGAGCCGGGCTGGGCGGTCTGCAGGAAGGCGAGCGACAGGTACCGGGCCCCGGATTGCTGTGACAGCGCGGCCAGTCCGGCGCTGGTGTCGTACGTCTCGAAGTAGGGGACGAAGACGTGCCGCGGCAGGCCGGGTCCATGCCAGCCGTCCGCGCTGGCCGCTGTGGCGGTGAATCCGATCGTGGTCACGGTGACGGTGGCTGCGGCCAGCAGGGCCAGGCGAGGGGGGTGTCGTCTCATGCGCGGATCCCTTGGCTAGACGTGCGCGCCGATGGTTAGACGTGCGCGCTTATCAAATAAGAAAGTTTCCTATTTGATTCAAGTCCAGCACGCCATCCCGGTCAAGACCCGAACCGGCAGCGGATTCAGGAGCGCAGGTAGGAGGCCCCGTTGAGATCCAGGATGGCGCCGCTGGCCCACTCGGCCGCATCGGAGGCGAGGTAGACCACGGCGGCGGCGATCTCCTCCGGGGTGGCGACGCGGTTGAAGGGGCTCTGCGCGCGGATCTCCTCGCCCCGCTCGGAATCCAGGTCGTCGGCCGCCATGTCGGTCAGCACGTAGCCGGGCGCCACGGTGGCCACCGAGATCCCGAAGGGCGCCAGCGCCCGGGCCAGTGATTGGCCGAACGCGTTCAGCCCAGCCTTGCTCGCCCCGTAGGCCGGGTGCCGGGGCTCGCCGCGGAACGCGCCGCGCGAGGACACGTTGACGATCCGGCCTCCGGTCTCCTTCATGTGCTGGACGGCGCACCAGGTCACGTTGGCCGCGCCGGTGAGGTTGACCGCAAGGGTCTCGCGCCAGGTGTCCTGCCACTGCTCGTAAGAGACTTCGGTGATCGGGTGCCAGCTGTAGATCCCGGCGTTGTTCACCAGCACGTTCAGCCCGCCCAGTGCGGCGGTGGCCTGGTCCACCATCTGCCTGACGGCTTCGGGATCGGCCAGGTCGGCGCGGACGATGGTGTGACCCTCGCCCGGCAGCCCGGCCAGCACCTCGCGCGCGAGCCCGGCCGCATCCCGGTAGTGCACCGCTACCCGGTCGCCTTGCTGCGCGAACGCCTGCGCGATCGCCCGGCCGATGCCCCGGGACGCCCCGGTGACCAGGACCGCCCGCGTCACTTGCCCTCGCACAGGGACAGCAGCTTGGTGGAGGTGGTCCAGTTCCTCGCCGTCGCCGCGATGCCGCGCTGACCCGGGGGGACGAACCCCAAAGCCCCCCCTGTCCCCCCGCGGGGTCTTGCTCGGCGGGCCGATGATGCGCAGCAGCACCTGGGCCAGCTCGCTGGTCCCGTAGCCGTCCGGCGTGTGCAGGAACAGGGCTTCGCCGGCCGCCGTGACCGTGTCCCGGCTACCCTTGGCCGCGACCGCGCTCTCCGCGGCCTTGACGCGGTCGAGCAGATCCTTGGGCGGCTCGGCGTTCAGGAACAGCACGTGCACGTATTTCGGGTTCGGCTCGTCGGTATACGGATTGCGGTCCAGCACCCCGGCCAGCTCGTCCCGGGACAGCACCACGACGGCGACCTCGATGCCGAACCTCCCGGCGATGGCCTTCTCCAGATCCGACGCGAGCCGCGCGTTGTCGGTGTCCGGCGTGCTGAACAGCACGTTGCCGCTCTGGATGTAGGTCGTCACCTCGGTGTGGCCAAGCGAGGCCACCAGGGTGCGCAGTTCTGCCATCGGGACCTGGTTCCGGCCGCCGACGTTGATTCCCCGCAGCAGCGCGACGTGTGATGCCATGTCGCTTATTCTGCCGGTTCCGCTGCGTGCGCCGGCGGGAGCGTGCTCCCGGGAGTAGTGCGCGGCCAGTACGTCGTCGCCGAAGTCGCTGCGGGGCCGGCGCAGCACGGTATGCGCGTGGTTGCCGTCGTCGGTGGTGTCGTACTCGATGAGCAGGTCATCGCCCTGCACCCGGTAGTAGTGCCGCCGGCCCGGGGTGAGCGGTCCCTCCCAGGCGAAGTGCAGCTCGGCACCTGCCAGGCGTTCGGCCTGGCGGCGCGCGAGCTCGGCGGGCAGCCGGTCCAGGTAGAGCGTGACCAGCTGGCCGAGCACCCCGCGCGGGCCCGGGCCGAGCATGGCGGCGGCCACGCCCATCGGCTCGATGTCCTCCCGGGCCCGCGGGCTCGTGCCGGTGCGGATATCGCCGGGAGCCTGTCCGGCGACCACGGCCATGGCCCGCCCGGCCGGCCCGAGCGCGTCGATCAGCGCCCTGGCCAGGTCTTCTTCGGGCGCGAGCGGCCGGGACACCGGCCGCCCCGCGTAGCTGACGCAGGCCGGGTTGGCGCCGAGGAAGACCGGGGCGGGGGAGACCTCGCCGTCCGCCACGGTCATGGTCACCGACAGGTGATGACCCTCGAAGCGCCATGACCATGGCCGGTCCCCGGCAGGGTCGCCGAAGACGCTCACCCAGTAGTCGTTGCTGTGCCGGCCGCGGCGCCACTGCTCCCGCCGGTCGAGCACCTCCTCCAGGGCGATGATCCCCATCGCCTGCGCGTACGCGTGCTCGCTCAGACCGGTGGCCAGCAGCCGGTGAGCGGCCTTGCGGGCGCGCCCGCCCATCTGGCCGATGCTCGCACCTGGCCGGCGCCGCGGCCGGTACTCCAGCCACCGCCGCGCGGCGTCGTCGGCGAACGGCTGGGCCGCGAGCGCACGCTGCGGGTCATCGAGCGCGGCCAGCAGCGTGAGCGCGGCCGATCGCATCTGCCCGGATAGGCCATCGGCGGTCATCTAACCGGTATATCAACTCGGCCTGGCTGGCCTCCTGCCTGCCCGGCAGAGCCGCGGGATCGGGAGTTGAGCCCGGAGCGGGCGCGGCGTGCTCCCGCCGAGAACGACGACACACAGTAGGGTGTTGGCAGTTTCGCAAGAGGCCCGCAGGCCGCGTGAACGCCGCAGGATAAAGGAGTCCGCCATGCGCCGACTGATCCGGCGGCTCGTGCGCGTCCAGACCGTAGCCGTACTGGTCACCGCGTGGCTGGCCGGCGCGCTCGGGCTCGGGCTGGCCACAGGCGCGGGCGCGGTGCCGACGGCGGCACTGATGGCGCTGGGACCGCTTCTTGGCGGCGTGCTCCTGCTGATCAGGCACAACCTCGAGCTGGCCAGCCGGATCGGCAACCTGGACGTCCGGACCCAGCGCACGCTCGACAGCGTGCGACAGGTCGGCGCGGGCCTCGACAAAGAGCTCAAGAAAGAGATAAGGCAGACATTCCGCCAGCTGGAAGCGTTGCAGAACCTGAACGCCATGCTGCCAGCCAGCGACGTGCTGCCCGCCACCCGCGTCTGGGCGGCGTCGCCAGACCTGCTCGTGGTGCTGGTGGACCTGGTTATCACCGGACGGCCGTCGCTCGTCGTGGAATGCGGCAGCGGCGCGTCCACGCTGTGGCTCGCGCTAGCGATGCGGCGGTTCAAGATCGACGGCCGGATCATCGCGCTCGAGCACGACCCGGTGTTCGGCGGCAAGACCCGTGACTTGCTGGCCAGGCATGACGTCGGCGATCTCGCCGAGGTACGCGACGCCCCGCTGGAGAGCTTCAGCCTCGATGGCGAGACCTACCTGTGGTACGCGAGGCGGGCGTGGGAGGACCTGACGGGGATCGATCTCCTGTTCGTTGACGGGCCGCCCGCGACCACCGGTCACCAGGCCCGCTATCCGGCGCTGCCGTTGCTGGGCGGGTCGCTGAGCCCGGTTGCCACCGCCGTCCTGGACGACCTCGTCGTGCCCGACATGCAGAAAGTACTGCAGCTCTGGCTTGACGCGTACCCGGATTTCAGCTCCGAGATTCTCCCGTTGGAGAAACAGGCCGCGGTGCTGCGCAGAAGCTAGTCGGCCAGTTCCGGCGGGGTGCATGTCGCCCTGGCCCCGTCTTCCGGGATCGGGTGCCAGTTTGCGATCATCAGGCCAACAGCGATTGGTGGAGCTGGTCCGTGAATGCCTCGCTGGGCATGCGGTCGGGGCCGAGGAAAATCGCGCCTAGGGCCATGCGAACGTGGTCCTGGCCCGCCTCGGAAGCCGCGTAGTACCGATCGCGTCGAGCGCGCCCGGCGTCGGTAAAGGTTGTCATGAGCGCGGCAAAGGTCTTGGACACTCTGCGCATGCGACGGAGCCGCTCAGCGCGCTGTTCCCCATACTGGCGCAGTGTCGCCACAGTCCAATCGCCGGACGCCAGCAGCAGTTCGGAAAGCCGGCGCACGTCGCACATCGCGAGCGACAGGCCTTGCCCGTCTACGGGGTCATCGTAGCCGCCTGCGTCGCCGATAAGTACGACGCCATCAGCATAGGGTTCGTCGCACCACGTTTGCTCGCCGCTGAACGTTCCGCACGGCCCGGCCGGCCTGACATCATTGAGACCTAGTGGTTCCGGGATCGACCGCAGGCCTGCGAATGCCTCGACGAAGTGTTGCGCTCCGGCACGCCCAGCCCACCGATTCGCTTGCTCGTTCGCATGGCACGTGTAGAGGCGGAGGCGACCGCCCCCTTGCGGAAACACATAGAACTGAAGATCCTTCTCAACGCCGATGGCGTACTGGTCGTCGGGCCACCGCGACGGGCCCTCGACCAGCAAGCCAGCAATCACGTGGGTCGCTGGCGCCTTATTGATGTGAATGCCGGATTGCCTGCGCACGGTCGACGCTCGTCCGTCGGCGCCGATAATGAGGCGCGGATGCACTTCCCTCGGGGTGCCATTATGAATGGTAATCGACGGCCGTTTGCCTGTCTGCACTCGCACCCGGGCGACGCCGCACACCAGTTCCGCCCCCGAACGCACAGCACCTTCGGCAAGCGCCTGACACGTCTTGGGATGGGAAGCGCACAGCGGACCTTGGACGCCGGGAAGGAAGGTTGAGTTATCCCTCTTGGCCTTTTCCGCGACGGATGGGTCGGAAAGCTCGTCAAATGGCACCATGTAGCGCGCATCGGCAGGGTGCGTACTGCGGATCACATCTTCTAGGCCGAGAGCTCGTGCTTCCAGCACGCCCCACGGCGCCATGTACTCACCGCGCACTCGGTCGCGATAGCCGCGCTGGCGTTCCAGTAGCAGCACCTCGGCGCCGCCGCGCGCCAGGACAGTGGCGATTGACGCGCCGGCGATACCCCCACCGACCACAACGACATCAGGGTTATTCGTTCGCAATGGCATGAGACCCTGCCTTCCGTCATGGCAATTCGCCCTTACTGCGCGGTGCTTCGCAGCGTCGCACACGGCGTTGCAGCCGGATTGCAGTGCTGGACGGCGTGCCCGGCATCGGCCGGGGGACCGCGGGGCTCATTGCCGGGCCGCCCGAAGCCTGGCTGCCGCTGATCACGGACCGCGGCCACATGCCCAGGCGCCCGAACAGCACCACCAGCGCCGGGACCAGCAACGAGCGGACCGCGATGGCGTCGATGAGCACCCCGATGGCCATGGCTCCCGCCGCGCACTCACCCGAACTGGCGCATTCCCCCAAAGCCCCGGTCCGGGGGCCCGTCGTCGGCTACAACGGATGTGGTGCGGGATCGAGACGGCGACTGGGCTCACGGCCGGGCTCACGGCAGGGCGCAACGGCGCCGGCCGCTTGCCGCCTGCCTGATCTCGCTGCTGGTGGCCTGTTCAGGCTGCGGCATCATGTCCGGCGGCAGGCCCCCGCAGGCGTCGGCCACCCAGGCCACCCAGGCCACCCCGACCACGCCGAAGCCGGGCCGCGGCATGTCCGCGACGTCGAAGGCGCCCCCGTCCTGCCCCGCTCAGGTCCTGTCCCGGATGACCGAAGCCCAGCGGGTCGGCCAGCTGTTCCTGGTCGGAATCGCGGGCGAACCGGTGGCCGACATCGCCCAGGCGGTCGGCACCTACCACTTCGGATCCTTGCTGTTCGGCGGCAACAGCACGGCCGCCGCGGCGCAGATCCGGCAGATGAGCCGCGCCGTTCAGGCCCTGGCCTCGGCAAAGGCGACCGGCCAGGTCCGGTTCTTCATCGCCGCGAACCAGGAAGGGGGCCAGGTCCAGCAGCTGCAAGGGCCGGGCTTCGCGGCGATCCCGGCGGCGCTGGATCAGGGCCGGCTGTCCACCCGCGAACTGCAGCGGGATGCCGCGGCCTGGGGCCGCGAGCTGCGGTCGGCCGGCGTCAACCTCGACCTGGCCCCGGTCATGGACGTGGTACCGCCGGCCACCGCGAGCCAGAACCAGCCCGTCGGCGCGCTGCAGCGCGAGTTCGGGTTCAGCCCGGCCCCGGTGGGCGCGCACGGCACGGCGTTCATCCGCGGCATGCGGCAGGCCGGAGTGGCGACCACCGCCAAGCACTTCCCCGGGCTGGGCCGGGTGGCCGGCAACACCGACTTCACCTCCGGGGTCGTCGACACGACCACCGGCCCGAAGAACCCGTACCTGAAGTCGTTCCAGGCCGCGATCAAGGCCGGCGTGCCGTTCGTCATGGTCGCCCTGGCCACCTACACCCGCCTCGACCCGCATCACCTCGCGGCGTTCTCCTCTCCCATCATGCGCGGGCTGCTCCGCAAGCAGATGCACTTCCGGGGCGTCATCGTCTCCGATGACCTGGGCGCGGCCGCCGCCGTGGCGGGCATCTCCACGGCGGCCCGCGGAATTGACTTCCTCGCCGCCGGGGGCGACCTGATCACCTCCGAGGGCCTGGCCGCGGCCGAGGTCATGGACCAGGCCATCCTCCAGCGGGCCGCCGCCGATTCCGCGTTCCGCGCCACCGTCAACTCCGCGGTCCTGCGCATCCTGGCCGCCAAGCAGGCCTACCACCTCATGCCGTGCCACTGAGCGGCTGGGTGAGGTCGTAAACGGTCTCGCCGCCGATGGTCTCCTTCTTGAAGTGGGCCGGTCGCGGCCACCCACCGGTAGCCGGACGCGTCCTGCCGATGGCCAGGTCACTGTGCCCGGATACCAAGGGGGCCACCAGCGGCAGCAGCGCGTTCAGGTCAGTCGACAAGTCGACATCCATGTACGCGAGGACCTGGGCCTCGCTGGCCGACCAGATGGCCCGCAGCGCCCGGCCTCGTCCCGCCTGCTCCATCCGCACCGCCCGCACCTCAGCGAACTCGCCGGCCAGGCCCTCCGCGATCACCGGCGTGGCGTCGGTGCTGCCGTTGTCGGCGATCGTGACCCGCGCGGTGAACGGGAAGCTCTCCCGCAGGTAGCCGACCAGCCGCCGATGCTCGGCGCAAGATCATGCTCCTCATTGCGCACAGGAACCACAATGTCCACCTGCAGAACTCTCATGGTCCCGAGCATCGGCGATCAGATTGGACGGCGGCTGAGGCGTTCTTATGTACGCCCTATGAGCAAAGCCGCCCGGTTTGATCAAAGATCAAAAGATTATTTATCCGAACGGGCACCGGTTCGTGCCGTAGCGACCGGCTCTCGCCGCCCGGGGCGGGGCCGCGAGAAGCGCATCACGCCGCGCCCCCTTGGCTCGCTCGCTTGCGGAGCCGCTTCTCCAACCGCGCGATGACGTCGTAGTAGTGAGTCGGTGCGACGCGGGCCAGGGCGTCGAAGAGGTAGGCGTCCGGACCGACCAGGATGCGGGCCCTGCCTCGCTCGACTCCCCGGCAGATGATCTCGGCCGCCTGGTCCGGTGTGGTCATGGTGATCGCCTCGAACTCGGCCGCCATCTGCTCGCGGGTGCGGCCGCGGCCCTCCGGATCCTTACGGACCCGGGCGTTGCGGGCGATGTTGGTCCTGATGCCGCCCGGGTGGACCGTCACCGCGGAGACGCCGGTGCCTCGCAGTTCCTGGCGCAGCGCGTCGGTGAAGCCGCGCACCGCGAACTTCGACGCGCAGTAGGCGCTCTGGTAGGGCATGCCCAGCAGCCCGAAGACGCTGGAGGTGTTGACGATGACGCCGTAGTCCTGGTCGACGAGGATCGGCAGGAAGGCGCGCGTGCCGTTGACCACCCCATCGAAGTTGGTCCGCCGCAGCCATTCGTCATCGCCGGGGTCGGCGTCCAAGACCGAAGAGGCGACCGCGACGCCCGCGTTGTTGAACACCGCGGCCAGCGGAGCGGCCGGCCGGGTCGCCAGCCACTCGCGTACCTCCGCCGCGAAACGATGCTGGTCCGCCGCGTCCCGCACGTCAAGCACCCGCGTCAGCACGGACGCGGAAAGCGAGCTCGCGGTGTCCTTCAGGCCGTGCTCGTCGACGTCGGCGATGGCCACCGGCGAGCCTGATCGCGACAGCCGCCGCGCGAGGCTCCGGCCGATGCCGGAGGCGGCGCCGGTGATCACCACCGGCCGGCCGGCGATGATCGGTCGATTCCTCGTCACGCCGGGACCTCCGCTCGCGCCGCGTGATCGGGTGACCGCCTGTCCCCGGTGCGACGGTGCACCACGGCACGGCCGCCCTTGGCGGGACAGTAGGCCACGCCACGCGAGTGCCACCGCTCGCCACGGTCACTCGTCGGCTCCAGCGTGAAGTCGCGGAGCAGCGTGCGCAGTACCACGTTCATCTCCATGTGGGCGAAGGCGGCGCCGATGCACCGCCGGACGCCGCCGCCGAACGGGATCCACTCGTAGGTGTCGGGCCTGCTGCCCGCGAAGCGGTCCGGATCGAAGCGGAGCGGGTCCGGGAACAGGGCCTCGTCGCGGTGGATCAGGTAGATGCTCACCAGCACGACCTGTCCCTCCGGCAGCGTCCACCGTCCCAGCCGCAGGCCTGGCGCGCGTACCTTACGGATCGTCCCGTCGATGACCGGGCGCACCCGTTGGATCTCCAGGATCGTGGCCTCGCGCAGCTGCGACCCGCCGGCGTCGGCCTCGTCGGCAAGCCGGCGCAGGACCGCCGGATGGCGGCGCAGCCGCTCGACGGCCCAGGCCAGCGTGGTCGACGTGGTCTCGTGCCCGGCGGTCAGCAGGGTGAGCAGCTGGTCGGAGATCTCGTCGCGGCTCATCGCGGAACCATCGTCATACCTGCTCTGCAGCATCAGCGCGAGCACGTCGTCACGCTCGTCGAGCCGGGGATCCTGGCGGGCGGCCGCGCCGCCTTGCACGAAGCGCGGGAGTGACGGGCCATCGGGCAGTGTCACGGCATTCATTCGCGCGGGGCGACGAGCGCGACGCCGCTTGCACGAAGCGCGGGAGTGACGGGCCATCGGGCAGTGTCACGGTATTCATTCGCGCCCTCCGTCAGCGGTACGCAGGCGTACCACATTGACGGTACGTCAGGGTACCATGATGTGCAAGCCTGGATCATCAGGAGGGATAGCCTGGCCGCCGTGACTACCGTGCCCGACGAGGTCGTGAGCCTCGAGACCGAAGCGGCACCCGCCGAGTTCCGCCGGCGGCTGCTCGAGGGCATGGCCGCGGCCGTCCGCGAGTGCGGTTACCGCGACTCGACGGTGGCGGACGTGGTGCGCCACGCCCGCACCTCGCGCCGCACGTTCTACGAGCACTTCCCGAGCAAGCAGGCCTGTTTCACCGCCCTGCTGCAGGACGCCAACGCGGCGCTGGCGCGCCAGATCGCCGTCGCGGTCGATCCGCGTGCACCGTGGGACGTCCAGGTGCGGCAGGCCATCGAGGCGTGGATCACCGAGGCGCAAGCAGACCTGCCTCTCACGCTGAGCTGGATCCGGGACCTCCCTTCGCTGGGCCCCGACGCGCGCCATCTGCAGCGTGAGTGCTTCGAGGTCTTCGTCGTGCTGATCCAGAGCCTCTCCGATACCCCTGAGTTGCGGGCCGTCGGCGTCGCCCCGCCGTCACGCCAGGTCGCGATCCTGCTGCTCGGCGGCCTGCGCGAACTTATCGCCACGACCGTCGAAGACGGCGATGACATCGGCGACATCACCGAAGCCGCCGTCCAGGCAACGCAGGCGCTGCTCGGCCCGCGACATTAGCCCACGTGCTCGATGGGGGACAGCTCGTCGTCGGCGAGGCTGGCGTAGGGGTCGGGGTGGCGGGCGGCGCGGCGGCGGTCGTTGGACCAGACGATGAACTCGGCGACCTCGACCAGGGCGGCGCAGCCGCCGCCCAAGATCAGCATGGTGATCGGGTCCGGGCTGGGGTTGGCCATCCCCGCGATCAAGAACACCGCGAAGATCATCACCCGCCGCCACTTGCGAAACCGCTGGTGGGTCAGCACCCCGGCCAGGTTCAGCATGATGATCAGCAGCGGCACCTCGAACGCGATCCCGAACGCCAGCAGCATCGCCATCACGAAGCTCATGTACTGATCGACCTGGATGATGTTCGCCACCCCGGACGGGGTCAGCCCCAGCAGGTAGTGCATCGACCGGCCCAGCGACCAGTACGCCAGCGTCACCCCGGCCAGGAACAACGGCACCGCGGTGCCCAGGAAGATATAACTCCACCGCTTCTCCCGGGCGTACAGGCCCGGCGCGATGAACGCCCAGACCTGGTACAGCCACACCGGCGAGGACACGATCACCCCCACCACCACGGCGACCTTGACCCGCAGGTAGAACGAGTCCAGCGGCCCGGAAAGCGCTAGCTGGTTGACGCCAAGAGTGGTGCATCCGCGGTGCCCGCGGATCACCGCCGAGCACAGCGGCCGCTCGATCACCCGCCAGACCGGGTTGAACCAGACGAACCCGACGACCATCCCGGCGGCCAGCGCCAGGGCCATCTTGACCACCCGGTTGCGCAGCTCCCGCAGGTGATCCATGAGCGGCATCCGGCCCTCAGGATTGTGCTGCCGCTGGGAATCGACGAACCGCTCGCCGACGATCCGCGCCCCCGCGATCGTGCCGGGAAGTCTGACCATGACCGCTACCGAGGCGCGTCTAGCTGGTCTGCTGAGTGCGCTCGGTCCCCGCCTCGATCGTGGTCGGCTCGTCCTCGTGCAGGCCCTGCACTTCCCGCTTCAGGATGCGCATCGACTGGCCCAGCGAGCGCGCCGCGTGCGGCAGCTTCTTCGACCCGAATAGCACAATAAGCACGACGGCGACGATCAAGATCTTCCAGGGACTGTCGAACAGGTCACCAATCATCTGCGTTCCTCCTCTGCGGCCAGACGGCAGCACTCTGTCATCAGGGTCTCCGGTAATGGATTCGGTCCCGGTCCGTCTGCGGATGGGTGCACGTCCGGAGGTGGTTAGTTGCCGGTAGTGCACCTTCCGAACTGGAGGGTGGCGCGGTGGGGCGGCTGGCTGGCTGACGTCTGGACGTCGAGCGTGATGCAGCGTGGTCCCGCGACGATGACGCCGAGGTAGTACTCGGTGAGGCCCTCGCCGAACAGGGCGGCCTGGGCGGAGCAGGCGGTGAGGGTCGCGCTGGGCAGGCCGTCGCTCAGCGTGTATTCGTCCGTGGCGTTGAAGCCGGGGAGGAACCGGAAGTACGGCTGTCCCGCCGAGGTGGGCTCGACCGATACGGTCACGTTGTCCTGCAGCAGCAGGATGAGCGGGACCGCCTTCAGCGTGCCGTCCGGGTTATGGAAGTTGAAGTCGGGCCCGATGCCACGGTTGATGATCCAAAGCGGCCCGGCGTCGACGGCGAAGCGGCGCCAGTCCGATTGCAGGGCCCCGTAAGTCTGCGAATCGCAACCGTATGCCTGTCCGCGCGGCATGGTGGCCGGTGCCGGCGCCTCGGGGCGGGTGGTCACGTCCCTCAGCAGGGCGGATCTGGCCGGCGAAACCGCGAGGGCGGCGGCGACCACGACGGCGATCCCGATGGCGCCCAGCCGGGCCAGGTGCCGCCGGTGCCGGCGCCGGACCTGTGCGAGGAGGTTCGCGGGCGGGTGCTCGGCGGCCACCGAAGACTGCATCGCCGCCCGCAGCCGGTTCTCGAAGTCGGTCATGTCAGTCAATGCCTCCACGTGCGTTCGGCCTCGGTGCCGCGCTCGACCACGGCTCGCAGCCGGGCCAGGCCCCGCGAGGCCTGGCTCTTGACGGTCCCCACGCTGCACCCGAGGACGTCGGCGATCTCCAGCTCCGGCAGGTCGCTGTAGTAACGGAGCACGAGCACGGTGCGCTGCCGCTTCGGCAACCCGGCCAGGGCGCGCATGAGGAGGTCACGGTCCGCCACGGCTCCCGCGTGATCATCGGTCACGGCCACGGCGTCACCAGCGTGCATCGAGCGTTCTCGGCGGCGCGCGGCCTGGCGCCATCGGTCATGGGACGCGTTCGCCAGGATCCGCCGGACGTATCGTTCGGGCTCCTCCGACCGGCAGATCCGGGCCCAGTGCCGATAGGCCCGTTCCAGCGCGGCCTGGAGCAGATCCTCGGCCGCCGCCCGGTCGTTCCCGGTCAGCAGCAGCGCGGTCCGGAACAAGCGTGGCGAAGAGCCCTGGACGAACTCCTCGAACGACACGCTCGCCTCCCGCGCCCGCCATGCCCTCCTACACACCTAACGCCGGGGCGGCCCCTCAGGTTGAGCGGGTCCGCGACGCCTGTGCAGGATCCCGCATCTGGGCTGGTTATCCTCACGCGCGCCTGGTATCACTGCGCGGCCGCGCACCCCAGTCCTCACGACACCGAAAATGTCAGTGCTCGTCGTTAATATAGCCGAAGAGCCGGCCTGCGATAGGCGGCGGCGCGGTAGAAAGTGAGCGTGCCATGTCGTCGGTAATCATCGCGCTCGTGGTCGGAGTTCTTGCCGGCGCATTCGTCGTATGGCTGGTCACTCGCGGCCAGGGCCAGGGAAATCCTGCGGTCATGCAGTCGCAAGGTGAGATCAAGGCCAGGCTTGATGAAGCGCTGGTGCAGGTGCAACGCATCGGGGGGATTTTCGCCAATGCCGGCCAGCGTGGCAGGGCGGGCGAATTGGTACTGGAGAACCTCCTTGAGGCGACTGGAATGGATCGGCACCGGGACTTTGAACTGCAGGTAGCCGTTGACGGCAGCCGTCCGGACGTGGTGGTTACTCTGCCGGGCCGGGGCAAGCTTGTCATTGATGCCAAGTTCCCGCTCGATGACTTCCAGCGCGCGGCCGCCGCGGAGGCTGAACAGGAGCGGCGCCGAGCCCTCACCGCCCACGCCCGAGCCGTCGCCGGGCACGTCAGCGCGCTGGCCAAGCGAGACTACCCGTCCAAGATTCAGGGCGCCATCAATTTCACGGTGTGCTTCGTGCCAGCAGATGACCTTCTGTCAGCGGCGTGCAAAGAGCGTCCCGAGCTGTTCTACGACGCGATCCGGCAGCGAATCCTCATTGCCACGCCGATGACGCTCGTCGCCATATTGTGGGGAGTCGCGTTCGGCTGGCAGCAAGATGCCCGCGTCGGCCATGCCCAGCAGATAGGAGATACCGCAGCCGAACTCCACCGGCGTTTCGGGATCTTGATGCAGCATTTGCACAAGACGGGTCGCTCCCTGAACACGGCGGTCAAGACGTACAACGCCATGGTCGGGTCCCTCGAAAACAGTGTGCTTCCGCAGATGCGCCGGCTAGAAGACCTCGGCATCCTTGCGGCCGGGGCGCATCTACCGGATGCGCAGGAAATAGAAACACAAGCGCACACGATCGCCTTTGCCGGCCTGATTAGCGGCGATTCACTAGATGGTGAGAACGGATCCGCCGAAGGGCTGGAGCAGCCTACCCAAGGGTAAGCATGCGAGCATCGCCCGCGACGCGTACCGCTGGTCAGACCGCCCCGGCGTCGCGAAGCGCGGCGATCTCGGGGTCGGTGAATCCGAGCTCGGCCAGGATGGCGGCGGTATGCTGGCCGGCCGCCGGGATCGGGCCCAGGGCGGGTGCCGCGCCGCCCGCGCTGACCGGCGAGGGCAGGGCGCGGACCGGACCCGCGGGCGAGTCCACCTCGGCCCAGGAATGCGCGAGCTGCGGGTGGGCCAGCAGGTCGCGGACCGTGTTGAGCCGGGCGTTCGCGATCTGCGCGGCATCCAGGCGCGCCAGCACCTCCTCGGGCGGGTGCGCGCTCAGCGCCGCCTCGATCTCGCGCTGCAGTTCGGCCCGCGCGGCCACGCGGGCCGGGTTGGTCGCGAACCGGGGATCGCCGGCTAGATCCGGCCGGTCGAGTGCCTGCTCGCAGAGACGGTGCCATTCGCGGTCGTTCTGCACCGCCAGGTAGATCGAGCCGCCCCCGCCGGTGCCGAAGGCCCCGTACGGCGCGATGGTCGCGTGGCTGGTGCCGGTCCGGGCCGGGGGAGTACCGGTGTACATGGCGTAGTACATGGGCTGGGACATCCACTCGGTCAGCGCCTCGAACAGCGACACCTGCAGCGCGGCGCCGACGCCGGTGCGCTCTCGCGCGTACAGGGCGGCCAGGACCGAGCTGAACGCGTACATGCCGCCGGCGATGTCGGCGACCGAGATGCCCGCCTTGGCCGGGGCATCCGGGCCGCCGGTCACGGACACCAGCCCGGTCTCGCACTGGATCAGCAGGTCGTAGGCCCGGCGACCGCCCAGCGGCCCGTCCGGCGCGTACCCGGAGATGTCACACACGATGAGCCGCTGGTCGCGAGCCCGCAAGGCCGGGGCCGACAGGCCCATCCGGGCGGCCGAGCCCGGGGCCAGGTTCTGCACGAACACGTCCGCGCGATCGATGAGCCGGGTCACGATGGCCCGTCCCTCGGCACTGGCCAGATCCAGGGTCAGCGACTCCTTGCCGCGGTTGAGCCAGACGAAGTAGCTGGCCAGGCCCTTGACGGTGGTGTCGTAGCCCCTGGCGAAGTCGCCCGTGCCCGGGCGCTCGACCTTGATCACCCGGGCGCCCAGGTCGGCGAGCTGGCGGGTGGCGAACGGCGCGGCGACCGCCTGCTCGGCCGAGACCACCGTGATGCCGGTGAGCGGGAGCTCCTGCGCGCTCAGCGGAACCGGCACGTCACCGCCCCGAGGTCGCCGAAGTCCGCGTGCACCACGTCTCCGGCCTGGACGAAGACCGCCCGGGTGAACGACCCGGAGAGGATCACCTGCCCGGCGGGCAGGAACTCGCCGTACGGTGCGAGCCTGTTCGCCAGCCAGGCGACGCCATTGGCGGGATGGCCGAGCACGCCTGCTGCCACGCCGGTCTCCTCGATCGCCTCGTTGACGTACAGCAGGGCGGCGACCCGGCGCAGGTCGCAGGCGTCGGGACGGACGGCCCGCCCGCCGGTGACGATCCCGGCGTCGGCCGCGTTGTCCGAGATCGTGTCCACGATGGTGCGCAGGTGGCCGGTCTGCGGATCGCTCATCTGCACCCGCGCGTCCAGGATCTCCAGCGCGGGCGTGACCCAGCGGGTGGCGTCGAGGACGTCGAGCGCGGTCACCCCGGGTCCTTTCAGCGGCTGGCCGAGGACGAACGCGAGCTCGACCTCCACGCGCGGGCGGATGAACCGGTCGGCGGGCACGGTCCCGCCGTCGTCGAAGAACATGTCGTCGAAGATCACGCCGTAATCCGGCTCGCTGATCGAGGTCGCCAGCTGCATCGCGCGCGAGGTGAGGCCGATCTTGCGGGCCTTGACCGTGCGGCCCTCGGCGATCTTGAGCGCCACCAGCGCGCGCTGCACGCGGTAGGCGTCCTCGACCGTCATGTCCGGGTACTGCAGGGATAGCTGGCGGATCGGCTCACGAGCGCGCTCGGCGGCGAGCAGCCGCCGAGCCGCGTCGCTGACCGCGTCATCGTCCGGTCGCAGCACGCTTAGTCGGCTTTCGCGGCCAGGGCGCAGACGGCGTCCGCCAGGGCGGGCCACACGGGCCGGGGCAGGTCGTGACCCATCCCGGGCACCACCATCAACTCGGCGTCCTTGATCAGCTCGGCAGTGCGCCTGCCCGCCGCGACGTTGATGAGCGGGTCGCTGTCACCGTGGACGACCAGCGTCGGGACCCGGATGCCGCGCACGGCCTCGGTCCGGTCGCCCGAGGCCTGGATCGCCATCCACTGCCGCATCACGCCCGGCGGGTCGATGCCCTGATCCCAGATCAGCCCCGCGAGCTCGGCGCGCCAAGCGTCATCCGGCGGATACCCGGGCGAGCCGATGATGCGGGCGACCTCGACCGCCTGCGCGATCGCGGCCTCCCGGCTGGTCGCGGGCGGCCGTGTGAGCACCGCCCCGGCCTCCGGCGTGGTGTTCGTCAGCGCGGGCGACGGAGTCGACATGATCGAGGTGAGGCTGAGCACCCGCTCGGGATGACGCGCCGCCATCGTCTGCGCGATCATCCCGCCCAGCGATGCTCCGAGGACGTGCGCGGCGGTTAGGCCCAGCGCGTCGAGCAGGCCGAATCCGTCCTCGGCCATATCGTCGAGGGTGTAGGCGGCGGACGAGACGTCACCGCGCGTGAGGGCGGCCCTCATGTCGGGCTGCGGCGCGTCACGCAGGTGCGTGGAACGCCCGACGTCGCGGTTGTCGTACCGGATCACGAAGAACCCGCGTCCGGCGAGCAGGTCGCACAAGCCCGGGTGCCAGGTCAGCATGGGCGCGCCGATGAGCGCGGCGCGCGGCTTAAGGAAGCCCGAGCGACGACCGCCATCATGGTTAGCGCGGCCAGGGAGCGAATCGCGGCGGAACTTCTTGCCGCCCACCGCGAAATTGAATCAAATATTACCCCGTTTGCGGCGCTGGCAGCCCGGCGTGTGTTGCAATTGACTCGGCCGCCGGCAGCTCCACCGAGGGAATCGCGATGAGCGCAAAGTTAGCGCAAACGGCAAAGCGATACGGCAAAGTTGTCGCCTCCGTGCTGTTCTCAGGGCTTTTTGTGGTGCTAAGTGCGCACGCGGAGGAGGGTGGCCCCGCGTCGCAACAATCCGCAGAAAACCTGTTTAAATGGATTAACTTCGCGCTGGTTGCCGGGGTGATCGTGTGGCTGAGTCTCAAAAAGGGCCCGGGATTTTTCGGCCGCCGGGCGGATGCCATCAGCTCGAACATTCAGAAGAGCACCGAAGCGAAAAAGCAGGCTGAACTGCAGCTTGGCGATGCGGAAACGAAGTTGCAAAATCTGGAGAAAGAGGTTGCCGATTTGCGCGCTTCCGCGCAACGCGAATCCACCGCGGAAGCCGAGCGCATACGCAATCTCACGGTAACGGACGAGCAAAAAATTGCCGACGCCGGAAAAGCGGAAGTGGCTGCTGCGGAACGTGCCGCGCGGCTTGAACTGAAGGCTTTTGCGGCGAGCCTGGCTGTAAGTGGCGCGGAATCGCTGCTGCAGAAGCAGCTAACTCCGGCGGCTCAGGAGCAGCTGATCAATAATTTCGTTAAAACTCTTGAGGGGCGGCCCAATTGAAGTCAGTGAGCGTGCAGTATGCCAACGCCTTCGCGGACATCGCCATCGCGCAGGGCGCGCCGCAGACTGCGGTGAGGCAGCTTGCAGATTTTGGCGAGGCATTCGCGGGGTCCGCGGAATTGCGCAATTTTCTGGGCAGTCCGGCAGTTGACACGCAGATCAAACATCGGGTGATCGAAAAAATCGTCGCGAAGCAGGGTGCGGGCAGGATCATTCGCAATTTTCTTTTCGTGATTGTCGACCATCACCGCGCTCACATGTTGCCGGAGATTATTGCCGCGGTGCAGGATGTGGTTCGGCAGCGCCAAGGGATTGCGGAGGCGGAAATCTCTTCCGCCGTGGAATTGTCGGCTGCGCAAAAAACGGAGCTGGCCAAAACACTCGGTCGCTTGACCGGTAAAAGGATCGAGCCGAAATATTCACTTGACTCTGCACTTCTTGGCGGGGCTATAGCGCGTGTTGGCGATACTATCTACGACGGTTCTCTACGAAGCCGTTTGGCGGAAATGCGCGCGCGACTTTCGGAAGAATAGTTGGAGACTGACTTGGTGGCTGGGCTTTTGGCGGAATGGTTGGTAACACGCAGTTGGCTTCGCACTAAATAAGTATCAGGAACCTAAAGCGAAGACTTGAATCTAGACGATTCAAAAGAGATCAGGAGCGAGAATGGCCAAAATTAACGCCGATGAAATCAGCAAGATTCTGCGCGACCAGATCGAAAATTACGAGCAAACCGTTTCCGTAGATGAAGTCGGATCGATAATCAGCGTGGGCGACGGAATTGCGCGCGTTCATGGCCTAGAAAAAGCAATGGCCGGCGAGATGCTCGCTTTTCCAAAAAACATTTTCGGCATTGCGCTGAACCTTGAAGAAGAGGAAGTCGGCGTGGTGTTGCTGGGCGAATCGAGCGAGTTGAAGGAAGGCGATGTCGTCAAACGCACGAATACGATTATGTCCGTGCCGGTGGGCGAAGCGATGATTGGCCGGGTGGTCAATCCGATTGGCGAACCCCTGGATGGTAAGGGTCCTATCGAAGCAAAACAGCGCAACCCCCTGGAGCGCATAGCGCCGGGCGTGTTGGACCGGCAGCCGGTTCGTGAACCGCTGCAGACGGGTATCAAAGCTATCGATGCGATGATTCCTATTGGCCGCGGCCAGCGCGAATTGATAATCGGCGATCGGCAGACCGGCAAGACCGCGGTGATTCTGGACACCATCATCAATCAAAAGGGCGGCGACGTAATTTGTATTTACTGCGGCATTGGGCAGAAGCGCTCGACGATCGCGCAAGTGGTGAAGACGCTAACGGACGCGGGTGCGATGGACTACACCATCGTGGTGGCCTCCACGGCATCAGAGCCTGCTTCGCTGCAATACATCGCACCGTATGCGGCTTGTGCTATGGGGGAATTTTTTCGCGACACCAAGCGACACGCGGTAACTTTTTACGACGATCTTTCGAAGCACGCGCAGGCTTATCGTGAAATTTCTTGCTGTTGCGCCGCCCGCCGGGCCGCGAAGCTTTCCCCGGCGACGTTTTTTACTTGCATTCCCGTTTGCTGGAACGGGCTGCCAAGCTCAACGATAAACTTGGCGCGGGCTCGCTAACTTCTTTGCCGGTAATCGAAACGCAGGCCGGAGACGTTTCTGCGTATATTCCGACAAACGTCATCTCCATTACCGATGGGCAGATATATCTGGAAGCCGACCTTTTCAACGCGGGCATCCGCCCGGCAATTAACGTGGGAATTTCCGTCAGCCGCGTGGGCGGGAACGCGCAGATCAAAGCCATGCGTCAGGTGGCGGGCTCGCTTCGTTTAGACATGGCGCAATATCGCGATCTGGCGGCGTTTGCGCAGTTTGGCGCTGACCAGCTCGATAAAGCCACGCAGGCGCAACTCGGCCGCGGCCAACGCCTCACGGAAATTTTGAAACAGGATCAGTACGCGCCTTTTACAGTTGAAAAACAGGTGCTTAGTTTGTTCGTGGCTAGCAGCGGAGCGCTGGACAGCATTCCGGTTCCTTCGGTGCGTCGCTTCGAGCGCGAATTCCTCGTGTTTGTGGAGACCAACTATCCGGGCATCTGAAGTCCATCGCGGAAAAAAAAGCGCTGGACGATAACATCAAAAGCGAGATCAAGAAAGCCGTCGAAGCGTTTAAGGAACGCTTTGCCACGGACGTGGAAGAAGCCGGTGAATCGGCAGTGAAGGCTGCGGCGGCACCAGCGAAGAATCAGGAAGGCGCCGGAGCGGTGGTGACGCCGAAGAGCGAAGATGGCGATGCACTGCAAGAATATGCTATAAAGCATGTTTATATATATATATATATCAAACAAACACTAAAAAACTTAACTTACATGTGGTCGTTATACTTGTTGTTGCTATAAACAATAGGATAAAAAATTTCAGTGTTTAGTTTAAAAATAATTTAAGAACATTTACATCGTTTTCAAATTTTATACTTTTTTATGAAAATGGACAGGTAAAAAGTTTTTAGGGATAACATACTTGCGGTTGCTGGTGTACTTGTTGTCGATGAGCCTAAACATAAATGAGTGATGATCAATTATCGATTTTAATATAGATTCCTCATACTTGTACTAGAAGTTGATGTGCTACTACCTATATTATTAATGAAACAACAGTTAGAAATGGCTAGTTGTAAATTTACTTATGGATGAGGATGTTGAAGTTGTATCCGACGTGGAAGTAGATGACGAAGAAGAAGTTGAAGTTGATGTTGAACTCGAAGTTGACGATGTTGAGGTTGATGAAGACGTGGAACTTGATGATGTTGTAGACGAAGAAGAAGTTGACGATGAACTGGAAGTTGATGATGTTGTAGATGAGGTCGATGTTGTGGAAGTTGTTGTCGTACTAGAACTGGTGCTTGTCGAACTACTGATTGTGGAAGTTGATGATGTTGTAGATGAGGTCGATGCTGTGGAAATTGTTGTCGTACTAGAACTGGTGCTTGTCGAACTACTGGTTGTGGAAGTTGATGATGTTGTAGACGAAGAAGAAGTTGACGATGAACTGGAAATTGATGATGTTGTAGACGAAGAAGAAGTTGACGATGAACTGGAAGTTGATGATGGTGAAGACGTGGAACTTGATGATGTTGTAGAGGAGGTCGATGTTGTGGGAGTTGTTGTTGTTGTAGACGATGTTGATGAAGTCGAAGTTGTGGAGGTTGTCGTCGTACTGGAACTGGTGCTTGTTGAACTACTAGTTGTTATTGTTGTAGACGATTTTGACGTTGATGACGATGTTGAAGTCAAAGTTGTGGAAGTTGTTGTCGTACTGGAACTACTGCTTGTTGAACTACTGGTTGTTGTTGAGAAGCTAGAGAAATATTGGTTAATTATCTTTTCATGATTTTAAAATAATAGGAATATATACTTTTGCTTGTCGAAGTAGTAGAAGTAGTAGTTGTTGTTGCAGGGGTAGCTATAATAAATTATTTTGTAAAAATAGACGAACAAAGGTAAAGGACATGATTATTTGTTCTTTATTTCAATGCAAATGAAATCTATACTGTTTTCTTCCATTATAATGCTTCAGTTCGATGTACATTCTCTCATTTTGACTATATTGTATTCGTATTAGTTAAACAAAACATGACTTAAGGTTTCGAGCAATATTATCTTTTTCGACTATTTTTGGTTACATAAAAGTAGTTGTGATCTTTTATATTTAATGTTTTTTAATA
Source organism: uncultured Actinomycetes bacterium (assembly GCA_963705835.1). Taxonomy (GTDB): domain Bacteria; phylum Actinomycetota; class Actinomycetes; order Streptosporangiales; family Streptosporangiaceae; genus Palsa-504. Next base: position 137,403 of record CAVPLC010000049.1, read on the forward strand.
AAAAAATAAAAGTAAACGTACTGTCCGCTGTTGTACTTGTAGTTGTTGTTGAAGGCGATAGACTGTCTTTTGCTATTTAGTATAGACATGTTATGGTAAAAGATAAATGAAAATAAAAAGAAAGATAGATACATTTTGTTGCAAGAATGGCAACAGCAGCAACGGCAGCTAGAACTAAAGCTACAATAGTAGCTACACATACCAATAAACAGAGTCGACGAATTGAACGTTTTCTGAATTGAATGATTATCAAGTTAAAAAAAACAAATCATTGCATTATGTTTTGATTGAAAAGGATGAAAAGATTTTCTATACAATCATTTACACAATTATCATCTGTTTTTATTTAGATGAATAAAATGACGATTCTTATGCAAGTTGAATTCTTATTTTCTGTACATAAGTAGTGGTTACACTTACCTGTGAAATTTATTATTTCGTTTAACAATTCGATTGGCGTTCGTTGTTGGTTGTTCTGTTTCTGGAGATACGATACTGTTCCGAATAGATTTGCCTCTTGGCGATGACTGAAAGAGTTTATAACAGAATCTCTCGAATTTCATCTCTCCATTATTGAACAAGCAAATAAACTTACCGATGAGATGCGAATATTGTGACTATCATTAGACTATGAAATAAGTAGAAAAACAAAATAGAGAGAGAGAGAAAATTCCTTTCATGAAAAAAATAGTAGACAAACCAATGTGTTTTGAGATTTGGTCTTATTATCGTTCTTGTTTTTGTTCGATTTACGTTTGTTTTTTTTTGGACGCTCTCCACGAGGTTGATCAGTAGTGGTCGAAATCTCAGAACGCTGCATTTTGTGCTTATTTCTTGAATAATAACACAATTTACGTGAATGTATGCTTCTTTATTGGATTATTTTTCCCTGGATAAAAGGCTTCCTTTCATTCAACAAGCTTACATGGGCAGAATTATATAATTAAAACACTTTATTGTTTTCAAGAAACACTCGCTTTTTTAATAAAAATGTCAACAGAGAAAAATAATAAAATACGGGTCGATGTCTTTTAACACCAGTCATCACTGTCGTCCATTAGATTTAGAGCGACTTTAATTTTTCTTTGGTAGACTTCATGCGGTGATCACGATAGATGGAATTTGACGACAAAAAATCTAATATGATTGACATATTTCAATATATTTTGAACAACCAGTGAATGTCCAAATGGCTGGTATTCTTATTTCAGCGATATCAAACATTAATTTTACAACAAATTTTGAATATTGGTGTAACTATCCATTCCTTCTCTGCTTTGTTTTTGTTACATTATAATTAACTTGTTTAGTTAACTCTATGATTGGACGAATTAGTATATTTTGTTTTTCTCATAAATTTCGAATGATTCAGCAAGAAAATGCTCTGTGTGAATTAGGTTATTAATTATATTTGAATTAAAAAAATTACCTTAAAGATTTTAGCATGTTGTTAGAAGAACAAAGAACGATTCTAGACAGTAAATACAAAAAAGTAAATTTTATAGAGCACATTCAAATAACAAAACAATATGTTATCTGGATTTTCTCGTTGAGCTATTCAACAATGATAAGACAGGCAAAACAGATGGAATCAGTAACGTACTCATCCTTATGGGAACGAATTATCTAGATGGATTAGATTTTATTGAAAAACCCACAAGTACAAATATTGCTTTGATAAAATAGTTATCAATTTTCATTTATAGCGTGAATCGATTTGCAGTCTTTCCGAAAGAATGAACTATTACTGGATGTGGTCATATTTGGACTGATAAAATAATTGTTATCTCTTTATCTTATAATTATTTTTTAAATTTGAAATTGGTATTTATCTCTTGTTTTTTCATCTAGAATTTTGCTTTTCTAATGCAATATTGGAAACTATATCTTTATTTCCAATCATTAAATAGCAATTAGGAAATGTATTTATCTTTTAAATTTCGTAAGGAGTTTACACACGAATCGATATATACCAATAATGTTTAAAAACATCATACGCATTTGTATAACTGTATTTAGAAGCGCACCTCGGTCTCGGTCGGATCGGGATTGCGACCGAGCAGCGCCTTGGCGGCGATCAGGATGCCCGGCGTGCAGATGCCGCATTGCAGCCCGTTGAGTTCGAGGAAAATGCGCTGCAATGGATGCAGCTTCTCGCCCTTGGCCATCCCTTCAATGGTTTCGACCGATTTGCCATCCGCCTCCACGGCGAGCATCAGGCACGCGCAGATCATGGTGCCGTCGACGATCACGGTGCAGGCGCCGCAATCCCCGGTGGCGCAGCCGTCCTTGGTGCCGGTCAACATCAGTTCGTCGCGCAGCGCATCAAGGAGCGTCTGTTGCGGCTTTGCAGATATATTCATATTCGTCGCCGTCACCGTAACCGTGACGTGGTGCTTCCTGCTCATGTCAATTCGACCTCAATTCCAGCTATCTTCGTTGATTTGATTGTGGAATTTACACACTGCATCAGCGGACTTGAATTGCCAAAAGTCGTCAACCGTGGCGTCCGACCCTGCGGCAGGGTCGCCCGACCGCGCCACATTACAGGTGCGCGCCATTCCGGGCAATTCGCGTCCTGACCTTTCGTGAAGCCCGGCAACGGCCCGGGCCTGGTGCGCCCCCGTCCCAAAGCGCCGGGCCACTCAACCTGGCGCTGTCGGCCGCGTCGTTCTTCCCTTTCGCGTGCTCGGCAAATGGGGTATCATTTGATGGCGGGCGCATCCCAGGGAGCGGCTCCGGCCAGCCGCGGTCGGGGAGGCGGTCATGGGCCAGTTGCGGACACGCTGTACCATGCGTCCTCGGCGGCAATGGGCCGATTTCGGTTGCGAAGGTCGAAAAGTTTGGGGTTTCGAAAATCGACACGATAGCGGGTGCGACGAGAGCGCACTTTGCCTCACGCACGCCTCATCGCCTTGCGATGCTTCTTGATGGTCTTGCCTGATATCTTGTGAATGGAAATTATCTTCGCTTTGGGGCAGGCAAATGAAACACCGGAAATGCAGTCAGGATCAGGCTCGAGCTCCCCTTCCGGCTCTACCTCGTAGACAACGGGATTATGGACTTGCGGATGCAAAAAACTCTGCATCACTCTGCCTTGTACTGACATAGACACGATCTTTCCGATGCACAATTTGAGCGCCGAAATCGGATGTCGACTCACGGCCGGTCTCTGATGGCGGCAAGATATAATCGCCGACATTCAGGCCACGATTGCCTCCGTGAAAATAGCGAGCGACCGGTTTCGCGTTTCTTTGTATCAGAGCATTTATCATAGAACGACGACACTGATTGCGAAGCATTCAGCTTTCAAACTTTTTCTTATTCATTCAAACACCTCGGTGGCGTGTTTTCCTGTCACTGAACAAAAATACGTTTCGCTAGACACAGATTAAGAAGTTCGGTCCGCAACACGTCAAGATTAGTCGAGGCGCGATGCGAATATGCAAACTCAATCAGTTCTTTGACCATGCGAATAGAAGCGGGGTCAGTCATACCCTGCATCAAGCTCTCTGCTTGTGATCGTTGTATTCCTTGCGTCCGAGCTAAAAGCGTAGGAGTGGAGACTTCTGTCATGGCTTGGCAAAACGATGGCAGATCATTGAATGTCTGTGAGAACGAAGGTGCCGATCCCATTACGCACGAAAGAACCACGATAATTGATAATCGCAACAACGGACACTCCCTTTTCAGAAAAGGAAACCGGTGCATGGGATGACGGCCACCATGAACAACCACCAATGCAACGACCGCATGCGCTCCGCCCTCAGTTGACCAGCGTCTCGTCGGGCAGTTTTACATACCCTCCGCCCATTTCAACATTGCTTTTTTCATCTGTTCTTTAGGGGTGGACGCCGGAAGCCGTTTCATCAAGACGGTAACAGTAATCAGCAAAATTCCTATCGCAGCGTGGTATGTACGCACTCCCTTTGCTTCGATGAGGGCGACTATCGCCTGGCCAATTTCTTCCTGCTTTTCCGGGCTTAGATTTTCTGTTCCAAATTCAGCTTTCATTTCTACTCTCCCGATATTTTGGTTTTCCCCAGTCAGCCTCTGAGTTTATGTCCAAACCGATCAAACGTGCCTTCTCAAAAATGTCTGGATGCCACGTTACCTGCATTTTCACAAGGGAAAGAGCGTGGGCAATTCGATCCGCTGCCTCGCTCTGATCCCAACGCTCGTTTCTGACAAACTCTTCGATGAGTACCGCGACCTGCGCGGCTCTCTGCGGGTCACTCTCACCCGCTGTAGCGAATAACCCGGCGATCGTGCCGGCCGCGCAGTTCGAGGCGCTCTGGGTGTACGTGATGAACTGGTCCATCTTCCCGTTGTCGAAGGCCTGCTGCTCCGGCGTGTAGCCGTGGTTCTGGTCGCAGGTCAGCGCCTCGGCCGGGCTGAGCCGCTGAGGCTCCATGCCGTTGGGGTTCTTGGTCAGCAGCGGGCCGGTCGGGCCGCTGGACGTGATCTTGGTGTACAGCCCGTTCACCGTCGGGGTGCCGCGCTTGGCGTGGAACGTGCTCCCGTCGGTGTTGGTCGCGTACGGGTAGGTCCCGAAGTAGTGGTCGAACGACTAGTTCTCGTCGAAGATGACCACCACGTGTTTGATCGGCGTCGCCGTCTTGGGCACGAAGGACCAGGTGCTCGCGGAACTGGTCGCCGGGACAGGAACCACCAGCGGAGTGCTCGGTGCCGCGTTCGCCCCCGCGACGGTGGTACCGACGGCCACGCGCGACGGCACCGTCATCGGCGCGTTCTCGCGCAGCATGGCGGTGGCGCCGCTGATCGCCGGCGCGCCCTTCGATGCCACCAGGCTCGCCTGGATCGGCAGCATCTCGACCGACGTCAGCGTCTGCTTCACCTGGCACACCTCGCCCATCAAGACGTTCGACGACATGCTCGCCACGCCCTTCACCATGGGCGGGCTCGGCGGCGGCGCCGATCCCGACATCTTCGCGCTGATGCTGCGCAACGTGTTCGCTGGATTTCTTTGGACTATCTGAGGGACTACTTGACGGACTATTTACGGGCTACTCTACGGACTGTTCGGTGGACTCATCTTTAGACTATGCAGCGAAATCGCTGGGGGATTAGCAAGTAGAACAATGGAGGAGCAGACTCTTGTCAGACCAAATCAAGGAATTGGCGTCTTCTTGCACGCAATAGCGTAATTGTTGGACTGATCTTCTGGTTGCTTGCCTGGCTCATCTTCTGGCTGTTCATGCTCCTTCTGAGGTGGACCACTCTAAATGCATTGCGCTATGGACTAAGCTATGGACTGCTTAGCGCACTGCTGATCGGACTACCAAATGGAGGTACAGCCTATATTCAGCACCGTATCCTGCGGCTGCTTCTCAGATATACCGGATCTATTTCCAGCCATTATACATGTTTTCTTAACTCTGCTGCTGAACAGCTTCTGTTGCGAAAGGTCGGTGGCGGATACATCTTCATCCATAGGTTACTCCTCGAACACTTTGCAACGCTGAACTCTGCTCCAGGTCCTACGAAGCTAGTTGAACCTAGTCCTACAGTGGTAATTGTGGTACAATGAGAGGAGAACAAAAACCCCATCAAAGGAAGTAGAAGGAGCCTCCCCATGAAGAAGAGTGAGAGCCAACTGGTCGTCCCATCCAGTCCAGAAGAGATCTGGAAGGGCTTATTTGAGGAAGTGTGTGAGCGTATTGGACCATTGTTTGAGCGATCAGAGACAAGAGAACGAGTGAAATCCTATTTTCAAGGATTACTGAGTCCAATCAAGCGAAAGAATAGTTGGCAATTGGCAGAAGAAATGGGAGAACAAAATCCCTATGGTGTCCAATATTTATTAAATCGAGCAAGATGGGATGCTGACAAAATGCGTGATATATTATTGGAGTATGTGCGTGAGAAGCTAGGAGATGAAAATGGGGTGGGTGCACTGGACGAAACGGGGTTTATAAAGAAAGGGGACAAGTCTGTCGGAGTACAACGACAATACAGTGGAGCAGCTGGACGTATTGAGAATAGTCAAATTGGCGTGTTTTTGTCCTATACAAGTATCTATGGACATACATTGCTCGATCGAGCATTATATCTTCCAAAGAGCTGGATATCGGATCGGAAGCGATGTGACGAGGCGAACATTCCGGAAGAGGTAAAATTTGCAACAAAGCCGGAGCTTGCGATACAGCTAATTAAGCGAGCTTTAGATGCAAAAATACCAATACGTTGGTTTGTAGGAGACAGTGTTTATGGAAGATCAAGGAAGCTTCGAGCATTTTTAGAAGAGCAACGGAAGGCACATGCATTAGCAGTGACATGTCAAGAGAAGGTAGTGAGAGAAGAAAAGCCGCAGCGAGTGGATGAAATTGCTGCGTCTTTAGCACCAAATGACTGGCAATGCTTGAGTGCAGGTGCTGGAAGCAAAGGACCGCGGTTATACAATTGGGCTGTTGTACCTCTTAAAGGTACTGGAATTGCTGGATGGGGCAACTATCTGGTGATTCGACAAAACATGGAAACTGGGGAGAAAGCTCCTGATACTGCTTATATCCTGGTCTTTGCTCCAGTGGGCACAACACTTCAAAAGATGGTTGAAGTTATTGGTGATCGATGGACGGTAGAAGAGTGTTTGAAGATTGGCAAAAGTGATGTTGGGCTTGACGAGTATGAAGTGCGATCCTGGCAGGGATGGTACCGCCATATCACGTTATGTATGGTTGTCATGGCTTTTCTTGCTGTTTTACGATTGTCTAGTCAAACACTTGAAACACCGATGAACGAGGATAAAGAACAGATTATAGCACAAAATTATTCTTCTGATAGTTCATCCTCACAAATGCCATCATATTCTCATTTGCCCATGATGGTTCCTCTCAGTGTTCCTGAGATTAAAAAACTCTTCTACTATATTGTGAGTTTCAAGCCTTTTCCAACCTTTTATCGCGTTGCGTGGTCTGTTTGGCGACGGATTCACCAAGCTTGGGCCCACTTCTACCACTCTCAGCGTCGAATCCGCGACGCTCCCTCCTACTTACCACTGTAGTAAGGATATCTCAGTAATATCAGAGTTGGTACGAAGAAACTCTGGATCTTGAAGTCGAGGCTCTCAATTCCTTCGGTCTCCTCTATACCAGTTTCTTCAAAATGTTTACTTAGGATGCCAAGGTCTTCTTTATGCTTTTCAGCTGTGTAGAACTGCGTTTTTGCTGGATTGGACGTCAAGGTAACTGGGAACGGACAAGGCGCGGAGTAGTCTCCGACCCGGCTATTCCTCGACGGGTTGCTCCCCCGCAGAGCCCGCCTCCGCTTCATCGGTCACCAGGATTATAGCCCATCTGGCTAGGCCTCAAACTTCTGTGCTCTGGTTGCCTTCGCTGCCACCTGCGTTGTCATTTCTACTTTGCACCACCGGTGACATTTCTATCTTGCGTCGACATCGCCCGGCAGCGTATCGCAAGAATTGAGATTTCCGCACCCTCATGCCGGCGTTAGCAGAACAATCACTTAACTTGCGGAGCAATCGGCTGCGACGATGGTGGCCGAGCCGGGGATCATCAGGCCCAGCGTCTCGGCCATGATGGCCATGGTGGACGCGGTGCCCATCGTGTTGCATGCGCCCAGGCCGCAGCTCAGACAGCGCTCGAACTCCGCCCAGCCCGCATCGTCGAGCCGGCCGGCCCGGCGCTCGTCCCACATCTGCCAGAGTGCCGTGCCGGTGCCGACGGGCCGTCCGCGGAATCGCGCGACTCGGCCGGGCCCCGCCGGTGACGAGGACGGTGGGGATGTTCGCGCTGATCGCGCCCATCGAGCGCGCCGGGGACGCTCTTGTCGCAGTTGGCCAGCAGCGACCAGCCCGTCCAGCGGGTTGGCTCCGCACCATCTCCTCGATCTCGATGGCGAGCAGGTTGCGATAGAGCATCGCGCTCGGCTTCATCAGGTCCTCGCCGAGCGGAATCGTACCGAACTCCGCCGATGCCTCCGCCTCCTCGATGCCGGCCTTCACGTAGACTGCCAGGTCGCGCAGCGGCAGGTTGCACGGGTTCAGGTCGCTAGCGGAGTTCGCGATTCCAATGACTGGCCGGTCCGCCTTCGGCGGTCACCGGATGGCCGGCCGCGGCGAACGCCACCCGGTGCGCCAGCGCGACCTCGTCGTCCCCCCGGAACCAGGCGTCACTGCGTAGTTTTGCGCCTCCGGGCCGCTGGGCCCCGCGGCCCTTTGGCGCGGGCGCGGTCATCAGGTCCGCTCCGGGATGCCCAGGCCCGGTGCCCCGGGCGCGGA